>NZ_JAZKTZ010000003.1:0-550885 GCF_036625345.1 Candidatus Accumulibacter meliphilus | reverse complement strand
GCTGGTCAGCTCGCGGGCCGATTTACGTCGGCGACTATTTTCGCTATAATCCAACGGTTTTCCGGTCGCCCCTTGTGGGCACAACTTTTCGGGGATGGGCGTTTCGCCCATTTTTTATTTGCAGCCATGGATGTGCACGAAGTTCTTGAAAAAACGGTGTCCGGCCTCGGCTACGAGTTGGTCGATGTCGAGCGCAGTCCGCGTGGCCGTGTGCTGCGCGTCTTCATCGACAAGCCGGACAAGCCGCGCGGCGTCGATGTCGAAGACTGTGCGCTGGTCAGCAATCAGTTGTCGCGGGTATTGATGGTCGAGAACTTCGATTACGATTGTCTCGAGGTCTCCTCGCCGGGGATCGACAGGCCGTTGAAGAAGGAGGCTGATTTCGAGCGTTTCGCGGGGTCCGAGATCACTCTCAAGCTGCGCTTGCCGTGCAATGGCCAACGCAACTTCAAAGGTGTCCTGCAGGGTGTGCACGAAGGCAGGGTGCGCTTGCAGATCGATTCGGGCGAGGTGGTATTCGACCTGGTCAATGTTGACAAGGCGCGTTTGGTGCCCAACTTCGACCTGGCAAAATCGACTGATAGGCTGGTTTAGGAGGTAATGAGCAAATGAGCCGCGAAATCTTGCTGCTGGTAGATGTCCTGGCACGTGAAAAGAACGTCACCAGAGACATCGTCTTCGGCGCGCTGGAAATGGCGCTGGCGTCGGCTACCAAGAAGCGCATCCACGACGACGCGAATGTTCGCGTGGTGGTCGACCGCGAAACCGGCGATTTCGAAACCTTCCGCCGCTGGGAGGTCGTTGCCGATCCTGACTTTCTTGACGAGGAGGAACAGCTCCCCTTGTCGGAAGCGCAGGTTCAGGATCCCGAGGTCGAGGTCGGTGACTTCCTGGAAGAGGCGCTGGAGCCGATCGATTTCGGCCGTATCGGCGCGCAAGCGGCCAAGCAGGTGATTCTGCAGAAAATCCGCGACGCCGAGCGCGAACAGATTCTCAATGATTTCCTGGCACGCAAGGAACATCTGGTGATCGGTGCCATCAAGCGCATGGAGCGTGGCAACGCGATCATCGAAACCGGCAAGATCGAAGCCTTGCTGCCGCGTGACCAGATGATTCCGCGCGAAAACCTGCGTGTCGGCGATCGCGTCAAAGCCTATCTGCTGCGTATCGATCGTGCTGCCCGCGGGCCGCAGTTGATTCTCTCGCGAACGGCGCCGGAGTTCATCATCAAGCTGTTCGCGCTGGAAGTTCCGGAAGTCGATGACGGCTTGCTGGAGATCAAGGCGGCTGCCCGTGACCCCGGCATGCGCGCCAAGATCGCGGTGAAATCCAACGACCAGCGTATCGATCCAATCGGCACCTGCGTCGGTATGCGTGGCATGCGGGTCACGGCGGTGACCAATGAACTGGCCGGCGAGCGCGTCGACATTGTCCTCTGGTCGCCAGATCCGGCACAGTTTGTCGTCGGTGCGCTGGCGCCGGCGGAAGTCAGTTCGATCGTCGTCGATGAGGAAAAGCATTGCATGGACGTGGTGGTCGACGAGCAGAACCTGGCGATTGCCATCGGTCGTGGCGGCCAGAACGTTCGTCTCGCTTCGGAAATGACCGGCTGGACGATCAATCTGATGACCGAAGACGAGGCGCAAACAATGGTCGAGGCCGAGGCCGCAGCGATGCGCGTATTGTTCATGGAAAAGCTCGATGTCGACGAGGAAGTGGCCAATATCCTGATCGAGGAAGGGTTCTCGACGCTCGAGGAAGTCGCTTATGTGCCGGTCCACGAAATGCTCGAGATCGAGTCCTTCGACGAGGCAACGGTTCAGGAGCTGCGCGAGCGTGCGCGAAATGTTCTGCTTACCGAAGCGATTGCTACCGAAGAGAAGATCGAGGATGTCGCCGAGGATATGCTGAGCCTTGACGGGATGGACAAGTCCCTGGCCGGAAAGCTGGCGGGAAGCGGTATCAAGACGCGTGACGATCTCGCCGATCTGGCGGTTGACGAGCTCACCGAATTGACCGGCATGGATACCCAGCGGGCTAAACAACTGATCACCACGGCGCGTGCGCACTGGTTCGAGTAAGCGGGAAAAAGGAATTCATATGGCGCAAACAAGTGTTGCCCAATTTGCTACCCAACTGAAAATGCAGGCGGGTGCCCTGCTCGAGCAGCTGAATCGCGCCGGTGTCACCAAGAGCGAGGCGGATGATCTGCTCTCGGAGCAGGACAAGTCCAGGCTTCTGGAGTACCTGCGGCGTTCGCATGGCGGTGAGGCCAAGACCAAGATTACCTTGACGCGCCGAGAAACCAGCGAGATCCGGTCGCAGGATTCGCACGGAAAATCGCACACGGTCCAGGTCGAAGTGCGCAAGAAGCGCGTTCTTGTAAAACGTGAGCCGACCGAGGCGCGAGCCGCTGCCGCCGTGCAGCCGCCAGAGGCCCCCGCAGCCGCCGGCGCGGGCGAGGAAATCGCCGAGGCAGCCCTGGCGCCGGTGTTTGAGCCGGTGCTCACGGACAACGCCGCGCCGGCGTTTGTGGCCGCTGTCGAGCCGGTCGCCGAGCCGGCTGTCGAAGAAAAAGCCGAGCCACTACGCGAAGCGCCCACCGAAGTGCTCATCGAGACGCAGGCCGAAGCGGTGCTTGAAGCGAAGGCGGAAGCAGTGCCTGAAGCAGTGGTCGAAGCGGTGGTCGAAGCAAAGACCGAAGCGGTGGCCGAAGCCAAGGTCGAAGCGAAGCTCGAGCCAGTGGTCGCGGAAAATGCCAGGCCACCTGCCAGAAAAGCCAAGGTCGAAGCCGGCGGCAGAAAAGTGGTGACGCGGGCATCGATCATCGGCGAGGAGCAGCAGAAACTGCGCGCCGAGGAAGAGCGGCGTAACGCCGAGTTGCGTGCGCTGCAGGAAGCCGAGTTCAAGAACAAGCAGCAACGCGTTGTCGACCTGGCGCGGGCCAAGCAGGATGCCGAAGCCAAGGCCGTCGCGGCCAAGGCCGCCGGGGTTGCCAAGCAGGTCGCCGCACAAACCGCCAGCGAACGGCCGGCGGAAGACAAGACCTTGCACAAGCCGGTTGGCAAGCCGGCCAGCACCGACAAGAAAATGCCGGAGAAGAAAGCCGCTCCCGACAAGAAGGGCCAGTGGAAGAACGAAGGTGCCAACAAGCGGGCGGGGCTGCGCACGCGCGGCGCAACCGGTGCTGCCGGCTGGCGGGACAACAAGCATGGCAAGCGCGGCGGTCGCGGTAGCAGTGCCGATGAAGAACATTCCTTCCAGGCACCCCTCGAGCCGGTCATGCACGACGTTTCTGTCCCGGAGACCATCTCGGTCGCCGACCTTGCCCACAAAATGGCCGTCAAGGCCACCGAGGTGATCAAGGCGCTGATGAAGATGGGCTCGATGGTGACCATCAATCAGGTGCTCGATCAGGAAACGGCGATGATCATCGTCGAGGAAATGGGCCACAAGGCGTTTGCCGCCAAGCTCGACGATCCGGATGCCTTCCTCCTTGATGACGAAGGCGTCGACCACAAGGATGCGCCGCTCGAACCGCGTGCGCCGGTGGTGACCGTCATGGGCCACGTCGATCACGGCAAGACTTCGCTACTCGACTACATTCGCCGTACCCGCGTTGCCAGCGGTGAAGCGGGTGGCATCACCCAGCACATTGGTGCCTATCACGTTGAAACAGCGCGCGGCATGGTGACTTTTCTCGATACGCCTGGTCACGAAGCTTTTACGGCGATGCGTGCCCGCGGCGCCAAGGCCACCGACCTGGTTATCCTGGTCGTTGCCGCTGACGATGGCGTCATGCCGCAGACGCGCGAGGCGATTCACCATGCCAGGGCCGCCGGCGTACCGCTGGTGGTGGCCGTGAACAAGATCGACAAGCCCGGCGCAGAGCCCGAACGCGTGAAGCAGGAACTGGTTGCCGAACAGGTCGTACCCGAAGAGTATGGCGGCGACGTACCGTTTATCCCGGTTTCGGCGAAGACCGGGCAGGGTATCGACGAGTTGCTCGAAAACGTCCTGCTGCAGGCCGACATGCTCGAACTCATGGCGCCGACGGAATCGCCGGCCAAAGGTTTGATCATCGAAGCGCGGATCGACAAGGGTCGCGGACCGGTGGCAACGATGCTGGTCTTGTCGGGAACGCTGCGCCAGGGCGACGTCGTGCTGGCTGGCCAGGTCTTCGGTCGGGTGCGCGCCATGCTTGACGAAAACGGCAAGGTGATCAAGGAGGCAGGACCGTCGATCCCGGTCGAAATCCTGGGTCTTTCCGATGTCCCGGCGGCCGGCCAAGAGGCCGTGGTGCTGGCCGACGAACGCAAGGTGCGCGAAATCGCGCTCTTCCGTCAGGGCAAGTACCGCGACGTCAAATTGGCGACCAAGCAGGCGGCCAACCTCGAGAGTATCCTCGATACGATGACCACCGCCGAAGCCAAGGTGTTGCCGTTGATCATCAAGGCCGACGTGCAGGGATCTCAGGAAGCGCTGGTGCAGTCGCTGCAAAAGCTGTCGACCGCGGAAGTCAAGGTCAACGTCATCCACGCAGCTGTCGGTGCCATCAGCGAGTCCGATGTTCATCTGGCGCAAGCATCGAATGCGGTGATTATTGGTTTCAATACTCGTGCCGACGCCGGTGCGCGCAAGGGGGCCGAGCATTCGGGTGTCGATATTCGCTACTACAACATCATCTACGATGCGGTAGACGAGGTGAAAAGCGCGCTTTCCGGCATGCTCGCGCCCGAGAAGCGTGAACACATCACCGGCCTGGTCGAGATCAGACAGGTTTTCAATGCCACCCGGATTGGTACCATTGCCGGCTGCTACGTTCTCGAAGGGGTCGTCAAACGCAACTCGCGTGTGCGCCTGTTGCGCAACCATATTGTCATCTGGGACGGCGAACTGGATGGCCTGAAGCGCTTCAAGGATGACGCCAAAGAAGTGCGCGGCGGTTTCGAATGCGGTCTGTCGCTGAAGAACTACAATGCCTACGAAGAGGGCGACCAACTCGAAGCCTACGACGTTACGGAAGTTGCACGGACACTGTAAATGCCTGCCAACAAAGGTTTTTTGCGCCGGGACCGGATCTGCGAACAGATTCGCCGCGAGCTCGCCGAAGTCATCCGGACCGAGCTGCGGGACCCGCGCGTGGGCATGATCAGTTTGACCGAGGTGCATATCAGCGCCGATTACGCGCATGCCAAGGTCTACTTCAGCAGCCTGGCCGGCAGCGAACACCTCGACTCGGTGATGCTCGGTCTGCAGAAAGCATCGGGTTTTCTGCGTAGCGAACTTGGCAAACGAATCAGCATTCACAGCACACCGCAGCTGCACTTCATTTTCGACGAGTCCCTGGAACGTGGCGAGAAAATGTCCAAGCTGATCAGCGAGGCGGCGGCGATCTCGGATCAAACCGATCCTCCAGAACAGGTTTGAGTATCCGCAAGACCTGGCGACGCGTTGACGGCGTTTTGCTGCTCGACAAGCCGACGGGGATGACTTCCAACTCGGCGCTGCAAGCTGCCCGGCGCCTGTTCTCGGCGGCCAAGGGTGGTCACACCGGCACTCTCGACCCCCTGGCCAGCGGTTTGCTGCCGCTTTGCTTCGGCGACGCGACCAAGTTTGCAGTTGATCTGCTCGCCGCCGACAAGACCTACCAAGCCGACCTTATTTTCGGCGTCACGACCGATACCGGTGACGCCGATGGCAGTGTCGTCGAGCGTCGCCCGGTCGTTTTCGAGCCCAGCGAACTCGAGCCCGCTCTGGCCCGCTTGCGCGGGCCCATTCGCCAGATCCCACCGATGTACTCGGCCTTGAAGCGCGACGGCAAGCCGCTTTACGAGCTCGCCCGCCAGGGTATTGAAGTCGAACGCGAGGCGCGCGCGGTGACGATTCACGAGCTCCGCTTGCTGGACTTTTCGGGCGATCGTTGTCGGCTGTGGGTCGCTTGCAGCAAAGGCACCTATATCCGCAGCCTGGCCGAGGATCTGGGTCGTGCGCTCGACTGCGGGGCGCATCTCGCCGCTCTGCGTCGCGTCGCCGTCGGCGCTCTCGCCGTTGCCGATGCCGTGACCCTCGATGAGTTGGCGGCGCTCTCCGAAGAGGCACGTGAACGCTGGCTCTTGCCTCCCGACGCTTTGTTGCAGAGTCTGCCAGCGATCACTCTCGACGACGAGGCCGCGCTACGTTTCACACACGGCAATCCCGTTGGCAGCGCCGCGGCACCGGGAAAGTGCCGCGTTTATGGGCAGGCCCGGCGGCTCCTCGGCCTCGGCGAAGTCGATGGCCAGGGCAGCATCCAGCCACGCCGGGTGATTGGTTCGGCGTAGCGCGGGTCAGGATTCGGCGCCGCTCCTTCGCAGAACACTCTGGCCGCTCAGAGCGACGAGCCGGTGTGCGGTCGAATCTGGCCGTCTACCAGGTGCAGTCGACGCCGATTGGCCAGGGCAATCATGTCGCGATCATGGCAGGCGATGACCGCGGTGGTCTCTGGCCCGCAGAAAGCCCGCACCAGATCGATCGTCTGCTGGCGCGATTCGGTGTCGAGGTTGGCGGTGGGTTCGTCGAGCAAAAGCACTTTCGGCGCCAGCACCCAGGCCCGTGCCAGCGCCACGCGCTGTCTTTCGCCGCCCGACAGCTTCTGCGGCGGTGTCCGCAGGAGGTGGCCGAGGCGTGCCCAGGCAATTGCCGCGGCGACCAGACGTTCGCGCTCGCCCGCTTCGACACCCCTGGCGCGCAGCCCGTAGGCGATATTCTCGACCACGCTGGTATGGAAAAGATACGGCTGCTGATGGACGTAGATCACTTCCTGGCGCAGCCAGCCCGGATAGGGCGACCAGTCGAAGCGGCGTTTGCCGAAGTGGCCGACACCGCTGTCCGGTGCCTCAATGCCGGCCAGAATGCGCAGCAAGGTCGACTTGCCGCTGCCGTTTTCGCCAGTCAGAACGTAGCGCTCGCCGGCGCTCAGGCTCAGTGCGTCGATCGCCAGCAAGCGTCGTTCGCGGAAGGACTTGCTCAGCGCAGTCACTGCCAGCAGCTTCATCGGCGCGATTCCCCCTGAAAGAAGGCGAAAGCCGAATTGACGCCGAGGGCGACCACCAGTAGCACAATACCGAGGGCGATTCCCTGCGCAAAATCGCCTTTGCTGGTTTCCAGGGCAATCGCCGTCGGAATGTTGCGGGTCACGCCAGCGATGTTGCCGCCGACCATCAGGGAGCAGCCGATTTCCGAGACGATGCGACCGAAGGCATTGCAGACCGCTGCCAGCAGCGCGAAACGTACCTCGACGAGCATCGTCCAGCCAACGCGCGTCGCCGACGCCCCGAGCGCCACGGCAGTTTCCCGTGCGCGCGGGTCAGCGCCCTGGATCGCCGCCAGCGAGAAGGCGATGAGTACCGGCAGGGCGATGAGTACCTGGCCGATGACCATTGCCGTCTGAGTAAACAACAAGTTCAGTTGCCCGAAAACGCCCTGGCGTGAAAGCAGCAGGTAGAGCATCAGACCGACGACCACGGTCGGCGAGGCCAGCAGCCCCTGGATGACAACGATCAGCGCGCGCCGCCCCGGGAAGCGCAGGGTGGCCAGGAGATAGCCGCAGCCAACCCCGACCGGCATGGCGACCAGCATGGCGCGCAGGGTTACCGATAGCGAGACGCCGACGATAGTCCACAGCTCCGGATCAGCCGAGAGAAGGAGCCGCAGTGCCGCGTAGGTGGCGTCGAGGAGGCCCAAAGAGTGGGCGGCTACTGCTTGCTGGCCGGCGCCACGAAGAACAACTGTTCTCCTTTTGGCTTGAAGGCACTGATTGCCGCCCGCCCGGCGGCGCTGGTCATCCAGTCGATCAGCGCCAGCGCGTCGCTGAAGTTGATGTCCGGGTACTTGCTGCGGCTGACGGCCATGATTCCGTAGGGATTGAACATGCGCGGATCACCCTGTACCAGGATTTCCAGCTCCGTCCTTGCCTGATAGCTGGCGTAGGTGGCGCGATCGGACAGCGTATAAGCCTGCATCTCGCCAGCCATGGTCAGCACTTCGCCCATGCCAAGACCCGCCGATATGTGCCATGGCTTCCCCTGGGCGGTGATGTCGAGTGCTCGCCAGTAGCTTTGCTCCATGCGCTCGGTTCCGGAATCGTCGCCGCGCGAGACGAAGCGCGCTTGCGTGGCCGCGATTTTCCGTAGAGCCGCCAGTATGTCGCTGCCGCCGCGCACCCCGGCCGGATCGCTTTTCGGGCCGACGAGGACAAAGTCGTTGTACATCA
This sequence comes from Candidatus Accumulibacter meliphilus, assembly GCF_036625345.1. Taxonomy (NCBI): domain Bacteria; kingdom Pseudomonadati; phylum Pseudomonadota; class Betaproteobacteria; genus Candidatus Accumulibacter; species Candidatus Accumulibacter meliphilus. The sequence goes on along the minus strand of NZ_JAZKTZ010000003.1, from coordinate 542,631 downwards.
CGTCACGCCGTTCGCTGCCGTGGCCGGCGGCGACGAAGGCCTCTTCGGCCTCGCGATCATGGACCAGAACGACGTCGACATCGCCGTTTTCCGCCAGCTTGAGGGCCTTGCCCGTACCGACCGAGATGACATGCACCTTGATTCCGCGTTGCCTTTCGAACTGCGGCAGGATGGCGCGCAGGAGACCGGAATTGTCGGTGCTGGTGGTCGTCGCCAGGCGCAGATCGCGTGCTTCGATGGCGCTCGAATGCAAGACAAAGAGCAGGATGAATGCTGTTGCCAGGCGGTAGAGGCTTACGGTCATGATGGGACTCCCTTTGTTTTTTCGTCCCCCGCTTGCCGTAGACAAGCACAAGCGCTGGGCCGCGCTTTGTCGATGCCGGCGCCGCGGCCTTGATCAAGAGCATGGTGCCGCTGCTGTCAAGCGACCCGAGAGGGCTGCTGGAAAGCGAGTTTATCGACAAAATCGAGCCCGACCAAGCCCTATTCGCGCTTCCGGCGACTGCCCCGGACGACCCCGGACGACCCTGCTCGCCTCCCGGCAATGACGGTCGCTGCGGGATGATCAATGGCGCTTGATTCCCCGCCGCTGCACGCGCCGGATGCTGCCATGCGGTATGCGGTAAAATGCGGCGATGATCTATCCGCTGCTACGCAAATTTTTCTTCGCTCTCGACGCCGAGACCGCTCATGGCGTCGGAATGGCGGGTATCGACTTCGCCAAGACCACTGGTATCGCGTGTCTGCTGGCGCGTCCGGTCGCTCCCGACCCGGTGCAGGTGATGGGGCTGGATTTCCGGAACCCGGTTGGTCTGGCCGCGGGTCTCGACAAGAACGGCGAGCACGTCGACGCACTGGCTGCACAGGGCTTTGGATTTATCGAGGTGGGTACGGTTACGCCGCGTGCGCAGCCGGGAAATCCCAAGCCGCGCCTCTTCCGCATCCCGGAGAAGCAGGCCATCATCAACCGCATGGGCTTCAATAACGACGGCGTCGAGAAACTGCTGAGCAACATCGCCGGCACCAGGTTTGCGCGCGAGGGCGGCGTTCTTGGCATCAATATCGGCAAGAATTTCGATACGCCAATCGAGAAAGCGGCCGACGACTATCTGCTTTGCCTCGATCGGGTCTACTCGGCGGCCAGTTATGTGGCCGTGAATATTTCCAGTCCGAATACCAAAAACCTGCGCGAACTGCAGCGCGACGACGCGCTGGACGCCTTGCTCGGCAGCCTGAAAGCCGCGCAGGCCAGGCTTGCCGACCGCCACGGCCGCTACGTGCCGCTGGCGCTGAAGGTTGCGCCGGACCTCGAAGACGCGCAGATTCAGGCGATCGCGGCGCTGCTCCGCCAGCACCGCATGGACGGCGTCATCGCCACCAACACCACGCTTTCGCGGGCTGGCGTCGAGGGGCTGGCGAATGCCGAGCAGGCGGGCGGCCTTTCCGGCGCACCGCTGCTGGCCCTGTCAACGGCCGTGACTGGCAAGCTGGCGGCAGCACTGGGCGGTGAAGTGCCGATCATCGGCGTCGGCGGGATCATGAACGGGGAGGATGCCGCGGCCAAGATCGCCGCCGGCGCCAGTCTGGTTCAGTTCTACACCGGCTTCATCTACCGCGGCCCGGAGCTGGTCGCCGAGGCCGCCGCCGCGATCGCCAGGCAGCGCATGTTGCACACGCCGCGCCGGGCCTGAGTCCGGAAGGCGCTACTGACAAGGTGGTTGAACGCACGCATTCGACACGGGATAATCGCTGCGCCCCGGATTGCGCGGCGCACAGCCTACGCACACCATGACTCACTATCTGTTCATCATCATCGGCGCGGTTCTCGTCAATAACGTCGTGCTGGTGAAGATTCTCGGCCTCTGCCCGTTCATGGGCGTTTCCAGGAAACTGGAGACGGCTTTCGGCATGGGCGCGGCGACGACTTTTGTGCTCACCGTGGCCACCGGTGCCAGCTACATCATCGACCATTACCTGTTGATGCCTTTCGGCCTCGAATACCTGCGCACGCTGTCGTTCATCGTTACCATCGCCGCCGTTGTGCAGCTCACCGAAATGGTGATCCAGAAAACCAGTCCACTGCTGCATCAGGTGCTCGGCATCTATCTGCCGCTGATCACCACCAATTGTGCGGTTCTCGGAGTGCCGCTGTTGAACATCGCCAACAAGAATGACTTTGTCGAATCGCTGCTTTTCGGGGCTGGCAGTGCCGTCGGTTTTTCGCTGGTGCTGGTGCTTTTCGCCGGCATTCGCGAACGCGTCGAAGGCGCCGACGTTCCGGTTTACTTTCGGGGCACGGCGATCGCCATGGTCACTGCCGGGCTGATGAGCCTGGCGTTCATGGGTTTCGCCGGGCTGGACCGCTACCAGTGAGAGTGGACAGGCAATGATCACTGCCCTGCTAATCATGGCGCTCGGGGCCATCGTCCTCGGCGCGGCGCTTGGCTATGCGTCGATCAGGTTCAAGGTCGAGGGCGACCCGGTGGTCGACAAGATCGATGCCATCCTGCCGCAGACGCAATGCGGGCAGTGCGGCTACCCGGGTTGCAAACCTTACGCGACGGCCATTTCGGCGGGCGAAGCCGACATCAACCTCTGTCCGCCGGGCGGCATGGATGGAGTGCGCAAACTCGCCGACCTGCTCGGCCGCGAAGTCAAGCCACTGGACGCCGAGGAAAAGCCGAAACAGCTGGCGATCATCATCGAAGAGACCTGCATCGGTTGCACTCTGTGCATCCAGGCCTGCCCGGTGGACGCCATCGTCGGCGCCGCCAAGCAGATGCACACGGTCGTCGAATCCCTATGTACCGGCTGCGAGCTGTGCGTCAAACCCTGCCCGGTCGAGTGCATCGAAATGCGGCCGATCACCGAGAACCTCGAGAACTGGAAATGGAAATACCCGGTGATCGAAATCAAGCCCGTCAAGCGTGCGGCCTGACGGTCATGAAAGTCATGACCGTCCTCCTCTTTCCCGACCCTTCTCCCGCAGCGGGGAGAAGGGCGATCCGTGAGTCGCGTCCGCGACTTTCACGGTAAAGCGACCCGAATGCTGCAGCGACTGTTCAGCTTCAAGGGCGGCGTCAAACCGCAGACCCACAAGACGCCTTCGGTACAGGAACCGATTGCCATCGCGCCACTACCGTCGCGCCTCTACGTGCCGCTGCATCAGAGCATCGGCGGTGCGGCCAACCCGCTCGTCGAAGTCGGTGAGCGGGTACGCAAGGGGCAGGTGATAGGCGGCGCCGATGCCTGGCTGTCGGCCGCCGCGCACGCGTCCACTTCCGGCACGGTCCTTGCCATCGAAGAGCATCTGGCCGCGCATCCCTCCGGTCTGCCGACGCTGAGCGTGGTCATCGAGCCCGATGGTCGCGACGAGTGGGTGGAGCGCACGCCGCTCGATCACCGCAGCCTGCCTCCCGAGCAGGTCCGCGAGGCGCTTCGTGACGCCGGCGTCGTCGGCCTCGGTGGGGCGGTTTTTCCGAGTCACGCCAAGCTCACGACTGCCGCCGGCGTGGCCGTGGAAGAACTGGTCATCAACGGCGCCGAGTGCGAGCCCTACATGAGCTGTGATGACGTCCTGATGCGCGAGCGTGCCGAGGAAATCGTCCGCGGCATTGCCATCTTTCGCGACCTCCTGGCGGCGCGGCAGGTGCTGATCGGTATCGAAGACAACAAACCGGAAGCCGTCGCCGCCATGCAGCAAGCGGTGCAGGATGTTGGCGAAGACTATCAGGTCGTCGCCGTCCCGACCCGCTATCCCGCTGGCGGCGCCAAGCAGTTGATTCGCGTTCTGACCGGCAAGGAAGTCCCGGCCAGCAAGCGCTCGACCGAACTCGGCGTGCAGTGCTTCAACGTTGGCACGGTGTACTCGGCGTATCGCGCACTGGCGTTCGGTGAGCCGGTGATCTCACGCATCGTCACCCTGGCCGGCAATCTCGAGCGACCGCGCAATTGGGAAGTGCGACTCGGCACGCCGCTGCGCGATCTGGTCGCGCTCGGCGGGCCGAAAGCCGACACCGATCGCTACCTGATGGGCGGGCCGATGATGGGCTTCGCCTTGCCGAGCCTGGACGCGCCGGTGGTCAAGGCGAGCAACTGCATCATCGCCGCTTCGCCGACGATGTTCGCGCCGAGCCCGCCGGAGATGCCGTGCATCCGTTGTGGCGCCTGTGCCGAAGTCTGTCCGCACGAGCTGCAGCCATTCGAGTTGTACTGGTTCTCGCGGGCGCGCAACTTCGGCAAGACGCAGGAGTACCACCTCTTCGACTGTATCGAGTGCGGCTGCTGCAGCTATGTCTGTCCTTCGCATATCCCCCTGGTGCAATATTTTCGTTTCGCGAAGAGCGAGATCTGGTCGCGCGAGCGAGAAAAGAACGGTGCCGACGCCGCCAAGGCGCGCTTCGAGCTGCGCAACGCGCGCGAGGAGCGCGAACAGGCGGAGAAAGCGGCGCGGCTGGCCAAAGGCGCTGCCGCGCGCGCCGCCGAGAAGCAGGCGCGCGCGGTAGTGGCGGTCGAGCCTGCGGCCGCTGATTCGGCCGCTGACTCGGCTGTTAGCGTCGCCAGTCCGCAGCTGAAGCCCGCCGACGCGCCTGCGCCAGTGGCCGCGATCGCGCCGGCAAGCCTTGCGCCCCGCGAAGCTCCAGCTCCTGAGCTTGATGCCGAAGCGATCAAGAAAGCAACCATCGTCGCGGCGATGGAGCGTGCGCGCGCCCAGCGCGCGGCGGTGCAACCGAAAAACACCGATCAACTGACGTTCGAGCAGAAGCGCCAGCTGGCTGCCGTCGATGCGCGGCGGGCCGCGTTGCAGGCAGAAGAGCTGGAAGAGGCGGCAGAGCCGGGCGCGACGAGGGCGTCCGTGGAAACGCCAAAACAGGTCGAAAAGCAAGGGCGGACGGGCGAATGATGGATTTCAGCACGCCCCCCTATCTGTTGCAGGAGCGCATCAGCGTGCGCCGCGTCATGGTGCAGGTGTTGCTGGCCCTGTTGCCCGGCGTTGCCGCCTACGTCTGGCTGATCGGCCCGGGCATCGTCGTGCAACTGGTGATCGCGACGCTGACGGCACTCGCCGGCGAGGCTTTGATGCTTGGCCTGCGGCGCAAGCCCCTGGCCCTGTTCCTGAGCGATGGCAGCGCCATCGTCACCGCCTGGCTGATTGCCTTGAGCTTCCCGCCGCTGGCGCCGTGGTGGTTGATCGTCGTCGGCACGCTGTTGGCCATCGTCGTCGCCAAGCATCTCTACGGCGGCCTGGGCCAGAACCCCTTCAACCCGGCAATGGTCGCTTTTGCCGCCTGCATCGTCTCTTTTCCGGCACTGATGTCGCAATGGCCGGCGCTCGGCCTGAAGCTTGGTTTTCTCGAGCAGCTGCAGATCATTGCCGGCCTGGCGCCACGCATCGACGTGATGAGCGGCGCGACGCCGCTCGATGCGCTCAAGACGGCGCTGAAGCTTTCCGATGGCAGCGTCGATGTGCCGACGCTGCTGGCGACGCAGGAGGTTTTCGGCAATTTCGCCGGCCGTGGCTGGGAGTGGGTGGCCGGCGGCTATCTGCTCGGCGGCCTGTGGTTGTGGCAGCGCAAGCTGATCAGCTGGCACGCGCCCTTCGGCTTCATTCTCGGCTTGAGCTTGCTGGCGGCTGTGCTCTGGGCGTGGAACCCGCAGCAGTTCGCCAATCCGCTCTTCCATCTCTTCTCCGGTGGCGCGCTGCTCGGCGCTTTCTTCATCGTCACTGACCCGGTTTCGGGTTGCACGACGCCGAAAGGCAAGCTGATCTTCGGTCTGCTCGCCGGTCTGCTGGCGTACATCATCCGCGTCTTCGGCGGTTTTCCGGATGGCGTCGCTTTTGCCGTATTGCTGATGAATCTTTGTGTGCCGCTGATCGACATGTATTCGCAGCCGCCGGTCTTCGGCCTGAAGAACGAGCCATGACGCCGCCGCTCAAGACGCTCAGCGCCGCATCGATGGCCGTGCGCACGGCCATCGTCCTGTTCATTTTCGTCGTCGTCTTTACCGGCCTGCTGGCAGCCGCTTACCAGGCGACCGAGCCGGCCATCGAAGCCGCGGCAGCGGCCGAGAAAATGAAACTGATCGGCGAAGTTCTGCCGCGCGAGCTCTACGACAACGATCTGCTGAACGACCAGCGGCAGCTGCCGGCAAGCGCCGGGCTCGGCCTCGATGCGCCGTCGACGGCGTATCTGGGACGCAAGAGCGGCAGCGCCAGCGCGCTGATCTTCGAAGCCGTCGCTCCGGATGGCTATTCCGGAAAGATTCGTCTGCTGCTGGCGGTGGCCGCCGACGGTAGGCTGCTTGGCGTTCGCGTCACGCAGCACAAAGAGACGCCCGGGCTCGGCGACTACATCGACCCGCGCAAGGACAAGAACAAGGAGCGGCCGTGGATCACTCAGTTCAACGATCTCTCTTTGGCGACCGTTTCCGGGCGCGAATGGGCGGTCAGGAAAGATCACGGCCGTTTCGACTCGCTCGCCGGCGCGACAGTTACGCCGCGCGCAGTGATCAAGGCAGTGCACAAAGCGCTGCAGTACGTCGCCGAAAACCGCCAGCAGCTCTTTGCCAGCCCTGAAGTGCCCACACCGTCCTCAGCCAGCCCAGGAGAAAGCCAGTGATCGATCGCGAACAATTCCGCCAGATCATGGACAACGGTGTCTGGCATCAGAACGCCAGCCTGATACAGCTGCTCGGACTATGCCCGCTGCTGGCGGTGACCACGACCCTGGTCAATGGGGTGATGCTGTCGCTGGCGACGATCATCGTCATGGCGGTGGCCAATGTCGCCGTCGCCGCGCTGCGCAATCTGATTCCACACGAGATTCGCATTCCGGTCTTCATCCTGGTCGTGGCCGCGCTGGTGACCGTCGTCGACCTGCTCTTCAACGCCTATTTCCACGAGCTGTATCTGGTTCTCGGTATCTTCATCCCGCTGATCGTCACCAACTGCATCGTCCTGGCGCGGGTCGAAGCTTTTGCCAACAAGAATCCGCCCCTGCAATCGCTGCTCGACGGCATTTTCATGGGCGTCGGTCTGCTGTGGACCCTGGCTCTGCTCGGCGGCCTGCGCGAACTGATCGGCGGTGGCACGCTGTTTTCGGGGATCGACATGGTTTTCCCCGGCGCGCAGGGGCTGCAACTACTGCCGGCCGACTATCCCGGTTTTCTGCTCGCCATCCTGCCGCCAGGTGCTTTCATTCTTCTTGGCTTCCTGATCGCCTGGAAGAACTGGGTCGAAGCGCGCGCCGCTGCGCGCAAGCCCGATTCCGGAGCGGACCAGGCGTCAGCGCTGCCGCTTGCCGACGGCGCCTGAGCGCCAGCGAATCGCGCCCGGATGAACAGCCAGCAGCGGCAACAACTCTTCGCGCGCCTACGCGCGGCCAACCCCGAGCCGACCACCGAGCTCGCGTACGCCACGACTTTCCAGTTGCTGATTGCCGTCATCCTGTCGGCGCAGGCCACCGACAAGAGCGTCAACCTGGCGACGCGCAAGCTTTTTGCCGACGCGCCGACGCCGCAGGCGATGCTGGCGCTCGGCGAGGAGGGACTGGCCACCTACATCAACCGCATCGGTCTCTATCCGAGCAAGGCCAGAAACGTCATTGCCACCTGTCGGCAACTGATCGAGCTGCACGGCGGCGAAGTGCCGCCCGCGCGGGTGGCGCTCGAAGCTCTGCCGGGAGTTGGTCGCAAGACGGCCAACGTGGTCCTCAACACCGCTTTCGGCGAAGCGACGATTGCCGTCGATACGCATATTTTCCGGGTCGCCAACCGCAGCGGACTGGCGCCCGGCAAGACGCCGCTGGCGGTGGAACGCGAGTTGCTCAAGCGCGTTCCCGAGGAATTCCGGCAATCGGCCCATCACTGGCTGATCCTGCACGGACGCTACGTGTGCAAGGCGCGCAAACCCGAATGTTGGCGTTGCGACATCGCCGATCTCTGCGCCTGGCCCGAGAAGACCGACCCCTTCGGAGCGCCGCTGCCATGAGCGTTGCCAGCGCGCTGGTTGCCGGCAACGATCCTCGCTCCGCTCTGGCGGAAGAAGCCTTGGCACAGGCGCTGGCCAGGACCGGTGCCAGCCACGCCACGGGCGTGCTGTTGTTTCTGACGCCGGACTTTGCCCGGCACGCGCAGCAGACGGTCAGCGCGGTGGCTCGGGCAGCACAGTGCACCGAGGTGGCCGGGGGCATCGCGGCCGGGGTCTTCAGTGAGCACGGCTGGGTACTCGACCGGCCCGCGGCGGCGGTGATGGTCTTTGCGGGCGATCTTTCGCTGCATCATCGCGAAAGCGGCCTTGCCCTTGACCACGCGCATCGGCAGGCCGTCCTGAGCTATGCCGGCGGCAGCTTCCCGTACCCCTGGGGCGACGCGACGAAAAAGCGTTTCGGCGGCAGTTTCGCGGGTAGCGGCGGCGGCAGCGTTCCGACCGCCTGGCAGCACAGCCGCCTGGCGCCGAGCTGCAGTGTGCACCTGCGCGGCGCACAGGTCGACGTCGGCGTTTCGAGCGGCTGGAGCCTGCTCGCCGAGCCACGGACGATAGAGCGCAGCCGTGCCTATGACTTGCTGCAGCTGGGTGGCGAAACTGCGCTCGACAGCCTCCTCGCTGGCTTGCCCGCAGACTTGCGCGAACAGTTACCGCTGCCACTGGGCGCCCTGTCGGCCGTGCTGTTTGACGAAGACAGTGCGGGCAGCGCTCGCGGTGTCGCCAGCCTTGGCAGCGCGCTCGCCAGTGGGGGCGCTTTCGCGGCGGGTGCCTGGCATTCGACGGCCATTCTCTCGGCCAACGCGGCTGATCGCTCGGTGAGCCTGGCCGAAGGGACCAAGCCGGGGCAGCGGCTGGCGTGGGCGATTCGCCGGCCCCAGTCGGCCGTAGACGACATGCGCCGCAGCGTCGAGCAACTGGCCGCCGTCGTTGCGAAACCCCTTGCCGGCCTGGTTTTCTCGTGTTTCGGTCGCGGTCCCTATTTTCATGGTGGCGACGACTGCGAGCTCGACTGCCTGCGGCAAAGCTTTCCCGGTCTGCCGCTGCTCGGCGTTTACGGAACCGGGCAGATCGCAGCCGGTGCGGAGGGTGGCAACCGTTCGCTGCACAACGCCGTGGTCACTGCCCTGATCAGTCACCCACCCCGGAGGCCCGATGTTCAATCCCAGTCGTGAGCAGGTACGGCAGTTCTTCTGTGGCGCCTGGCGCAAGCATCGCGAGCGCGCCATCCTCGAAGGTGCAGAAGTCACTGCCGCCGATCTGATCGTCGAACACCCCGAGTATCACGCGCTGCTCGAAAACCCGGAGCTGGCGGTGGAGCAGGAGTTCACGCCCGAAAACGGGAAAATGAATCCCTTCCTGCACCTCTCCCTGCACCTGGCCGTCGCCGAGCAGATCAGTATCGACCAGCCGCCGGGCATCCGTGCCGCCTACCAGGCGCTGCGCGGACGCCTCGAAGTCCATGCCGCCGAACACGCCATTCTCGAGTGTCTCGGCGAGGCGCTGTGGCGCTCACAGCGTGACGGCAGCGCAATTGATGGCGTCGCCTACCTCCACTGCGTGCAGCGAGCAGCCCGCAGCTGAGGCCCGCCACAGCGGGCCAGGAAAGCGCGGCAGCAAACCCCGCTCGCCGCTTTGCGGGTAGAATCGGCAAGTCGCTTCGCGAGGAACATCCCCCATGCGCTTTTCCGGCTCCGACAAATACGTCACCACCGGTGACCTGACGCTGGCGGTCAATGCCGCCGTTACCCTGCAGCGACCGCTGCTGATCAAGGGTGAGCCGGGTACCGGCAAGACCATGCTCGCCGAAGAGGTCGCCGCCGCGCTCGGGCGGCCGCTTTTTCAGTGGCACATCAAATCGACGACCAAGGCGCAGCAGGGCCTTTACGAATACGACGCCGTTTCACGCCTGCGCGATTCGCAGCTCGGCGAGGCCAAGGTCGCCGACATCGGCAGCTACATTCTCAAAGGCGTGCTGTGGCAGGCTTTCGAATGCGCAACGCCGTCGGTGGTGCTGATCGACGAAATCGACAAGGCCGACATCGAATTCCCCAACGACCTGCTGCGCGAACTCGACCGCATGGAGTTCTTCGTTTACGAGACGCGCCAGAACGTGCGCGCCCGCCACCGACCGGCGGTGTTCATCACCTCGAACAATGAAAAGGAACTGCCCGACGCTTTTCTACGGCGCTGCTTCTTCCACTACATCAAGTTCCCCGACCGGGAGACCATGAAGCGCATCGTCGACGTCCATTTCCCGGGTCTCAAGCCCGCCTTGCTGCGTGAAGCGCTGGAAGTGTTCTTCGAACTGCGTGAAATTCCCGGCCTGAAGAAGAAGCCCTCGACCTCGGAACTGCTCGACTGGCTGAAGCTGCTGCTCGCCGAGGACATCCCGCCGGAAGCCTTGCACAGCAAGGACAACAAGAGCGCCATTCCGCCGTTGCACGGGGCCCTGCTCAAGAACGAGCAGGACGTCCATCTTTTCGAACGCCTGATTTTCATGGCCCGCCAGAACCGCTGAGCGGCGATGCGCGAATGTGTTAGGCACTAGCGACGATGCTGATCGATTTCTTTCTTCACCTCAAGGAGAATCGCCTGCCGGTGTCGATCAAGGAGTTCCTGGCCTTGCTCGAAGCGCTGCAACAGCACGTCATCGAGCACAGCCTCGATGACTTCTACGTCCTCTCGCGTGCGATTCTGGTCAAGGACGAGACGCACTTCGACAAGTTCGATCGCGCCTTCGGTGAGTACTTCAAGGGTGTCGAAGCGCTGCCCGGGATGGAGGCACTGATTCCCGAAGAATGGCTGCGGCAGGCGGTGAAGAAACACCTCAGCGACGCCGAACGCGCCAAGCTCGAGAAACTCGGCTGGGAAAAGCTGATGGAGACTTTCAAGAAGCGTCTCGCCGAGCAGAAGGAACGCCACTCCGGCGGCAGCAAGTGGATCGGCACAGGTGGCACTTCGCCCTTCGGGCACGGCGGCACGCATCCCGAAGGCATCCGTGTTGGCGGCAAGAGCGAGAACCGCTCGGCAGTCAAGGTCTGGGAAAAGCGCGAGTATCGCAACCTCGACGACAGCGTCGAGATTGGTACGCGCAATATCAAGATTGCTTTGCGTCGCCTGCGCCGCTTTGCTCGCCAGGGCGCGCCCGAGGAACTGGATCTGGAAGGCACCATCGCCGGTACCGCGCGCAACGCCGGCTGGCTCGACCTGCGTCTGCGGCCCGAGCGTCACAACGCGGTCAAAGTGTTGCTGTTTCTCGATATTGGCGGCTCGATGGACGATCACATCCGCGTCTGCGAGGAACTGTTCTCGGCCTGCCACAGCGAGTTCAAGCATCTCGAGTACTACTACTTCCACAACTGCGTCTACGAATACCTGTGGAAGGACAACCGCCGCCGTCACAGCGAGCGCATCGACACCCACGACGTGCTGCACAGGTACGGCAATGACTACAAGCTGATTTTCGTCGGTGACGCGGCGATGAGCCCCTACGAGATTCTGCAGCCCTGGGGCAGCGTCGAGTACAACAACGCCGAGCCGGGTGCCACCTGGCTGCGCCGCCTGACCGACACCTGGCCGCACGCCATCTGGCTCAATCCGGAGTCCGAACACGCCTGGCAGTACCGGCAATCGACTTCGCTGATCCACAACCTGATGGGCGGGCGCATGTTCCCGCTGACGCTCGACGGGCTGGAGCGCGGGATGCGGCTGCTCAGCAAGTAGGCGCGGCGGCGGGGTTTTCTACGGCCTCTATCGCGCCCGCGAGAGGAGGCTGATGGCTGTCCCAAGGCCTCCGATCACCTCTTCGATCGCCGTTTTCCTTTCCTGCCCCTGCAACGGCGGCTGTCGTCCTTGACGCGCCTGGTGGCGACGCTGCGGCTCGCCTTCCGACCCATACCAATCGCTTGCCTTGCTTCACCTTGAAGTGCGCGGCGCTCGATGCGCTTTGCATGAATCATGGGTCTGGAAAAGTCGCAACGTGGTCTGGACGATGCAGGCTTCCCGTGACTGCCACAGGACGTTCCAGCGTCATGAGCCTTGGAGAATTTGCGAGAAATCGCGCGCAGCGGGCAGATTTCCGGGAACGGCCTTTAACCCCATGAACAATAAGCTTTAGTTATCCGTAGTGACGATTAAATAGAGTCCGTTTCGTGGACGCGGCACTGCTTCCTGCGCAAAAAGTGTTCTGGCCGCTGCCTGTCGTTTATTGCATTTCGTCCATTTTAATAGTTAATTTGAAGTGAATTGATTTCTTCCCAATTTGTTTCCGTGGACAAATGACCGGAGGATTTTTGTAGGTACACAGCAAGTTGTGTAAAAGCAGTTGGTTATATGCTTTTAACTGCATATGAAAACATTTTTTCTGCATCATGAAATGTGTTTCGCATCAATCCTTTGCCGCTGGCTGCCGCCACCGCTTCTCGCAGTGGCCAGGCCAATGTTTATTATTATTTGCTGCCTCTATGGGGTTTGTCAGAGCGAAATTTTCTGATAATCTTTGTCGCTCGGAGACTTCGCGTCACCCCTGAAGTCTTTGATCTGCATCTAAAGACTTCAAAAATATTTCCCACCCTTGGAGAGTCCCAAATGACTTCGAAATCGATGTTTTTGAGCGTCAGCCTTGCCGTCGCCGCTGCCCTGGCGTCAGGTGCCGTTTCTGCACGAACCGAGATCCAGAACAAGGGCTCGGACACTTTGGTCAACGTCGCCCAGTCATGGGCCGAGCAATACGGCAAGATCAATCCGAATGTGGCTGTCGCGGTTTCCGGCGGCGGCTCGGGTACCGGCATCGCAGCGATGATCAACGGCACCGTGGATATCGCCAATTCCAGCCGCAAGATGAAGGACAAGGAGATAGCCGAGGCCAAGGCCAAAGGTCACGATCCGGTCGAGCACGTGGTCGGCTACGATGCCCTGGCTGTCTTCGTACACAAGAACTTTCCGCTCGATACCTTGAGCATCCCCGAACTGGCCAAGATCTACGGACGTGACGGTGGGGCGACCAAGTGGAGCGATTTGGGGATCACCATTCCGGGCTGCAAGGACGAGATCGTCGTCGTCAGCCGGCAGAACAATTCGGGAACCTACGCCTACTTCCAGGAGGCAGTTCTCGGTGAGAAGGGCAAATTCCGCCAGGGCACGCTGGACATGCACGGCTCCAAGGACGTCGCCGATCTGGTCGAGAAGACGCCTTGCGCGATCGGCTACAGTGGCCTTGCCTACGCCACGGATCACCTGAAGGCGTTGTGCATCTCGCCCGAGAAAGGCAAGCCATGCGTCATGCCGACCGAGGATACCGCTTTTGATGGCACCTATCCGATCGCCCGTCCGCTGTTCATGTACACCGATGGTCAGCCGAAGGACGAAACCAAGAAGTACATGGACTGGATCAAGAGCGACGTCGGCCAGTGCATCGTTGCCAAGGAAGGCTACGCGCCAATCAAGAAAGTCAGCTGCAAGTAAGTCGTACGCCATCACGGGCGCGGGGACAGGGAGTCTTCTCGCGCCCGCTCTGTACTCTGTGTGCCCTTAGTGCCGTGAGGAGTCGCCAGCAATGAGCCATTATGAAGAACGTCTCGAGAGAGACCTGTCATTGATCAAACAACAAGCGACCCTGCTGGCCAAGCGCGTTGACGAAGCACTCGGCGCCGCGGTACGCGCCCTGCTCAGCGGTGACGACAAGCTGGCCTACGCGACCGTCCTGGGAGATCAGCGGATCAACGCGGAAAACCGCAAGCTGGACAAGATGTGCCACGCTTTCATCGGCGTGCACCTCCCGAGCGCCGGACATCTGCGTCTGATGACGGCGATGATTCACGCCAACGTCGCGCTGGAGCGTGTCGGCGACTACGCGGTGACCATCGCCCGCGAATCGGTGCATCTCGCCAAACGCCCCGACGCGCTGATCAAGCGCGAGGTTGACCTGCTTGCCGGTGAGTCGCGGCAGATGTTCAAGCAGGCGATGTGCGGCTTCATCGACGGCAATGCCGAGAAGGCCAGGGCGACGATGATCATGGCCGATCAGGTCGAGCGCACTTTCGATGTGGTTTTTGCCGACCTGGTCAATGCCGGCGAGAACTTCAGCATCGAGGACCTCTTCGCCTATCTCGGCGTTTTCAACTCGCTCGAACGGGTCTCGGACCAGGCCAAGAACATCTGCGAGGAAACGGTGTTTGCGGTGACCGGCCAGACCAAGGCGACAAAGGTTTTCCGGATTCTCTTCCTTGACGAGGACAACACCCTGCTCGGACCGATCGCCGAGACCGTTGCTGGCAAGATTGCTTGCGGAGGTGGTGAGTTCCGCAGCCTGGGCCGTCAGGCGGGCGCGATGGCGCCGGAGGTGGTCGGCCTGCTGCAGGAGTCGGGGGTCGACCTCGCCCGCCACCAACCACAAGCGATGAATCTGAGTCTTCAGGATCTTGTCGATTTCCACGTCATCGTCAGCCTGCAAGGGCCAGTCAAGTCCTACGTCGACAAGGTTCCGTTTCACACTGCGGCTCTGGAGTGGGACGTCGGCGGCGTGCTTGCGGCGGAACTTCCCGAGGAGCAGCGGCGCGAGCGCTACGCGACGCTGGTTCGCGAAATCGCCGTGCAGGTGAGCACCCTGATGACCACCCTGCGGGGCGAGGAGGCCGACTGACATGGCCAACAGCAACGCTGTACGTGGCGCCACAGTGGCTCCCGGGGGGGCGGGCGCGTTCGATCGTCGCGATTTCGACTGGTACGTAGACAAGGCGGTTCAGGCCCTGGTGTTCCTCTGCGGTATCTCGGCGATCGTCTTCGTGCTGGGAATTTTTATTTTCGTCTTCAAGGAAGGTGTCGGCTTCATCCTGCACCACATGAACGTCCGGGAGTTCTTTCTCACGCCGTACTGGTTCCCGAGCGACGCCGACGCCCCCGAGTACGGGATCCTGGCGCTGATGGCAGGTACCGCCAGCGTTACCGGTCTGGCAATGCTGGTCGCCGTGCCGTTCTCGCTCGGAGCGGCGATCTACATTGCCGAGTTTGCCAGTGGCAAGACCCGTGAAACGCTGAAAGTGCTGGTCGAGCTGCTGGCGGCGATTCCGTCGGTGGTCTGGGGCTTCATCGGCCTGGTGATCATGAATCCCTTGATCATCAAGTGGTTCGACGTGCCGGTGGGTCTCTGCGTGCTCAACGCGGGCATCATTCTTGGTTTGATGGCGGCACCGATCATGACCTCGATCGCCGAGGATGCGCTCAAGGCAGTGCCCGATCGTTACCGTGAAGCCGCCGAGGCGATGGGCGCGACGCGCTGGCAGGTAACCTACAAGGTGGTGCTGCCGGCGGCCAAGAACGGGCTGCTCGGTGGCGTGCTGCTCGGGGTCGGACGCGGTTTCGGAGAAACGATGGCCGTGCTGA
Source organism: Candidatus Accumulibacter meliphilus (assembly GCF_036625345.1). NCBI lineage: Bacteria > Pseudomonadati > Pseudomonadota > Betaproteobacteria > Candidatus Accumulibacter > Candidatus Accumulibacter meliphilus. The sequence continues at coordinate 527,264 of NZ_JAZKTZ010000003.1, read as the reverse complement.
TGGCGACCGGACACGCGGTCAATATTCCCGACAGCGTCTTCGACTCGGTGCGCGCGCTGACCGCCACCATCGCCGCAGAACTGGGTGAAACGGTGGTCGGCGGCGAGCACTATCAGGCGCTGTTTACCATTGGCATTTTGCTCTTCCTGGTCACCTTCACCGTCAACCTGAGCGCCGATCTGATCGTGCGCGGCATTCGCAAGGGATAGAAAATGACAACTGCCAATGCCGCAATGTTCCAGGCGAGCAGCCTGAATCACCGCAATGCCAGGGTCCAGAGCCTTTATCGAATCCTCTTCGGTGTGATGACGCTGATGCTGATTGCGCCGGTAATGATGATTTTGGGAACCCTGATCTACAAGGGTGGCGGGGTGATCTCCTGGGAGTTTCTCTTTACTGCGCCGACTGACGGCATGCGTACTGGCGGCGTCCTGCCCGCCCTGCTGGGTACTGTCTGGCTGGTAGCGGTGGCCCTGTTGCTGTCGGTTCCGATCGGCGTTTTCGCGGCGATTTATCTTAGCGAGTATGCCGGCGACAACTGGTTTACGCGCATCATCAATCTGGCGATCATCAACCTGGCCGGTGTGCCGTCGATCGTGCACGCCTTGTTCGGGCTTGGCGCCTTCGTGATTTTTTTCAAGTTCGGGACCAGTATTCTGGCGGCCAGTCTGACGCTGGCGGTGATGACCATGCCGGTGGTCATCGTCGCCACCCGCGAATCACTGCAGTCGGTACCGCTGGCATTTCGCGAGGCCTGCTGGAACATGGGAGCGACGCGCTGGCAGACCATCCGGCGGGTGGTCTTGCCGAACTCGATCACCGGCATCCTGACCGGTGTGATCCTCGAAGTCTCGCGTACCTCTGGCGAGACCGCACCGATCATGTTCACCGGCGCGGTGTTCTTCACGCCTTTCCTGCCGCAAAGCGTTTTCGACCAGACCATGGCCTTGTCCTTGCATCTGTTTGTTGCCGCGACCCAGGTTCCGGGGATCGCCGAGGAGGTTCCGTTCGGCATCGCTCTGGTACTCATCGGACTGGTCTTGCTGATGAACAGCGCGTCGATCGCGTTTCGCATGTGGCTCAGGGGGAAGAAGAAATGGTAAGTCAAAGCGCTCTTGAACGCGTAGCGGTCGCCGCTCAAGAGGACGCCGCTGCCGCGGCGCCGCTGACCAAGCTGGCGGTCAAGAACCTGACCATCAGTTACGGGAAGGCATTGGCATTGAAGGATGTCAGCCTGGAGATTCGCGAGCACGAGATCTTCGGCATCATTGGCCCCGCCAATGCCGGCAAGACCTCCTTCCTCAAAGCGGTCAACCGCATGGACATGTTCACCACGGGAATGCGCGTGGCCGGCGAAATCCACTTCAATGGGCTGGATACCCGCCACCTGAAGAACGTCTATGCGCTACGCAGTCGCATCGGCGTCGTCTTTCCGCTGCCGGTTGGTCTGCCGATGACGGTCTATGACAACGTTGCCCTGTCGCCGCGCCTGCGGGGAATCAAGGAAAAGGCCGAGTTGGACGTGATCGTGCAGCGCTGCCTGACCCGCGCAGCTCTCTGGGACGAAGTCAAGGACCGCCTTAATGCGCTCGGCAGCCTGCTTTCCGGCGGCCAGCAGCAGCGGCTGACGATCGCCCGGGCGCTGTCGCAGGAGCCCGACCTGCTGATGCTCGACGAGTTCTCGATTGCCGTCGACCCGGTCACCACCATGCGCATCGAAGATGTGCTCAAGGAGTTGCGCAAGGAAGTGACCATCATCCTGGTGACCAACCTGGTGCAGCAGGCGCGACGTCTGGCCGACCGTACCGCGTTCTTCCTGAACAGCGAGTGCGTCGAGATCGGGGTCACCGAGGATCTGTTTACCGGCGCGGTGAAGGATCAGCGGACGCGTGATTACGTAGAGGGACGATTCGGCTGAGCCTTGCTGCCCGGCGCGTGCGCCGCTGCCGGGCTGCGGTGCACACCTTCGCTGCACTGGCGGGGATCGTCGAAGCGCTGCGTGACGGGCTTTGCAAACAGCGCTTGCCCGGAATCAATTGAAGAATGCACACCAAGGACACAACGAGATGACCGCCGCCCCAGCCGCTGTTCCGCTGCAGCCAGTTCCCGAATACGCGATCGACACCAAGAAACTCAACCTCTGGTACGGGACCTTCCAGGCCCTGTACGATGTGGACTTGCAAATCCGCAAGGGCATGATCACCTCGATGATCGGTCCCTCGGGATGCGGCAAGAGTACCTACCTGCGCAGCGTCAACCGCATCAACGAACGCCTCGGCTACGTGCGCATCGAGGGTAGTATCGAAGTCATGGGCCAGAATATCTATGACTCGGGCGTCGAGTTGATCCAGGTGCGCAAACAGGTCGGAATGGTTTTTCAGCGGCCCAATCCGCTGCCCATTTCGATTCGCGACAATATTCTTTTCAGCCATCGTCTGCACGCCAAGGGCGGTGGTGGCGTACACCAGGGCACCCCCGACGAGATCGTCGAGGAGTCGCTGCGCACGGTGCTGCTTTGGGACAAGGTCAAGGACCGCCTCAAGCGCAAGGCCACCGAACTGTCGCTCGAAGAGCAGCAGAAGTTGTGCATCGCGCGCTTGCTGCCGGTCAAGCCGACGCTGCTGCTGATGGACGAGCCGTGTTCGGCGCTCGACCCGAAGGGCACCGAGGCGGTAGAAGAGCTGCTCTGGGAACTGCGTGGTCAGTACACGATCCTGATCGTCACCCACAACATGGCGCAGGCGCGCCGTGCCAGCGAAGAATGCATCTTCATGCTGATGGGCCGGGTCGTCGAGCACGCGCTGACCGAGGAGATGTTCGTGACCCCGACCCACAAGGAGACCGCCGACTACATCGAGGGGCGTTACGGCTGATCTGGCTCATTCATCCTGGCAAGGAGAACATGGGCTTCATGCTTACTATCGTGCTCGGTATCGCCGGCTCTTTCGGCGCCGGCATGGTCGGCCAGTTTTTCGGCTGGTACAGGGCCGGTGAAGGCGCCGGTTTCATCGCCTCGATAATCATGGCGGTGATCCTTCTTGTGATTTACGGCAAGCTCCGCAGTCGTTGATGGTCAGCGGCGGCAGCGCGCCTGTTGTCGCGCCTTGAAGGCGACCGAAAATCCGGCGCAATCTGGTACGTTCTTTTCCGGCAATCGCCTAATGCTGGCGAGGGGCGGCCAGTCGTTCGAGCATGGCGCGCACCGCTTTGATCTGCACGCCGCCTTGCGTGGCGTAGTCGCTGCCCGTATAGCCCCACCAGTCCCAGCAGCCAAAGGGGTTGTTCAACCACTGCCAGGAGCCTGTGGTCAGTCCATAGCGCGGTTGCACCTGCGGGTAGAGGACGACGATGCGATTGCTGTCTGCCCAGCGGTTGTAGCCGGCGCCATCGACGAAGCGTCGGTCGATCTGCGCCGCAGCCTGACGACAACCATGAAAAGCGACATGTACCCGGCAGGCGCTACTGAGGCAGGCCTGCGGCACATAAACGTAGGCCTCGTCGGCCAGTCCCGCATCGATCGGCTTGCCTTCTACAAACGGGCTCTGGTCGAAGCGTAGCGGCTCGCCTGTGGCGGTCGCCGCTGGTGGCTGCAAGGGGCCAAGCAGGTGCTGGAGAATTTCGCCGGCCGCGTCGAGCTCGCCGCAGCGATTAATGAACGGCGATTCCTCGCTGCTGCAGGCATTGGCCTGCGGGTCGGCGACCGAGATCATGGCGTGCCCGGCGTCTGGTAGCCGGACGAAGCGAATCGCCGTCGGAGCGATCCACTGTCCATAGAAAGCGGCCAGCCGCTCCATCACCGCCGTGTCGACGACGCTGTCCTTGCCCCCTGAAAACAGCCACACGCGATCGTCGCGCAAGCCTTCCAGCGGATCGATGCGGCCCGCCTTGGCGAGTGCTTCCGCCTGGGCACGCAGTTCGGCTACGGAAGGTACTGCGGCCCACCAGGAGGGCGACATGCAAGCCGTAAGCGCTCGCCGGATCGATCCGTCGGCACAGTCATAGGGGCCGCCAGCAAGCACGCCGGCGCCGCGCACCAACTGCGAGTGGGCGACCTGGAACTGCACCGCCATGTAGGCACCCGAGGAGATGCCGGAGACAGTCAGCTCGCTCAACTCGGCGCCCAGCGCTGGTAGTGGCTGTACTGCTGGCTGGCCTTCGGCTGCGCGGGCGTTTCCGGTGCTCAGCAAGAAAACGAGAGCCGCGCTGGCGAGGCTGCGCAAGACGGGTTTGGCTGTGGTCATGGTGGCGGCCCGACGATGACGATCGGAGCGGTGATGAATAATAGGGTGCATGCTAGCAGCTCGCCTTGCCGACGACCAGACGGGCGGGCAAGGCCTGGTCTGCTTGGCTGCCTGGCTGGAGGTTTCCTGATTTACGGGGTTCGCAGCAGCCTTGTTCGAACGCCAGGGCGCCCCTAAACTAGGCGCTTGCTCACTCTCCACCGCGCTGGTCGCGGATCGCCATGCGCCAATCCTCAGTCGCCATCGACTCCAAACTTCCCTGGGTCGGGACCACCATCTTCACGGTGATGTCGAAGCTCGCCGCCGACTGCGGTGCCATCAACCTGTCGCAGGGCTTTCCTGATTTTCAGGCCGAGCCGGCACTCTTCGACGCCACTGCGCGGGCCATGCATGCCGGTCGTAACCAGTACCCGCCAATGGCCGGCGTGGCCGAACTGCGCGCGGCCATCGCCGACAAGGTGGCCGCGCTCTATGGCGCGGACTACGACGTCGAAGACGAAATCACGGTCACCGCCGGTGCCACGCAGGCCATCTTCACGGCGATTGCCGCCTTCGTGCGCAGCGGCGACGAGGTGATCGTCTTCGAGCCGGTCTATGACAGCTACGTGCCGGCGATCGAAACGGTGGGTGGCAAAGCCATTTACGCGGCGCTGCGCTCGCCCGATTACCGGCCCGATTGGCAGCAGCTGCGCTCCCTGCTCAGTCCGCGCACGCGGATGATCATCATCAATTCGCCGCACAACCCGAGCGGCAGCCTGTTCGACGCCGACGATCTGGCGGCGCTGGCCGAACTGACGCGCGACACTCCTATCGTCGTGCTCGCCGACGAAGTCTACGAACACATCGTTTTCGATGGCGTGCAGCATCAAAGCGTCGCTGCCCATCCCGAACTGGCCGCACGCAGCATCGTCGTGTCGTCCTTTGGCAAGACCTATCACATCACCGGCTGGAAGATCGGCTACGTGCTGGGGCCTCGCGAACTGATGCGCGAGTTTCGCAAAGTTCATCAGTTCAACGTGTTTACGGTCAATACGCCGTGCCAGCTGGGGATTGCCGAGTACATGCACGACGCCTCGCGGCATCTCGGCCTGGCCGCGTTCTACGAAGGGAAGCGCGAGTTCTTTCGCCGCCAGCTCGCTGCGTCACGCTTCGAACTACTCCCCTGCCGCGGCACCTACTTCCAGCTGGCGCGTTACAGCGCCATTGCCGACCTGCCTGACCAGGAGTTCGCTCGTTGGCTGACCCGCGAGGTCGGCGTGGCGGTTATTCCGGTGTCCGTATTCAACCACGATGCTTATGACGAACGCGTCGTGCGCTTCTGTTTCGCCAAGCAGGAAGCGACCCTGGCCGCCGCCGGTGAAAAACTGCGCAGCATTTGACGCGTGCCCACCATGAGCAGGGCGAGGCGCAGACGACCGTAGTCAGTCGCCTCAACTACCTCAAGTATCTCAACTGCCTCAACTGCCCGCCGCTTTGCTGTCCGTTTTTCTGGCGTCGCCGGCGACGACCAGGGTCAGCTGCTCGGGGTCGATGTATTTGCGGAAAGCGGCGTTGACCTGTTCCGGGGTCAGCGCCATGACTCGCGTCTCGAAGTTCTTTGAGTACAGCCAGTCGTGACCGAGGTCGAGCAGGGAGATCCAGCGCGCGGCAACCGCGCTGTCCTGCGAGCGAGCGACGGCGCGTGCTTCGAGAATTCCCTTCTTGGCCTCGGCAACCTCTGCAGGCGTGAAGCCGTCGCGGCGCGCGCGCGTCAGTTCCTCGAGGAAGGCCTGCTCGGCGCGGTCCAGGTTCTGCGGCGCCGCCATCGCGGCAAAGGACCAGGTCGATAGATCTTCCCGCATACCCATCGACAAGGAGGAGCCCGCGCTGTAGCTGAGGCCGTCTTTCTGGCGCAAGCGGTCCATCAGCCGGCTCGACAAGCCGCTGCTGCCGCCAAAAATACTGTTCGCCACGTACAGGGCAGGTGTGTCGTCGTCGTCGAAACTCAGCTTCAGATCGACACGCGCGCGCAGGAAGGCGTTCTCCTTGTCGGGGGTGTCGATGACGATGCGTTGCGGCGCCACGGCGCGATACTCGCGATCAACGCGGGCGTACGGCGATCGCGAGACGTAATCGGGAAAGAGTTGCCTGAGCTCGGCGCTGATCGCCGCTTCATCGAAGTCGCCGACGATGGCTATTTCACCACGCGCCGTGCCCATCAGCTCGCGGTGATAGGCGACAAGCTGCTCGAGCGTCGTCGCCTGGAGCTGGGCGAGGCGTTCGGCGAGTTGCGCATGGTAGCGCGGGTCACCTGGCGGGTAAGTGTTGAAGTGCGAGGCGAGAGCGTCACTGGAGAGCGTCTGCGGGTTGTCGAGCTGGGCCTGCAGCGCAGTCAGCGTCTGTCGTTTCAGTTCGTCGAATTCGCTCGCCGGGAAGCTCGGTTCTTTGAGCAGCTGGGCGACCAGCCTGAGCGCTTCCGGTAGCTGCTCGCGGGTGGTTTCAAACTGCGTCAGGTCGCCGCGGATTTTCAGGCGAGTGAATTCGTCGGCGATCTGCTGGCGGTTCAGTTGGCCACTGCCGCGGCTGAGCATGGCCATCGTCAGTGTGCCGGCCATATCGCGATTGCGCAGCGAGTCTTCATCCCCCCAGCGGAAGCGCATGGCCACGTTGACCGTCTGGCCGCGGTTCTTTTTCGCCAGCAGCGCCACTTGCAAGTCGCCGACGCTCGGCCGTTGCGAGCGTTGGTTGATGTTCTCATGCGATGCTTCAAAGGCTTCACCGGCGTCTCCCTTTTCACTGCCCTTGAAGTTCGCCAGCAGCTCCGCCGCGGTCGGGGCGGGCGGGATCTCGGCACGCTGCGGTGAATCTTCGGGAACGAAACTGCCAAGAACGCGGTTGTCACGCACAAAATACTTCGCCGCGGCTGCGTCGACCTGCGCCGGCTTGATCTGGTCGAGCTGATCACGGGAATAGAAGAACAGTCGCCAGTCACCGAGCGCGATGTACTCGGAAAGCATGACGGCGAACACTTCCGGGTTGGCCAGCGCACGTTCGTAGGCGGTGCGCGCCTGTTCGACGACGCGGCCGAGCTCGCTGGCGGTTGCCGTCTGGCGAGCGAAACCGCCTTCGATGACTTCGATCATTTTGTCGCGCACGCGCTCCAGCGATTCGCCCTTGTTCACCATTGCGCCAAAAACCACGAAGCCGGGTTCGCGGGCGTCGATGGCATAGGCAAAGACCTGTGCCGCCAGACCGGGTTGGACCAGCGCCTGGTAGAGGCGACCATTTGGAGTGTCACCGAGTATCTCGCTGGCCATGCTCACGGCTTCGGATTCGGCGTGCAGGCTGGATGGCGTGCGATAGGCGAGGGTCAGCAGTTGCACCTCGCCCTTGCGGCGAACGACGAAGCTGCGTTCGCCGTCGGCCGTCGGCTCGACGGTCCATTGTTTCGCCAGTTGGCGCGTCGGCTTGGCCAGTTGGCCGAAGCTGCCGGCAATCCATTGCAGCGTCTGCTGCTCGTCGAACTTGCCGGCGACCGTCAGCACCGCATTGTCGGGCTGATAGAAATTCCGATAGAAGGCCTGCAGATTCTCGATTTTGACGTTTTCGATGTCGCTGCGGGCGCCGATGGTGTTGTTGCCGTAGTTGTGCCAGTCAAAGAGCAGCGACTGCAGGCGCTTCATCATGACCCGGCTCGGGCTGTTTTCCCCCATCTCGAATTCGTTGCGTACGACGCTCATCTCGCTATCGAGGTCCTTCCGGGCGATGAAGGAGTTGACCATTGCGTCGGCGCTCCAGCCAAGTGCCCACTTGAGGTTGGCGTCGCTGGCCGGAAAAGTGACGTAGTAATTGGTGCGGTCGAGCCAAGTCGAGCCGTTGATCCGGAATCCGCGCGTCTTGAACTCCCTGGTCGGGTCGGGAAAACTCTTCGATCCCTTGAAGATCAGGTGTTCGAGCAGGTGAGCCATGCCGGTTTCGCCGTAGTTCTCGTCGCGTGAACCGACCAGATAGGTCACGTTGACCGTGGTCGTTGGTTTGGCGGCGTCGGGAAAGAGGATGAAATGCAGGCCGTTGGCCAGTCGATACTCGCTGATGCCTTCAACGGTACTCAGCTTTTCGACACCGGCCGGCAGTTTCCCTGCGCTGGCTGGCCGGGCGGCGGCGCTTGCCGGTGTGAAGCTCAGCAGCGACCACAGCAGGCATACGGCTACGCTTGTCCATCGGTTCATCATCATCACTCCACGAGGTTTGCGGGGTCCAGCTTCTTTTGCCTGCACGTTGCGGCGCCTTTCCCGGCGACCTGGCCGCCGCTGGCCAGGCGCTGAATCACTGTACAGCTTGCCAGAAAGGGAGCGGCCCGCACAGAGGGAGAGTCTGGGCGGGCCGGGTACTACGATCACTGCCGCGGGGAGGGGGAGGGGAGGAGTGCGGCAGCGACGGGACGAAGAGTAGCGAATCGCCCGGCGATGATCTGTTGGAGCTCTGTCCCTGTTGTGTAACGGCGTGTGATCCACGCCATCGCCTGCAAACGCTTGTCATGCGGAGGTGAGCCGGACGATTGCCGCGCATCGTCGGACGTGTCAGACGTGTCTTACGGCCGAATCAGCTTGGTCGGACACTTCTTCCCTGGCGGGTGGGCTACTGTTGAAGTGCTCAGTACTGTTTTCGAACATCGCTGGGCGTTGCAATCTCTCCCTATGCACAAGGAGCAACGTAACGAGGATCCTGCGCAACATGGCACGCGATCGAAGCTTGCGAGGCAGACTGCTGGCGCGACGCTGCGCAACAGTCCTGCTGGCGTCCCCATCAGGGTATCAGGGTCTCGGCTCATGAATCGGAGTTTCGACATGAACAACAAATACAGCAAATTTCTCGTCCACGGCCTGTTGATCACTGCGCTGAGCTTTGCGTCGTTCGTAACCGATGCCGGGGCTGATGACAGACTCATGGTCCGCCAGGCTGGTGGTTTGCCCTATGTGTCGGGCGGAGTCGGCGAGGAGTCGCTGCAGCAGCTCAAGGACCACGTCAGCGAGTTCAACCTGAAGCTGGTATTTGCCATGACGTCCGGGTCATACCTGAGTGACGTGCGGGTTGCCATCGCTGACGCAAAGGGCAAGACGCTGCTGGAAGCCACTTCCGATGGACCGTGGTTCCTGGCGAAATTGCCGCGAGGAAAGTATCGGGTCGTCGCGAGTTATGCCGGTACAGCGATCGAGCGCTCTATCGCCGTCGATGCGACAGCGCTCAAGACGGTTGATTTCCGTTGGGATCACGAATAAAGGCGCCAGATCGGTCGCTACAAGGCAGCTGATTGCTGCGTAGAACCGCGCAAGGCCGGCGCGTAGCCGGCACGACGTTTTTGGGCGATCAGCCCGCTGCCCTGATCGCCGCGCCGCGTACTGCCGCAGCGCGATTTCGACCTGCCGTCGCTGGCGGCGATGGATGCGAACAAGGGAAAGCAGCCAAAAAATCCGCCCGATGGCTACCTCAGCGGCACCTTCGGCGGACAGCTGACTCGGCTTACAAGCCATGGTCGACAAGGCGAAACGTGCCCGCAACACGATCTTTGACGAAGAGGTAAGGTAAGCCCATGAAAACGATGCGAAGAGTGATTTTCAGCGCACTCGCCACAGCTGTTCTGTTCGGCCTTGGTGCTTGTGCAGAGATGTCGACGCTGGACAAGAGTACCAGCATCGACGCCGGCGCCGACGACATCGGTGTAGCCAATCTTCCGGACGGCAGCAGTGTGGGAACGGTCGGCGGCGCCCCTGTCGGCGGCGTGATCGGCCACGAAGTCGGTAAGAAGCAAAGTCGGTAAGAAGCGATGGGCCTGGCCTCCCAGGCAGCTGTCTTTGTCGGCTCCTTGCCCTGATCCTGCAAGTCGCCGCGACTCTCATGACGGGCAAGGCGGCAGCGGAAGCGGTGTGCCATGCCCATGTGTCCACGCGCAGCCCTGCACTACTCGCCGGTTTGCAGGAATCGTCCGACAACAACTTGGGCATTGTCCGACGGGCATAAGTGGCGTAACCGAATACCATGATCCTGCAGTCAACGCGACCCTAACGGTCATTGACGCTTCGGGGCAAGCACACCAGCAGGAGATTGCAGAGATGAAACTCGACGGCTCAAGCAGCGCAGCCTTGCTCATGAGCGCGCTGCACATCGCACATCGCCGCTGCACATCGCACATCGCACTACCTTGCTGCCATGGCAGGAACGCCAACGGCCACGCCGATATGCGCGAAGAGTTGGGACTACCTTGGCTCGATATTTTGATCCACCTCCGACCCTTACGCGGGTGCGGTGGAAAAGGAGGGCATCATGCTTCATTACGCAGTAGTCTTCTTCATTATCGCCATCATCGCGGGCGTGTTCGGTTTCGGCGGTATCGCGGCGAGCGCGGCAGGAATCGCCAAAGTGCTTTTCGTGATTTTCCTCATCTTGGCGGTGGCGAGCTTCCTGTTCAATATGACAAGGGGGCGATGATGACAGGCTGACCGGGTTCCGTAGGGGATCCGGTTTACGTTCCAGTTCAGCGTTCGATGGCTTGGTCGACGGTTACGAAGGACACATCATGCTGCGCGTTGCCATTGTTGATGACCACCAGATCGTCCGTGCCGGGTTTCGTGAGTTGCTCGGTGAAGAAATCGGGATAAGCATCGCCTTCGAATCCGCGTCAGGTGAAGAAGCGCTGAATCGTTTGCGTGAGACCGCGTGCGATGTGGTGCTACTGGATTTGTCTTTGCCTGGACAAAGCGGCATTGATGTCCTGCGCACTGTCCGTCAACGCCACGCCGACGTCGCAGTGCTGGTCCTGAGTGGCTTTCCCGAAGAACGCTATGCGTTGGCCATGGTCCGCAACGGCGCCAGTGGCTATCTTTCGAAGGACTGCGGGCGCGAGGATCTCCTCCAGGCGATACGTACCGTTGCCCAGGGGCGGCGTTATCTGTCGGCCCGTACGGCTGAACTGCTGGCCGAAGAGCTGCTCGGAGAAGGAACGGCACCGCCGCATACCGCGCTGTCGGAGCGCGAGATGCAGGTCTTCCTGCGGCTTGCCAAAGGCGCGTCGGTGTCGGAGATTGCCGACAGCTTGCACTTGAGCGTAAAGACCGTGAGCACCTACCGCACACGTCTGCTCGAAAAACTCGCACTGGGCAGCAACGCGGAGTTGGCCGCCTACGCTTTGCGGAATGGCTTGTTGATGGAGTGAGGATCGTACCATGCAAGACAAGACGGCAGAGACCTTGCGCATTCTGCTGGTAGAGGATTCCCTGCTGCTGCAGGACATGCTGACCGAGGAACTCGAGGAGATCCCCGGCGTGAAGGTGTGTGCCAGGGCCACGGGTGAGCAGGAAGCGATCGAGCTGCTTGAAGTGCACCCGGTCGATCTGGCCATTGTCGATCTCGAACTGAGTGAAGGCACCGGGTTCGGGGTGCTGCGCCAGTTGCACAGCTTGCCGGAGCGCTTCGGCACCCTGCACGCGGTGGTGTTTTCCAGCTATGGCCACTTGTCCGTTCGGGCGCGGTGTTCCGCGCTTGGTGTGGCGGCATTTTTCGACAAGGCCGTGGGGACGGATGCCTTGATCGACTATGTCGAGCGGCTTGTGCCCAAGGCGGGATAGTCAGCACGGTCAGTGTAATGGGATGCTGGCAATGACTGTAGTGCCTTCCCCGGGCGCCGAGCGGACCACAAAGCTCCCGCCATACGCCTGCACGCGATGTTCCATGCCGTCGATGCCGTGCCGCTTGCGCGACCGCTCTGTTGGTGCAAAGCCGCGGCCATTGTCCGCTACGCTCAAATGAGCGGCCGTCCCATCGATTTTCAAGGAAAGCTTCAGATGACTTGCGTTCGCATACTTGTGGGCGTTTGTGAACGCCTCCTGCGCGATACGAAACAGCGTCAGTGCTCGCTGACTGTCGATGCTGGCGGCACTGTCCGGCAGATCGGTCTCGACCTGAGTGCCGTGCTCCAGGGGAGCATCCGAGGCCAGCGCCCGCAGGGCTTCAATGACGCCAAGCTCCTTGAGCAGTGGCGGCCGCAAGTCGTCGATGATGCGACGTTTTATTGCAATGCCTTCGGCCAGTGTACGCTGCAGACGATTGACTCGGGGGAGATGGGTTTCCTGCGTGTTGTCGGGCAATTTTCTGGCAATCCAGTCCGCATCGAGTTTGGCGGCCGTGAGCAAGGCGCCGAGCTCGTCGTGAAGCTCCCGGGCCAGTCGCGCCGTCTCGTCTTCGCGCGCGTTGGTAATGTGGCGTGCGAGATTGCGTAGTTCCATTGTCCGTTTGCGCACTTGGCTTTCGAGCCGTTCGTTTTCGCTGGCGAGCATCTCCGCCACGCGCTTGCGCAAGGCAAATTGGCGCTGAACCACGGTGAACAGGATGAGCAGCAGGATGAGGGCGATCAGAGCCAAGGCCGCACCGACCTGTTGTGCCAGGCGGAATCGTTCGCTGGAACTGGCAACGATTGCCCGACCTTCGCTCACCACCTCGTCACGCAGCCGGGCCAGTTGCCCGCGAACCTCGTCCATCAGTATCTTGCCCACCATATCGTCAGGGGTGGCTTCTCCCAGGGCCCGTCTGGCGACTGCCTCTGACATCACTTTCCATTTCGCTCGCACGAGCATCGTGAGCGCGGCGATGTCGACCGAACGATAGCGAGCGAAGTCGATATGTAGTTGATCGATCGCGGCGTCGATTTTCGGTGCCGCGCGTCGGTAGGATTCGAGGTAGACCAGCTCGCTTGTCAGTAGATAGCCGCGCACAGAGGTCTCGGCCTCCACCAGGAGTATCTGCAGATGATCAAGCTGGCCGATCTTCTCGGTTTGCGTGCCAAGCTCCTTGAGCGTCTGCAAGCCGAGTGACGACTGATACTGGCTGGCAATCAACAAGGTCAGCGCGATGGCACAACCGGTGACGAGCAGTACGTAAGACAACTTCCGTGACAGGTCAGAGCGACCGCTCGCCATGGACCGTTCTTGCGCTTTGGTGGGCGATGGGGTCGGTTGCAGGGTATCCGGTTCTGTCATCATGAATCCTGTTCGGCGAGGACCGTCGGCCCGGGCGCTCGGATGCAAGTTGTCGAGCTCAGCGCTTTGTACCGCAATCTGCTTGGCCTCGATTTCGGTTGCAGGCGGTATGCGGCGGATGACCGAGATGCCCACTTTCGAATTCGATTGTAGGAGATTTTTCGATGTCCTCCGTGATCGCTCGTTTGACTTGCTCGCGCCTTGACCTCAGCGGCCGTCTTTCAGGCCTCCGCAAACGGCGACATTGAACGGCAGCGGCTCTCTCAAATCGTAGTCCATAGGATTTATCGCTCGGGACGAAAGAACGGCACGGGTAGCCGATGGCGTCAGCGCAGCAGATTCCCGAGGCGTGACGGTGGTAAGTGACGCACAGTGGCGTCCAATTGGGACGCGGCCTTGGCTGCTGTGCTCCATCCGAGACATTCAACGGAGGAACTGAGATGACCGTCACACTGTGGTTCCTGCTGGTGGGCGGGCTGTTGCTCGTCATGGGCCTGACGCCCTCATTCATCAAGCGGCTGCCGGTGACCTCGGCGATCATCTATCTGTTGATCGGCCTGCTCGTCGGGCCGACGCTGCTCAACGTCTTTCACTTCAACCCGCTCAGGGAATCGGCACTGCTGGAAGTGCTGACCGAAGTGGCGGTGCTGATTTCGCTCTTTGCAGCCGGGGTCAAGATGCCTGCCCCGATGCGGCTCGATCGCTGGCGCACACCGCTGCTTCTGGCTTCGGCATCGATGGTACTCACCGTCGCCATGGTTGCCGCCTTTGCTTACTACGTGCTCGGGCTGCCCCTCGGCGCAGCGGTGCTTCTCGGCGCCATCGTGGCGCCGACGGATCCGGTCCTCGCCACCGACGTCCAGATCCGCCATCCCGGCGACCGCGACCGCCTGCGCTTCGATCTCACCTGCGAAGCCGGCATGAATGACGGTAGTGCCTTCCCGTTCGTGATGCTCGGCCTGGGCCTGCTCGGTTTGCACGACCTCGGCGATTTCGGCCTGCGCTGGGCGCTCGTGGATGTGCTGTGGGCGACCGTTGCCGGGATCGCCATCGGATTTGTCCTCGGTTCCGCTCTCGGCCGGCTCGGCTGGACCTTGCGCAGCAGACGTTTCGACCACCAGTTGATGGACGATTTCCTCGGCCTGGGACTGATCGGCGTCGTTTATGGGCTCAGCGAACTGGTCAATGCATGGGGCTTTCTCGCGGTGTTCTTTGCCGCCGTGTCGCTTCGACAGACCGAAGTCAGGCTGATCAGTGCCAGGGCCGCCAATTTGAAAAAAGGGCTTGCCGAGCACGACCCGGTCGCCACGTCAGGTGGCGGCGATCCCGTGCCGACCGTCAGCGAAGGCTCGCTGATCTTCAAGGAACATCTTGAGAGAATCTCGGAACTGCTGCTGATCCTGCTCGTCGGGGGCTCGCTGTTTCTCGATTCGTGGAGTTGGCGAGCGGTGAGCCTCGCCCTGTTCCTGTTCCTCGTCGCACGCCCGCTCAGCGTTGCGATCGGGCTGCTCGGTTCGCGCACGCCAGCGCGCGTTCGCGGCATGGTCGGCTGGTTCGGGGTGCGTGGCATCGGCTCGCTCTACTATCTCATGTACGCCATTCAACACGGCCTCCCGGAAGACGTGGCGCTGGAGCTTATCCACTTGACACTGATCGTCATCACCATGTCGATTCTCGTCCATGGCATCAGCGTCAAGCCGCTGATAGCCCGCTTCTGGCGAACAAGCTGACAGCTTCCCGCGTAGGAGTCGTCCGACGCGGCTATCCGCAGGCGCTGACAGGCGGGAACAGGCGGCCTAACTAAGATGCAATCAGCCCGGTGTGCTCAGTTGTGTTAACCTCTCCCGCCGCCCGGGCCGGCATGATAAACAGGAGTCAGAACAATGAAAGCTTCGATTGCAATGCTGCTTGCGGCGATGTTCATGATCGCCGGTTGTAACACCGTCAAAGGCGCCGGCCAGGACATCGAGGCTGGTGGCGAAAAGGTGCAGAAGAGCGCCGAGGACGTGCAGAAAAAGATGTGACCCAGTGAGATCCACCATGCCTGGACTCCGAAATCTCTTGAAACAGGAGAAAACACCATGACGAAATTGATTTCCACCGGCGCGCAACCGCAAAGTGCCAGCAGCAGCATCGTGCACGAGGTTGCGGACGAGCTACAGCAGCGCATCGGCAACGCGGCGCACAAGGGCGAAGCGCTCGAGCGCTCGTTACGGGCGCGTGGCACGCTGGCGAGCGAAAAGGCGCTGGAGCTGCGCGCGCAAGCGCGAAGCAAGGCCTCTCAGCTCAGACACGGAGTTGAAAAGATCGCCAGCGACAACCCCTGGACGGTCGTCGGCGGTGCGCTCGCCTTGGGAATGCTCATCGGCGCGCTATCTGCCCGGCGCTGAGAGAGCGGTCTTTGGCCGGCTTACCTCGGGCAAGTCCCAGCGGCCCTGACATTTGATTGCGCACGACCGACAGGCGCGCTGCACGGGATCCGCATCTGCAGGCGTAGTGGCGCGCAGTGCGAACCGACACAGCGCCCTCCCGTCGGTCGGGTCAGGGATGCCCAATCAGGGATGCCCAGTCACATTTCTTGGCGCATGCCATGCTCTCATCCATGTCTCATCAGGAGGTACGACAAATGACGAAATTCGAACAAAAATCCGTGGCCATTATTGCCTCAGCGGCGCTGCTCCTTGCCTTGGCCGGTTGCCAGAAACAGGAAGAAGGTCCAGCGGAACGGGCTGGCAAGAAGATCGACCAGGCGACCGAGAAAGCCGCGCAGCAGGTCGACAAAGCTACCGACAAGGTCGGGCAGCAGGTCGACAAGGCAACCCAGCAGGTCGGGCAGCAACTCGAAAAAGCGGGCGAAAAAATGCAGGCTGCGGCCCAGGACGACAAGGACAAGAAGTAATCGTTGCGGGCGGAGGAATATCCTGGCGCGACGGACGCGATTGGCGTGCGTAAGGAAAGCGGACCTTGCTGTCTGGCCAACTGCCAGGAGGTGCAGCTGGTTTGAACACGGCCCCGACCATTGCCACCCCGTTGGCAGTAAGCAGGACTCCTGAAGTGGACGCTCGGGCGGACAGCCAAACTCCGGCGGGTAGCGATCCGCCCGCCTCGCCAGTCGCCGTTCGAGCGCCGGCAAGCGGCGGCAGTGTGGCCCTCACCGTTCTCGCCACGATCGCTGTCATATTTGCGCTGGACTGGGCACAACATCTTCTGATCCCCCTTGTCCTCGGAATCCTCTGTGCCTACACCCTGAACCCCCTCGTGGTGTGGCTCGAGCGGACGCGCGTGCCGCGCGTTGCCGCGGTCAGCGCGGTGATGATCGGCGTGGTGTGCGCGCTTGCGCTCGGGGCCTACTCGTTAAGCGGGCAAGTGCAGACGATACTCGATGACTTGCCCGACGCCGCACAAAAGGTGTCGATCAGGCTCACCAAAATGAGTAAAGGTTCGGAGAGTACCGTGCAGAAGGTACAAACGGTGGCAACCCAGATCGAGAAGGTAACCAACCAGGCGGCCGACCTGGCTTCAGCCGCCAAACAGCCGGCGACGGGCGTGGTCGTCGAACCGCCGCGCTTCAAACTCGGTGATTTCCTGTGGGCGGGTTGGACCAGTGCGGCAGGGATGATCGGCCGGGGAAGCATGGTGCTTCTCCTGACCTTTTTCTTCCTGCTCACAGGCGACAGCTACAAGAGAAAGCTGGTGCGGCTTGCGGGTCCGTCACTGGCCAACAAGAAGATCACGCTCAACGTTCTTGATGGCATCAACGAATCGATCCAGCGCTACATGTTCATGCTTCTAACGACCAACCTGCTGCTCGCCGCGCTTACCTGGGCGGCCTTGCGCTGGATCGGCCTGGAGAACGCCGGCGCCTGGGCCGTTGCCGCGGGCCTGTTCCACCTCATTCCGTACTTTGGTCCGGCCCTGACGGCGGCTGGCGTCGGCCTGGCTGTCTTGCTGCAGTTCGATGCGCTATCGACCGCGCTGCTGGCTGCCGCTGCGTCGCTTCTCATCGCCACGCTCGTTGGTACTTTTGTAACCACCTGGATGACCGGGAAAATCGCCAGGATGAATACGGCAGCGGTCTTCGTCTCGCTGCTGTTCTGGGGGTGGCTCTGGGGTGTCTGGGGGATGCTGCTGAGCATCCCGATCATCGTGATCGTGAAAGTGGTCGCTCAGCATGTGGAGTCGTTCCAGTCGGTGGCAGAGTTGCTCGCGGCCTCGCCTCCCCGTTCCCCCACCCGCTCGCGTGCGTGATGCAAGGCCACAGTGAGCGATGAACGCGCCAACGCGACGATCTGCGCCGTCGACGTCTGAAGCGGCCGCGTCCTTGCTGTTTGAACCGGGCCGCAACTGCACGGTCGTGGCGCATGCGTCACGAGTCGGCCTGCTGGTCGACGGCGAGGAGTATTTTCGGGCTTTCGCGCTGGCTGCCGAGCGGGCGAGCCAATCGGTCGCCATCCTGGCGTGGGACTTCAACAGCGCGACTCCCTTGTCCTTCGACGACCGGCCGGGCGCACCGCCAGCGCAGCTCGGCGATTTTCTCAACTGGCTGGTACGTCGCCGCCGCGGACTGCGGATCAATATCCTGGAATGGGATTACCCGCTGGTGTTCGGCGCCGACCGCGAGTTCCGACTTTTCCACGGCTTCGGCTGGCGGCCGCGGCGGCGTGTTCGTTTTGCCCGGGACAACACGCATCCGATTTCCGCCTCGCACCATCAGAAGATCGTCGTCATCGATGATGCGATGGCCTTCATCGGTGGCTTCGACCTCACCGTCCGCCGCTGGGACAGCTGCGCGCATGCTGCCGAAGATGATCGCCGTCGTTGTGGCGACGTCGCTTACCCGCCGTTCCACGACACGATGATGGCGGTTGACGGCGAAGCCGCGCGCGAGCTTGGCAAGATCGTGCGTGCGCGCTGGCGGGCGGCAACCGGGCGCGAAATGCCGGCGACCAGGAAAGCGAGTCCAGAGCCCTGGCGTTGGCCCGACGCAGTGCGTGTCGATGTGCACGACGTCAAGGTCGCCTTGTCGCGCACCATGCCGGAAATGCCCCGCGTGGCGGGTATCACCGAGGTCGAAGCACTCTATCTCGACATGATCGCCAGCGCCCGCCGTCACATCTACATCGAAAACCAGTACTTTACGGCGCACCGTATCGGCGATGCCCTGGCCGCCCGGCTGGCCGAGCCGGATGGTCCGGAGATCGTCGTCCTCGTCCGCCTGTTCAGCCACGGCTGGCTCGAGGAACACACCATGCACGTCCTGCGCACGCGTCTCGTGCAGCGGCTGCGCCGGGCCGATGTGCATGGCCGCTTTCACGTCTATTACCCGCATGTCGACAAGCTGGCTGCCGGCGTCTGCATCGATCTGCACTCGAAGCTGATGATCGTTGACGACGAGTTGCTGCGCATCGGCTCGGCCAACCTGAGCAACCGCTCGATGGGCATGGACAGCGAGTGCGATGCGACCATCGTGGCACGCGGTGATCCTCAGGCGGCTGCGGCCATTCGTCATTTCCGCAACCGACTGCTCGGCGAACACCTCGACGCGCGGCCGAAAACGGTGGACACGGCAGTCGAAGAGCACGGCAGCCTGCACGGCGCGATCGAGGCACTGGCCGGCCGCTGCCGTACCTTGAGGCAGCTCGAACAACTGCCGGACTGGCCGGAAGCGGTGATCGAACTCGCCAGTGTCGGCGATCCGGCACGTCCGCTGGTAGAACATCTAATCGACGACCTGAGTCCGGAAGGCTTGATGACGCGCGAGGTCGAGCTGGAAGATGGCAAACGCGGCGCTGGCCAGCTACCTCGCTGGCCTCGGTCTGCCACGACGAGAAGTGCAGAAGCTCGGCGGCAAGCGCCTGTTCAAACTTGCCGAAATCCTTCGCCGGCGCAGTCTGTCGGCGATGACGGCCTTGCGCCTGGTACCGGTTGCGCCTTTCGTGGTCGTCGGCATGTGCGCCGCCGCCATCGGCATCCGCGTGCAGCCTTTCCTGTTCGGCACCTTGTTCGGCATGCTGCCGGGTACGCTCGCCACGACGGTTTTCGGCGATCAGCTCGCCGCCCTGCTCGACGACCCGGCACGAATCAACTACGGCATCGTAGCCGCTGTGATCGTTCTGCTCGTTCTCACTTCCCTCATCGTACGGCGCTGGCTGGCCAAGCAGCAGCGCGCAACCACGAATGCCACGGCTGGCGAGCGGACTCGCTAACTGGCACGGCCTCGAGCAGACGCTCGGCGACGACTGCCTGCGCATTTCGTCGTATAACCTGCATCGCTGTATCGGGCGTGATGGCAGACAGGACGCCGGGCGCGTCGCGCAGGTGATCAAGGAACTCGCCTGCAACGTCATCGGCCTACAGGAGGTCGCCAACCAGTTCGACGGCGGTCACGCCTCGCTGCAACTCGACTATCTGGCGGAGCAAACCGGCATGGAAGCAATCGCCGGTCACACCATGATCCGCCACGAAGGCAACTTCGGGAACGGCTTGCTCAGTCGCCACCCGGTCGTCAGCGTTCGGCAGCACGATTTCAGCTATCGCACACGGGAGCCGCGTGGCGCGCTCGATGTCGAGCTCGATGTCGGCGGCACATCCGTGCGCGTCGTCGTCACCCATCTCGGCTTGCGGCCCGCGGAACGTCGCTTCCAGGTGAGCCGGCTGCTCAAGCTGCTGCACGACGCGCCGATTGGACAGCTGATCGTCGTCCTTGGCGACATCAATGAATGGCTGCCGCTCGGGCGGCCCCTGCGCTGGATGCACGGCATGTTCGGTCGCGCGCCAGCAGAGCGCTCCTTTCCTGCCTGGGCACCGCTGCTCGCGCTCGACCGCGTGTGGGTCAGGCCCCGCCACAAGCTTCTTGCCTTCACCACACACAGTAGCGCCGCCGCCCGCGATGCGTCCGATCACTTGCCGGTGAAGGCGTTGATTGCCACAGACCTGCCGGCCAACAAACGGCGCTGACGATACAACAAGCTCATTTACCAGGCCTGGTTTGCGGACTACTCGCTATCGCACAGAGTTCGCACTTAACAGGCACCCCAGGAACAAGCGTTGTGGGGTCCGCCCGAAATGGCCGCCTGCCTTCTCCGCTGGCGCGCGCAGCGGCGAGAATGATCACGCTTGCCGCGTGTTGCCGAGGCGCAGGTGTATGAAAGGCTCTGGCGAGGCGAAGAAAGCTTGCTCGGGCTCATCCCGGCGCTTGCCTTCCGTTCGAGAGAGCTGGCATCATCCCCGACTGAAGTGGCCACCTCGGCGCCACCATTGAAGAAGGAACGAGCGATGAGTCAGGAAGCGGATGATAAGGGACTGGCGGCTGTGGTGTTGGAGCGTCTGGAAAATGAGCGCTTGCCGCGCGCCCTGGAGCTGAAAGAGAAGGTCGATGCTGGCGCCAGGCTTGACGACATGGACATCGCGTTTCTCGAGCGCGTGTTTGCCGATACCGAGGACCTCAAGCCGCTGGTCGCGCGGCATCCGGAATATCACCAACTGGCGGCCAAACTGATCGGGCTCTACGAACACATCACTTCCAAGGCCCTGGAAAACGAAAAGGCCGGCTGAACGTCGGTCAGCCGGCCGGTGGTGGTGAAGGCCGGCCGGCTATTGTGCCTTTGGCTCGACAGGGGGCTGCGCTGCTGCCTCCATCTCCAGCACAGGCTCTACAGCTTGCGCCGGCACGGGCGCTGCTGGCGCGACTGCCGATCCGCGGGTGTCCTCGGCCTCGTCGACGCTGCTGCGTGCGCCGTTTCGCCCACGCCAATGACGAACCGCCTGGCGCATGGTCGGGAAAGCGCGTTGGCGAAGTGCCGCGTCGGGGTGTTTGGTGGTCTGCAGCCATTTCTCGAACTCGACCTGTCGGCCGGCTAGAACGAGGGTGATGTTTTTTGCCGCCAGTTCGCTGTCGAGCCGCCCGAGGGTGTCGATGCCGGTGATATCGACGTCGGTCATGGCGATCATGTCCAGCACCACACGTTCGACGGGCGCTGCCTGGCGGGCGATTGCCCGATGCACTTCGGCGCGGAAATGATTGGCATTGAAGAAGACCAGCGGACCGCAGAAGCGCAAAAGCAGCAGTCCCTCGATCGTCGCCGCGTCGGGAAACAGCTTGTGGTTGTAAAGCCCTGACCGTCCGCGAACATTGACCAGTTCTTCGCAGTCCGGGCGTGCGACCTTGCGGATGAACATCAGCAGGGCCAGGGTCACGGCCAGCATGATGGCCTTGATCGCCCCGAAGGCGAGCACTCCGAGCATGGTGATCACCCCGAGGAGCACCGCCGAGCGCTCGATCAGTTGGTAGCGCTTGAAGACCTGGAAATCGAGCAGGTGCCACGAGGCGAAAAGCAGCACGACGCCCAACGCGGGGATCGGCAGCCAGGCCAGCGAGCCGGTGCCGACCAGCAGCAGCAGGGAAATCGCCAGTGCGGCGACGATGCTGACCATCTGCGTGCGGCCGCCGTTGGCGTCACTGACCGCGGTCCGCGAATCGGCGCCGGTGACGGCAAAACCCTGTGACAGCGCCGAGACGATGTTGGCCAGGCCGAAGGCGGCAAATTCGCGGTCCACATCGATGTCGTAGCCGTTGCGTTCGGCGAAGCTGCGCGCCGTGAGCATGCCGCTGGTAAACAGGACCAGGGCCAGGCCGGCCGCCGAAGCGGCCAGTTCGCCGACGACATCGAGGTGCAGTTCAGGGATTACCAGATCGGGCAGGCCGGCGGCCACCGGACCGATCAGCGCCACTCCCATGTCGCCCAGGCCGAGCAGGAAGGCCGCCAGACCGGCCAGGGCCATGGTCACCAGCGACGCCGGAACCACTTTCGTGTACCGCGGCAGGAAGAACATCACCGCCGCGCTGCAAATCGACAGAACGACTGTTGGCCAGTGGGCGGTGACCACCAGGTGTGGGATTTCCATGAGCTGTTTGAAGAAGCGGGTGGCCTCCGGCGTGCTGCCGAGCACTTTGCCGACCTGACCGATCATGATCGTCAGGGAGACGCCGTTGAGCAGGCCGATGATGATCGGTCGGGCCAGAAAATCGGCCAGGCCGCCCAGGCGAAGAAAGCTCGCCGACAGACAGAAGAGGCCGGTGAGCAGCGTCAGCACGATGCTGTAGGAGAGGTAGAGGCCACTGTTGTTCGCCGCCAGAGGCGCAATCACTGCCGCCAGCATGGCGCAGGTCGCGGCATCTGGACCTATGATCAATTGCCGCGAGGTGCCGGCGAAGGCGTAGACGACCATCGGCAGGATCGAGGCGTACAAGCCGGTGGAAGGGCTGAAACCGGCCAGTTGCGCATAGGCGATGGCAATCGGGATGGCCACCGCGGCCACCGACAGGCCGGCTCGGATATCGTGCGGCCAGTCGGCGGCGCGATATCTCACCAGCGGCATGACTCCGGGCAAGATGCGATTCAGATGGCTAATGATGGCAGACATTCTGTTCCCTCGACGGTTCGTTCGGCCGCTGCCGGCTGTGGTTTGCAGACGGATCGGGCAGCGGCGCAGCGAGCGGCTGATTGTAACAGCAAAGCAACAATGATCGACCGGGCTTGCTCCCCGAGTAGGCGAACGGCATTGCTTCGGTGACTTCGACAAGACTCACCAGGGGCGTGCTGACAAGCTGCGAGAGCTGCCGGCAAGGGCTGGCATTGCATCGCACGCCGCTTGTAGTATGCTGCAGCCAAGTTGTCAGACAACCGGGTTCTTATGCTTACCAATGAGCTGAAGAGAATTGTTCGTCGGCCGCGCTTGAGCGAGGAAGTATCGATCGCCCTGGAAGGGCAGATCGCGCGCGGCGAGATCAAACCGGGTGCGCAGTTGCCGGTCGAGAAAGCACTGGCCGAGACTTTCGGCGTCAGTCGTGCAGTGGTCCGGGAGGCGGTGGCACGTCTCAAGGCGGATGGTCGCGTCGAGACCCGGCAGGGGGCGGGCGCTTTCGTTGCCCTGGTCCCGAAAAGCCTGAATTTTCGCTTCTGGCAGGGAGATGGCCCGGCACTGCTCGAGCTGCGCGAGATCTTCGAGCTGCGGGCGATGGTCGAAAGCTCGATTGCCGAGCTGGCCGCGCGCCGTCGTCGGCCCGCCGACATCGCCGCTAGCGAGTGTTTCCTGAAGGCCATGGACGACGCGCTGGCCAGTGGCAGCGATGGCTCCGAAGCCGACGACGATTTTCATCTGGCAATTGCCGCCGCCACCCATAACAGTTACACGCATCGCCTGCTGGAATTCCTTGGCCGGCATTTTTCCGAGTCGCGTCGCCTGGCGTGGATCATGCCCGGCGGCAACGGCGCCTTGCCGCAGGAGGCGCAGGCCGAGCACCGCCTGATTTTCGCGGCCGTTGCCGCTGGTGATCCGGGGCGCGCACGCCGCCATGCCCATGAGCACGTGCGTTGCGCTGCCCGCCGCGTCGGGTTCGAGCTGGCCGCGGATCTGGTCAGCACGCAGTCAGGCATTTCCTGATTTGAGGAATTTGAGGAACATTCGAGGAACTCGATATGAGCATCGAAAGTAGCGTTGCCGAACAGCGGTTCACGGTTGACCGGCAGGCCTTGGTCGAGCGTCTGCGTGCGGTGTTGCCAGCGCAGGCGCTGCTGGTCGAGGAAGAAGAGATGCGCCCTTACGATTGTGATGGCCTCACCGCCTATCGGCAATTGCCCTTGATCGTGGCGCTGCCGGCGGACGAAGCGCAGGCGCAGGCGATCCTCAAAATTTGTTATGAGCTGAAAGTGCCGGTGGTGGCACGCGGTGCGGCGACCGGTCTCTCGGGAGGGGCGACGCCGCACCGTGACGGGGTTCTCGTCTCGCTGGCCAAGCTCAAGAAAATCATCAGTGTCGATCCGCTGTCGCGGACCGCGGTCGTCCAGCCGGGAGTGCGCAATCTGTCGGTCTCCGAAGCGGCGGCGCCCTACGCGCTCTACTACGCCCCCGATCCTTCTTCGCAGATCGCCTGCACCATCGGTGGCAACGTCGCCGAGAACGCCGGCGGCGTGCATTGCCTGAAGTACGGCTTGACGGTCCACAACGTCATGCGCGTGCGCGGCCTGAGCATCGAGGGCGAGATCGTCGAGTTCGGCAACGCGGCGCTGGACGCGCCGGGCTATGACCTGCTGGCGCTGATGAACGGCTCGGAAGGCTTGCTGGCGATGATCACCGAGGTGACCGTCAAACTGACGCCGAAGCCCGAACTGGCGCAGGTGGTGATCGCTTCTTTTGGCAATGTGCGCCAGGCCGGTGATGCGGTGGCCAGCATCATCGCCGCCGGCATCATCCCGGCCGGGCTGGAAATGATGGACAAGAAAGCGATCCACGCCGTCGAGCCTTACGTCAATGCCGGTTACGACATGGACGCCGAAGCGATCCTGCTCTGCGAGTCCGACGGTACGCCCGAAGAAGTGGCCGAAGAGATCGGTCGCATGACGGCTGTGCTCGAGAAAAGCGGCGCTGCGGGGATTCGCGTTTCGCAGGATGAAGCCGAGCGACTGAAGTTCTGGGCCGGGCGCAAGGCGGCGTTTCCGGCGGTGGGGCGGATGACTCCCGACTACCTGTGCATGGACGGGACCATTCCGCGCAAGCGCCTGGCCGAGATGCTGGAAGCGATTAACAGTTTGTCGGAAAAGTACGCCTTGCGTTGTGCCAACGTCTTTCATGCCGGCGACGGCAATCTGCATCCGCTGATCATGTACGACGCCAATCAGCCGGGAGAACTCGAGCGAGCGGTTGCTTTCGGCGCCGAGATTCTTGAACTGTCGGTGAGGTTCGGTGGCACCATCACCGGCGAGCACGGTGTCGGTATCGAAAAAGTCGACATCATGGCCGAGCAGTTCAGCCTGGCCGAAATCGCTGCTTTCCACCGGCTGAAAGCGGCTTTCGACGAGCACGGATTGCTCAACCCCGGCAAGGGCGTTCCGACGCTTGCCCGCTGCCGTGAGTACACCCTGGCCCGCGCCGGCAGCGCCGGCAGCGCCGACACTTCGCCGAGGCTGTGATGGAAGAATTGATCGATGACTGGATGACTCGCATCGCCGAGGCGGCAAGTGCCGGCCGTAGCCTGTCAATTCGTGGCGGCGGCAGCAAGCTCTTTTATGGTTGCCCGGAGCAGGGCGAGAAGGAAGGCATGCTTGAGGTCGGCGGCTACCGCGGCATCGTCGCCTACGAACCGACCGAACTGGTGGTCACCGCGCGCACCGGCACGCCACTGCGCGAACTGGCGGCGACGCTTGCCGAGAAGGGCCAGTGGCTGCCCTTCGAGCCGCCGTTCTTCGGGCCGGCGGCGACGGTCGGCGGCATGTTCGCCGCGGGCCTCTCGGGACCGCGCCGGCAGGCCGTCGGTGCCCTGCGCGATTATGTTCTCGGCGCCAAGCTTTTGAACGGTTCTGGCGAAGTGCTCTCCTTTGGCGGACAGGTCATGAAGAATGTCGCCGGCTACGACGTTTCCCGTTTGCTGGCCGGCAGCCTGGGCACGCTCGGCCTCGTGCTCGAAGTATCGCTCAAAGTGCTGCCGCTGCCGGTGGCCGAGAAGAGTCTGCGTTTTGCCATCGACGAGGGTGCGGCGCTGCGCAAGCTCAACGAGTGGGGTGGCCGGCCGCTGCCGATTTCGGCTTCGGCCTGGCAGGATGGAGTGCTGACGCTGCGCCTTTCCGGGGCCGCCGCTGCGCTGGCCGCCGCGCAGCGGCATCTCGGTGGCGAGGAGCTGGCCGATGGCCTGGCGGCAGAGTTCTGGCAGTCGCTGCGCGAGCAGACGCACGCCTTCTTTGCCGGTGATGCGCCCTTGTGGCGTTTGTCGCTGCCGTCCGTCGCGCCGCCGCAGGCGCTGCCCGGCCCGACGCTAATCGAGTGGGGTGGCGCCCAACGCTGGTTGCGTGCAGGTGATGGAGGAGCGATCCGCGCCGCGGCGGCCAGGGCCGGCGGGCATGCGACCCTGTTTCGCGCGGACGACGCCGTGAAAACCGAGCAGGGCGTCTTCCAGCCACTGTCGCCACCGCTGTTGCGAATTCATCGCAATCTGAAACACGCCTTCGATCCGCAAGGTGTTTTCAACCGCGGCCGGATGTATCCGGGACTATGAGAGTTCGCTGACCATGCAAACCAATCTTGCCGATTTCATCAAGGACACGCCTGCCGGGCGCGAGGCCGACGCGATTCTGCGCAGCTGTGTACACTGCGGTTTCTGTACCGCGACCTGCCCGACTTTCCAGTTGCTCGGTGACGAACTCGACGGGCCGCGCGGGCGTATCTATCTGATCAAACAGATGCTCGAAGGGCAGCCGGTGACGGAAACGACCCAGCTGCACCTTGATCGCTGCCTGAGTTGTCGCTCCTGCGAGACGACCTGTCCGTCGGGCGTGCGCTATCATCGCCTGCTCGAAATCGGCCGTGAAGTAGTGGAAGAGCGTGTGCCGCGACCGCTGGCGGTACGCGCGCTGCGTTTTCTGCTCTGCGAAGCGCTGCCGCGGCGCTGGATCTTCAAGCCGGCAGTGGCCATCGGCCAGTTGCTGCGTCCGCTGTTGCCGGCGGTGCTGGCCGAAAAAGTGCCGATGGCGGCGGGCGGCGCTGCCAGGCCCTGGCCGCGGAGCAGCGGGCACCGGCGACGAATGATTGCCCTTGCCGGTTGCGTGCAGCCGATCCTGACGCCGAATACCAATGCCGCGACGGCGCGGGTTCTCGACCGCCTGGGCATCGAGTTGATCGAGGCGCCGGCGGCCAACTGCTGCGGTGCGCTGCGCTACCACCTGCACGCGCAGGCGAAGGCGCTCGACGACATGCGGCAGGTGATCGATGCCTGGTGGCCGGACGTCGAGAGCGGCCGCGTCGAGGGCTTCGTAATGACCGCTTCCGGTTGTGGCGAGCATGTGCGGGAGTACGGTCACTTGCTGAAAGACGATCCGCTCTACGCCGACAAGGCCGCGCGCATCGCCGCCATGACCCGCGACGCTTCGGAAGTGCTGGCCGCCGAGCAGGTGCCGCTGGCCGCCTTGCTGCGCCAGGCGGGTGCCGACAGCGCCGACAGCGGTTTGCGCGTGGCTTTTCACTCGCCCTGCACGCTGCAACACGCGCAAAAGATTCGCGGCGTCGTCGAGGCGCTGCTCACGGCTGCCGGATATCAGCTTTCGCCAGTCGCCGATCCGCACCTGTGCTGCGGCTCGGCGGGAACCTATTCGATCAGTCAGCCGGTGCTGGCCGGGCAGTTGCGTGACAACAAGCTGGCGGCCATGGGCGCCGCTTCGCCGGCGGTCATGGTGACCGCCAATATCGGTTGCCAGACGCATCTGCAAAGCGGCAGCGAAATGCCGGTGCGGCACTGGATCGAGCTGATCGACGAGCGTTTGAGCGGCGGCACCTGAAACAGACCGCCAGGCGGGCGTCGCTGGTGAAACGGGGAAGCCATGGAAATCAATAGTCTGCGCGGCGACTACGCGGCACTTGCCGAGAATTTTCGCTGGCAGGTGCCGGAGAAGTTCAATATCGCGGTCGCTGTCTGTGGCCGCTGGGCTCCGGATCGCAGTCGCTTTGCGCTGTACTACGAGGACGAGAGCGGCTTCACGTCGGCGCATACTTTCTGGGACATTCAACGCCAGGCCAACCGGCTGGCCAATGTCCTGGCCGCCCTCGGGACGCTGGCCGGCGATCGCGTCGCGATCCTCCTGCCGCAATGTCCGGAAACGGCGATTGCCCATGTCGCCATTTATCAGATGGGCGCGCTGGCAGTACCGCTGTCGCATCTGTTTGGCCCGGACGCGCTGGAATACCGGCTCGGCGACTCGGCTGCGCACGTCGCCATCGTCGATGACAGTTCGCTGCCGAAGTTGCTGGCACTGCGCGACCGCCTGCCGCAATTGCGGCACGTGATCGGTGTTGGCGCGGTGCTCGGCAAGGGCGTCAAGGCGTGGGCGGAAGTCCTCGAGCACGCCTCGCCACGCTACACGCCGGCGCGCACCGCCGCCGACGATGCGGCGATGATCATCTACACCAGCGGCACCACCGGCAAGCCGAAAGGTGCGCTGATGGCGCACCGGACGCTGCTTGGCAACCTCAGCGGCTACGTCTGCTCGCATGACTTCTTCCCGCAGCCAGGCGACATGTTCTGGTCGCCGGCGGATTGGGCGTGGACCGGCGGTCTCTGGGACGTGCTCTTGCCAACCTGGCACTTCGGAATGCCCCTGCTCGCGTACAAGGGCCGTTTCGACGCCGGTAAGGCGTTCGCGCTGATCGAGAAATACGCCATTCGCAACAGCTTCCTCTTTCCAACGGCCTTGAAGATGATGATGAAGGCCGTGCCAGAGCCACGAGCGCAGTACGATCTCGATCTGCGCAGCATCATGAGCGCTGGCGAACCGGTCGGCGAAGCGGTTTTTCACTGGGCGCAGGAAAAGCTGGGGGTGACCATCAACGAGATGTTTGGGCAGACCGAAATGAACTACGTCGTCGGCAATTGCGCGTCGCGCTGGCCGGCCAAACCCGGCGCCATGGGGCGCGCGTATCCGGGGCACCGCGTGGCCGTCGTCGATGCGCAAGGCAAGGTCCTGCCGGCCGGCGAACTCGGCGAAGTGGCCGTGCATCGCCTGTGCAATGGTGAACCGGACCCGGTGATCATGCTCGGCTATTGGCAGAATGCGCAGGCGACGGCCGAGAAGTTCGTCGGCGACGGTTGGGGGCTGACCGGCGACCTGGCGAAAATCGACGCAGACGGCGACCTGTGGTACCAGGGACGCGCCGACGACGTTTTCAATAGCGGCGGCTACCGCATCGGCCCGGCGGAAATCGAGAACTGTCTGCTCAAACATCCGGCGGTCGCCAATTGCGCGGTCATTGGTATCCCGGACGCGCTGCGCGGCACGCTGGTCAAGGCGTTTGTCGTCTTGCAGCCAGGGGTGCTCGGGTCGCCGGCTCTGGTCGAGCAATTGCAGCAGCAGGTGCGCCAGCATCTGGCTCCCTACGAGACACCGAAAGCGATAGAATTCGTCGAAGCCTTGCCGATGACCACTACCGGCAAGGTACAACGGCGCGTCCTGCGGGCGCGAGAAGCCGATGGCAGGGGAGGCCCGGAAGGGTAAGGACTTGAGCGAAGGGCTTGAACGATCAGCGGCGGCAGTGCCGGAGCGGCGGCGAGAGCTCGATCTACGGGCGGCTTTCGAGGTCGCCTTCGTGATGATCGAGCCGTTTTTCGATCCACAGCAGGGCTGGGCCGGGCAGTCGCTTGAACTCCTGGCTTATCGTCTGCTGCGCGAGAATTTCCCGGCGCTGAGCGGTGACGAGGTGCACACCCTGGTGGTGGCCGCTCATCGCCTATATATCGAGCGCCATCCCGATCACAGCAGTCACTTGCCGCGCCCGAGCGAACTTCGACGGGTGATCTTCTAGAACAACAGCGCCGACCTACGCTTGCGCCGCCAGTTTGCTCGCCCTCGGCAGGCAACCCGGCCCAGGACGGCGGGATGTGGCGGCACGGAAAGTCTATCAATGCCAATTTCAATCGATGCCTGCGTGGCCCAGCATCAGGGGGATCGTCGCGAGCAGCAGGACCGGGTGGCGATCCTGCCGCATCCGCGCGGTGGCGGCGTCGCGCTGGCAGTAGTCGCCGACGGCATGGGCGGCCATGCCGGTGGCCTGCTTGCCGCGCAACAGGTGGTGCACACGGCGCGCGACAACCTCGAGCGCTTTTCGGCGCGTTCGGAATCAGCGCGGGTGCTGCTGGAATCGAGCATCAACGAAGCGCACATGCTGATCAAGGCGTCGCGTTTCATCAATGAGAAAGACCCGCACAGCACGGCCGTGATGCTGCTGTTGCAACCTGGAAAGATGAGCTGGGCGCACTGCGGAGATAGTCGCTTCTACCGTTTTCGCGGCGACAGCCTGATCTTTCGCAGCACCGATCACTCTTACGTCGCACAGTTGGTGGTGCAGGGCAGGGTGACGCCTGAGCAGGCCCTCGTTCATCCGCACCGGAACATTCTGCTGACTTCGCTGGGCGGTGTCGAGGCCCCCAAGATCGCTTTCGGTGAGGCCGAGGATCTGCAGGCCGGCGATACTTTTCTGCTCTGCTCGGATGGCCTGTGGGGCTATTTCACCGATCAGGAACTGGCGTGGGTGATTGATGGCGCATCATCGGCGAGGGAAGCCTCCGAATTGCTGATTGACCGCGCACGCGCAATGGGCAACGGCGATGGCGACAATATCTCGCTGGCAATTCTCAAGTTGATCGATGCGCCGCCGGCCATTTCTGGCGCCGCCGGTTCAGTCAGTTCACTCGCGGCCAAGTCCGCCAAGTAAGGCAGCTACCGCACGGGGCCGCTTGTGCGGGTGCTCGGTGCGGCCCGGCGCTTTCGTGGGGTCGCCGTCGACGGCTGCCGAGAGCGGGTGCGGTTCGGCGCTTTCGTAGGGCTTGCTGAAGTCGAAGCCATCGGCAGCGATGTGGCTCGGCCGGCGGCCAGCGCTGTGCTTGCTCACGCTCTTGCGGGGCGGACTACGCTCGGCGGAGCGTTCGCTGCGCGCTGCCTCCGGCGAAACTGGCGCCGGTGCAGGCGCGGCCGGACTGCGGCGCTGACGATGTTTGTCGCCGGGCGGGTAGGTGTAGTCGTATTCCGGCTCGAAGCCGGCGATGACCACTTGCTCGACCTTGATCTTGATCAGCTTTTCAATGTCGACCAGGTACGGCACCTCACTGGCCGAGACCAGAGAAATCGCCGTGCCCGCCTTGCCGGCGCGGCCGGTGCGGCCGATGCGGTGGATGTAGTCTTCTGGCGTGCGCGGTATTTCAAAGTTGATGACGTGCGGCAGCTCGTCGATATCGAGGCCGCGGGCGGCGACGTCGGTCGCCACCAGGACCAGTACCGAACCATCCTTGAAAGCTTCCAGCGCCTTCAGACGTTCCAGTTGGCTCTTGTCGCCGTGGATCGAATCGGCAGCAATTCCGGCGCGCTGCAGTTCGCGGGCGAGACGGTTGGTTTCCAGCTTGGTGCGGGTGAAGACCAGGACCTGATTGAAATCCGACGAACGCAGGAGTTTGACCAGCAGCGCACGCTTGGCGTCGCTGGCCACCGGGTGGACGCGGTGGGTGATGGTCGCGGAGACGGTGTTGCGCTGGGCGACTTCGATCAGTTCCGGCGCCTTGAGCATCTTGTCGGCCAGCTTCTTGATCTCTTCGGAAAAAGTCGCCGAGAAGAGGAGGCTCTGGCGTTGCTTCGGCAGCATGTTGATGATTCGGGTCACATCGGGGATGAAACCCATATCCAGCATGCGGTCGGCTTCGTCGAGGACCAGCGCCTGGACGCTGTTGAAGTGCAGGCACTTCCGCTCGACGAGATCGAGGAGGCGGCCAGGGGTGGCGACCAGCACTTCGACGCCGCAGCGAATTTCGGCGATTTGCGCCTTGATGTCGACGCCGCCGTAAGCGCAGCAACTCCTGATCGAAACATGTTTGCTGTAGGTTTTGACCGATTCGTGTACCTGGATCGCCAGTTCGCGCGTCGGCGCCAGCATCAGCACGCGCACCGGATGGCGGGCTGGCGAAGGGCTCGGGCTGGCGAACGGGAGAATGCGCTGCAGGAGTGGCAGGGTGAAGGCGGCCGTCTTGCCGGTGCCGGTCTGTGCGCCGCCCATCAGGTCAAGTCCGGCGAGAACGACGGGTATCGCTTGCGCCTGGATCGGTGTGGGCTCGGTATAGCCCTGGTCGGCAATGGCGCGCAGCAGCTCGGGGGCCAGGCCGAGGTCGGTGAAACGTATGGGCGCAGCTTTCGGATCAGTCAAGACAGTCAACGCTCGATCGCAGAAAAAACGAGATTATACATTGATTTGCAACGCGTCTGCGGGCAAGGGCTGCAGCTGCTTCCCGGCGCGCGAGGCGCGGGCTGGCACGGCGTGGCGCGCCGTCAGTCTTGCTCAGGTGAGCAGACGCAGGGCACGCTCGGTGGCGCTGTCGAAGGTCGCCATCCCGGATGCCACCTGGGCACGGCCGGCACGCATCTGCTGGTCGAGTAGCGCGCTCGGCAGGGCAACGGCGTAGCCCCAGTCCGGGTTGAACAGCACGACCGTTGGCGACGATGGGCTTTGCCAGCAGCAGAGACCGCACAGTGGCTCTTGCTCCTGCTCGGGCAGGGAGAAGCGCAGCCAGTCGCCGACCTGCCAGTCGCTGCCGGCGCGTGCGCGAGCGGCAGGTTCCTGTTCGTCGGGCATTGCCAGGTAATGGACCTGCAGCGCTTCGCTCTCGAGGAGGCGCACTGCGCTTTTGGCCGCCGGGTCGCTGCGCGGCCCGCTCTGGCGCCGCGTCATACCTGTCGGTCTGCTGCCATCCGGCGTCTGGCCGCGTAGCGCCGACGTCTGCAGATCAAACAGGCGGTTGAGGAAGGGCAGTCTTTCGGCACGTGAAATTCCGATTTCATCAAGCCCGCTGCCGATTCGCTTGATCAGTGGCGAGGCCAGGCTGGCCAGGTGTTTGCGTTCTTCGTTGGTCTGCTTCGGCTGTACGCTCCAGATCAGTTCTCCTCCGGTGGCGCTGGCCTGTTGCCAGCGTGTGCCATCGGTCCCCCCGGCCTGAGCAGCGGCAGCCATCACCCGCAGCCAGTAGCGTTCGAGAAAGGTGGCGATTTCCGGCGAGCTTGTTCGCGCCAGGCTGGCGCGCAGCCAGTCTTCGGCCGCCTTTTCGGCGGTGATCGCCTGTTCATACGCCACGACCAGACGGATATGGCCGGCAGCTGCCTCGCGAACCGCCTGGTCACGTTCGCCGATCAGTGCCTCGAGTTTGGCGAGCGCCTTGCCGAGTGCGTCGTCGCCGCTTTCCTGGCTGTTGTGGAGTGTGGCCACTGCGCCTGCGATGCGCTGGCATAGCGGCTCATCCCGGCTCGCGTTGCGGGGCAGCCCGACGGCCGCGCGAGCCATGCGATTGATCAGCAAGCGCGCCGGATGCTCGCTGTTGGAAAACAGCGAGCGGTCAAGGATGGCCAGCTTGAGGAGCGGAATCTGCAGGCGGCCGATGATGCCCTTGACGGTGTCGGGGAGGTCTGCAGACTCAAAAATGGCCTCGAAGATGAGAGCCATGGTGTCGAGCGTGAGGGTTTCGCTCCTGCCCAGCGGCAGATCGAGATCGCTTGACTTCAGCGGGCGCGGTGCTGGCGCTGACGATTGATTCTCGCCCGCCGCGGCGGCTGCCGACGCCGAGTGCAGTTCAAGGGCCGTCAGGCGGGCGAGCAAATTCTCCAGCATCAGCGTTGCCGTGCCGTCGCGCTCGTGATTTACCGATGGTGCCTGGTCATCCGCCGCAAAATGGCCGCCAACGGGCCCTTGCGGAAAGTCGCTGCGGTGACGCAGAACATCTTGCAGCAGCAACAGCGCATTGCTGGTGATCTGATCGCTGCGGCTTGTCTGCTCGCCTGCGGTCCTGGCGGACGCTGCGACAGTGACCCCGGGATAGTGCGCCAGCGCGGGCTCGACGCCCAGTTTTGTCAGCAGGTCGTTGATCTCGTCATACAGTGCCGGCAAGCCCTGGCACAGGAGATCTTCGACTCGGTCGAGGACTGTGAAGGTCTGCTCGGTGTCGCCATCATACTGCGCACAGATCGCCGCGAGGCCCTCGCAAATCGCTTCCGGGCCGACCGGATTGTCGTCGGGCCCCATCGTCGAGCGCTGTAGCAAGGTCAGGTAGAGCGAACGGCTGCGCCATAGCGCGCGGCCACCCGCGTCGCGCAGGTGGGTGGTGATTTCATGTAGCCGAATGCCCACTTCGAGATCGTCGTCGCCCATCAGCGTCAGCCGCGAGGCGGTCAGGCTCGCCACCTGGTCGAAGCCGTCAAGCGGCTCGGCTGCTACCAGTACGTCGTGAGCGTTGGCGACTGCGTAGCTGAACCCGTCGAGACATCCCGCGATGTTGCCGCCCGCTGCGCTGACCATTTTCCTGAGTCGCTGCTGAAAAAGGTTTCTGCTGGCGAGCAGCACCTGCGCACGATAGTCGTTTGCCGGCGTTGACGGCGGCTGATGATCTGGCATCTGTTGCTGGCTGGCCGGTTGATGTTGATATCCGTGGGCGGTCGCGATTGCGTGCATCGTATCCAGCGCGCCCCGACCGTAGATGGCGCGAGCTTGATCACGGGATTATAGACGAGGATGGCGGAGGTCTGCTGCCGGCGGGGTTTGCTTGCGTGCTCCGTCCTTGACGCATCGCCATGTGGAGTATGCACGAAGATCAACGTGAGCCGGCAGCAGGGGTTCAAGGGCCAGCGGCTGAGCGGACTAACGGTCATGACAATCGAGACACCCCAGATCATGAAAGTCATGACCGTTTTCCCCTCTACCCCGACCCTTCTCTCGCAGGGGGAGAAGGGAGGTTCGTGAGTCGCATACGCGACTTTCACATTAATGCGTGCTGCCCGCCGGCTTCGCGGTCACCGGGTCGGCGTCCGCCCTGTCGCGATCTGCGGCTGTCGCCGTGTCGCCGGCTTCGTCAGTCGGCGGCCTTCTCTTCTTCCTGGCGCCTGGAGGCTGTGGCGGCGGTAGTTGTGGCTCGACCGTGGCGAGCTTGTTCTCGCGCATGTAGCTGTCCATGTCACGCCAGCCATCGTAGATGGCGGCCTTCGGCAACCAGGAATAGATCGAGTAGCAATCCTCGATGGCACGCCCGGATTGGCGACAGCCACCGCCAACCGCCTGTCCCTCGGCGGTGAGTCGGGCGGCCTTGGCGACGGGTTCTTCGAGGCCGAGTTTCTCCTTGATCAAATCACAACCGCTGCTGCCGAAGAGCAGCATGCCGACGAACAGGAGGAAACGTAGCGGCCTACGCGGCTGATCGAACACGAACCCCCCTGAATGATGGCTTGGCAATGGTAACCGCTCATTTTACCCATAAACACGGGCCAGGCGCTGCGCTCAGGGAATGAGACGAGCGAGCATCCGGGTGCGCCTCTTGTGTTTGAGCTCTTTGACCAGGCGGGCGATCAAGGCTAGTTGTTGCGGGCCGAGGTCATCGGCGAAGGGGTTGATCAGCGCTCGCAGAGCTTCCATCTTCTGCGCGTCCCGCCGCAGGCGGAGCTGGCGGTAGATCGCCGCCAGCTGGCTGGCCGCAGGCAGGGCCGCCTCGGCTGTCACCCCGGGACAGCTCAGCGCGCGCAGGTAGCAATTCGTTGCACCAACGAGGTCGTGGTCATTGAGCATCGTCTCGCCGCGCAGACTCCACGCGCCCGCTTCGAAAGTGGGTGTCAGTCCTACCGCGATGGCTTCGCCGAAAAGTGCGTTCGCTTGCTCCCAGTCGCCGAGCCTGAGCGCGGCCATGGCGCCAAGGAACTGCAGTTGTCCGGCGCCCCCTTCGGGTTCGACGCTGGCAAAGTTTTTTGGCTGGTGTGCGGCGCTGACGCGCGGGATGTCCAGTGCCGAAGAGGACTCCGAGTGGCAATCGCTGCGGGCAGCGATTGCCAGGCGCCGTCGGCGCCACCACCGTTGTAA
Source organism: Candidatus Accumulibacter meliphilus (assembly GCF_036625345.1). Lineage (NCBI taxonomy): Bacteria > Pseudomonadati > Pseudomonadota > Betaproteobacteria > Candidatus Accumulibacter > Candidatus Accumulibacter meliphilus. The sequence goes on along the minus strand of NZ_JAZKTZ010000003.1, from coordinate 491,608 downwards.
GGCTACGCTGCCGAGCAGAGCCAGTGCGGCCAGGGCCAGCGCAGACCACAGTAGCGGCGAAGAGATCGCCCGTCGCCATGGTGGAGGCACGGAAAAGGAAGCTGCGGGCGCAGCGCTGGAAGCCTCCAGGCCGCTGTCGCTTGCTGCCGTTGTGGTCTGGGTCGCTGCATTGCTCGATGTCGCGGCGCTGACCGAAAGCGGCATCGTTCGTTGCGCGAAGCTCCAGCGCAAGGATGGCGGCGGAGCCTCCGGCAGCTCGAAAACCATGCACAGCTCGACACTGTGCGCGTGCGTTCTGAGAAGCAAGGGGCCGTTATCGCTGTGCTCGCGCAGAATGGCGATTTCCCTGTCGTCGTCAAGCTTGGCGCTAAATTCGTTGCCGGCCCCGATCGGCGCCCGCAGGTAGCGGCAAGTTCCGACATTAACGCCGACCGCCAGCAGCTCAGCGGCGATCGGCACCTCGCCCGCGCCCGCCAGCAGCCCGGCAGTCGCCAGCCGGTGTGGTCCGAAGGAGCCGTCACCCGCCACCTTGAGGGTACCGCGCACTTCGAGGAAAGTATTGCCGCTGCGCGGCCTTCGCTCCCGCCAGGCTCCGTCGGCCAGTTGTTGAAAAGAAGGAACGACGGTCAGCGTCGCATTGTCGATCTGCCAATCGTTCTCGGCCGCTTCCTCTGCTGCGCGCAGTTCGGCAAAGCTCAATACAAGGAGCAGTGTGGTCAGGGCATGGCGAAGGAGAGGCTTACTGTTCATGCGCATGGGGGCAATGGGCGTGCTGTCGTCGGAGTAAACAAAAGAGGTCAGTGATAAACGCATCCGGGAGCGACGGATTTTCGCCAGAAAGCTCGACCAGACGGGGGAACATGCGGTGCGGCGATGGCCGGCCAAGGTGGGCTGCTGGTAGTTGCTGGCCCGCGCACCTGCCGCAGTCTACGCGAAAGCGGCGAGCCTTGCTCGCAGAATCAGGCCGCCGATGCCGGCAAGCGGCCTGCGCCAGCGCGAGTGGCCCGGGAACGATGCTCACGGGTTATAGTGTGCGCAGCCTTGAATTCCTCTTTCCCTGACTGCGCACGGATCGAAACCATGACTGCCTACCCCGGCCCCAGCCTGCTTACTCTCGCCAGCTCCTTGCTGCTCTTCGCCTGCTCCGCCTACGTGGGTCGTTGCCGGATGAAGTTCGCTATCGAGGCGCCCGCGACCAGTGGCCACCCGCAGTTCGAGATCGCCTATCGCATTCAGATGAACACCCTGGAGAACACCGTCGCCTTCCTGCCGGTGCTGTGGGTCTTCGCGTTGAACCTGTCGTCGTTTTGGGCAACGCTGCTCGGTGGCGGCTGGCTGCTGGCCCGGGTGTGGTATGCGCTGGCCTACGCCCGCGATCCGAAGACGCGCGGCGCGGGCTTCGGGCTGTCGATGCTCTGTTTCGCGGCGCTCGGGCTGGGCGGCGCCTGGGGAGTTCTGCGCGGGCTACTCGGCTGAAACCGGAGGCTTCCCACGAGCCGCCCGCGGTCGTCGCTCTCGCCGAGACTGGCGGAGGCACGCAGCAGCGCGCAGCGGCGCTCAGACTGCGGCCGTTGCGCGCTCTGCTGCCTTTTGTGGCGCCCTACGGCCGGCAGATCGCTCTCGCCTTGCTGCTTTTGCTGCTCGCGGCCGCGGCGACGCTGAGCTTGCCTTTTGCCGTGAAATTGCTGGTCGACGGCGGCCTGGCGCTGCCGCCCGGCAGCGAGCTTGGCGAACGCCTGCTGGCCATTCGTGAGCACTTCCTGGGCTTGTTCGCGGTGGCCGTGGTGCTCGGCATCACCACCGCAGCTCGCTACTACATGGTCAGCTGGATCGGCGAGCGAGTGACCACCGACCTGCGCCAGGCGGTGTACGCGCACGTGCTGCGACAGAGCCCGCAATTCTTCGAAACGCTGAAGTCGGGCGAAGTATTGTCGCGCCTGACCACTGACACCACGGTGATCCACAGTGCCGTCGGGTCGAGCATCAGCATGGGGCTGCGCAATATCGTGCTCTTTGCCGGCGGCTTGACGATGCTGGTCAGCACGACGCCGCGCTTGATGCTCAGCGTCGCCGGCATCATTGTTCTGTTCGTGCTGCCAGCGGTGCTCATCAGCCGACGCGTACGCAAGCTGTCGCGCGCCAGTCAGGACCGCATTGCCGATACCAGCGGCATTGCCGGGGAGATTCTCAACGCCATTTCCATTGTCCAGAGCTATACCCAGGAGGACGCCGAAGCGGCGCGCTTCTCGACCGCCAACGAGAAGGCTTTCGCGACCTCGATCCGGCGCACCGGCACGCGCTCGGCGTTCACTGCCTTTGTCATCATCGGCGTTTTCGGCTCGCTGCTCTACGGCTTGTACGGCGGCGTACAGGCGGTACTCGCCGGCGAGATGAGTGCCGGTCAGCTGAGCCAGACGGCGCTCTACGTGATGCTCGTCGCCGGCAGCGTGGCGGTGCTCGCCGAGGTCTGGGGCGAGTTGCTGCGCGCCTCGGGGGCGACCGAGCGGTTGATGGAATTGCTCAGCCTGCGCTCGCCGATTGCCGAGCCGGCGCTGCCGATCGCGCTGCCCGCACCAGCCGGCGGTCTGTGCGTCACTTTCGAGCAGCTGCGCTTCGCCTATCCCGCACGGCCGGCGCAGCCCGTGCTGCAGGGACTCGACCTGACGATTGCGGCTGGCCAGACGGTGGCCCTGGTCGGTCCCTCGGGCGCCGGCAAGACCACGGTTTTCCAGTTGCTGCAGCGCTTTTACGATGTCAGCGAGGGCGTCATTCGCATCGACGGCATCGACTTGCGCCGCCCGCGCCTGGCCGAACTGCGGCGACGCATCGCGGTGGTGCCGCAGGAAGCGGTTATTTTCTCGGGCAGCATCGCTGACAATATTCGCTACGGGCGACCCGAGGCCAGCGACGAAGAAACAAGGGCCGCCGCTGCCGCTGCTTTCGTCGACGAGTTCGTGCAACGACTACCCGCGGGCTACGCGACTTTCGTCGGTGAGCGCGGCGTTCGCCTGTCGGGCGGACAGCGGCAAAGAATCGCCATCGCCCGGGCGATCCTCAAGAACGCGCCGCTGCTTTTGCTCGACGAAGCGACGAGCAGCCTCGACGCGGAAAGCGAGCGCGTCGTGCAGGCGGCGCTGGAAACGGCAATGAGCGGGCGCACGACAATCGTCATCGCCCACCGCCTGGCGACCGTGCAGCGCGCCGACCGCATCATCGTCCTCGATCACGGACAGCTGATCGACGCCGGCACGCACCTGGAACTGGTCGCGCGCGGCGGTCTCTACGCGCGCCTCGCGGCGCTGCAGTTCGCGGTCTGAGGGCTGTTCCGGGGTGTCCAGGGGGCTGCCAGGCTGGCCGCGGCTAGCGGTCATCACCGTCCACCTCTGCCCCGACCTTTCTCCCGCGAGGGGAGGAGATTCGTGAGTCGCTTGCGCGACTGTCACATTAACCGCGGTCGACACTGATCATCGATACCAGTTCGCGCTCGTCCAGTTCCTCTTCGATGACGCGCTGGGTTTCGTCGTTGATCACGTTGGCCGCGCGCAACTCACGCAGGCGCTGCCGTTCGGCAGCGATCGCCGCCAGGCGCAGTCGCCGGCGCAGACCGATATGCGTTGCCCGCAGCGAGGCGTGCCCGGGATCGCCTTCGTGCAGCTCGAGCTTGCCCCGGTAGCGGCCGAGCAACTGCTCGACGAATGCAATATCCTCGCCGTCGGTGAGGTCTCTGGCGACCTCGGCGACGGCGGCGAGCGCCGCGCGCGCGATTTCGGCGCGTGCCTTGCGTTCCTCATTGGGGTTGTCTGCGTCGCTGTCGAGGGCGAGCTTGCGGATCAGCCAGGGCAAGGGTACGCCGTTGAACGCCAGGGTCAGGATAATGGTTGCCGCGGCGAGAAAGACCACCAGGTCGCGTTCGGGGAAAGGCGTTCCGGCGGCAACCACGGTTGGAATCGACAGTGCGGTCGCCAGGGTGATCGAGCCGCGGACAGCAGCCCAGCTGATTAGCAGCAAGCGCTTCGCGTCGGGACCCGCCTCGCCGCCGGTCCACCCCCAGCGCAGACGAAAGCGCAGGTGGGCCGATGCCCATACCCAGGCGATGCGCAGCACCATCAGCAGCACCCACAGAAGCAGGGCATAGAGCACCAGATCGAGTGCTGCGAATTCCTCGACGCCGCTCAGCATGCGGCGCAACTGCAGGCCGAGGAGAACGAAAACCGTGCCATTCAGGACATACGAAAGCATTCGCCAGACTTCGCGGGCGTGCTGGCGTGCATCGGCGGTCAGCCCTTTCACTTCCTGGCCGCTGGCCCACAGCCCGGCAGCCACCACGGCCAGGATTCCGGACACGTGTAGCGCCTCGGCGGCGAGGTAGGCTCCGTAGGGAATCAATACCGTCAGCAAGGTCTGCAACACCGGGTCGCCAGCATGCAGACGAATCAGGCGCTGCCGTAATTCGCGCCCGACCCACTCGACGGCCACGCCGATGATGATGCCGCCGCCGGCCAGGTGGACGAAGTTGCCGGCAACGGCTGTCGACGAGAACAGCCCGGTCGCTGCCGCGGCGACGGCGAGTTTGAAGGCCACCAGTCCCGAGGCGTCGTTGAGCAGGCTTTCGGCGTTGACGATATGCACGATTCGCGCCGGCAAGGGCAGTAACTGGGTGGTGGCCACGGTCGCCACCGCGTCGGTGGGTGACACGATCGCCCCGAGTGTGAAGGCCACTGCCAGGGGCATTGCCGGGATCAGCCAATGCATCACGTAGCCGACCACGACGACGGTCAGAACGACCAGGCCCAGCGCCAGCAGCAGCACCGGCTTGAGCGTATGAACGAAGTCGCGACGCGGCAGAACCCAGGCGTCGGCAAAGAGAATCGGCGGGATGAACAGGAGCAGGAAAAGCTCCGGGTCGACCTCGACGCTGCCGAGCCCGGGGAGGAACGAGGCGACGACGCCGACGACGACCAGCAGAATCGGCAAGGGCAGCGGCGTCCAATGGACGAGCGCGCCACCGACGGCGATGGCCAGGAGAAGGAGCAGGCTGAGTTCGATGAGGGGCATTCGCGATTCTAGCTTACCGCTATGACGAGTGCGAGTATGGAAGGGGTGGAATGGGGCCCAAATCCGGCGCAATCTGGTAGCTTCGTTTCCGGCAATCGCCTTGGTTCCGAGCTGCCTGTCCGGCAGTGAAGGGTGGGCGTGGAGACGGTCAGCGCCCGATATGGCGAGCCCGTTCGGAAGGCGTCACGATATCTGTCAGCCGAATCCCGAACTTGTCATTGACCACCACCACCTCGCCCTGTGCGATCAGCGTGCCATTGACGAAAACGCTCATCGGTTCGCCGGCCATGGCGTCGAGTTCGACGACCGAGCCGTGCGCCAGCTGCAGCAGGTTCTTGATGGTGATTTTGGTACGCCCGAGTTCGACCGCGATCTGGACCGGGATGTCCAGAATCATGTCCAGTTCGTTCATCAGCGAGGCTTTGTTCCCGGGTTCATCGAAACTCGGAAAAATGTTGGCCGCCTGCGCGCCAGCCGCCGCCTGCGCGCCAGCCGCCGGCGTGGTATCCGCCTGCGCTTGTTCGGCCATTGCTGCAGCCCAGTCGTCGTCGCTGCCCCTGTCGTCAGCAGTGCCAGCGTCCGTGGCCAGAAAGTCGAATTCGTTCGTTTCTTCCTTATCCATTGTTTTCTCCGGCAGGGGCTTCCTCGTGATCGGCGGCCATGAAACGTTCGACCTTGAGCGCGTATTGGCCATCCTGCTGCCCGTAGCGGCACTCCATCACCGGCACATCGTCGACCAGGGCAATGATCCTGTCGGGAATGTCGATGGGAATGACATCGCCGACTTTCATCTCCAGAATCTGGCGCAGGGCGACGCTTGTCGTGGCCAGCTTGGCAGTGATCTCCACCTCGGCATTCTTCAATTGCTTGCGCAACATGACGATCCAGCGTCGGTCGGTTGACAGCTGGTCGCTCTGCATGGTGCTGTAAAGCAGATCGCGAATCGGTTCAAGCATCGAGTAGGGAAAGCAGATGTGCATGTCTGCACTCGAGCCACCGAACTCCAGCGAAAAGCTGGTCGAGATGACGACCTCCGAGGGAGTGGCAATATTCGCGAACTGCGAATTCATTTCCGAGCGAATGTATTCAAACTGCATGTCGTAGACCGGCTTCCAGGAGCGCGAATACTCGGTAAATACGACCGCCAACAATCCCTGGATGATGCGTTGTTCAGTGGCTGTGAAATCACGGCCTTCAACGCGCGTATGAAAGCGGCCATCGCCGCCGAACATGTTGTCAACCACCAGAAAGACGAGGCTCGGGTCGAAAACGAACAATGCCGTGCCGCGCAAGGACTTGGCAGCGACCAGGTTGAGGTTGGTCGGGACCACCAGATTGCGGGTGAACTCGCTGTATTTCTGCACCCGTATCGAGCCCGCCGATATTTCGGCGCTGCGATGCATGTAGTTGAAGAGCCCGATGCGCAGGTAACGGGCAAAGCGTTCATTGACCAGTTCGAGCGTCGGCATCCGCCCGCGAACGATTCTTTCCTGCGTTCCGAGGTTGTAAGGGCGCGGACCGCTGCCCAGGTCGTCTGCCTCCTCCGGTTCGTCGGCTTCGCCGCTGACGCCCCTGAGCAGGGCGTCGACTTCATCCTGAGAGAGGAAATCCGCGCTCATTGCCGCTCACTGGATGATGAATGAAGTGAACAGCACTTCCTTGACTGGCCAGTCATTCTTTTTCCCTTTGCCGGCCGGATCAAGGATGTCGTTCATCTTCTCCTTGATTTCGGCGGCGAGCCGAGTCTTGCCTTCGCTGCTGATCAAGTCCGAGGCCTTCTTGCTCGACAGCAGCAGAGTCAGGTCGTTGCGCAGCTTTGGCATGTACTGTTTGAGTTGTTCGTCGACCTGCGCATCCTCGACCTCGACCGAAAGAATCAACTGCAGATACTGGTCGCCGCTTTCCGGTACGAGATTGACCGTGAACGCTTCAAGGGCGACATAGACCGGCGCTGCGTTGTGGTCTGCTTTCTTCCTCTTGGACGGCCTGGCCCTTTCCCGCGGGGCATCGGCGTACTCCTCGTCGTATTCCGCCGCCGGCTTCAAGAGGAAGTAGGCGCCGACCCCGCCGAGGCCGAGCACCAGTACCAGTATGGAAATGATGATGATCAGCAGCTTCTTCTTGCTTTTCACTGGCGCGGCACCCGCGCCGTCAGCTTCGGCTTTTGCATCCTTGGCCATTCAGCAACTCTCTCCCTGGTTGGTTCGCCTGGCGGTGGTCTTCGGTGGCGACCTGCGTCACGCCGGGCGGGTGGTCGCTTCTCTAGGCGAAAATGTCGACCAGCGTGCTGCCACGCTGCGTGACGATGCTCTGGCCCAGCAGAGCGTTGACCGAATCAGCGGCAAGTATAGCCGTATCGGCCATCGCGCGGGGTGGGCCCGACGCTTGTCCCTGGCTATCGGCGGATTGGCGGAAGGACTCGCTGCCGACGCTGACCTGTCCGAGGTCGATTCCCGCATTGGCGAACATTTCGCGCAGGCGTGGCAATGCTGCTTCGATGGCCCCGCGAACATCGGCGTTTGCCGAGACGAAGTGTGCGTTGGCGCTGTCCTTGTCGATCTTGAGGGTGATTTCGATGGCTCCCAATTGCGGCGGATTGAGCGTCAGTTGCGCGAGCTGCTTGTCGCTGGCGGCGAACCACAGCAGTTTTTGACCGAAATCAGTGGCCCAGGAGGGATCGCGGAGTGCCGTCTGCAGGCCCAGGGACGTTTCCGGGACGATGCCTGCGCTGGCGTTGGGCGCCTGACTCGCTGGCGCGAGAGAGGCCAGCGTGCTGGCCGGCAACGCTTGTTGCTCCGGGCGCTTCATTTCGCTTTGCCCCCAAGCCGATGCGAGCAAGTCGGCAACGGCAAATTTTGCCGCTTTGCCTTCACCGATCAAGGCCATCGACGCCGTTGATGCCGCCCACGCCCCTTTCTCGTCGCTGCCGGGGTCGGGCCCGCGCGCGTTCTCACTGCTTGCCGATGCTGTTGCGGCCGAGGCGAGCAGCGGCGAGACAGACGTCGGCAAGGAGATGCTCAGCGGAGCGATTTCGGCGCGATCACCGCGGCCCGCAGGATTGATGGCCTGCGGCGGGGGCAGCTGGTTCAGCTGATTCAGCCCGAACGTGGCCAGAAACTCGTCGCCTGCAAAAGCAGGTGCTGCTTCGGGAAGGGCCGTCAGGTCGTCAGTTGCGGCTCCGCTGCCGCTTCCGGAAGGGGGCGGCGTGGCGCTGACTGGCTGAGCCAGCAGAACGCTTGCAAAGTCGAGCCCGATGTTCAAATCATCAATCGCCAGCGGGTCGCTGGCGGCAGCTGCGGCGGATGCTCCCGGGACAGCTCTCTGGGCGAAGCTGGCAACGATTGTAATGCTCATGGACGATCCTCTTTGGCAAGTGCTGTTGATAGCCAAGCAACTATCGTTCCATGCAGCGTTCGCGAGTCTACTCGTCGTCGTCTTTGTCGTGTTTCCGGCGAGCGGCCAATTCGTCCTGTGCCTTTTGCTCCTGACGTCCTTCGAGCTTTGCTTCGCTGCTGCGATGGCGCTCATAGAGGGCATCAAAGGCTTGCAGCCGCTTGCGCTGCTGCCGCCATTCTGCCTGGCCGCTGGCCGTCTGCGATTGCTGTTGGCGGACAGCCTGCAACTGCTGGTTGATGGCTTCGTCGAGACGCTGCAGGAATTCCTGATAGTTGCGCCATTCAGGCTGTCGCAGGCCGCCTTGCATGGCTTTGCGAAAGCGCTCGCTGTAGTCGTCGCGATACTCTTCGAGCATACGAAGTTTGCTCTGCGCGTCACGTTCCGAGGCAATCAGGCGTGCCAGACGTTGCGTGGCTTCGTCGCTACGGTTCTGCATGAGGTCCAGGACCGTTTGCAGGGAGAAGGGTTTCGGCACGTTGAACTCGATGACGTCGGTGAAGTCGGCGGGCTTGGCTGACTAATTCATCGCCGCGTTGGGGCCTGGAAGGCTGGAAGCAGGGCCGCCTGGCCTGGATCAGGCGTGGGCAGCAAACAGCGCCTGTAGTTGCGCGATGCTGGTGTCGAAGTCGGCACGCTGGGCGAGATTCTGTTGCAGCAATACTTCGAATTTCGGATAGATGGCGATGGCCTGGTCGAGTTGCAGATCTGAACCTGCCGCGTAGGCGCCGACGCTGAGCAGGTCGCGGGAACGTTGGTAGCGTGAGAAGAGTCCCTTGAAACGGCGAACGTTGTCGAGGTGCGCCGGGCTGACCAGATTGACCATCGCGCGCGAGATCGATTGTTCGATATCGATTGCCGGGTAGTGGCCGGCGTCGGCCAGCGTCCTTGACAGGACGATGTGGCCGTCCAGGATCGCGCGCGCCGAATCAGCGATCGGATCCTGCTGGTCGTCGCCTTCCGCGAGAACGGTGTAGAAGCCGGTGATCGAGCCGCCGCCGTCGGCGCCGTTGCCAGCGCGCTCGACCAGTTGTGGCAGGCGAGCGAAAACCGACGGAGGGTAGCCGCGGGTGACCGGCGGCTCGCCGATGGCCAGGGCAATCTCACGTTGGGCCATGGCGTAGCGCGTCAGTGAGTCCATGATCAGCAGCACATGCCGGCCTCGATCACGGAAGTACTCGGCGATGCAGGTCGCGTAGGCAGCTCCCTGCAGGCGCATCAGCGGGCTGACGTCGGCCGGTGCGGCGATGACCACCGAGCGGCGCAAGCCTTCCTCACCAAGAATCTGCTCGATGAACTCCTTGACTTCGCGACCGCGCTCGCCGATCAGCCCGACGACGATGACGTCAGCTTCGGTATAGCGGGCCATCATGCCAAGCAGTACGCTCTTGCCAACACCGGAGCCGGCGAACAGGCCCATGCGTTGGCCACGGCCGACGCAGAGCAGGGCGTTGATGGCGCGGACGCCGACATCGAGCGGCTGCTCGATCGCTGCTCTCGACATCGGGTTGACCGGTCGGCTCTGCAGAGGCCGTAGCGATCCGGCCTCCAGCGGGCCAAGCTTGTCGAGTGGGCGGCCAGCACCATCGAGGACGCGGCCGAGGAGTGATTCGCCAACCGGGACCAACTTTGCGCGGTCAATCGAGCGTCGCCGCGCCGGTGGTGGCTGACCGATTCGGGGTGGCTGCTTCGGCGCTTCGAGGGCCATGACACGGGCTCCCGGGGGTAGGCCATAGACGTCTTCCGACGGCATCAGAAAAAGGCGTTCGCCGTTGAAGCCGACGACTTCTGCTTCGATCGGCGAGCCGCCCGGCGGCACGATCCGGCAGGAACTGCCGAGCGGCAGTCGCAGCCCCGAGGCCTCCATGACCAGGCCATTGATGCGCGTCAGGTGGCCGCTGGGAAGTAGCGAACTGACCTGGCCGGCCGCCTGTCCGCAGCCCTCCAGAAAGCGGCGCCAGGCAGCGAGCTGCGGATTGTCCACCCGCTCGCTCATCGTTCGTTGGCCTTTGCTTCGGGCGCCTTGCCGGCGAGCCAGTCCTCGCTGATGCCGATGCCTTCAACGACCCGCCGCCAGCGCGTTTCCAGTGTCGCGTCGACTTCGCTGGCACCGACTTCGATTCGACATCCCCCCCGGGTCAGCGTGCTGTCCTCGACGATTCGCCAGTTGATGTGCGGCATTTGCTCGCCCAGATGAGCGCGCACCAGCGTCGCATCGTCGGGGTGAACGAACAGCAGCGGCTGTCCGTGATGCGGGTGCAGCGTGCTGACGGCTTCTTTGACGACCGCCAACAGTAACTCCGGCTGCACGCTCAGGCTTTGACGCAAGACCTGATTGGCGACCTCCATGGCCAGGGTCAGCAATTGATCGGCGACGCCCTGGTCGATGCCGCTCATCGCCTGCTGCAGGTTGTCCATCAAGGTCGCCATGGCCTCCGCCGAGGCCTGCGCGGCTGCGCTGCCTTCCTGGTAGCCGGCGGCATAGCCTTCCGCGTGCGCGTCGTGATGCATGCGCTCGATGTCGGCAGCTGTCGGCAGGACCAGGGGCGGTTCTGCCGGCTCTTGCGTGCCGACGCTCTCTGCGGCCTCGATCGCGGCTTCCTCCACCGTCTGCAGGTCCGCGCCAGCGGGCTCACGGTGCAGCGTGCGGTCGCCAGGCGACGCTTCGGGCGGTGGCACTGGGGGAGGTGGCGCCTTGTGTTGTGGCGCATCGGCTTCGCTGGCCTGCTCGTCGAACGCAGCGACCTCCCAGCGCTGGTAGGCAGTCAGTTTCTCTTTGGGGATCCAGTTGCTCATGGGCCGTGCTTACTCAGACCATTTCCTCACCGCCGGCACCGCCAAGGACGATCTGCCCTTCATCGGCGAGGCGGCGGACGATCTTGAGGATCTCTTTCTGCTCGCTTTCGACTTCGGAGAGGCGCACCGGTCCGCGCGAGTCGAGGTCTTCGCGAAGCATTTCCGCAGCGCGTTGCGACATGTTCTTGAAGATCTTTTCGCGCAGCGATTCGGTGGCTCCCTTCATGGCCAGGATCAGCGATTCGGACTGAATTTCGCGCAGCAGCGACTGGATCGCTCGGTCGTCGAGATCCATCAGGTTTTCGAAGACGAACATCTCGTCGAGGATCTTCTGCGCCAGGTCAGGGTCGTATTCGCGGATCGAGTCGACCACCGAAGTTTCGTTGGCGGCACCCATGAAGTTGAGGATCTCGGCGACTGCCCGTACGCCGCCCATGGCCGATTGCTTGACACTCGCGGAACCCGAAAGCAGGCGCAGCATGACGTCGTTCAACTCTTTCAAGGCTTCGGGCTGAATGCCTTCGAGAGTCGCTATACGCAAGACCACGTCGTTGCGCAGGCGCTCGGAAAGCTGGTTCAGGATGTCGCTGGAGTGGTCATGCGCGAGGTGGACGAGAATCGTGGCGATGATCTGGGGATGTTCGTTCTTGATCAGGTCGGCGACGGTTGCCGCATCCATCCACTTCAAGCCTTCGATGCCATTGGTGTCGCCTGGCTGCAGGATGCGGGAGATCAGGTTGGAGGCCTTGTCGTCGCCCAGGGCCTTGGTGAGTACCGAGCGGACATAGGAATCGGTATCGAAATTCACTGCGGCTGACTCTTCGGCGGTGGTCTGGAACTCGGCGAGCACTTCGGCGACACGCGTGCGTGGTACCGACTTCAGTGCAGCCATGGCGTGCCCCAGCTTCTGCACATCCTTTGGTCCCAGATGCTTGAGTACCTCAGCCGCGTAGTCTTCGCCAAGCGCGATCAGCAGAATGGCGCTTTTCTCGATGCCGTCTTCAGCTGGCATTGGCGCCGGTCCATTCCCTGATGATGTTCGCTACCGCGCGTGGATCCTGTTGCGCCAGCGCACGTGCCCTGGCGAGTTGCTGTTCGAGCAGCATGGCCGCTGTCGGTAGCTTCTCCTCTCCTTCGCTTCCTTCGCCTTCTTCGCCGTCCTCACCAGCCAGGAGGTCGATGTTGCCACCGACGCCGCCCTCGCTCGTGGCCTCCGGTTGCAGGATGGTCTTCAACAAGGGACGAACGACGCCGAGCAAGAGATAGGCGACGATGCCGGCAAGCGCGCCGTACTTGAGCAGTTCCTTGACCAGCGAAAGCATTTCCGGGTCTCGCCACAGCGGCAATTGGTCCTCTTTCTCGATGGCCGTAAAGGGCGCGTTGGCCACTGAAATGGTGTCGCCGCGATCCTTGTTGAAGCCCATCGCCTCCTTGACCAGATCGCTGATCTGTTTGATTTCGGCGTCTGACATTGGCTTGCTGACGCTCTTGCCGTCCTTGTCGATTTGCTGACGCTGATTGACCACCACTGCGCCGGACAGGCGCCGGATGGTTCCGACGGCGTTTTTGACGTGGCGGATGGTCTTGTCGACCTCGTAGTTGATGGTTGCGTTCTTGCTGGTGTTCAGTGGTTGCCCGACACTGCCGATCAATGCCTGCACTCCGGCCGCATTGATCTGTCCGGGGACGGGAGGCTGGCCCGCGGCGGCGCCTCCGGCGCCTGCCACGGCAGGCTGGGTCAGCGGTGCCGTCGCCGGTACCGGTGGTTGATTGCTGAGCGCACCGGGAACGCCTTGCGCGCTTGGGGTGGTGCTCGCGCTTTCGCTGCTCTGCTGGCTGCGAATGCTGATGTCCGGAGGGGTGCTGTTCGGTCGATGCGTTTCGGCTGTTTGCTCGCTTTGCGAAAAGTCGATGTCAGCGGCGATCTGGACGCGTGCATTGTCGGGGCCGACGATCGGTGCCAGGATGTCCTCGACCCGCTTGATAATGCTCGCCTCAACTTGATGAATATAGCTCGCCTGCGTCGGATCGAGGCCGGCTTCCAGCAGTGCGTTTTTCTTTCTCGACAGCAAGGCGCCGCTCTGGTCGAGCAGGGTGACGCTGGCGGGCAGCAACTGCGGGACGCTGGCGGCGATCAGATTCTGGATACCGGCGACCTGGGTCGGGTCGAGCGCGCGTCCCGGGTAGAGACTGAGCAGTACCGACGCCGATGGCTTCTGGTCCTCGCGCATGAAGACACTCGGCTTTGGAATCGCCAGGTGCACCCGTGCTGCCCGCACGGCGGCGATCGACTGGATGGTTCGCGACAGCTCACCTTCCAGGCCGCGCTGATAATTGACCTGTTCGGCAAACTGGCTGATGCCGAACTTCTGGCCTTCCATCAACTCGAAGCCGACGGCGCCGCCGCGCGGCAGGCCTTGCGACGCGAGGCGCAGGCGGACATCGTGCACGCGGCTCTCGGGAACCAGGATGGCGCTGCCGGTGTTGCTGAACTCGTAGGGGATGTTCATCTGTTCGAGCGCAGCGATAATTGCACCGCCATCGCGCTCGGAGATGTTGGAGAACAGCACTCTGAACTCGTTTTGCCTGAGCCAGGTGCTGGCGACGACGAGCAGGGCGAAAACCGCGGCGATCGAGACCATCAGCACCACTTTCTGCTTGTCGGTCAAACGCGCCAAGGCCTCGCGAACGCGATCCAGCGGTTTGCCCGCGCCTGCTGTCTCTGTGGTTTCGGTTCCGGCTGCGGCCATGCGCCTGATACGGTAAAAGCCTGCGTTGCCGCAAGCGAAAAGCAAAAAATGATGATAATTACTCTGCTATTGTAGCTGTTAAATGCAAGGGACTTCCCATCGGATGAAGCAAGTCGTACAAGCGCCGGGCCATGAACTCAAGGCGCAGGAACTGCAACGCGCTTTTGACGCTTTCAACCAGGTTTCGCTGGCGCTGACGCAGTCGTATCAGGGATTGCAGGGCCGTGTCGAATCATTGACCGCTGAACTGGCGGTTGCCAACGGTGAGCTGCGCCGGCAATACGAAGAAAAGGAAGCGCTTTCCGAGCGCCTGTCGCTGTTGCTCAAGGCCTTGCCGGCTGGCGTCGTGGTGCTCGACAGCGCGGCTCGTGTCAGCGAGGCCAACCCGGCGGCTAGCGCGATGTTCGCGCAGGCGATGATCGGCGAATCCTGGCCAGCGCTGGCACAGGCCGCGCTGATCGCGGCCGAGGCGCCGGACGAGTGGCAGCTTGGCGCGCGTCGCCTGGCGATTGCCGAGAGTCCGCTGGATTCGGCCGGCGGGCGAATTCTCCTGATTCACGATGTGACCGCAGCGCACACCCTGAAGGCGGAACTGGAACGTAACCAGCGCCTGGTGGCCATGGGTGAGATGGCCGCTTCGCTGGCACATCAGCTGCGCACCCCGCTGGCGACCGCCTTGCTCTACAGTGCCAACCTGGCGCAGCCGGGACTTGCCGAGACTGCGCGCCTGCGTTTCGCCGACAAGGCGAGCGCGCAGCTGAAACGTCTCGAGCGCCTGATCCAGGAAGTGCTGCTTTTTGCCCGCGGCGAGAGCATCGGCCGCGATTCGACGCCGGCCCGGCAACTGCTCGCCGAAGCCGCGCAGACCGTCGAACCCCTGTTCCTGGAGAAGGGAATCGCTTTCCGGATCGTCGGCGGCGCCGTCGAGACGGTCGTCACCGGTAGCCGCAAAGCCTTGGTCGGCGCGCTGGTGAATCTGCTCGAGAATGCCCTGCAGGCCTGCCTCACGGCGGGCGAAGAGAGCATCGCCGCGACAGAACGTGCCGAAGTCAGTCTTGGCGCCGATGTGGTCGCTGGCCAGCTGCGCATCACCGTGTGCGATACCGGCGCCGGGATCGCGCCCGAAATCCAGGCGCGCGTCTTCGAGCCCTTCTTCACGACCAGCGGGCAGGGGACCGGGCTTGGTCTGGCCATCGCGCTGGGGGTCGTGCGTGCCCATGGCGGGGCGATGACGGTACACTCGGTGCCGGGCGAAGGCTCGGAATTCGTAATCACGCTGCCGGTCGCGTTGGCGATCGAGCAAGCCTCGTAAGGATCAGGCAAGCCCATGACGCCGGCTTTGCCGATTTTGGTGGTCGAAGACGACGCTGCCTTGCGCGAAGCGGTGTGCGACACCCTCGATCTTGCCGGCCTGGCCGTCGTCTCCGCGGGCGGTGGCGACGAGGCGCTGCAGCTGCTCGCCGAGCGGACGGTTTCGCTGGTGGTCAGCGATGTGCGCATGCGGCCGATCGACGGCGTCACCCTGCTCAAGGAAATACGCCATCGCCATCCCTATCTGCCGGTCGTGCTGATGACCGCGTTCGCCGACGTGGATCGCGCTGTCGAAGCCATGCGCGCGGGTGCTTGCGATTTTCTGCTGAAACCGTTCGAGCCGAAGGCCCTGCTCGATCACGTGCAGCGCTATCGTCTACCCGAAGCTCACGCTGATGAGCGAGCGATTGCCATCGATGCGGTGAGCGTCAACCTCTTCGCGCTTGCCGGGCGGGTCGCGCAGAGTGACAGCACGGTCCTGCTGACCGGTGAAAGCGGCGTTGGCAAGGAGGTGGTGGCGCGCTTCATTCACCAGCATTCGGCGCGCAGTAAAGGCCCGTTCGTGGCCATCAACTGCGCGGCGATTCCCGACAGCCTGCTCGAGGCCACTCTTTTCGGTTACGAGAAAGGCGCCTTCAGCGGCGCACAGCAGGCGCAGGCCGGCAAGTTCGAGCAGGCGCAGCACGGCAGCCTGTTGCTCGACGAGATCACCGAAATGCCGCTTGGCCTGCAGGCCAAGCTGCTGCGCGTCCTGCAGGAGCGCGAAGTGGAGCGGGTCGGCGGCAAGCAGCCGGTGATCCTCGATATTCGGGTCATCGCCACCTCCAATCGCGATATGGCCGATGCCGTGGCGACCGGCCATTTTCGTGAAGACCTGTTCTATCGCCTGAACGTCTTTCCGCTGCTGATCCCGGCGCTGCGACAGCGCGGCGACGATATCGCACCGCTGGCGCGCCATTTTCTTGCCGAACACGGCCTTCGTGCCGGTCGTCCGGGTCTGCGCCTGTCGGCTGCTGCCGAAGCGGCGCTGCGTCAGCACGCCTGGCCGGGCAACGTTCGCGAGTTGGAGAACGTCATGCAGCGGGCGGTCATTCTGGCTCCCGGCGACAGGGTCGAAATCGATTCCCTGCATCTGGCGGCTGCTGCACCGCTGGCTCCGCGCGCCGCGCTGCGGCCGGAAATGGTCACGCCGACAATGACCGTCGCCGCGTCTCCAGCAGCACCTCGGAAAGCCAACAAAATGAGCGAAGTAGAGCGCGAGCATATACTGGCAACCTTGGCGTCGGTCGACGGCTCGCGAACTCTCGCCGGGCAGCGCCTGGGGATGTCGGAGCGGACCCTGCGCCACAAGTTGCGACAGTATCGTCTCGACGGTTTTCTGAAGACTTGATCCTTTGATCAAACCGAGTGGAAAGCAGGCATTAGTCTTGCTTCACTAAATCAGGCAGTACTTGGAGAAGAGAATGGACAGCAAGGGTATCGAGCAAATGTTGAACGTGTTGCAGGCAACGTCGGCGACCGCGGCTGGTCGTGTTGCCGAGGCGCAGAGCCCTGCAGCAGGGGCCGACTTCGCGCAGGTGTTGCAGAATTCGATCGCCCAGGTCAGTCAGACGCAGCAACAGGCGGAAGCCATGGCGGCAAATTTTGCCGCCGGCAACAGCACCGAGAACCTGCACGAAGTAATGATAGCGCTGCAAACGGCCAGCCTTTCGTTCCAGGAAATGATCCAGGTGCGCAATAAACTCGTCTCCGCCTACCAGGACGTCATGAACATGCAGGTCTAGTCGGCTCGATCAATCCGCCGCGACGCCGCTGTCGTGGCCTTGTCGAGAGCTGGCGGATTTTCGACCTTGCGACCTTGCGACCTTGTATTCCCGCGGCGCTGCACCCATAATGCCTTCCATGGTCGTAATTCCGGCAAACCGGAAGCGTTCTGGACGCGGGTTCGATTCCCGCCACCTCCACCACTGCGGGGGTGCACCGGTTTCGACAGGGTGACAGATGGCGAGCAGGCGGCCCGAGAGGCGACGGACGTAATCCGCGCAAAACCACAAACGCCAATGATGAGCGTTTCGCACTGGCCGCTTAAGGCCTGCTGAGGACGTAGCCGTCCAATAAACAGAATGGCTATCGGTGGGGGCTTCGGCCCCCACCGTCATTTCACGGGTCGACAGGCTTGCCGCGCCTGATCCGGTCCATCGCGACCGTGGCTCGCAAGCCAGCAGCAGCCTTCCTTGTAGTGCGATGCATCGACAACTCCGCTTTTCCCTGGGCAACACTTGCCGGAACGCGGACGAATCGCGGTATATTGTCGTTACATCTCTTCCTTTCAGGGGACTCAGACATGAAAGTTGGCACTCTCTTCTCCTTCCTGGGATCTGGCCTGCCCCTGATCGCGACACTGCGAGGCTACCGACTGGCCTGGCTGGGCAAGGATTCAATTGCCGGGCTTTCCGCTTGTATCGTTTCGATCCCGTCGGTGATTGCCTATGCCGAGCTGGTACACCTGCCGGCGATTACCGGCTTGTACGCGGCGCTGGCAGCGGCGATAGGCTACGCGCTCTTTTCCAGTTCACGGCACGTCATCGCCGGACCGGATGCGGCGATCGGCCTGCTCGCCGGGTCGGCGATCCTGCCGCTGTCGGGCGGTGATCCGGCACGCCTGGTCGTTCTGGCGGCGGTGCTCAGCATCCTGTCGGGTATCGTGTTGTTGCTCGCCGCGCGCCTGAAGCTGGGCGTGATTGCCGATCTGCTGTCCCGCCCAGTACTGATCGGTTACTTGAACGGTGCTTCGCTGGTGCTCATCGCCACGCAGCTCGGCAAGATGTTCGGCATCAAGACCGAGGGTGAAGAATTCTTCCAGATTGTGTATACGGTGTTCCAGAAATTGCCTCAGACGCATCTGGCGACTTTCTTTTTCGGGGTGCTGCTGGTTGCCATGCTGGTGGCCCTGGCGCGCTGGCTGCCACGCGTGCCGGGCGCGCTGGCGGTCTGTGCGGTGGCGATCCTTGCCACCTTCGTCCTTGATCTGGGCAGCCACGGCATCGCCCTGGTTGGTGAGGTGCCTTCGGGATTTCCGCATCTGGCGATTCCGGTACCGGACTGGTCCGATGTCGCGGCACTTGCCCCGGCTGCCGTAGCGATTGCTTTCCTGGCATTTTCAGACGGCATTCTTCTGGCGCAAACCTTTGCCGAAAAAAACGGCTACGAAGTGAGCCCGAACCGCGAACTGGTTGCCCTCGGCTCGGCGAACATACTGGCCGGGCTGTGGCAGGGCTTTCCCGTTTCGGCCAGTCAGTCACGGACTTCGATCGTCGATTCGTCTGGCGGCAAGACGCAGCTGGCGCAACTGATTCTGGCCGGGGGTCTGCTCCTGTTCCTGTTCTTCCTCACCGGTCTGATCGCGCTGCTGCCGAAAGTGGCCCTGGGTGCGATCCTGATCGTCACCGCCATCGGCATGCTGGAAGTGGCGTCGCTCAAGGGTTTGTACAAGATCGATCGTGTCGAGTGCGGCATCGCCGTGGGTGTTACTGCAGCGATACTGCTGGCCGGTGTCGTGCCGGGCATCATTCTCGGTCTGCTGCTGTCGCTGACCACGGTGCTGGTCGAGGTGTCGCGTCCCGATGACGCGGTGCTTCGCCGCTTGCGCAGCGACGGCAAGTTCCACGATTGTCTCGATGACGAGGAAGCGGAGAGCGTTCCCGGCCTGTTGGTCTATCGCCTCTACGCGCCGCTGATCTTTGCCAACGCCAGGCACGTCGTGAACCGCCTGCGGACGCTGGTCGACCAGGCGGAGCCGCCGGTCAAGTGGCTGGTCATCGATGCGCAGGCGATCCACGACATGGACGTCACGGCGGCGCAGCGCTTTGTGGAATTGCATCGGGAACTGGTGGCCAGGGGCGTTGACGTCAAGATCGCCGATGCGCCGCGGCCGTTCCGGGAGGAACTCGTCAAGGTCCGTCTAGCCGATGAAATTGGTGGTGCCGACTTCTACGTTTCCGTCAAGCAGGCAACCCAGGCCTTCGAGCGCCAGATGGCTGCCTCGAACGAGGAATCCGGCATCGTGCCGCCGGCTTAGACGAGAACGCCCGCTTGTTGGCTGCGAGGTCAGTGGCCTCGCGTCGGCAGAACCTCGCGCAGCAAGCGGGCGGCGTCGCGGATCATTTTTTCGGTACTTGCCCAGTCGACACAGGCGTCCGTGACCGAGCAGCCGTACTTCAGCTGTGACAGATTTTCGGGGATCTGCTGGTTGCCGGCGACGAGGTTCGACTCGACCATCATGCCGACCAGCGACTGGTTGCCCAGGCGCACCTGGTTGACCACATCGGCCATCACCAGCGGTTGCAACTCGGGCTTCTTGTAGCTGTTGGCGTGTGAGCAGTCGATGACGATATTGCTCGGCAAGCCGGCCTTGAGCAGCGCCTGCTCGGCCATCTGCACGCTGACCGTATCGTAGTTCGGGCGACCGTCGCCACCGCGCAGGACCAGGTGCCCGTAACGATTGCCGCGCGTGCGCACGATCGACGTGCGTCCCTGGCCGTTGATACCCAGGAAGCTGTGCGGCCGCGAGGCGGAAAGGATGGCGTTGATGGCAATGGCGACGTCGCCATTGGTGCCGTTCTTGAAGCCCACCGGAGTGGACAGGCCGGACGAGATCTCGCGGTGCGTCTGCGACTCGGTGGTGCGCGCGCCGATGGCTGTCCAGGCGATCAGATCGCCGAGGTACTGCGGCGAGATCGGGTCGAGGGCCTCGGTACCGGCGGGCAGGCCGATTTCGGCGATCTCGAGCAGGAACTCGCGGGCTTTCTGCATGCCCTGATCGACGCGGAAGGAATCGTCCATGTCCGGGTCATTGATATAGCCTTTCCAGCCGGTCGTGGTGCGCGGTTTTTCGAAGTAGACGCGCATCACCAGGTACAGCGACTCGCTGACCTCGTCGGCCAGGGCCTTAAGGCGGCGCGCATAGTCGAGGCCGGCGATCGGGTCATGGATGGAACAGGGGCCGAGGACGACAAACAGGCGGCGGTCACGGCGGTCGAGGATATTGCGCAGGACCTCGCGACCGTTCATCACCAGGCCAGCGGCGGCCGGCGAAAGCGGCAGGCGGGCGTGGATTTCCTCGGGTGAAGGCATGGCGTCAAAGGCGCTGACGTTGATGTTGTCAATGTCGAAATGGGTCATGGTTTTGGCAGACGGGTAAGTTGATGAATCATGTCCTTGACCGCGGCGACGCGGTCGGCGAGCGTTGGGCAGTGGCGCTTGAGAAGCAGTTTGTCGGGCCCGGCGAGACGGTAGTTGCGGTCCCTCTGAATCAGATTGATGATGCACATCGGGTCGATCGGCGGTTCGGCTTCGAATTGCACGACGATCTGTTCGCCAGTGGCGTCGAGCTTGCTCACCCCGAGCGGCTTGCAGAGCAGGCGTAGGCGGTGGCTGTCGAGCAGGGCACGGGCCTGCGCTGGTAGCTCGCCAAAACGATCGACCAGTTCTTCCTGCAGATCGGCGATATCGTCGCCGGTCGTGCAGTTGGCCAGCCTCTTGTAGAGCGCCAGTCGCTGCTGGACGTCGGGCGCGTAGTCGTTGGGCAGCAGCGCCGGGGTGTGCAGGTTGATCTCGGTAGCGATCGCCAGCGGCTGCAAGAGGTCCGGCTCCTTGCCCTGTTTGAGCGCCGCGACGGCGCGGTTGAGCATCTCGGTGAACATATTGAAGCCGACTTCCTGCATTTCTCCCGACTGGTTGTCGCCGAGAACTTCTCCGGCGCCGCGGATTTCCAGGTCGTGCATCGCCAGGTAGAAACCGGCGCCCAGTTCATCCATCATCTGGATCGCCTCCAGGCGCTGCCTGGCCTGCTTGTTGAGCACCGCATCGTCGTGCGTCAGCAGGTAGGCATAGGCCTGGTGGTGCGAGCGGCCGACACGACCGCGCAGCTGATGCAACTGCGCCAGGCCGAACTTGTCGGCGCGGTTGATGACGATGGTGTTGGCGTGCGGGTTGTCGATGCCGGTTTCGATAATCGTCGTGCACAGCAGGACGTTGACACGTTGTTGTGTGAAGTCGCGCATTACGCGCTCCAGCTCGCGCTCTTTCATCTGGCCGTGGCCAACGACGATGCGTGCTTCGGGCAACAGCTTTTCGAGCTTGCTGCGCATGTTCTCGATGGTGTTCACTTCGTTGTGCAGGAAATACACCTGCCCACCGCGTTTGAATTCGCGCAGTAGCGCTTCGCGGATGATGCCGTCCGAGAAGCGGGTGACGAAAGTCTTGATCGCCAGGCGCTTCTGTGGTGCGGTGGCGATGACCGAGAAGTCGCGCAGGCCTTCGAGCGACATCGCCAGGGTGCGCGGGATCGGTGTCGCGGTCAGCGTCAGCACGTCGACTTCGGCGCGCAGCGCTTTCAGCGCCTCTTTCTGGCGGACGCCGAAGCGGTGCTCCTCGTCGATGACCACCAGCCCGAGGCGGCTGAACTTGACGTCCTTCTGCAACAGGCGGTGCGTTCCGATGACGATGTCGAGCTTGCCCTCGGCCAGTTCGCGCAGCGCCTGCGCCACTTCGGCATTGGTCTTGAAGCGGGACAGCTCGGCGATTCTTACCGGCCAGTCGGCAAAGCGGTCGTTGAAAGTCTGGAAGTGCTGCTCGCAGAGCAGGGTGGTCGGGCAGAGAATGGCCGCCTGCCGACCGCCGGCGACGGCACAGAAGACGGCGCGCAGGGCGACTTCGGTCTTGCCGAAGCCGACGTCACCGCAGACCAGGCGATCCATCGGCCGGCCGGATTTCATGTCTTCGATCACCGCCGCGATCGCCGTTGCCTGGTCGGCGGTCTCTTCAAAACCGAAGCCGTCGGCGAAAGCGTCGTGATCGTGCGTCTTGAACTCGCAGGCGTGCCCCTGGCGTGCGGCGCGCAGGGCGTACAGCGCGAGCAACTCGGCGGCCGTGTCGCGGGCCTGCAGCGCCGCGCGCCGTTTCGCTTTTTCCCATTGTGGTGAGCCGAGTGCGTGCAGCGGTGCCGCGTCGGGGTCGGCGCCCGAATAACGCGAGATGACGTGCAGTTGCGCCACCGGCACATAGAGCTTGGCGTCGCCGGCGTAGTGGAGTTCGAGGAACTCCATCTCGCCTTCACCGAGGTCGAGGTGAATCAGACCCTGGTAGTGGGCGATGCCATGCTGCTCATGGACCACCGGCGAACCGACTTTCAGCTCGGTGAGGTCGCGCAGCCAGTTATCGACGGTCGCCTTGCGCTGTGCCGCGTGGCGGGCGCGCCGCGAGGGACTGTCGGCGTAGAGCTCGGCTTCGGTGATGATCGCCAGCTGCGCGAGCTGGAAACCGTCGTGCAGTGGCGCCACGGCCAGGGCGAGCTTGCTGTCGGCGGCCAGGAAGGCGGCCAGGTCGCTGCTCGCGCTCGGCGCCAGAGCGTAGTCTGCCAACAGCTCGCTCAGCGTTTCGCGGCGTCCGGCGGTTTCGGCGAGCAGCAGCACGCGGCCCGGGAAGTGCTCGATGAAGCTCTTCAGCACGTGCAGCGGGTTCGCGGCGCGGCGGTCGACGGCCAGCGGTGGCAGTTGTTGTGCGGGTCCGTCCGTGCCGGCGGCGAGGTTCACGCGGGCGTAGGATTTGGCGGCGACAAAGAATTGTTCCTCGGCGAGGAAGAGCTCTGCCGGCCGGAGCAGCGGGTGGCTGCGATCGCCGGAGAGCATGTCGTAGCGTGACTGCGCTTCGCGCCAGAAGGCACGAATCGCCTCGGGCACGTCCTTGTGCAGGACGAGGACCGTCTCCCTGGGCAGGTAGTCGAAAAGGCTGGCCGTTTCTTCAAAGAACAGCGGCAGCCAGTATTCGATGCCGGCCGCCGCAACGCCGTTCGAGACATCCTTGTAAATCCGTGACTTGCCGGGGTCTCCTTCGAACATCTCGCGGAAACGCTGCCGGAAACGCGTGCGGCCCTTGTCGTCGAGGGGAAACTCGCGCGCTGGCAGCAGGCGAATTTCGGGGACCGGATAGAGCGTGCGCTGCGTGTCGACGTCGAAAGTCTTGATGCTTTCGATTTCGTCGGCGAAGAGATCCAGCCGGTACGGCAGTTGCGAGCCCATCGGGAAGAGATCGACGATGCCGCCGCGGATCGAGTATTCGCCCGGCGCCACGACCTGCGTGACGTGCGCGTAGCCGGCCAGCGTCAGCTGCGCGCGGAATGGCTCGGCGTCGAGTTGCTCGCCCTGCTTGAAAAAGAAGGTGTAGGCGGCCAAATAGGCCGGCGGAGTAAGGCGGTAGACCGCCGTTCCGGCAGGAACCAGCAGCACGTCGCACTCGCCGCGCATGACTGCATAGAGCGTCGCCAGACGCTCGGAAACCAGATCGTGATGCGGCGAGAAACTGTCGTAAGGCAGCGTTTCCCAGTCCGGCAGCAAGCGGATGCGCAGATCAGGCGCGAACCACGGGATTTCCACGAGTAGGCGCTGCGCATCGGCGGCGCTGGCCGTGAGTACCGCGAGCATGCGCTGCCCGGGGCCGGCGGCAGTGGCCGCCTGGGCGATCAGCAGTGCGTCGGCCGAGCCGGCAAAGGAGGGAAACTGAAGCTTTTCGCCGACTTTGGGCAGCGGCGAGCGGGAAAGCGGTAAGGACAATGAATGCGACTCGCGACTCGATTTCTGATTTCTGTATTGGGGTGAACTGCGCAGGCGGCTCACGGCAAGGCAGTGAAAGGGCGGGATTATAGCCGATCAGCCGGCAGCGCCGGCGTCGCCTGCAGGTCGGCACTGATCGGCAAGTGGACAGCGGCGGCAAGCGCCCTCACTCGATCCAGCAGCGCTGGCCGGTTGCGCAGCGTCTTGACGACATAGGCAGTCTGGCGCACGTGCGCGCGCGTTGCAGGCGACGATCCGTGCAGCGTGAGGACTGCTTGCTGACGACGGCGGACGAAGGCGGACGAAACCACTGCGACGGTCTGCGGCGCGGCGATCCACGTTTGCGTGCCGCGACGTGGATTGGCGCTATTATGTGACCAACTACATGACCAGCAGGAGCAATGCAATGACTACGGTCACACTGGCTGACGCAAAGACCCACTTGAGCCGCTTGCTCGACCAGGTCGAGGCTGGCGAGGAAGTCATCATCACCCGCCGGGGCCAGGCTGTTGCTCGTATCTCCTCCGTCGAGAAGCCCAAACAGCCGATCAAGTCTCTCGCCGAGTTTCGCAGTCACATGCCGCACTGGCGAAAATCGAGTGCAGAACTTCTGCGGGAAATGCGCGACGAGAGTCTTTGATGTTGTATTTCGACACCAGCTTCCTGGCGCCGCTCATCCTCGAGGAAGCGACCAGTGAAAAGATCGAGGCGTTCTTTGTGACGCTCCCGGTTGGCAGCTTGCAGGTCAGCCAGTGGACCCGCGTCGAGTTCGCGAGCCTCATCGCTCGGGAGTTCAGGATGGGAGGTATGGCGCAGGCGGAGGCGTTGCAGGCAATCGGCCAGTTTGATGACATGGTGGCTGGCTCCTGCCAGGTGCTTGTTCCCGGCGCGGCGGACTACGAGCTTGCCAAAGGGTACATCCAGCACTTCGCGACAAACTTGAGAGCTGGCGACGCGCTGCATTTGGCCATCGCCAGCAACCATGGCGCAACAACGCTTTACACTTTGGACGAAGGGCTGCTGGCTGCCGCCAGGCTACTCAAAGTTCACGCCAGCAGGGGTATCGAACCCTGAGGCGCCAACAATCGGCGCCAGCCATTGAAGCCCGTGAGTGTTGTCGGAGAACAATAGGGGTCAGACCCCTATTGTTCGCGTTGCGGCCAAGCTTGGGCAGCGCTTGAGCGTTGCGCGTCGAGCCGGGCAGGCAGGATCGTAGTCACGCGACGTCATGAGCGCTACGGGGCCAAACACGGTATTGAATCGCTACCATCACATGACAGCCATTTACAAGATGACCAATAAGCGCAAAAATGTGGACCGAGTTGACCACTTTACAGCGACTGAACCATGAAGACCGCGACGATTGCCGATACGAAATCGCAGCTTTCCGCACTGATTGCCGAGGTCGAGGCCGGCGGGGAGGTCCTTATCACTCGACGTGGCAAACCTGTGGCCCGCCTGGTGGCCGAGCCGCGGTCGATGCCTTTCGACTGGTCGGACTTGCGCGAGTGGGTTGCTGCTGCTCCTGAGAGCGGGGGCTTGAGCGTCGCCGAGATGCGCGAGCAGGATTTGTTGTGATCTATCTCGATTCTTCGCTGCTGACGGCGATCTTCTTTCGCGAAGCCAATGCAGGTGCGCTCGTTGGCTGGATGGAGAGCGTACGCGAACAGAAGTTGATGATTTCCGCCTGGACCTTGACCGAGATGGCAAGCGTCGGCGGCATCAAGCGGCGAACCGGGGCCGTCGACGTCGCGACCGGGGAGCAGGCGCTGGTCAATTTCCAGCGTTTTGCCTCGGGCAAACTCGGGCTGGTGGAAATCGAACCCGGCGATTTCCGCACAGCGGCGGTCCTTATCGCGACGCCAGCCGCCTTGCGCGCCGGAGATGCGCTGCACCTGGCCGTTGCTCGTCGCCTGAATGCCCGCCTGGCCAGTATCGACCGACGGCTATGCGAGGCGGCTGATCTATTGGGCATAGGGCGGGTCGATGTTGCATGAGCGTCGGCGCTACCAGGCAGTATCAGGCGGCCGATCAGGGTCACCGGCACGGGGTAGCGCGGAGGGCTACGCGCCAGTTCGGGGGCAACTCGCGACAGGCAAGCGCTCCTTGCGCTGGCGCTCATGCCGCCATTCATTGAAGCCGATATGGCGGCAGCACATGAGACTGATTGACGTGCAGCGACAGACTACTTGGCTCGTTCGGCGCGGGCGGCCCCCTGGAGCATCGCGGTTGCCCGCGATGCTGATTGCCACCCTGGTGGTTGTCCTCCTCCTGCCTCTCGCCGTCACACCGCGGGCGAACGCGCAGAGCACGCCCGCCACCACAAAAGCCGCTGCCGTGATCATCGAGACCGCAGCGCTCAGTGAAGTGGTCATCCACCCGCAGCGCGAACTGGCGGCCAGCGTGATGGCGCGCAACGAGTCGAAGCTGTCGGCCGAAGTCAGCGGAGTCGTGCTGCGCTGGACGGCCGAAGCGGGCAGCACCGTAAAAAAGGGCGAAGTGCTGGTCGTGATCGACCCGGTCGATTTCCGGCTGGCGGTGGCGCAGGCGCAGGCGGCCGTGGATGCTTCACTGGTGCGGCTCAAGCAGGCCGAACAGCAGCTCAAGCGCTCGCAGGCGCTGGTGAGGCAGGGGTTTTTCTCGCAGGAAGCGCTGCATCAGCGCGAAACCGAAGTGGCGCTGATGCGCAGCGAACGGGCATCGCAACAGGCCCAGCTGGCGGTCGCTCAACGTCAGCTGGCGAAGGCGACGCTGCGCGCGCCTTTCGCCGGCAGCGTCATGGAGCGGCTGGCGCAGACCGGTGAGGCAGTGGTGCCGGGAACGGTGCTTTACGTGATCGCCGAAACCGGTGCCGCCGAAGTGAGCGCGAATATTGCGCCGGCCGATGTCGCCGGACTGCGCCGCGCGAGCGATCTGGTTTTCGAGACGCGCGGGCAGAGCTATCCGCTACGCCTGTTGCGCGTTGGTGGTACGGTGTCGGCGCCGGCGCGCACGCAGGAAGTCCGCCTCGGTTTCGCGGCCGGCGCCGCGGCCAAGCCTCCCGTTCCGGTGGGCAGCGACGGGCGTTTGCTGTGGTCCGATCCGCAGCCCTACCTGCCGGCGCCGCTGCTGGTGCGCCGCGGTGAGGCGATCGGCGTCTTCGTCGCGCAGGACAAGGTCGCCCGCTTCGTCGCCTTGCCCGGCGCGCAGGAGGGGCGTGCGACGGCGGTCGCGCTACCGGCGCAGACGCGCGTCGTCGTGCGCGGCCAGGCGACGCTGCAAGACGGCACGGCGATCGAGTAGGCTGTCCCGCTGACCATGAAGCTGCTGCGTGCGCTGATCTCGAACCATCCCCTGGCCAACGTCGCCTTCGTGGTGGTGCTGATGCTCGGTCTGCTCAGCTACCTGACGATGCCGCGCGAGCAGGATCCGGAAATCAATTTCAACTGGGTGAGCATCGTTACCGCGTTGCCCGGTTCAAGTGCCGAGGAAGTCGAGCGGCTGGTCACCAACCCCCTCGAAGATGGCATCAAAGGTGTTGCCGACGTGCGCTTCGTGGTGTCGACGTCGCGCGAGAACATTTCGACGATTCTGGTTCGCTTCCGGGAGATCTCCGAGCGCAATTTCGACAAGCGGATGAACGACCTGCGTCGCGAAATCCAGAACAAGGCCAAGTCCGAGCTGCCACCCGAGGCCAAGGATCCGCTGGTGATGGAGATCACCACCTCGAACGGTTTTCCGACGGCATCGATTCTGCTTGTCGGGCAGGCCGACGACGAGACGCTGCGTTTGAACGCCCGGCGCATCAAGAGCGATCTCGAGCGCATGAGCGGCGTCGACTCGGTCATCGCTTCCGGCCTGCGCGACCCGGAGCTGCTGATCAGTGCCAATCCACAGGCCCTGGCGGCGCGCGGCCTGACCAGCACCGACATCGCCGACAGCGTGCGCGACTGGTATCGCGATATTTCTGGCGGCACGCTGAAAGGGCAGGGCAGCGCCTGGTCGGTTGGCATCAAGGGCGTGCTCACCGACCCCGAGTCGCTGGCGACGCTGCCGGTGATGTCGTCGTCCCGACCCGGTGTTTCGGCGCGGCTCGACGAGGTGGCGCGCATCGAAAGAGCGCGCGCGCCGGCGACGCAGTACTCGTCGACTGACGGCCGCGACGCGATTTCGCTGGCCATCAACAAGAAAGCCGGCAGCAACACCCTCGAACTCGTCGACCGTCTGCGCAGCTTCATTGCCGAGGAAAACGCCGTACTTGCCGGCCGCGGCCTGAAAATGACTCTCGCCGACGACCAGACGATTCCCACCCGCGAAGCGATCCAGGTTATGCAGACCAACGCCTTGTACGGGGTGATCATGGTGCTCGCGGTGTGCTGGCTGTTCCTCGGCGCCAAGATCGGCGTGCTGGTTTCGCTCGGCATTCCGTTTTCGCTGCTCGGCACTTTCGCCTTGCTGGCGGCGATGGGGCACACGGTGAATGTCTCGGTGCTGCTCGGCGTGGTCATCGCGCTCGGCCTGCTGGTCGATGACGCCGTGGTCATCGTCGAAGCGACCTACTACCGCATCGAACGCGGCCAGCAGGCGCTGCAAGCCAGCCTCGACGCCATCGGCGAAGTCTGGGCGCCGGTGCTGGCGTCGGTGGCAACGACCATGGCCGCTTTCCTGCCGCTGATGCTGCTGCCGGGGATCGTCGGCAAGTTCATGTTCATTATCCCCTTCGTGGTCACCCTGGCCTTGCTGATCTCTCTGCTCGAAGCCTTCTGGATGATGCCGGTGCACATCGTCGTCACCAGGCTGCATCTCGACCGGCCGTCACGCCTGCAAGTCTGGCGCAACGGCTTCAATCGCCGCATTCGCCTGCGCTACGGCCAGGCGCTGGCGTACACCCTGCGCCGGCCGAAGCGCTTCGCGGCGCTGACCCTGGCCGCGGTGGTGGCCGCCGCGGCGCTGGTGGCCAGCGGTGTGATTCGCGTGCAGTTCTTCGCTTTTGATCCGATACGGATCATTTACGTGAACGTCGACATGCCGGCGACGGCGACGCTCGAAGACACGCTGGCCGAAACCAGGGCCGTCGAGCAGGTGGTACGCAGCCAGCTCAATGGCGTCGGGCCGGGTGGTGAGGCACGCTCGGTCTATGCCAACGCCGGCGTCAAGTTCACCGACACCGAGCCGCTCTATGGTGACCCCTACGGTCAGGTGATCGTTTCGCTCAACCCAATGAGCAAGGGCGCGCGCGATGTTGGTGCGACGGTCGAGGCCATGCGCGCCAGCGTCGAAGCGGTATCGGGTCTCGGGCGCAAGAGCTTTACCGTCCTCTCGGGCGGTCCTCCCGCCGGCAAGGCGATCAGCGTCAAGGTGCGCGGCGATGATTTCGCGCAACTGCAGGCCGCCGCCGACGCGCTCAAGGAGATCACCGCCAAAATCCCCGGCGCGCGCGACGTGCAGGACGACAATGTCCCCGGTCGCCCGCAGCTGAGCCTGCGTCTCGACCGCGACGCCCTGCCCAAGGCCGGGCTGAACGCCGCGCAACTGGCCCGGCAGGTACGCATTGCCGTCGACGGCGAGGTGGTCGCTTTTACGCGTGACGAGGGCGACAAGATCGAGGTGCGCGTGCGTTCCGAGCGTACCAAACGCCTCGACCCGGCGACCTTCCTGAACGAGCCGATCGCCCTGCCGGATGGCCAGATCAGCCGCCTCGGCGCGCTCGTCGAAGAAGAAATCGCGCCGGGTCGCGGCTTCATCCGCCACTACAACCTGCGCCGTACGATCACCGTCGAAGCCAGCCTCGACAAGACGCTCACCGATACCGCCGCGGCCAACGCCATCATCGCCAGTGAGTGGGACCAGATCCGCGCCGCGCATCCCGGCGTCAGCCTCGATTTTTCCGGCGAGCTGGAGGACATCGAGGAGAGCCTCGATGCGATGAAGATGCTCTTCCTCCTCGGAATTGGCCTGATCTACCTGATTCTCGCCGCACAGTTTGCCAGCTACTGGCAACCGCTGATGATCCTGGTGACCGTGCCGCTGGCCTTCACCGGCGTTGCTTTCGGGCTGGCGCTGTCGGGCAATCCGCTGTCGCTGTATACGCTCTACGGAGTGATCGCGCTGACCGGCATCGGCGTCAACTCGGCCATCGTCCTGATCGATGCGGCCAACGAGCGGACAAGGCGTATGGGCGGCATGCACGCCCTGGTGCAGGCCGGTCGGCGGCGCGTGGTGCCGATCCTGATCACCACCACGACGACCATCGGTGGCCTGTTCTCGCTGGCTTTCGGCATCGGCGGCAAGAGCTTGTTGTGGGGGCCGGTCGCTTCGAGCATCGTCTGGGGGCTGCTGTTCTCGACGGCGCTGACGCTGTTCGCCGTGCCGCTGCTCTACCTGGCGTTCATGCGCGAACGCAAGACCCACCCGGGAGGCCCGCTGCTGCGCCGACTGCTGGCGCGTGGGCGGAGCGCAGTCAGGTAGCGCAAGTAGCCCCCAAGAGCCCTGTGCCCGGTAGCGGGAGCGGCAAGGCATCGGCGTGCTCGGCCAGAATTCGCTGATTGACTGCCGCTGTCGGTGGCGGGGATACTCTGGGCTCTGTGCTTTCCTTGACTTCCCTCTGACGATGCCTCCGTCGGCCTGCAGGGAGGAAAAGCAAGTGTTCACCGCTGCGTGATCATTCCATGAGGACTTGGTGAGGGTCGCTTCCTATCATCGTTCGTGCGGGCTCGGGTTTTCCGGCTCGATTTCCCATCTGACGCTTTCCTCGAGGAGAACCCTGATGCACGAACGTCTTGCCATACCTTTCCGCCTTGCCGCCGCTGCTGCCGCGCTGGCTTTTTGCGCCAGCGCCGGCGCTGCACAGATTCAGGTGACCATTGAAAACCTCGTTCCGGCGACCGGCATCAGTTTTGCACCCTTGCACGTCGGTTTCGGCAGCGGCAGTTTCGATTCTTTCAACATTGGCCAGGCGGCCGGCCCCGAGATTGTTTCCGTCGCCGAACTCGGTGGCGGCAGCGAATGGCAGGCGGCGTTCGCTGCCGCCGAACCGAATGCGACCCGCGGCACGATCGGTGGTGCCTTGCTGCCGGGTGCGAGCAGCAGTGCGACTTTCATGGTCGACGCCACGAGCAACCCTTTTTTCACCTTTGCCGCCATGGTCTTGCCGAGCAACGATCACTTCATCGGCAATGATTCGCCGATGCAATACCGGCTGTTCAACGCCGCCGGCCAGCTCGCGATTACCTCGATCGTTCAGTACGCTGGCGACATCTGGGACGCCGGATCGGAAACCTTCGATCCCGCGGCGGCTGCCTTCGTTGTCGGCAGCGTCGCGACCGACCGTAGCGCGGAGAATGGGGTCGTCGGCGTCGATTTCGCCAAACTGCAGACGGCCTTCAACGGGCAGGAAACGGCTGGCGGCTACGTGCTCACCAGCGCCCTCACCACTGGCAGCGAAGTCTATCGCATCAGCTTCCAGGCGGTGCCCGAGCCCGAAAGCCTGGCACTGATGCTGCCAGGACTGCTCGCCATCGGCTGGGTCGGCCGCCAGCGCCGCAAACAGAGCGCCGGGTCGGCTCTCTCGCCCGTGTGAAAGCGAGCGCCGGCGCTCTTCCCGTCGTGCTCCGGCGTTTGCGTCAGCTTGCCGCCGCGCCGCTAGTCGCATGAACGAGCAGCTGCTGCTCGTCGAGGACGATGACGCCATCGCCGGCGCCTTGCGCCTGCACCTCGAAGAGGCCGGTTATCGCCTGCATCGCGAGTCCGACGGACTGCGCGCGATGGCGGCCATCGACCGCCAGCGCTGGGACATGGTGCTGCTCGACCTGATGCTCCCCGGTGCTGACGGCTGGGATGTCTGCCGCCATCTGCGCGCCCGCCACGCCGACGTGCCGGTGATCATGCTCAGCGCGCGTTCGGCCGAGGCGCACCGCGTCCTCGGTCTCGAACTCGGCGCCGACGACTATCTCGCCAAGCCGTTTTCGATGCTCGAACTGGTCGCCCGGGTGCGCGCCCTGTTGCGCCGCATCGAGCAATTGCGCGCCTCGCCGGCGCTGGCGTCGGAGTTGCGCTTCGGCCCTTTCCGCCTCGACACCGTGCGCCGCGAACTGCTGCGCGGCGACGCCGTCGTAGCGCTGACCCTGCGCGAGTTCGATCTGCTGCACTTCCTGGCCCGTCACCCGGGCCGCGCCTTCAGCCGCGGTGAACTGCTGCAGCGCGTCTGGGGTGCCGGTTTCGACGGCTACGAGCACACGGTCAACTCGCACATCAACCGCCTGCGCACCAAAATCGAAGACGACCCGCGCGACCCGCGGCGCATCGTCACCGTCTGGGGTGTCGGCTACCGCTTCGAAGCGACTTCGCCATGAGTGGGGGAAACAAGATGCGCAGCGACGCTGCCCACTCGGCGCGGCGGACACCGCGTACGGAACGCTTGCGGCGTTCATTTTCCTCGCGCCTGACGATGACCATGGCCTTGCTCCTGCTCGCCTACGGGGCGCTGGTCGGCGTCCTCGGTTGGCACGTCGCTGCCGAGGACGAGCAGGAGTCGCTGCAACGCCTGTCGCACGGACTGGCCCGGCACATCGTCGAACACTGGCCCGAGATTACCGTGACCGACCGCGACCAGGCCGACCGCGCGGCGCGCGACGCGCTGCTGTCGATGCTGATGGTGGTCAACCCCGGCATCCAGGTTTACGTGCTTGACGCCGACGGCCGCGTCCAGGCCTACATCGGCGATCCCGGCATGGTGCAGCAGGAGCAGGTCGACCTGCGGCCGGTGCGCGCCTTCCTTGGCGGCGCCGCCTTGCCCTTGCGCGGCAGCGACCCGATGGGTTCGGGCCTGGCGCGCATCTTCAGCGCGGCGATGTTCCCGCCGCGTGCCGGCGACAGCCGCCCGCCGGGCTACCTGTACATCGTCCTCGACGGGCAGGCGCGCGAAGCGGTCAGCGGGCAACTGAGCCAGGGCCGCGTCTGGCAGAGTACCGCCCTGGTCGCCGGCCTGGGTCTGCTGGTGACCCTGGCGGTCGGTACCTTTACCCTGCGTCGGCTGACGCAGCCGCTGCATCGTCTCGCCCGGCGCATGCGCGACTACAGCCTGCACACCCTGCATGCCGCCGCAGTCGGGCGCAGTTCGTCGCCGGGCGCTGGCGATGAAGTGCAGGCCATTGGTGCCGCTTTCGACGAAATGACCGAACGCATCGAATCCCAGGCCGCCCGCGAGCAGCAACAGGCGAGCGCGCATCGCGAAACCATGGCCAGCGTCGCGCATGATTTGCGCACGCCGCTGACCGCCCTGCACGGCCATCTCGAAGCGCTGGCCGGCAAGGCCCTGGCCGAGCCGGGGCAGCGCCAGCGTGTGCTGGCCGCGGCGCTGGCGCAGAGCGACAAGGTGCGGCGCCTGTCGCAGCAGCTTTTCGAACTGGCGGCGCTGCAATCGAGCGACCAGTTGCTGCATCGCGAGCGCTTCCGGCTCGACGAACTGGTGACCGACGCGGTGCAGAAATTCGAAGTCAACGGCGGGCCGCCGCCGGTGACCCTGGCCGGCGAACCGCCGGGGAGGCTTGAACTGGAGGGCGACCTGCAGCTCGTCGAGCGCGCGCTCACCAACCTGATCGACAACGCCCTGCGCCATGCCCCTGGCGCTGCGCCGGTGCGCGTCAGCCTCAGCCAGGATAAGGGGCTGGCGCGGATCACCGTCGAGGACGGCGGCGGCGGTCTGCCCGAAGAAGTATGGCTGCGCCTGGAAAATGGCCAGTCGCTGCGCGACCCGCCGCTGCGGCGCAGCAGTGGCGGCATCGGCGGCCTCGGCTTGGCCATCGCCCAGCGTGTCGCCGCGCTGCACGGCGGCAGCCTGCGACCGTTGCCGTCGCCGGGCGGCGGCACGCGACTTTGCCTGGCGCTGCCGCTGGCGCAGGCGCAGGCGCAGGCGATTTAGGGTGTCGTCAGCCGCAGCTCCCCCTGACCCCTCTCCCACGAGGGGCGATGGGCCGATCAGCGGATGGCCCCGGATTACCGGCTTGGCGCTGCCGCAGTCGTGCGCGCGGCTGCTGTCACGACGCGAAGGACTCGAAAGCGAAGCCGACGCCGTAGATCGATCGGATCGGCTCCTCGTCGGGGAAAGCCGGGGCAAGTTTCTTGCGCAGGTTTTTCAGGTGACTGTCGATGGCGCGTTCGGAGACTTCGAGGTTGTCCGCGTAGAGGGCGTCGAGCAGTTGTGCGCGCGAGAAGACGCGTCCCGGTTTGGCGGCCAGGGTTTGCAGCAGCCTGAATTCCTTGGGGGTCAGTTCGAGGTTCTTGCCGGCGACGCGTGCCTGCATGGTGTCGGCGTCGATTTCGAGCAGCGATCCACTTGCGCTTGCGCTGCCGCTTGCAGCGCTTGCAGCGCTTGCCGGCTGGGCGCGGCGCAGGACGGTCTTGACGCGGGCGACCACCTCGCGTGGTGAGTAGGGTTTGCAGATGTAGTCGTCGGCGCCGAGTTCGAGCCCGAGCAGGCGGTCGATTTCTTCCGTGCGCGCGGTGACCATGATCACCGGCAGCTCGGAGGTCTTGCGCAGTTCGCGCAGGATTGCAATGCCGTCCATGCCGGGCAGCATCAGGTCGAGGAGCAGCAGGTCGGGCGGCGCCTGGCGCAGCTCGGCCATCGCCAGCAGGCCATCGGCAATGGTGGTGGCGACGAAACCGTCGCGCTGCAGGTATTCGGCGAGGATTTGGGCGAGGTCGGTTTCATCCTCGACGATCAGGATGCGTTTGCTCATGGTTTTTCCAGGGGGAGTTCGATGCAGATTTTCAGGCCGCCGAGCGCCGATGGGGTGGCGCTGATCTGGCCGCCGTGCGCTTCGACCAGGGTTCGGCAGATCGCCAGGCCCAGGCCCGAGCCGCCGAAAGCCCGGCTGCGTGAGGGTTCGGCGCGGAAGAAGCGCTCGAACAGGCGCGGCAGGGCGGTCGCAGGCGGTGCCGGCGCGCTGTCGTCAAATTCGAGAAGCAGTTGTTGCTTGCTGGCGCGCGCGCCAATCCTCAGCTGACCGCCGGCATGGGTATAGCGCAAGCTGTTCTCGAGCAGGTTGCCGAAAACCTGCAGCAGGCGCCCGGCGTCGCCGCGCAGCTGCCAGCCGGCATCGACCAGCTGCGCGCTGTCGAGTCGGATATTGGCTGCGTCGTAACGCTCACGAAAAGTCTCGATGGCCTCTTCGAGGACTGCCACCGGAGCTACCCAGGCCACCAACTCACGTTCCATGGCCCCCTCGGCGGGTTCGCGATCGAGGGTCAGGCGCAGGTCGTCGACCAGCTTCGTCAGCTGCTGCACCTGCTTGTGCAGACGGGCCAGCGTTGCCGCGTTGGGCGTGCGCACGCCGTCCTGCATGGCCTCGATCTCGGCGCGCAGGACGGCCAGAGGCGTGCGCAGCTCGTGCGAACTTTCCGAGATCCAGGCCCGGCGCGATTCTTCGACGCGGCCGAGGCGCTCGGCCATGTCATTGAAATCGGCTGCCAGCTGGCCCAGTTCATCTTCGCTGCGCACCTGGATGCGGGTATCAAGTGCGCCGCCGGCGATCTGGCGCGCAGCGCGTGCCAGATCGCCGATCGGCGCCAGCAGATGGCGCGCCAGCAGCCAGGCCGCGAGCAGCGAGAAGCCCAGCGCCGCCAGGCCGGAAAAAAGCATGTTCTCGGTCTGACTGGCCAGGAAAGCGGCGTCGAGTTCGTCTCCGGAGGATGGCGCCGCCTGCAAGCTCAGCTGACCGACAACGCTGCCCTGATAGACGATCGACCGGGTCGCGCCGACGCCGCCTGCCGCGGCACTTCCCGCCAGCCACCTGTCCTCGGCATCGACGAGCGCCAGGCGCGGGCCAACGCGCAGAACGTCGAACGGCGGGCGAGCGTTGGGCCGACCCTGCCGCGGCCCCGTGCCGAGGTTTCCGCTGTCCGGCGGCGGGCCTGCAGTTGCTGGCCGTGGCGGTCCTTCGCCGCGGGCTGCGGGTCCCGGATCTTGCTCCTGCCCCGGCCCGAACGGCGGCGGCTGCCGCTCCGGTGGAAAGTCCGCTGGAAAGCCCGCTGCGCGCTCGGGCCCTTGACGATCGGGGCTGCTCTCGCGCTGTGGGCGCGACAAGCGCAGCCAGACCTGCTCCGGCGCCGCGCGCAGGAAATCCCAGTTGCCGTGCCGGGCGTATTCGGCTTCGATGTTGCTGATCGTGCCGTCGAGGCGTGCCAGCTCGGCGGCGCTCGTGTAACGCGCGAAACCGTCGCCGAGATTCCAGCGCATGAGCAGGGTCAGCAGCAGGGCCATGGCCGTCGCCAGGGCAAAGGTGGCCAGGAAAACCTTGCGTTGTATGGTCAGGCGGATCATGAGGTGGATGTCTGCAGAAGGGCGGCCGACCAGGCCGGGACACCATGATCGCCACGATTGCCGTAGCCGACAAGCACTGCTTTGGCAAGCGTGTGCCCGGCGACCACCAGCGAGAAGGCCACCGGACCGCGGCTTGCGGAGATCCAGCCAAAGCTCTCGGCTTCGATTTCACCGCTGGCGGTCCTCAGCCGGTGCCGTGAATGCTGACGCCAGAGTTGGCGAGTGGCATCCCAGCGACGTTCGCAGTGGCTGTCGAGATTGGCACCAAAGGGGTGGCGCAAGCGCCGCGCAAGGCGCAGCGAGAGCGGTAGCGGCAACAGCGAAGCGTCGGCCGCATCGCGCCAGCGCAGCGCTTGTGCGGCAAAAGGCGTCATTCCGAACGCCAGGACGAAGGCATCCAGCAGGATATCCGGCGAGCCGCGTCGTTGATGCAGCGCCAGCAGGCTGCGGGCGCTGCTGGCCAGTACGCTGCCACCGGCGGAGGAGACCAGGCGGGTGTCACCGAGCAGGCCGGTTTCGGCGGCCAGTCGCCACTCCTTGGCGCCGGATTTGAACAACCATTCGCGCCCAGGTCGGGGCGCGAAGGCAGTTGACAGAGCGTCATTGCCGGTCAGCGCCTCGACCGTCTGGCCTTCGCGAGCTTGGCCGTCAAGCGCATATTCCCGGCCGTTGATCAGGCAGTGCGCGAGATGAAAGGGGACGGTTGGCGAGCCCAACCGCGCGCCCCGCTGGACGTGCATGTGCAGGTGCGGCTGTGGCGAGCGGCCGGAATTTCCGCAGCGACCGAGCAGCGCACCGGGTGTCACGTTATCTCCCGGGGAAAGCTTGATGCTGCCCCGGCGCAGATGCGCCAGCAGCACGTAGAGTCCGCCACCGATGTCGATGAGGACGTGATTGCCCCAGTTTTCGACCAGATTCATCTCGCCAGGCGGGTTATCGGCGATGTCGTTGCAAATGGCTGCCACGTGGCCGCGGACCGGGGACAGCACCGGCAGGTTGAAGGCATGGAAATCGCTCAGCCGGGAACCCGCACGGCAATAGCTCTGAGCGTCGACCAGCACCACGAAGTCGAGTGCATAGCGCCAGGCGCCCTGATGCGTATGGGCGCCGTCGACTGCCTGCGAGATACTCATCCGGCCGGCGAAGGGCGGCAGCAGTGCGGTGCTGCCGCTGGCCAGTCCGCGGGCGCTGGCCAGGCGCGCGTTGACCAGGCTCTCCTCGGGGCAGGCCGGCAGCGCCAGCCAGAAGCGCGCCCAGCTGGCGCTGCTTTCGGCACGCAGTGCCGCGCTGGCCAGCCACACGGTAAGCACGAACGGCGCCGATAAAGGCGGCACGCCGACACCTGCCGAGAGCGCCAACATGCCGGCCGAGAGCGCGCTGGCGACCAGTACGGCGCCGGCGGCAAGCAGTAGCGTCCGCCGCGTCGGCACGGCGAGCAGGCCACCGACAAAGAGGGCGACCAGGGCGCCATTGTAGGTGACCAGTAGCGCCAGACCCGGCACCGGCGTCGTGCTGAACTGGGCGAGCAGCAGATTCGCCAGAAGGCCGCCAGCGATGGCGAGCAGGGCCAGGATGCGTGAGGCGACGAGGAGCGCGGCCATGACCAGGATGCCGGCCAGTGGATTGGCAACAAAAAACAGGGCGCCGATACTGGATAGTGCCGAGAAGGCGGTCGCGGCCGCTTCGCCTGGGACCCAGTCGGGGAGCAGCGGCCACGCCGGCCAAACGGTGCGCAGGGGCAGGGCGATGCCCTTGGCTACCGCCAGCAGGGTCCAGGCGGTGCACAGAAAAGGGGCGCCGAGTAGCGGCAGGCCGCGGGCGCCGAAGGGGCCGGCGAGCATCTGGCGCAGCGCGCTGGCCAGTGGCACGCCGAGCAGTCCGCCGAAAGCGGCGAGAGCAAACAGGCGCGGCTCGCTGGCGTAGAAGGCGCCGAGGGCGAGGCCGGCGTAGATGGCGTTGAGGATCTCGGCGTCGCCAGGCAGGGCCGGCAAACGCAGCAGGCGGCGCGTGAGCAGCGCGGCAACGCCGGCGGTGAGGCCGCAGAGGCCGGTTGCCAGGTCGCACAGGGTTGCCGCCAGGACCAGTGCGCCGACCAGACGCTGGCGCGCCAGGAACAGCGCGCCATAGGCGTCCAGCAAGCTGCGCAGGGCATCGCTCAGGGCGCGCATCTCAGCCTCCCGCCATGCGCAGCGGAACGACGCGGGCGCCGCTTGCCGCTACGGCTTGCGCCAGATGCGCCGGTAGTCGTTCCGGGGCGCAGACGATCTCGAGATCTTCCGCGGCACGGATCAGGCTGACTTCACGGTCGCCGTGGATCAACACCACCGCCGGACGGTATTCGATGAACTGCATCGACTGGGTGGTGTTGTAGGCGCCGACCGGTGCGATCAGCAGCAGGTCGCCAAGCGCCAGCGGCGGCAGTTGCACCGAGTGCCGTAGCACGTCGATGTTCATGCACAGCGGCCCGTAGAGCACGGTATCGCGCGGCTCGCCGCGCGCTGGCGACGCGAGCTTGACCGGGTGGTCGTACCATAGCGCGGTAAAGAGGGCATTCAGGCCGGCGTCGAGAATGGCGGCCGGGCGGCCGTCGGCGGTTTCCTTGCGACCGACCACCGAGGTGATCAGGCTCTGCGCGTCGTCGATGACCGCGCGGCCGCTTTCGAAAATCAGTGTCGGGCGCTGATCACCGCGCTCGAGTCGGTAAGCCGTTCCTGCCAGGAAAGCACTGCAGATGGCTTCGGCATATTCCTCGATATCCGGCGTGGCCTGCTCTGGCGGCAGGTAGATGCCTTGAAGGGCGTTGCAGGACGGCAGTCCGCCGCCAATATCGAGGTAGCTCAGGCGCGTGCCGTCGGCTTCGATCTCCTCGGCCAGCGTGCACAACGTCGTTACCGCCGCGGCGTAGGCGCGCGGATCGAGGATGAAGGTGCCGATGTGGCAATGCAGGCCGTTCATGCGCAAATGGGCGCTGGTCTTGACCTTGCTGATCGCGGCGCGGGCCGCGCCGCTTTCGAGATTGAAGCCGAAGCGGCTCCAGGGCTCGCTGTAACCGGTTTCGAAATTGAGGCGCAGCGTCACCGGAACGCACTCGCGGCGTTCTTCGCCGATGCTTTCGATCAGCGCCAGTTCGTCAGCATGGTCGACGTGGATCAGCGCGCCTTCGGCAATCGCTCGTTCGAGAATCGGGCGCTGCTTGTTCGGGCCATTGAAGACGATGTGCTCTCCCGGCACACCAAGCGCGCGCGCCTTCTCGTACTCGAAGCGCGACACCACTTCGGCCCAGGAGCCTTCCTGGTGGAGGATGGAGCAGACCGCGCCGTTGTAGTTGGTCTTGTACGACCAGCCGTGAATCACCTGCGCGTAACGCGCGGTAAAAGCCTGGCGGATGCGCTGGATATTGGCGCGCAGGCGTTGCTCGGAAGTGACATAGAGCGGCGAGCCGTAGCGCTCGACCAGCGTCGCCAGGGGCACGCCATCGATCTCCGACTGGCTGTCGGCACTGCTGCGGCGGCGCCCGAAGCTGTTCAGCGATTGCAGTTCCACGGGCGCGATGCGCGGCGTTTCCCAGGTCATCTTGTGCATCCTTTTCTCCTTGTGTGCTTCAGGCGGCGAGGCTGGCGGGGGCGCAGGCACGCAGGGTGCTGCCGCTTGCCGCGAGGGTGGCGATTTCATCGAGGCTGACGATCGTTTCCTGGGCGTGACGGATGAAGCTGGTGCCCGGGCGTGGCGGCGCCAGATCGAGCTGTTCGGGCAGCGCGCCATTCATCATGGCGAGCAGAGCAGCCGGCAGGTTGCGGCCAACGCCGTGGCTGAGATAGATCCAGGCCGGAAAGCGCGGATTGATTTCGATCAACTGCAGAGTGCCGGCGGCGTCGCGAAGCATTTCGAGTTCGAGCGGACCGCGCCACTTGAGGCTGTGGAACAAGCGACGCCCGGCCTCCTGCAGTTCCGGGTCGTCAATGGCGACGCCGGCCCAGGCCTTGCCTTTGTCGGTGACCGCCTGCTTGCGGATCATCACTTCGCCGATCATTGCGCCGCTGCCGTCGCCCAGGGCCGTGAGATTGACCTCGTCGCCGTGCACTAATTTCTGGATCAGCACCGGGTAGCCCCAGGTGGCGACCACCTGTCGGTAGCGCTGGCGGGCTTCGGGCGCCGAATGAACGATCCAGGCGTCGTAGAAAACGCTCTTGATCAGTAGCGGAAAAGGCCATCCCTCGGCCCCGCAATGGTCGAAAAAGCCCTCGTCGGTGAGGCGACGGACGGCCGGCGTGGCGACACCGGCGTCGGCACAAAGAGCGGGCAGGCGGTCCTTGTCGCGGCGGCGAAGTTGCAGCCGCTGTGGCAGCAGGAGGCGGATGCCGCGCTGCTTGAGCGGCTCTTCGATGGCCATGAAGTTGGGAAGTTCGGCGTCGAGGCAGGGCAGTAGGGCGTCGATGCGATCCCGGCACAGCACTTCGTCGAGTCGTTCGAGCAAGGCCGTCGAGCCGCTTGCCGGGTAGGGCAACAGATGCCCGCTGTCGCAGCTTTCGCGCAGGTAGAGCCCGGCATCGAGCGTCGCGTAGGCGAGGCCGACGATGCGTCCGCGAAAGCCGGTCGTGTGGCGCAGGCAGCGGGCTACTGCACAGCCCGGGCCGGGACTGTCGGGCCGGGCGTTGATGCCGGTGATGGCCACATTCCAGCCCAGCCAGTGCTGCTGTTCGGCGGCGCGGCTCATGATACGTAGCTCGCCATCTGCTTGAAAAAGCCATCGACACCGCTTTCGACGACGGCGCTTGGCTGCTCGCAAAGAGCGACCAGTGCGGCGATGATCGCCGGCCGCGACTTGCCGTCCTGCATCATCAGCAGCGCGACCTGGGCGGGCGGATTGAGGCGGTAGCTTCTTCCCGTTCGGGTATCGAAGGCATGGCCGTCGGCGTTCAGGACAAGCGCCTTGAGGTGGCTGATTCTTGTTGCCGGGGTTTCCATTTTGTTCTCCTCGGATGAGTGCTGGCGTTGTTCGCCAGCCATGGAAGCCATTCTGAAAAGCGATCTGGTAAGCGCCGGGGAGAAATCTGGGAGGAAGCTGGGATGAGTGGCTGGTGTCGCGGGCGCTTTCAGCCGAGGGCAAGGCCGGGGGGCTCAAGATCCCGGCGCATTCTGCCGTGCTGTGCACTTATGCACGTTGACCCGGCGGCGGCGCTGCTAAGCTGGAGTCGGATCAAAGAGCAGCGGATGTTGCGGTGCGGTAGAAAAACCCTGCTTGCCTGCACCGCTTTGCACGTGGAAGTCTGCTCCGCGTTGCATCAACTGTGTTGGATTTGGACCACAACGGGAGCTTCATCCGATGGCTTGAGCGAGACAATTAGAAGAAACCCTCAACTTTCTGCTGGGGGAATTGCTTATAATGATGCTGCGTTGCAACATGGCCGATCTCATGAGGTTTCGGTCGCAAGCTGACAGCGCCTGGCATCCCCAGATTCTCAGGAGCAAGACCATGAAAGCACCAAAAATTCTACCGTGGGTCGCCCACAAGACCGGTATCAGCGAAGATCTGGCACTCAAGCTGTGGCGCCGTGCGGCCGGAGAAGCCGAGGAAATGACCGGCCGCTGCGACAGTTCGGATTACTACCGCCTAGCCGTGGAACGTTTCATCGATCTTTCCGAAGCCGAGGGGAATTCCGTTCTGGTGCGCGAGACGCCCGGCGTGAACTGTGTCTTCTGGCTGTGGCGTCACCAGAGCCGCATGTCGAGCATGCACCTGCTTGCCGTACAGAACGTCACCAGGCTCTTTCAGTCAGGAATCAACAGGATGCTGCACGTCCAGGGGCCGGCCGTCTAAATGGCTTGAGCGGCGCTACGCCACTCGCCCCCCTCGCCGGTTTTTCCTTCCCCTCCGGCACCCCTTGCGCGTCGTCTCGCCGTTGCCGTTCTGCATACTCGTTTGCTGCACCAGGCTCTAGAGTCGGTCGCCCGGCAGATGCCGCGTCGCCCGCAAGAGGCTGGTGCGGCAGCGGAGCAGGGCCAGGCGCCTATGCGTACTATGCGTATAATTCGCGCTTCAGCCTATTTCCGGACCCCTACTGGCCATGCAGGAAAAGTATCAGCCCGCGGACGTTGAACTAGCCGCTCAGCAATTCTGGAACGACAGCGGCGCAGCGCGTGCCATCGAGGATCCGAGCCGGCCGAAGTACTACTGCCTGTCGATGTTCCCCTATCCGTCCGGCAAATTGCACATGGGGCACGTGCGCAACTACACCATCGGCGACGTCCTGGCGCGCTTCCACGGCATGCTCGGCTACAACGTCCTGCAGCCGATGGGCTGGGATGCTTTCGGGATGCCGGCCGAGAACGCGGCGATCCAGAACAATGTCCCGCCAGCGCAATGGACCTACGCCAACATCGACTACATGCGGACCCAGCTCAAGCGGCTGGGTTTCGCCATCGACTGGCAGCGCGAGATCGCCACGTGCACGCCCGAGTACTACCGCTGGGAGCAGTGGCTGTTCACCCGTCTGTACGAGAAAGGTCTGATCTACCAGCGCCTGGGAACGGTGAACTGGGACCCGGTCGACCAGACCGTGCTCGCCAACGAGCAGGTCATCGACGGGCGTGGCTGGCGCTCGGGGGCGCTGATCGAAAAGCGCGAAATCCCGATGTACTACATGAAGATCACCGCCTACGCGGAGGAGCTGCTCGCCGATCTCGAGCAGCTCGAAGGCTGGCCCGAGCAGGTGCGCCTGATGCAGAAGAACTGGATCGGCAAGAGCACCGGCGTGCGCTTCGCCTTTCCCTACGAGCTGGACGGCGAGCCCGGGCAGTTGTGGGTGTTCACCACCCGTGCCGACACCATCATGGGCGTCACTTTCTGTGCCGTCGCCGCCGAGCATCCGCTGGCCAGCTACGCGGCGGCGCGCGATCCGCAGATCGCCGCTTTCGTCGAGGAATGCAAGCGTGGTGGAGTCGCGGAAGCCGACCTGGCGACGATGGACAAGAAGGGCATGCCGACCGGCATCTACGTCAGCCATCCGCTGAGCGGCGAGCAGATCGAAGTGTGGATCGGCAACTACGTGCTGATGAGCTACGGCGACGGCGCAGTGATGGCCGTTCCGGCGCACGACGAACGCGACTTCGCTTTTGCCCGGAAGTACGGCCTGGCGATC
This sequence comes from Candidatus Accumulibacter meliphilus, assembly GCF_036625345.1. Classification (NCBI taxonomy): domain Bacteria; kingdom Pseudomonadati; phylum Pseudomonadota; class Betaproteobacteria; genus Candidatus Accumulibacter; species Candidatus Accumulibacter meliphilus. Next base: position 448,254 of record NZ_JAZKTZ010000003.1, on the reverse strand, counting down.
AAACAGGTCATCACCGTGCCTGGCGAGACTTTCTCGCTCGACGGCTGGCAGGAGTGGTACGCCGACAAGCAGCGCGCCAGTTGCGTCAACTCCGGCAAGTACGATGGTCTGGACTGCGCCGCTGCGGTCGACGCCATCGCCGCCGATCTGGCGGCCAAGGGCCTGGGCGAGAAGAAAGTCCAGTTCCGGCTGCGTGACTGGGGCATTTCGCGGCAGCGCTACTGGGGCTGCCCGATCCCGATCATTCACTGCCCCAGCTGCGGCGAGGTGCCGGTTCCCGATGCCGACCTGCCGGTGGTCCTGCCGGAAAACGTGACCATCACCGGCGCCGGCTCGCCTTTGAGTGCGATGCCCGAGTTTTACGCCTGCAGCTGCCCGAAATGTGGCCAGCCGGCGCGGCGCGAAACCGACACCATGGACACTTTTGTCGAGTCCTCGTGGTACTTCCTGCGCTATTGTTGTCCGGACAACGACCAGGCGATGGTCGACGAGCGCGTCGCCTACTGGTGCCAGGGGGGCATCGACCAGTACATCGGTGGCATCGAACACGCCATTCTGCACCTGCTCTACGCCCGCTTCTGGACCAAGCTGATGCGCGACGTCGGGCTGTTCGGCGAGGCCTCGCCGGGCACGGACTTGCTCGGTGAGCCTTTTGCCCATCTCCTGACTCAGGGCATGGTCGTCGCGCCGACGTTCTACCGCGAGGACGCCAACGGCAAGAAACAGTGGATCAACCCCGCCGAGGTCGATGCCGTGCATGACGAACGCGGTCGCGCCAGCGGCGCCACGCTGCGCGCCGATGGCCTGCCGGTGAGCGTCGGCGGCATCGAGAAAATGTCCAAGTCGAAGAACAATGGCGTCGATCCGCAGTCGCTGATCGATCAGTTCGGCGCCGATACGGCGCGCCTGTTCATCATGTTCGCCAGCCCGCCTGACCAGTCGCTGGAGTGGTCGGATGCCGGCGTCGAGGGTGGCTTCCGTTTTCTCAAGCGCTTGTGGCGAATCGTCTTCGAGCACGTTTCGGCGGGCCCTGTTCTGCCGATCGGCGCTGCGGAACGCGGCGAAATGTCGCCGGAACTGAAGGCCTTGCGTCGCCAGTTGCACCAGACGATCGGCAAGGTTGCCGACGATTATGGCCGCCGCAAACAGTTCAATACCGCGATTGCGGCGGTTATGGAGTTGCTCAACGGCTATAACCGGGTGAGCGGCGAAACGGTCGGCGAAACGGTCGGCGAAACGGTCGGAGAACCCGCCGGAAAATCGGCCGTCGTGCGCGCCGTCAGGCAGGAAACGCTGGAAGCGGTGGTGCTGATGCTCAACCCGATCGTGCCGCACGTCTGCGAGGCGCTGTTTGCGGCGCTGCGGCCCGGCTGCACGGCCAGCACGCAAGCTTTTCCGGAGCCCGACGCAGAGGCCCTGGTGCAGGATGAAATCGAGCTCATGCTGCAGATAAACGGCAAGCTGCGCGGCAGCCTGCGGGTGCCGGCAGGTGCCGACCGGGCAAGCATCGAAGCTGCCGCGCTGGCCTGCGCAGCGGCCGCCAGGCATTTGGCCGGTGCCGCGCCGAAAAAGCTGATCGTCGTTCCCGGCCGCCTGGTCAACATCGTCGCTTGAAAGCTTGAGGGAGACTCCGATGCGCCTGGCGCTGCCGCCCATTTTGCGGGCCCCTGCTCGTGTCGCCACGCGTGCGCTCTTCCTGGCGATGCTCACCCTGCTTGCCGCTTGCGGTTTCCAGTTGCGCGGCTCCTACTCTTTGCCCTACGAGAGTATTTACCTGGCGATGCCTGAATATTCGGTGGTCGGCGCCGATCTGCGGCGCGCCATTCGTTCCTCGGCGACGACGCGTCTGGCACTTGTCCCGAGCGGCGCGCAGGCGACTTTTCAGCCTGGCACCGAGTATCGCGACCGCATCATCCTGTCGGTTTCCGGCACCGGCCGGGTCAGCGAACTGCGCTTGCGCTACCTGTATCCCTACCGCGTGGTCGACGCCAAGGGCCGCGATCTGGTCGCGCCAGGGACCATCGAACTGGTCCGCGACCTGACCTACGACGACTCCAACGTGCTCGCCAAACAGCAGGAAGAGGTGCTGCTCTGGCGCGACATGGAGAACGACCTGGTGCACCAGTTGATGCGCCGCCTGGCGGCAGGCAAACCGGTGCCGGCGGGCGAGCCGGGCGCTCCAGCGCAGCCAGGGGAAGCGGCCGTGCCGGTCAAGCCGGTGGATGCGAATGCGGTGGGTGCGGTGGATGCGGTGAATGGGGCCACGCCCGCCAAGCCAGCGCTAGCCAGATAGCGGCGAGCCCCATGCAGCTCAAGGGCGAACATCTCGCGGCGCAGCTCCAGCGCGAGCTCAAGCCGGTCTATCTGGTCTATGGTGACGAGCCCTTGCTGGTCATCGAAGCGGCCGACGCGATCCGCGCCGCGGCGCGCCAGGCGGGCTTCGACGAACGCGAAGTGCTGGTTGCCGGCAGCGCTTTCAACTGGAACGATCTCTACCAGGCCGCCGGCAGCATGTCCTTGTTCGCCGGGCGCAAGCTGATCGATCTGCGTCTGCCGGCCGGCAAGCCGGGGCGCGACGGCGGTGCCGCGCTACAGGCCTACTGCGCGCGTCCGTCGCCGGATGCGCTGCTGCTGGTGACCATGACCGGCGCCGACTGGCGCGAGGAGAAGGCCGCCTGGGTCGGCGCGGTGGCTGCCGCCGGGGCGGTCGTCAAACTGATCCCGCCCGGGCTTGCCGAGCTGCCGGCCTGGCTCGCTGCTCGTCTCGCGCGTCAGCAGCAAAGCGCCGATGCGGCCGGTCTGCGCTTCATTGCCGAGCGCGTCGAAGGCAATTTGCTGGCCGCGCATCAGGAAATTCTCAAACTCGAAATCCTTTACCCGTCGGGTGCGCTGCGCCTCGAGCAGATTCGCGAGGCGGTGCTCAACGTCGCCCGCTACGACCTCGACGGCCTGCGTGAAGCGATGCTGGCGGGTGATGTGCTGCGCCTGACGCGCACCATCGATGGTCTGCAGCAGGAGGGTGAGGCGCCGCCGCTGGTGCTTTGGGCAATGACCGAGGAGGTGCGCGCCCTGGCCCAGATCAACGCCGGTCTCGAGGCGCGTCAGCCGCTGCCCGAGCTGTTGAAGGAGGCCCGCGTCTGGGGCGCTCGCCAGGGGCAGATCAGAAAGGCATTGCAGCGGGTGAACGGCGGGCGGGCGAGGGCGGCGCTGGCGCAGGCGGCGCGCATCGACCGCATGATCAAGGGCCTGGCCAGCGGCGACGTGTGGAACGAGTTCCTGCGTCTTGGTCTGAACATCGCTGTTGCCTGAAACCCTTCGGCCCGAGAGACGGGCACCCTTGCCATTTCAGGCGGCGCTGCCGCCTTCCAGCTCGCCGGGAGCGACTTCGTCCGGCGCCAGGTGCTCCCAGAGGCAATCCTGGCTTTCTGTGCTGGCCTCGGTGAGGCTGGGCGACGCTTTGCTCCGCACCAGACACTCGCCGACGCAGCTTTCGCTGACGACGACCAGCTGCATTTCGCTATCGACCTTGCGCTCTCCATCCCAGTAACTGCAGGTGGCGCAAACTTTCACTTCCGTTGGCAAAATGAGTTTTCGTTTCATGATCGACGCAGGTAGTTGAGAGGGAGGAATAGCCCTCTGAGTGTAATTCTTTGCGGTGGTTCCCTTGACCCTGGCGCACCGTCGATGCCTATAATCGCAACTTGATCGCAAACGGCAGTTGACCGACTTCGCGCTGGCCTTCACGCTGGCATTGTCCTCGCTGCACTGCAACAATGCCAGCCTTTTCGCTCCGCATGGTCTTGTCGGCGGGGCGGCAAAGGCCAGCCCGCGGCCTGGTGAAAGTTTCTAACGTTTCCAGGTTTCTGCGTCGCCAGCTTTCTGGCGCGCTTTTTGAACGTTTATTGAGCATTTATCGGCCCCTCTGCAATTCTGGAAAGCCTCATGAGCATAGAGCAGTACATCCATAGCGTTGGCCAGCAGGCGCGCGCGGCGTCGCGGGCCATGGCGCGTGCCGACAGCAACGCCAAGAACAGCGCACTGCGCGCGATCGCCGCGGCCATTCGCCGCGAGGCCAGTGTTCTGGTCGCCGCCAATCGCGAGGATCTGGCCGCCGCCATCGCTGCCGGCCTCGAACCCGCGCTGCTCGACCGCCTGACACTTTCGGAAAAAGGCATTGCGGCGATGGCCGAAGGCGTCGAGCAGGTCGCTGCGCTGGACGACCCGGTCGGCGAGGTCAGTGGCCTCAAGTTCCGCCCGAGTGGCATCCAGGTGGGCCGTATGCGGGTACCGCTGGGCGTTGTCGGCATCATCTACGAGGCCCGCCCGAACGTCACCGCCGACGCCGCCGCGCTGTGCCTGAAGTCGGGAAACGCGGCGATCCTGCGCGGTGGCTCGGAAGCCATCCGCAGTAACCGGGCAATTGCCGCCCTGGTCCATGCGGGGCTGGCCAGTGCCGGACTGCCGCCAAGCGCCGTACAGGTGATAGACACCACCGACCGCGCGGCCGTCGGTCATCTGATCACCATGCGCGAGTACGTGGATGTCATCGTTCCGCGTGGCGGCAAGGGGCTGATCTCGCGCTTGCTGGCTGAGTCGCGGGTGCCGATGATCCAGCACCTGGATGGCAATTGCCACGTCTATGTCGATGATCACGCCGATCCGGAGAAAGCGCTGCAGATCATCGAAAACGCCAAGACGCAGCGCTACGGTACCTGCAACACCGCCGAGTCGCTGCTGCTGGCGCGTTCCGTTGCCGCCGATCTGCTGCCGCTGATTGGCGCCATGTTGACCGAGCGCGGTGTCGAGCTTCGCGGTTGCCCGGAAACGCTGGCCATCGTCACCACGGCATGGCCGGCGAGTGAGGAAGATTACGCCAGCGAATACCTGGCGCCGATCATCTCGGTCAAGGTGGTCGCCGGACTCGACGAAGCCATCGAACATATCAATGCCTACGGCTCGCATCACACCGACGCCATCGTCAGCGAAAACTACACGGCGGCGATGCGTTTCCTGCGCGAAGTCGATTCGGCGTCGGTGATGGTCAATGCCTCGACGCGCTTCGCGGATGGCTTCGAATACGGTCTCGGTGCCGAAATCGGCATTTCGACCGACAAAATCCACGCGCGCGGACCGGTCGGCCTCGAAGGGCTGACCTGCCAGAAGTGGATTGTTCTCGGCAACGGCGAGGTGCGTGCCTGACCGAGGTCCTGGAGAATCGATCAAGTGCTAATGGCAAGGAGGCATGAGGTGATGAAAAAACTGCTGCTGGCGGCGATGGCCGCCCTGTTCTGCCAATTCTGCCAATTGGCGACCGCCGTCGAAGTAGCCGGCGTCAAGTTCGACGATCAAGACCAAGGTCGGCAACGGCGAGTTGCTGGTCAATGGTGCCGGCCTGCGCAAGAAGGTCTTCTTCCAGATCTATGCCATGGCGCTCTATTTGCCCCAGAAAAGCGGCGACAGCGAGGCGGTTCTGGCGGCCAAGGGCGGCAAGCGGATTGCCATTACGCTGTTGCGCGACCTCACCGCCCAGCAGTTCGTCGAGGCGCTGCAGGAAGGCATGGCCAACAACCATTCCGAAGCCGAAATGGCCGGCCTGAAGGACCGCCTGAAGCAGCTTTCCGACCTCATGCTGGCGATCGGCGAAGCGAAGACCGGGACCAGTATCCTGATCGACTGGCTGCCGGCGAGCGGTACCCGCCTGACGGTCAACGGGCAGGCGCAAGGAAAGGATATTGCCGGCGAGGATTTCTATCGGGCGCTGCTCAGGATCTGGCTGGGCAACAAGCCGGTACAGGACGATCTTGAAACAGGCGCTACTCGGCAAGGCCTCCTGAGTGACGGCGATTGCTGCGCGCGTGTCGGGTGATGGCCCTGACTACCAGGCGCTGATCGCCGCGCCCGGATTCTGCCTGGGTGTGCGCTGCGACGACGACGAAGTGCAGCGCATTGTTTTCCTGCCGCCGAGCCCTGAAGTGGCGCCGAAAAACGCGCTGGCTGCCGAGACCGTGCGCCAGCTCGCCGCCTACCTGGCCGATGCGGAGTTCGTTTTCGGTCTGCCCTTGCGCCCCTCGGGGACCTTCTTCCAGCGTCGCGTCTGGCAGCAGATCGCGGCCATCCCGACGCACCAGACGCGTGCCTACGGCGAGATTGCCAAGGCGCTGCACAACGCGCCGCGGGCCGTTGGCCAGGCTTGCGGCGCGAATCCCTTTCCGGTGATCGTTCCCTGCCATCGCGTTCTCGCGGCCGGCGGCGGGCTGGGCGGTTTTGCGCGCCAGAATGGCGGTTTCCTGCTCGACGTCAAGCGCTGGCTGCTGGCGCATGAAGGCTGCTGACGCCGAGCCTGCCGATCTCGCCGAGATCGAAGCTTTCTGCGACACGCTGTGGCTTGAAGACGGTTTGGCCAAAGCTTCGCTGGCCAGCTATCGCAGCGATCTCCTGCAACTCGCCGCCTGGCTTGCCGAGCAGCGTCTCGGCAGTCTGTGTGCGATCGACGAGGCGACCCTGATGCGCTTCGTCGCCACGCTCTCGCAAACGCTGCGTGCCTCTTCGCAGGCGCGCTACCTGTCCACCTTGCGCCGCTTCTATCGCCACCTCCTCGCGCGTGGTCTGCGCAGCAGCGATCCGACGCTGAAGATCGCCATGCCGGTGCAGCCGTCGCGGCTGCCGAAAGTGCTTTCCGAGCTGCAGGTCGATCGCCTGCTCGCGGCGCCGCCGACCGAGAGCCTGCTCGGCGAGCGCGATCGGGCGATGCTCGAAACCCTCTATGCGACCGGCCTGCGCGTCTCCGAGCTGGTCGGCCTGAAGGTGTACGAAGTCAATCTCGACATGGGCGTGCTGCGCGTCTTCGGTAAAGGCAGCAAGGAGCGCATCGTGCCGCTTGGCGAAGTGGCCGGCGACTGGCTGCGCCGCCATCTGGCCAATGGCCGGCCGGCGCTGCTCAATGGACGGCAGAGCGACGACCTCTTCCTTACCAGCCGTGGTGCGGCGATGAGCCGGCAGGCGTTCTGGCAACTGATCAAGCGCTACGCGCTGCACGCCGGCATGGATCCGGCGCGGCTGTCGCCACACGTGCTCCGCCACGCCTTCGCCACGCACCTGCTCAATCACGGCGCCGATCTGCGTGTCGTGCAGCTGCTGCTCGGCCATTCGGACATCTCGACGACGCAAATCTATACCCATGTCGCCCGCGAACGGCTGAAGAGCCTGCACGCGCAGCATCATCCGCGCGGTTGAGCGGCGGTCTGACGAGACGCCGCACGGCTGCTGCCGCTCAGTGGTTGAGATAGCGCAGTTGCGCGGGCGGCGTAGCTTCGCGCAGTGCCTCTCCCTGCCGGCCTGCCGCCCGCTGAAGGCCTGCCGGGGCATCGATCTCGAGCAGGGAGATACTGCCAAAGGCAAGCGGCAACCGGCTCCACTGGCCGATCGGCAGTTGCAGCCAGTAGCCGAGCGCGGCGCGGATGGCGCCAGCGTGCGTGACCAGCGCCAGGCGCTTTGCAGGCTCGGCGCACAGGCTGTTCACGCAGTCGACGACGCGTGCCTGCAGCAGCGCTGCCGATTCGCCGCCGGGCGGGGCGAAGTGCAAGACATCGGTGGCCCACTGGTCGAGCAAGCGGCGGTCGATGTCGCTCCAGCGCTGGCCTTCCCATGCGCCGAAGTCGATCTCCATCAGCCGCGCATCGACCCGCGCTTGCCTATCCAGGGCTTTGGCGAGGCCAAGGGCGCGCCGCAGGGGGCTGGCGACGACTGCCGTATCGGCCGGCAGAAACGAGCGCAAGCGCCTGGCCAGCGGCCGTGGATCTTCGCCTTCGACGTCGAGCTGGCCATAGCAGACGCCGCTCTCGAGCAGGGGGCGCGGATGGCGGATCAGGAAAACCTGCACAGCAGCCCGGCGTAGAAGGCGACTTCGGCGAGTTGCTGCGTGGCGCCGAGGCAGTCGCCGGTGTAGCCGCCGATCTGGCGCCGGAACATGCGCGCCAGCCAGAACGTCGCCAGGGCCGCGAAGAGGCAGCCAAGGAAAGCCTCGAAGGGCGGCAGCAGGAGCAGCGGCAGCAGCGCGGTGAGTGCCGCGAAGCCCAGCTCGCGCCAGCCGATGCGCGTTGCCAGCGGCTTCGCCTTGCCCTCGTCGCGAACGTAGTCGAGGGCGCGCAAAAGCGTCGTCGAGGCAAAGCGCGAAAGCGTGTGACCGGCGAGCAATACCATCGGAATGATCAGCGGGTCGAACTCGACCAGCGCCAGAAAGCGGGCCAGCAGCAGCACGACCAGGGCCACGGCACCAAAGCTGCCGATCCGTGAGTCCTTCATGATGCTCAGGATCTGCGCCTTCTCCCAGCCGCCGCCAAAACCGTCGACCATATCGCTCCAGCCGTCTTCGTGAAAGGCGCCAGTCAGATAGATGCTGCTGGCGATTGCCGCCAGCACCGCCAGGGTCATTGGCCAGATCTGGCTGGCGACGATGAACACCAGCGCGGCGATGGCGCCGACCAGCAGCCCCACGGCCGGAAAATAGCGCGCCGCGCGATCGAGCGCTTCGCTGCTGTGGCCGACCCATTTCGGCACCGGCAGGCGCGTGAAAAAGCGCAGGGCGGCGAAGAAATACTCCAGCTCGCGCTTCAGGCTGAAGCGCTGTTTCACGGTGGCGGGGAGGTTCTCTTTGTTGTCTGGCATGGGTCGTCGATCTGTCGGTTAATGTGAAAGTGGCGTATGCGACTCACGAAACTCCCTTCTCCCCTCGCGGGAGAAGGGCCGGGCGAAGGGGGGCGGTCATGACTTTCATGATCAGGGGTGTCTCGACATGTCATGACCGTTAACGCGGTGCCCGATGTTATACCGATATGCTCGGGTCAAGCGATTGCTCTAGCTTTTTCTGCCTGCCGATGAGGGCGTGACGAAGCGGAAACTGTCCGCTTCGGCTGCTCGCATTCGTGCATTTGTGCATTCGCGCCCGACGACGCAGGCCTTGCGGGCGTCAGCTTGATGGCATAATGCCTGGCGTGCGTCCGAGTTTGCGGATCCTGCACCGGGCCGCGCAGATGAATCTTGCGAAGATCGACCGCCATTCGCGGCGGAATCGACGAAAAGGAGGGGATCGGAATGGAATGGATGGAAACGCTGCTGACAGTCGTTTTCCTGTCGGTGCTGGCTTACGTCGGGGTCTCGATGCTTGGCGCCGCACGCTGGGCTTTTCTGACCCGCGCGCTGCAGTCACGGCTTGTCGCCGGCCGGCAAACCGTGCTGCCGGCACGCTTCGAGCTGCGCGAGCTGAGCGGTTTGCCCGATCCCGTGCAGCGCTATTTTCGCGTCGCCTTGACGGCCGGTCAGCCGATGCTCGGCGCGGTCAGAATCGAGCACGCGGGCAGCTTCAATATCGCCGATAGCGGTGCTGACCGGTGGAAGGCATTTACCTCCGGCGAGCGAGTGATTGCCCGTCCGCCGGGCTTCGTCTGGGATGGGCGGGTGACGCTCATTCCGGGGCTGACGGTGCATGTGCACGACGCCTACGTGGCGGGCGAAGGAACTCTTCATCCGGCCCTGTTCGGGCTGACCTCGCTGGCCAGGCGGCAGGGGAAGGGCGATATCGCGCGCGACGAGTTGATGCGCTTTCTGGCCGAAGCCGCCTGCTATCCGACCGCCCTCCTGCCCAGCCAGGGGGTGCAGTGGCAAGCGGTCGACCAACATTCCGCGACGGCCACCTTGAAAGATGGCGAGGTCAGCGCCAGCCTGTTGTTTGGCTTCAACGAAGATGGACTGATTGAATCGGTTCGCGCCGAGGCACGTGGTCGTACGCTGAACGGCAAGCTCGTAGTGTCGCCGTGGGAGGGGCTGTGGTCCGACTACCAACAGCGCGAGGGGATGACCATCCCGATGTGCGGCGAGGCGCGCTGGCTGATGTCGGGGGGGCCACGCCCTTACTGGCGGGCGCGCATCGGACGGATCGACTACGAGTTTGTGTAAGCAAGCCTCAGCGTGCGCAAGCCGGGACTGCGGGCGCGCGGTTCAGGACTCGCGCGGCAAGCCCGGTGCGCCGAGCAAGACGGTGCCGGCGTCACGCAAGGCACCGATCGCGTCGGCGGCGTAGCCGAGCTGCTGCAGCGTCTCCTCGGTATGCTCGCCGAGTGCCGGTCCCAGCCATTCGGTACTTCCCGGCGTCGCCGACAGTTTCGGAACGATGCCCGGGATTTTGAACGACTTGCCGCCCGGCAGGATGGCGGTCTCGATCATTTGCCGGGCCAGGTACTGCGGGTCGGCAACGATGTCGGCGGCCGAGTATACGCGTGAGGCGGGCACGTCCGCGGCGGCCAGCGTGTGCAGCACGCTGGCTTCGTCGTGCGCCGCCACCCAGCTGTCAATGGCTGCGTACAGTTCGTCGCGGCGCGCGTCGCGACCAGCGTTGTCGGCCAGTTCCTCGTCCTCCGCCAGATCGTCACGGCCGATGGCCCGCATCAGCCGTTTGAATATCGCATCGCCATTGGCGCCGATGGCGACGTGTTTGCCGTCCTGCGTCGAGTGTGTGTTCGACGGCGTGATGCCGGGCATGATGTTGCCAGTCCGTTCGCGGACGAAACCGAAAACGTCGAACTCCGGCAGCAGCGACTCCATCATCGCGAAGACCGCCTCGTAGAGAGCGACATCGACGACCTGCCCCTGGCCACCGCTGAGCTCCTTGTGACGCAGGGCCATCAGCGTGCCGATCACTCCCCACAGCGCGGCGATCGAGTCGCCGATCGAAATACCCGTCTTGACCGGTGGACGATCGGGGAAGCCGGTGACGTAACGCAGCCCGCCCATCGATTCGCCGATGGCGCCGAAACCGGGTTGTTGCGCCAGAGGTCCGCTCTGGCCAAAGCCCGAGAGACGCAGCATGATCAGGCCGGGGTTGATGGCTGCAAGCGTTTCCCAGCCCAGGCCGAGTTTTTCGAGGACGCCGGGGCGGAAGTTCTCGACGACGATATCGGCCTCGGCGACCAGCTTATGAACGATCTCGCGGCCAGCAGGATGCTTGAGATTGATGCTCACCGACTTCTTGTTGCGCGACTGCACGTACCACCACAGCGAGGTGCCTTCGTAGAGTTTGCGCCACTTGCGCAAGGGGTCGCCGCCAGCGGGCGACTCGATCTTGATCACTTCGGCACCGAACTCGGCCATGATCCGCGCCGCGAAGGGCCCGGCGATCAGGCTGCCGAGTTCGATGACCTTGAGGCCGCGCAGGGGTTTGCTCGATGTTGTCATGCGTATGAAGCTCCTCCTTGTGTGCTGCGCTCGACAAAAGTCCGCTCAGCTTTCCTCGAATACCAGCGTGCGCTGCTCAACGCTCAGCGATCGAGCGGTCACGAGATTTCCTTCAGCTATAATCGCCCTTATTTTGATCAGGAAAGTCAGCATGGGCAATCGCCTCTCGAAAATCGTTACTCGCACCGGCGACGCCGGCACCACCGGCCTCGGCGACGGTAGCCGGGTGGCCAAGGACAGCTTGAGAATCGAGACCATGGGCCAGGTCGACGAGCTCAATTCAGTCATCGGCCTGCTCTTGGCCGAGGACATGCCGGACCCGATCCGCAACGCCTTGACCCGCATCCAGCACGACCTCTTCGATCTCGGCGGCGAACTGTGCATGCCGGGAACGAGCACGATCGGCGAGGCGCAGATCACTCGACTCGAAGCGCTGGTCGAGCAATTCAACGAGGATCTCTTGCCGCTCAAGGACTTCATTCTCCCGGGTGGCACTCGGGCCGCTGCTTTCGCGCATCTGGCGCGCACCGTCTGTCGTCGCGCCGAGCGCCAGATCGTTCATCTGGCGGCGACCGAGCAGGTCTCCGACTTTGCGCGCAAGTATCTGAATCGCTTGTCGGACCTGATGTTCGTCCTCGGTCGTGCGCTGAACAAGGCGGCCGGTAGCAGCGACGTGCTGTGGGTGCAGGGCAGGAATCGCGGCGGCGACTGAACGCCGGAGTTCACTTATTTGAGGGGGCAACATGGCGATCGGGATTACAGTCATCACAACGGCCAACAGTGCGCGGCGCTTTTTGCAGACTGACGAGGCCGCTATCGAGCAGACTCTCGATAGTCTCCGACGCAGCAGCCAGATGTTCGCGGGCAAACCGCTGATTGTCGGCTCGGAAGCGCAGACCGAGGTCTTCGCGCGGGCGTCGATCGCCTGTCTTGAATTTGCAGCAGCGAAAGACCTGAGCGTCTACGTGGCGAGTCCGCTCAAGCTGCAGCTCACCGTGCTGACGCCCGAGCAACTCGCGGAGCCATTTAGCGGCTGGTTCGAAGGTGAGCGCTTCAAGGTGCGCATCGATTTCTTCTTCACCGGCGGGCACGTCCTGCATACGCTTGCCGAAGGCGTGCGCAAGGCCGCGCTCGCCGAGCGCCTGATGAATCTGACCAGCTTCCTCGACCGCCCGGTGATGAACTACCGACTGGCGCAGGGCGGCGTCGGACTGATGAATCCGGCCACCATTACGCGCTTCGTGATTTTCCCGGGGACTGACGATCTGCCGCGCGATGCCTGGCTGGGCGAACTGGCCTAGGGCGGCAAGGTGCAACACTATGAGAGTGGCGGGGAGGAAAGCCGCCTCCGGTCAATCGCAGCGCCGTCGTTTTGCGCAGTTGAGTCGGCTTTCCCTGGGCAGTCACCCGGCGATCAGAGGCGTTGACGGGCCTGCCGAGATTCGAGTCAGTTTGCTCTCGTGATCCTGGGGTTTGGCCGAGCGTGTTCGCAGGTCGGAGTTGCCCCCTTCCCGCGCTAACCCCGTTCCGGAGCTGTGACTTAACTTTTGCGACGACGCGCTGAAGCCGCGATACCGAGGAGGCCGAGGCTCAAGAGAGCCATGGTTGCGGGTTCCGGAATCACGACGCTGCTGCCTTCGAGACCTTTAACGAAGGCGAGATCAAATCCCGGCGAACCACCAAAGGCATCAAGGCCGACGACCTTGACGGCGTTGACATTGCTCGTATAACCGATGCTGGCGAAGTCAAATCCGCTGACTGTCGCGGTCGTGGCCACGCCGAGGAATGTGAACGTGCCACCGAAATCCGATGAGATGAACACGTCGGCGGTTTCACTGGCACCACCAACTTCTGAAACGAACAGGTCAAGTCCGGGACCGTCGAACACGTAACCGGTACCGAATCCAAGCGTTAAAAAGGAACGTGTAGGCAGTGAGACGAAGGTGCTTTCGTTACCGTCCGTTGCATAGCTAAGCGGCACGGCAACGGGGTAAGTTCCCGGAAATGTCCCGCCGTAAGGACCCGCCATCGGCCCGGTGCCAGAGTCGAAGTAGTCAAGAACGGTGTCCGCGACGATGGTCGCAGCCGTCGCCTGTGGGACGATTGCGCATGAAGTAATGCCGGCGACGAGCGCAGCAATGAGTGACCGAGAATTCATGGTTCTCTCCTTGAGAGGTTCTGGATTGATAGCCGGACGACAAGTGAGCATTTCCGGGAAAAGGGTGGCGCAGTTAACTTAAAGCAAGTTGTGTGCCATCTATAAAAAATCGCATTACAGCAATCACATGTGATAAATCTAGTCTTGGTGGGACGCGCGTGTGTAAAAAATTCCGACAGTCAGTATCGGCGGCTCGCACATCTTCTCCCTCGCGGCGAGCGAAGGATCCGAAGTCTGCAGCTCACCCTGGCGCAAGCGATCGCCGGTCATATCGATCGCTTGGCAAGTATTCGGTAGTACACTCCGGACCTCGGTAAACTGACGCGCCAGGTTTCGTTCTGGTGTTCTCGAATACGCCTCGGCCGGGTTCGTGGCAGGCTGCCGCCATTGCCAGCGTCGACTGCAGCGATGCCGGCTGAGGCTGCTAGAAACCCCGGACAAGCGTCCCTGACCGCCCGCGAACTGCGCCGGGGCGGCCTGCTGGAGAAATCAAGGTAATGAGCTACACCGCAGAATCGATCGCCGTTCTCAAGGGGCTGGAGCCGGTGCGCCATCGTCCCGGGATGTACACGCGCATCGATTGCCCCCTGCATATCATTCAGGAGGCAATCGACAATGCCGCCGACGAGGCGCTGGGCGGCTTCTGCAAGCGCATCACGGTGACCCTGCATGCCGACCAGTCGGTCAGCGTCGAGGATGACGGACGGGGTATTCCGGTCGAGATTCACCCGCTCGAACAGGTGCCGACGGTCGAAGTGGTGTTCACCCGGCTGCACGCCGGCGGCAAGTTCAACAAGGACGAGCGCGAATCGGCGTATCGCTTCTCGGGTGGCCTGCACGGCGTTGGCGTCTCGGTGACCAACGCGCTGTCGACGCGGCTCGAAGTCGAGGTGGTGCGCGATGGCGGGCGGCATCGCATGGCTTTTGCCGGCGGGAACGTAATCGAGCCGCTGCAGCGGCTCGGCGATGCACCCAAGAGAAGCCAGCGGCACGCGCCTGCGCGCCTGGCCGGATGCGAGTTTTTTCGACTCGCCGCTGATCCCGCTGCCGCAGCTTGAACGTCTGCTGCGCAGCAAGGCACTGCTACTGCCCGGTTTGCAGGTGTCGCTGAGCGTCGAGGGCGGCGCGACGACTGAATGGTGTTTCGCCGATGGCATGCTGCAGTACCTGAGCGAGCAGATCGAAGGCGAAATGGTCGCGCCGGTGTTCAATGGCGAGAAGTACGCGCCCAAGGGCGACGAGAATTTTCCGGTCGGTTCGGGTGCGGCCTGGGCGATCTGCTGGACCGCCGACGGCAGCCTGGCGCGCGAGTCCTACGTCAACCTGATTCCGACACCCTCCGGCGGTACGCACGAGGCCGGTCTGCGGCAGGCGACGCTGGATGCGGTGAAAAGTTTCGCCGATCACCACGCGCTGCTGCCCAAGGGCGTCAAACTGGCGGCCGAAGACGTCTTTTCACGAGCCAGCTTCGTGCTCGCGGTGCGCATGCTCGATCCCTCGTTTCAGGGACAGACCAAGGAGCGCCTGAACTCGCGCGACGCGGTGGCGCTGGTGGCACGCATGCTGCGCGATCCGCTGGAGCTGTGGCTAAACGAACATCCGGATGCCGCGAAGAAGATCACCGACCTGGCCATCCGTGCCGCGCAGGCGCGTACGCGTGCCGGCCAGAAAGTCGAGAAACGCAAGCAGTCGGGAGTGGCCATCCTGCCCGGCAAGCTTTCCGATTGCCAGAGCGAGGACACGCGCCGCAACGAGATTTTTCTCGTCGAAGGCGACTCTGCCGGCGGTTCGGCGAAATCCGGGCGCGACAAGGAACTGCAGGCGATCCTGCCCTTGCGCGGCAAGGTGCTGAATACCTGGGAGGTCGATGCCGGCAGCCTGTTCGCCAACCGCGAGGTGCATGACATTGCGGTCGCCCTGGGCATCGATCCGCATCCGGCGAGCGCGCCCGACGCGGTATTGAACAATCTGCGTTACGGCAAGGTGGTGATCATGACCGACGCCGACGTCGATGGCTCGCACATCCGCGTCCTGCTGTGCACGCTTTTCTACCGTCATTTTCCGAAGCTGATCGCCAGCGGCCATCTGTATTTTGCGCAACCGCCGCTGTTTCGCCTCGATGTTCCCGGCCAGGGCAAGAATCGCCCGCCACGCAAGTTGTACGCGCTCGATAGCGACGAACGCGCGGCGACCCTCGATCGGCTGCGACTCGAAGGCATCAAGCCGGATGCGGTCGCCATCTCGCGCTTCAAGGGCCTCGGCGAAATGAATCCCGAGCAACTCTGGGAAACGACGATGTCGCCCGATACGCGGCGCCTGATGTGCATCCGCATGCCGGGCAGCGCGGAGGCCAAGCCGGTGATGCACATGTTGATGGGCAAGAGCGAGTCCGCGGGTCGGCGGGCGTGGATGGAAGACAACGGCGCCTTGATCGGCGCCGAAATTTGAGGGTGAGCTGAACGTGATCAAGGACGATTCAACGCCAGACCTGTTTGCCGAAACACCGCCGACGGAAGTGTCGCCACCGCTGCCGCCAGGTGCTGGCGCACCGCCGGCGCTTGTCGATGGCGATGGCGGTAACGGTGACGACAGCATCCTGCTGCACGACTCGGCGGCGCGTGACTACCTCGAATACGCGATCGCCGTCGTCAAGGGCCGTGCGCTGCCGGACGTCAAGGACGGGCTGAAGCCGGTGCAGCGCCGGGTGCTGTTTGCGATGCGTGAACTCGGGCTGTCGGCGACCGCCAAGCCGGTCAAGTCGGCACGTGTCGTTGGCGACGTCATCGGCAAGTACCACCCGCATGGTGACACCTCGGCCTACGACGCGATGGTGCGCGTCGCGCAGCCGTTCATGTTGCGCTATCCGCTGGTCGACGGGCAGGGCAATTTCGGTTCGCGCGATGGCGACAACGCGGCGGCGATGCGCTACACCGAAGCGCGCCTGACGCCGATCGCCGAGCTGCTGCTTGGCGAACTGGGCGAAGGCACGGTCGATTTCCTGCCCAACTACGACGGCTCCTTCGAAGAACCGGCCTTCCTGCCGGCGCGCCTGCCTTTCCTGCTGCTCAACGGTGCTTCGGGAATCGCCGTCGGCATGGCCACCGAAATGCCGGCGCACAACCTGCGCGAGGTCGCCGCGGCGGCCATCTACAAGATCGAGCATCCCGCCGCTGGCGTCGACGAACTGCTGGAACTGGTGCCAGGACCCGATTATCCGGGCGGCGGCCAGATCATTTCTCCGCCCGCCGATATTGCCGCCGCTTATCGCAGTGGCCGCGGCAGCCTGCGCGTGCGGGCGCGCTACGTGATCGAAGAAATGGCGCGCGGCGCCTGGCAACTGGTGTTCACCGAGCTGCCACCGGGTGTGTCATCGGCCAAGGTGCTCTCCGAAATCGGCGTCCTGCTCAACCCGCAGCCGCGGCCGGGCAAGAAAGCCGTCGAGCAGTCGGTGGCGCAGCTGAAGACGCTGATGGCCTCGCAGCTCGACCGCGCACGCGACGAATCGGGCAAGGATGACGACATCCGGCTGGTTTTCGAACCGAGCAGTTCGCGCATCGACCGCCAGGACTTCGTGGCCATGCTGCTCGCGCATACCAGCCTCGAAACCTCGGCGCCGATCAACCTGGTGGCGGTCGGCATCGACGGCCGGCCGTGCCAGAAATCGCTGGTCGACCTGATCGGTGAGTGGTGTACTTTCCGTCTGCGGACGGTCTACCGGCGCACCGAGTACCGCCTGCACAAAGCCGACGACCGTATCCATATTCTCGAAGGCCGGCACATCGTCTTCCTGAACATCGACGAAGTGATCCGCATCATCCGCGAATCCGACGACCCGAAGGCAGCGCTGATCGCACGTTTCATCCTCTCGGATCGGCAGGCCGAGGACATCCTCGAAATCCGCCTGCGCCAATTGGCGCGGCTGGAGGGAATTCGCATCGAGCAGGAACTGGCCAAGCTGCGCGGTGAACGCGAAGGCTTGCTCAAGCTGCTCGGCAGCGACGCGCTGCTACGCCGGCAGGTGATCCGGGAAATCAAGGCTGACGCCGAGAAACATGGTGACGCGCGGCGGACGATCATCGAAACCGCAGCGACGGCTTCGCGTGCGGAAGCGGCGACCGTCGCCGACGAGCCGGTGACAGTGATCATTTCCGAGAAAGGCTGGGCACGGGTCAGGCAGGGGCATGGCCTGGATCTCTCGGGAGTGGTGTTCAAGGACGGCGACCGTGCCGGCTCGGCGCAGGAATGTCGTTCGGTCGACTCGCTGGTGATCATCTCCACCGAGGGCCGCGCCTTCACCGTCGCCGTGGCCAGCCTGCCCGACGGTCGTGGCATGGGCGCGCCCCTGTCGTCCTTCGTCGAGCTGGGTAGTGGCAGGATCGCGCATGTCATCACTGGCCGGCCCGACGAGCAATTGCTGATCGCCAAGACTTCGGGCTATGGCTTCATCTGCAAGTATGGGGATCTGCTGTCGCGGCAGAAGGCGGGCAAGGCTTTCCTCGCCGTCGAAGACGGGGCGACGATTCTGCCGCTGCTGCGGATCAGTAGCCAGGATCATCTGGCGGCACTTTCGGAAGACGGCCGCCTGCTGATTTTCCCGCTCGAGCAGATGAAGCGCCTGAGCAGCGGCAAGGGCGTCCAGATCATCGGCCTGCACGGCGACGAATCGCTGCGCGCGGTGGTGCTCACCCGGGGAGCGCGGGTGACAATCAGGGGAACGGCGCGCAGCCGGGCCAAGACGCTGCTTTCCGAAGATCGCCACGTTAGCCAGCGCGCCCGCCGTGGTTCGCCGGTGGGGCAGATCACTAACGTGACACTGGAGGCCTATCCGGAGTGATTGATGGCCAAGGAGACAGAATGAAGAAGCGAACAGCAGTCTTGACCAGGGCGACTGTGCTTGCCGTACTGGCCTTGTCGAGCACGTTGGCATTTGCTGAACGGGTCGCTTGCGTGACCACCGAGTGGAAGCTGATCGGCTCGAATCACAAGATTTGTGTCGAGAGCTTTGCTGACCGGCAGGTGCCGGGAGTGACCTGCCACTTCAGTCAGGCGAAAACCGGCGGCGTCAGTGGCAGCTTCGGTCTGGCGCAGGATCCTTCGCAGTTTTCGCTGTCCTGTCGGCAGACCGGCCCGATCACGCTGCCCGCCAAGTTGCCGAAAGAGGCCGTGGTGTTCTCGGAGGACACCTCGATCATGTTCAAGGAAACGCGCGTCATCAGGATGTGGGACGCCGCCAACAATACCCTGGTGTACCTGGCGATCAGCCGCAAGTTGATCGACGGCGCGCCGGCGAACAGCATTTCGACCGTTCCGGTAATGCCCTGGGGCGAACGCTGATGGCAGTGCTGTCGCCTGCGCAGGCCGACTACGACGTCAGCGCTCTGGGGCAGGTGTTCACTCCGCCGGCGATTGTCGAGGCGATGCTGGCGCTGGTCCGTAACCGCGGCCGGGTGCTCGAGCCGGCCTGTGGCGACGGTGCTTTCCTGCAGCATTTTCCCTTTGCCGTGGGCATCGAGATCGATGCCCGGCATGCGCCCCTCGGGGCGCGGGTCATGGACTTCTTTGCGCTGCCGGAGAAGGAGACTTTCGCCACGATCATCGGCAATCCGCCCTACGTGCGCTATCAGGACATTGCCGCCGAGACGCGTGCCTTGAACAGCCATAGCGTGCTCGATGGGCGCGCCAATCTGTATCTGTTCTTCATCGAGAAGTGTCTGCGGCATCTGGCGCCGGGCGGGGAACTGGTGTTCATCACGCCACGTGATTTTCTCAAGGCGACTTCGGCGGTGCCGCTCAATCGCTTGCTGCATGCGGCGGGAACGATCACCGACTGCGTCGATCTTGGCGACTCGCGCCTTTTTGCCGAGGTCACACCCAACTGCGCGATCTGGCGTTTTGAACGCGATAATTTCTCACGCAGTACGCGCTACGCCGCGCAGGGTGTCGCCGACGGGCTGACCGGCCTGGCAAGATTGCAGTGGGAGGAGCGCCACTTCGTCGAGAGCGGCGGGCACCTGTTGTTTACGCGCGGTGACTACGCTTTGCACCTGAGCGACATCGCTTTCGTCAAGGTCGGTGCGGTGTCCGGTGCCGACGATCTGTATGCCAGCGAGGCCTACGGTAACCGCAGCTTTGTCTGCTCGGCGACGGTGACCACTGGCGCCACGCGGCGGATGCTGTGGTGCGCACCCGGTGCGCCGCCGCCGGCGGCGCTGCTGGCGCACAAGGAGCGCCTGATCGCGCGGCGAATCAGGTCCTTCGATGAGTCCAACTGGTGGCAGTGGGGGCGTGGCTATCATCAGTCGCCGCAGGAACGGGTCTATGTGAACAACAAGACGCGTCGTCCGCAGCCGTTCTTCGTGCATCCCTGCAAGCACTACGATGGCTCGCTGCTGGCGATTTTTCCACGCGATCCGGGCGTCGACGTGATGGCGCTGGCGGCGGCCTTGAACAGCGTCGATTGGGCCGATCTCGGCTTCGTCTGCGACGGTCGCTTTCTGTTTACCCAGCGCAGTCTCGAACAGACGCCGCTTCCCGAGTCCTTCCGTACCTTCCTGACTGGCTGCGGTGTAAGATCGCGGATCGAAGCTTAGCGTTGCTTGCGGCAGCCGCGCCGAAGCGTGTCTACGCCGACGGGGTCGTCGCCCGGCTGGCACAACTCGCCGCTGTGTTCGAGTTCGAACGCACGGCACCCCTGGAGGAGCAACTCTCATGCGTTTAGCATTCGTCGTCGATCCCTTGCCCTCGCTGAAGGCGTACAAAGACACCAGCATCGCCTTGATGCGCGCTGCGCAGGCCGCCGGGCACGCGGTGTGGGCAGTCCAGCAGTCGGCGATCCACTGGTCGGCGCTGCATGGGGTGTGTGCCGAAGCGGTGCATCTGGAAATGCTCGCCGACGACGATGACTGGTTCATCGAGGTGGATCGCCATGTCGTTGCACTGCGCGATTTCGCCGCTGTGCTGATGCGCAAGGATCCGCCCTTCGACGCCGAGTACGTGACCAGTACCTGGTTGCTGGAGCGCGCCGAAGCCGAGGGGGCGCGCGTTTTCAATCGGCCGCGCGCGCTGCGCGATCATTCCGAGAAGTTGTCGGTGGCCGAGTTTTCGCAGTTTGCGGTCCCCGGCGTGGTGGCGCGTCTGCCGGCGCTGATCCAGGCCTTTGTCGACCTGGAGCGGGATACGATCATCAAGCCGCTCGACGGCATGGGCGGCAGCGAGGTGTTTCGCGTGCGTCACGATGACCCGAATCGCAACGTGATCATCGAGACCCTGACCCACCATGGTGCGCGTACGATCATGGCGCAGCGCTATATTCCGGAGATCAGTGACGGTGACAAGCGCATCCTGATCGTCGGCGGCGAAGTCGTTCCCTATTGCCTGGCGCGCATTCCCAAGCCCGGCGAGACGCGCGGCAATCTGGCCGTCGGCGGCCGTGGCGTGGCGCGCGAACTGAGTGCGCGCGACCGCGAAATCGCGACCACCCTGGCGCCAGTGCTCGCGGCGCGCGGTTTGTTCTTCGTCGGTCTCGACGTGATCGGCGACTGGCTGACCGAGATCAACAT
This sequence comes from Candidatus Accumulibacter meliphilus, assembly GCF_036625345.1. Classification (NCBI taxonomy): domain Bacteria; kingdom Pseudomonadati; phylum Pseudomonadota; class Betaproteobacteria; genus Candidatus Accumulibacter; species Candidatus Accumulibacter meliphilus. Next base: position 427,311 of record NZ_JAZKTZ010000003.1, on the reverse strand, counting down.
CACCAGCCCGACGTGCATCGTCGAAATCGCCGAGCAGACCGGCTTTGACGCGGCCGAATTGTTCGTGGTGGCGCTGGAACGTGAGTGCGCGGCTGCCGCCTAGTTTTCCTTTTCGCACTGGCTTGCCTTCTCGCTGCCTGCGCTCGGGCGCCGCTGCACCAGCAGCAGGCTTTCGTTTTCGGTACCCGTGTCGAGATCCTGATTGCCGGTCTTTCCGAGGCCGCGGCACGTCCGGCCGCAGCGGCCGTGCTGCGCGAATTCGACCGGCTTCACCGGCGTTATCACGCCTGGCAGCCTTCCGAGCTGAGCCGCCTGAATCAGGCCCTGGCCGCCGGCCGGACGGTGTCGGTGACGCCGGAAATGGCCGGCCTGCTGGCCGGCGCGCAGCGTTTTTCGCTGCTCAGCGAAGGGCTTTTCGATCCCGGGATCGGTGCCCTGATCGCGCTGTGGGGTTTTCAGTCCGACGACTTGCCGGCGAGCTTGCCGGACGCCGATGCGCTGGCTGCCTGGCGGGCGGCGCCAGCGGGTGTCGCTGACCTGCAACTCGACGAGCTCCAGGTCAGTAGCCGCAACGCCGGGCTGGCGCTTGATTTCGGCGGCTACCTCAAGGGCGTGGCGCTGGACCGCGCAGCGAGCCTCCTCAAGGCGCAGGGCGTGCACAACGCATTGATCAATATTGGTGGCAATGTCCTGGCGCTCGGCAGCAAGAATGGCGAGCGCTGGCGGGTAGGTATTCAGCACCCGCGCCAGCCGGGTCCGCTGGCGACGGTCGAACTCGACGATGGCGAGGCGATTGGCACCTCGGGCGATTATCAACGCTATTTCGAGATCGACGGCCGGCGCTACAGCCACCTGCTCGACCCGCGTAGCGCTCAGCCGGTGCAGCACACGCAGGCGCTGAGCGTGCTGATCAGCGCGCGGCCCGACGCCGGAACGCTCTCTGACGTCGCCTCCAAGCCCTTGTTCATTGCCGGCGCCGATTGGCCGCGCCTGGCGCGTCGGCTGCAGCTGGAGCAGGTTCTCAGGGTCGATGCCGAAGGCCGGGTCCAGGTCAGTCGGACGCTGCACGCTCGGCTTGCCTACCGCGGCGGCCCGCCGCCGTCACTCGAAGTCCTTCCCTGAGCGCTGCGCGGCGACTGTGGACAGTGCCCGGCGGCGCGGAATCGCTTAGAATGGCGGCCTGTTTCGATGAGGGGGCGCAATGATCGGCATTCTTCTGATAACCCACGGCTGCTTCGGCGAAAGCCTGATTCAGAATGTCTGTCACGTCCTCAACAAGCGTCCGCCACTGATCGCACAACTCGGCGTCGCACCGCAGGATGACCCGCTCGATATCCTGCCGCGGGCGCGCTTGCTGCTCAAGGAAGTCGACGGAGGCCGGGGGGTGGTGGTGATGACCGACATTTTTGGCGCGACGCCGGCCAACCTGGCGCTCAAATTGCTCCAGTCTGGCCACGTCGAAGGGGTTTCCGGCCTCAGCCTGCCGATGCTGCTGCGCGCGTTGACCTATCGCGACAAGGACATGGACACCCTTCTGCAGAAAGCCGTCAGCGGTGCCCACGATGGCGTGATGAAGCTGCCGACGCACTAGTCGCTGACGATGATCGGAGGCCTTGATGGTACGTGCTGAAACGGAAATTCTCAATAAACTGGGCCTGCACGCGCGTGCCTCGGCCAAGCTGACGCAGCTCGCCAGCAGTTTCGACAGCGAAGTGTGGATGGAGAAGGGCGCCCGTCGCATCAACGCCAAGAGCATCATGGGGGTGATGATGCTGGCCGCAGGCAAAGGTTCGACAGTGCTCGTCGAGACCACGGGCAGTGACGAGCAGCAGGCCAACGAGGCCATTCTCGCGCTCGTCGCCGACCGGTTTGGTGAAGCGGAGTGAATCGAGTGAATCGAGTACACCCATTATGAGTTTTACCTTGCACGGGCTGCCGGTTTCCGGCGGCATCGCGATTGGGCGGGCGCATCTGATGTCGCACGCGACTCTCGAGGTGTCGCACCTGGTTATCGCGCCTCGCCTGGTGGAAAAAGAGGTGGCGCGCTTCGAGGAGGCACTGCTCAGGGTTCACGAGGAGTTTGCCAGCCTGAAGGAGCGCCTGCACAATTCGCCGGGCGAATTCGGCGCTTTCATCGACCTGCATACGATGATTCTCGCCGACCCGGAACTCGCCGACACTCCCAAGCAGTTGATTCGCGAGCGCCGCTGCAATGCTGAATGGGCGCTGGTGCAGCAGATGGAAGTGTTGGTCGGTCAGTTCGAAAGTTTCGAGGATCAGTATCTGCGCGAGCGCAGCTACGACGTGCGCCAGGTCGTCGAGCGGGTGATCAAGGAACTCGTTGGCCAGCCGGGCCGGGTGGCCCTACGGACCAGCAAGGGGGTCAAGGAAGAAGATCTGATTATCGTTGCTCACGATCTCTCGCCGGCCGACGTCATCGCCTACAAGGATCATCACGTCGCTGCCTTTGTCACCGACGTCGGCGGCTCGACCTCGCATACCGCGATTCTCGCGCGCAGCCTGCGCATTCCGGCGGTGCTTGGCCTGCACAATGCCCGGCAACTGATTCAAGACAAGGAAAACCTGATTGTCGACGGCACGCGCGGCGTGCTGATCGTCAACCCCGATGCGCGCATTCTCGACGAGTATCGACTCAGAAAAAGTCAGATCGAGCTCGAACGCACCAAGCTCAGGCGTCTCAAGACGGCCAAGTCGTCGACGCTCGATGGCGTCGATATTGCGCTGCACGCCAATATCGAGCTACCGGGCGACGTCGCCAACGCGCTCGACGGCGGCGCCGAAGGCGTTGGTTTGTTTCGCACCGAATTCCTTTTTCTCGATCGCGGCGACATGCCGACCGAAGACGAGCAGTTCGAAGCCTACCGAACGGTGGTCAAGGGAATGGGCGGGCGGCCGGTCACCATCCGTACTTTCGATCTCGGTTACGACAAGGACCTGCATCCGGGGAAAGTGGTCGGCGACCGTATGCAAAGCAATCCGGCGCTTGGCCTGCGCGCGATCCGCTTGTCGCTGGCCGAATCGAAAATGTTCCAGACGCAGTTGCGCGCCATCCTGCGCGCAACGCAGTTCGGCAAGATCAAGTTGCTGATTCCTATGCTTTCGCAGGCGCACGAGATTGATCAGACGCTGGCCGCCATCGAGCGCGCGAAGGCGACCCTGCGCAGCGAGAACTGCCCCTTCAACGAGGAGATCGAAGTCGGGGCGATGATCGAGATCCCGGCGGCGGCGCTGGCCGTCGGACTCTTTCTGCGTCGCCTGCATTTCCTGTCGATCGGGACCAATGACCTGATCCAGTACACCTTGGCCATCGATCGCAGCGACGAGCAGGTGGCACACCTTTACGATCCACTGCATCCGGCCGTCCTGATGCTCCTGGCGCACACCATCGCCAGTGCCGAAAAGGTGCATATCCCGGTTTCGATCTGTGGCGAGCTGGCCGGCGACCCCCTGCTGACGCGCCTGCTGCTGGGCATGGGACTGCGCCAGTTTTCGATGCATCCGGCGCAGATCCTGTCGGTCAAGCAGCGCATCATGCAAAGCAACTGTGCGGAGCTGGCGCCCATCGTTCGCCGCATGTTGCGCCACGAGGAGCCCGGAAAAATTCGCGAGCAACTGGAGAAACTCAACACCTGAATTGACTTTTTCCCAGGCTGCAGGTAACTTTCGCGGCCTTGGCGCCGATTTGAACGATCAGCTTGCGGGCGCCTTATAAATACGGCTAACGGTCATGACAATCGAGACGCCCGGGATCATGAAAGTCATGACCGTTTTCCCTCTTCCCCGACCCTTCTCCCGCGAGGGGAGAAGGGAGTTTCGTGAGTCGCTTGCGCGACTTTCACATTAAAGCGCGGCACGCCCAGTCCGCCTTGCTAGTGGACTGGGTTTTTTTCTTCTCCTGCCTCGGGTACCCCTACGATCGCGATGTCATCAGAGAACTCTGTCGGACTCGTTACGCCGCAGCGCGTGCGCTTCGCTACCCCGCTGACACTGAAGAGCGGCGCTGTGCTACCCGGTTTCGAGCTCGCTTACGAGACCTATGGCACGCTCAACGCCGAACGTTCCAACGCCGTGCTGGTCTGCCATGCGCTGGCGGGCAGCCATCATGTCGCCGGCTTCTATGCTGACGATCCCGAGAACATCGGCTGGTGGGACAACCTGGTCGGGCCCGGCAAGCCGCTCGATACCGACAAGTTCTTCGTCATCGGGGTCAACAACCTGGGCGGTTGCTACGGTTCGACCGGTCCGCTGTCGATCAGGCCCGAGACCGGCAAGCGCTACGGCGCTGATTTCCCCCTGATCACCGTCGAGGACTGGGTGGCAGCACAGGCCAGGCTGGCCGACCATCTCGGCATCGACACCTGGGCGGCCGTGCTCGGCGGCAGCCTCGGTGGCATGCAGGCGCTCGAATGGTCTTTGCAGTTCCCCGATCGCATCCGGCACGCGATGGTCATTGCTTCGGCACCCAAGCTGTCGGCGCAGAACATCGCCTTCAACGAGGTTGCACGGCAGGCCATCATTTCCGATCCGGACTTTCATGGCGGTTACTACGCCGAGCACGGCGTCCTGCCGACACGCGGCTTGCGGCTGGCGCGCATGGTCGGCCATATCACCTATCTATCGGATAGCCAGATGGCCGAGAAATTCGGCCGGCAATTGCGTCATGGCGAGCACAAGTTCAGCTACGACGTGGACTTCGAAATCGAGTCCTACCTGCGCTACCAGGGCAATAAATTCGCCGCTTTCTTCGACGCCAACACCTATCTGATGATGACCAAGGCGCTCGACTATTTCGACCCCGCTTACGCCTACGGCGGCCATCTGCCGAGTGCCCTGGCACGTGCCAGGGCGAGGTTCTTCGTCGCCAGTTTTTCGACCGACTGGCGTTTTGCGCCGGCGCGTTCGCGGGAAATCGTTTTTGCGCTGCTGGATAATCGCCTGCGCGTCGTGTACGCGGAGATCGACTGCGACGCCGGTCACGATTCCTTCCTGCTCGACGATCAGCACTACCACGCCCTGCTGCGCGCCTATCTGGGAAACATCGCCGTATGACCGAGCACGAGAGGAGAGTCAAGGCCGAGCAACGCGAGCGCTTCGATTTCGCGGTGATTGCCAACTGGTTGCAACCCGGCGAGCACGTTCTCGACCTCGGTTGTGGCGACGGCAGGCTGCTGCGTTATCTCGATGAGACCCGCGATGTGACCGGCTATGGCGTCGAAATAGACCCGGAAAGCGTTCTCGCCTGTATTTGCAACGGCGTCGACGTGATCCAGATGAACATCGAGTCGGGGCTGCTCGGTTTCGAAGACCATTCTTTCGATCGGGCAATCATTTCGCAGGCCCTGCAGACCATGCACACCACCGAGCGCATTCTCAGCGAGATGTTGCGCGTCGCCCACGAAGCGGTGGTCAGCTTCCCCAACTTCGCCTACCGCAGCAACCGCGCGGCGATTGCCGCCGGGCACATGCCGGTGTCCGAGGATCTGCCCTACGACTGGTTCGATACGCCGAACGTGCGCTTTTTCACGATCGTCGATTTCGAAGACCTGTGTGCTCGGCTCGGCATCGAGATTCGTGAGCGTCTGGCTTTCGACGAGGCCGGCCGGGAGGTGGCCGACGACCCGAACCTCAATGGCAGTCTGGCTTTCTATCGGCTCGGACGCAAATCTTGACGCCTGACTGGTTGCGCCTGCTGCTGACGCGGCGGATGCTGATCTGTGTGTTCACCGGTTTCAGTTCGGGCCTGCCGCTCTACCTGTTGCTGAACCTGCTGCCGGCCTGGCTGCGCAGCGACGGCGTCGACCTCACGATCATCGGTTTCTTCGCGCTGATCCAGTTTCCCTACACCTGGAAGTTCCTCTGGGCGCCGCTGCTCGATCGTTACTGCCTGCCGCTCGGTCGCCGGCGCGGCTGGATGCTGCTCTCGCAGATCGGTTTGTTGTTGTCGATCGGCCTGCTCGGCGGCTTTTCGCCGGCGACCAATCTGACACCCGTGATCTGGCTGTCGGTGGCCCTGGCTTTTCTTTCGGCAACGCAGGACGTCGCCCTGGATGCCTTTCGCCGCGAAATTCTGCGCGACAACGAGCTTGGGCTTGGCAATGCCGTGCATGTCAATGCCTACCGAATCGCCGGCCTGGTACCGGGATCGCTGTCCCTGATTCTCGCCGACCTGATTCCCTGGGCGCAGGTGTTCTGGATCACCGCCGCTTTCATGGTGCCGGGGATGGTGATGGTGCTGCTGGTCGACGAACCGCTGGCGGTGGCGGCGCCAAAGACCCTGCGCGCAGCGGTCGTCGAGCCTTTTCACGAGTTCATTGGTCGCAAGGGCTGGCAGGGGGCGATGCTGGTCCTCGGCTTCATTTTTCTCTACAAGCTTGGCGATTCGCTGGCCACCAGCCTGTCGACGCCGTTCTACCTCGATCTCGGCTACAGCATGACCGACATTGGCGTGATCGCCAAACATGCCGGTCTGTGGCCGGCGGTATTCGGCGGGCTGCTCGGCGGTCTGTGGATGGTCCGCCTGGGCATCAACCGTGCCCTGTGGCTGTTCGGCGCGGTGCAGATGGCGACGATTCTTGGCTTCGCGTGGCTGGCGTGGCGCGGCGTGCAGCCGAGCATCGAAGGCATCGATCGGCTGGCGCTGGCGAGTGTCATCGCCGCCGAGTATCTGGGCGTCGGTCTGGGCACGGCGGCGTTTACGGCGTTCATTGCGCGCGCCACCAACCCGGCGTTTACGGCTACCCAGTTCGCCTTGTTTACCAGCCTGGCGGCCGTTCCGCGGACCTTTATCAACGCCACTGCGGGCGCGCTGGTCGAGTCGCTGGGCTGGGTCAGTTTCTTTTTTCTGTGCTTCGGGCTGGCCCTCCCGGGCATGCTCCTGTTGTTGAAGGTCGCTCCATGGAACGAGACGTCGGCGTCGCCGAGACCCTGATTGCTGCCGCCCGGCAGTTGTCGGCAAGACTGGCCACGCTGCACTTCGCGCCGCCGGTCACTCACACCTATGATCCGCTGACCTATGCCTGGGCAGCGCACGAGATGTACCTGCGTCGCTATGCGGCCGGCCACCGGCGGGTAGTGTTTCTGGGCATGAATCCCGGACCTTTCGGGATGGTGCAGTGTGGCGTGCCTTTCGGCGAGATTGCGGCGGTGCGCGACTGGCTGGGGATCGTCGCCGAAGTGCAGCAACCGGCGCCGGAGAATCCCTGGCGGCCGATCGAAGGCTTCGCCTGCATACGTTCCGAGGTCAGCGGGCGGCGCCTGTGGGGGCTGTTCCGCGAGCGCTTCGCTAGCGCCGAGTCCTTTTTCGACGAACACTTCGTCGCCAATTATTGCCCGCTGGCTTTTTTTGAGCGCGGCCGCAATCTTACTCCGGACAAGCTGCCCGCCGACGAGGCGACGGCCTTGCGTTCGGCCTGCGATGCGCATCTGCAGGCCCTGGTCGCCGCTTTGCAGCCGCAATGGGTGATCGGCGTGGGCGCTTTCGCTGCGGTGCGGGCGAGCACGGCCCTGGCCGGGACGGGCGTCAGGATCGGACGCGTGCTGCATCCGAGTCCGGCCAGTCCGGCGGCCAACCGCGGCTGGGCGGAAGTCGCCAGCAAGCAGCTGCTGGCGCTTGGTGTCTGGCAGTGAAGGTGGCGCTGCTGGCTAGGGTCGCCGGCCAGCGAGCACGCCGAGATCGGTCAACTGTCTGCGCAGCGTGCTCAAGGCACGCCAGGCGAAGTAGCCGCGTTGGCTCCAGCGCCAGGCGCGGCCCGGTTTGACGACGATCAACACAGCGATGCCGACGGCGACGATTTCCGGGTGTTGCTTGACGTAAGTGGTGCCGGTGCGCACCGTGGCAATGGCGCGATCGGCGGTTTGCAGAGCGTCGCCGAGGGGTTGCAGTTCCCGGGCCAGCAGTTGACGCTGATTGCTGATACGTTCGATCAGTCGGCCGCGCTCGATGGCCAGGTCAATCAGCTCTTGATTCATCGCCGGCTGCCTGTTTCAGTTGGCGAAGATCCTCTTCAAGCTGGGCGAGGCTGGCGGCGAAGAGGTGCTCGGGTCGGCGCATGCTCCGCTGTAGCGCGACGTAGGCGAGACCGCTGCAGGCAATGAACAGCACCCCGCTCGAGGCCAGGAGGACGACTCGGTACTCCCAGTACACGGCGAACAGCAAAGCCACCAGTAGTGTCGTGCCCAGCGCCAGGCAGAACACCATGATCTGCGACCAGAGCAGCAGGCGGACGGCGCGCAGCTTTTCTTCCTTGAGTTCATTGCCCAGAAGTTCCAGCCGCGTCCGCCCGCTGCCGAGTAGCGCGAGCGCTCCGTTTCGGGTGCCGGTGAACAGGCCCCGGCCAGCCCTGCCCGCGCTGACGGTCGGGTCGCTCATGGCGCGGGGCAAACCCTAGCGGCGACTGATGACGGCACCGAGGAGCAGGCCGACGACGGCCGCGACGCCGACGGCGCGCCACGGGTTCTCGTGCACGAAGTCGTCGGTGGCCCGTGCGGCGGCCTTGGTTTTATCGACCACTGCCCCTTCAGCATCGGCCAGGCGCAGCTTGGCGTCGCGCAGGCTCTGGCCAATGCGCTCGCGCAGGTCGTTCATCTTCTCGTCGGCAACGCCAGCGGTGGCGCGCAGGAGCTCCTCGGCGTGAGAAACCACGACTTTCATGTCGGAGACGAGTTTCTGTTTGCTGTCGGTGGAAAGTTCGCTGTTGACGTCGGGCATGGTGGACCTCGCAGTAGAAAGTGATGGCGAAAAGGGAATGCTTCGGTGGGGGCCGGAAGCGGCAAGAGCAAAGAGCGATCGTGGTGAAGCAAGCGATCACACATGGGCCTGTCAGATTATAGAATTAGGCGGCCAAGATCAATGCACGCTGCTCGCCAACAGCCCTGACGCATGACCCAGCCGAATCAGGCTCATTTGCCGGTAACGCCCGCTTTTGCGGTCGAGGCGGTCAAATTGCGGTTGGCTAGCGGCAAAGGACGGGTGGTGGAGTCAGCCAGGAGGATGCCGAAAGAATTTTTTGGACGGCGGTACGATCGCCAGGCGAGCCTTTCCGAACGCGGCGTACGCCGCGCTCGAGAGGATGTTTCGGGTACGCCTGTGTGAGGTCACTCAAGTTGAAGCAGGAATGGAGCGGCGAGGAGCGCGCGGATTCGTGCTGGGTCGAGCCAGGGGGCGGCGCAGGAGCTTCGAATGAAGGCGATGGCACCGCGCACGCCGAGTTGCTGATAGAGATCGCGTAGCTGTCGGGTGAAGCGTGCCAGGGTATTGAACACATGCGCCAGGCGCATGAGGAGGTGATAGCCTTTCATGGCATTCCAGTCGAGGGCAAAGGCATGCTCGTAGTGGTAGCCCTGATGTTTTTCGACGAGGAAGCCCGCTTCGATGCCCCAGCGGTGGCGGGCCCCGAGGTTGCAGCGCTCATGGACATTGTCTTGGCTGAGCGGTTGGCTGGAGAGCCAGGCGTGGCGCGATGTTTCGGTGACGGTCCTGGCCTGTTCATCGATCTTCTCCCAGCTTTCCTCACAGACCACCAGATTCAGCTTGAGACGCTGACGCCCGTTGGCAGCGAAGGCGTAGTCGATGTCGTTGACCCAGCTGAAGTGTTGTCGGCGTCTTCCCCAACCGCGCTGCACAACTTGTGGCTTCAGGGCGTGGAGCGCGCGGAACTCCTGCCAGACCGTGGACAAATCCTTGTCCTTGAGCACGATCATGAACTGCCAGTGGGCGCGCAAGCAGCGCCGCATCACCGGCCCGTTGGCGTAGAGGCCGTCGAGCAGGAGCAGGATCGGCAGGCGGGGGAACAGCGTCTTGAGCCGGTCGCTCAAGCGCACAAAGCCGCGCAGCTCGCAGTCCTGCTTTTGCGCTTCGGGTTCGCCCAGCGCGTGTTCGAGGAACTCGCTGAGCAGTGGGATGACCAGGCCGTTGTGGAAGGCAAAGCTGGCCTCGAGGACGTAGACGAAGTACTGGGTGTGACGGGTTTCGTCCTTGCCGACGGTACGTTGCAGGAGTTCCTCCGTCCAGAGGGTGTCGCCAGCGAGCTTCTGTGAGCCGTCGATGGCGATCGGATAGCAGTGGTCGATCAGATAGCGGCGAAAGTTCTTGCCGCGAATCAGCCGCCTCACCAGATCGACGTGGGCCTGTTCGAGCTGTTCAAGGTCAATGTCGCGCAACAGCCGAAACAGGGTGTCGGCGTGTGGCAGGGTATCGATCTCCGGGAACAGCAGGTGGAGGTTGGCCATGAACTGGGGACGGGATATTTCGCGGTTGGTCTCGCGCCGGGAGGAGAACTGAAAGACGAACATCAGCAAGCCGTAGAGCAGAAGCACGGTCAGCTTGTGCCGGCGCTTTTTGGGATCTCTCGGGTCGGGAATTTGTTCCAGTTGAGCGAGCAAGGCGGGCAGCTCTTTGCGCAGGAGGCGCATCTGTTTGCTCACGGCGTCCTCGCGGGCCTTTTGTTCCTCGTCGACGGTCGCGAAGGCCGAGCTTCTGTTGGGCAATGGAGCGGCTGAGTGGGGGACTTGTCCCGTTGCGCGCAGCTTCGCGTTCAGTACCTTCTCCTGCCGTTTCTTCTCTGAGCGCAGCTTCTTGATGGCCACGCGTGTCGGGCGACGGCAAGGTTTGCTCATGACCGCGGGCTCCCCGGCGCGGCACACAACGAGGCGCAAGCATCCGAGGTCAGCGCTTTGACCCACACCTGGCGGGGCGTGCTGTGATAGGACTGGCCAGGGCGGGCCAGCCCGCGCCCGCTGCTTGCCCCAAGCAACTGCCAACCGGCGGCACGGTAGCAGGTGCCGGCATAGTGACGCGGATCGACGAAGGTCTCCAGCAGCAGGGGCTCGAAGCCCCAGTGTTCGAGCCAGTCCGCGCGTGTGCGGCGCGCGAGTTGCCCGAGCACATGACTGGCCAGATGCGGCACCCGGACGTGCGGAAAGATCAGGAAGCGGCTGTTGTTCACCACCCGCGCCAGGTTCTCGCGGCGGGCCTGGGCCGTCCAGCCGATCCACTGATCGCGCACGGCCACCGCGCGGGCAGCACCGGACAGCAGGACGCAGCCCAGCCGCCGCTCGCCCGCCGTGATAAAGTAGCGCAGCCGGTAGCCGAAGGCCCCCTGGAAACCCAGCGGGTGCCAACGCGCCACCAGCGCATCCCACTGCGCCACCCGGGTCGCGTCGCGAACCACTTCCAGGGACACCGGCGCGAGCGCCGACAGGGCGCAGTGCACCGCCGGCTCGGCAACGGGGGCGACGGATGCCGAGGGCGGCGCGCAACGGCGCGGCGGCGAGGGCCTCAACGCAGGCAGTACCAGCAATCCGGCCGCCTGCAAACGCTCCAGGAAGTCCAGGCAGGCGCTGATCTTCGCCGTCCCCGTCAGGGTGGTCCAGCCCAGGTGCTCGCAGACCGTCGCCGCCAACTCCTTGCGTGCCAATCCCGGCAGCCACGCGACCGTCGCGCAGAGCTCGGCAATCTCCGTCGCGCTGAACACGCGACCACAGTGCACCCATTCCCCCGCACTCGTTGCAAGCATCGCAAAACCTCCGACTGAAGCGCAGATTGATTACGCTCCACCTATCCTGCCAGAAGTCCGCCCGGCTGTCTAGCCCTCTTGTGCGAAGGTTTTTTTTGCCTGCCCACCGCAACGCCTTGCCACTACTGGGCCGGCGTCGTCATGCTTCAGCGCTGGCTCGCCAAGCAAGCTTTGGTCCTGCGGCGCGAGGGCGGGGCATGGCCGTCGTGGCGGTCTTCAGGGGTGCGGCCGATCGAGGTCAAAATCGTAGTCGATGGTCAGCGGTGCGTGATCGCTGAAGCGCTGCTCCTTATAGACGCTTGCGCTTCTGGCCGTTTCTGCTACGGCCGGGGTGGCGAGCTGATAGTCGAGCCGCCAACCGACATTTTTGGCCCAGGCCTGGCCACGGTTCGACCACCAGGTGTAGCCTTCTTCGCCAACGCTCGGGTGCAATTGCCGGTAGACGTCGCGCCAGCCTTCATCGTCCAGCAATTTACCGACCCAGGCGCGTTCTTCGGGCAGAAACCCCGAGTTCTTGCGGTTGCTGCGCCAGTTCTTGAGGTCGATTTCCTGATGGGCGATGTTCCAGTCAGCGCAAACGATGACTTCGCGTCCGCTCGACGCGAGCGCCTGCAGATGCGGGTAGATGAAGTCCATGAAGCGGTATTTTGCTTCTTGCCGTAAGTCGGAACTGGATCCGGACGGCTGATACAGGGAAACCACCGACAGGCCGGCAAAATCGGCGCGCAGATAGCGTCCTTCGGCGTCGAATTCGGCGCTGCCGAGAACCTCGCTTATCCGTTCGGGCTTCTTCCGGCACCACAGCCCGACGCCGCTGTAGCCCTTCTTTTCGGCATGGCGGTAGTAGGCATGAAAACCATGAGGGGCCTGCATTTCTTCGCTGAGGTCTGCGTCCTGCGCCTTGAGTTCCTGCAGGCAAATGATGTCGGCGTTTTGCGCGGCGGCCCAGGGAAGAACGCCTTTGCGCCAGGCCGAACGAATGCCGTTGAGATTCAGGGTAATGATGCGTAACATAGGGAACCCGGCCGGGAACGGCCCTGATCATAAGAAAGGCTGTATGGATTTTCGTCAGGACTTCATCGAGTTTGCTGTCGGAAAAGACGTGCTGCGCTTTGGTGAGTTCACGACCAAGGCCGGGCGGCCTTCTCCGTACTTCTTCAACGCCGGCCTGTTCAATGACGGCGCGGCGCTGCAGCAACTGGCGGAATTCTACGCTACGGCGATCAACGTCAGTGGTATCCGTTGCGAGTGTTTGTTTGGGCCGGCCTACAAAGGCATTCCTTTGGTGGCGGTGATTGCCGTCGCCCTGGCGCGTGCCGGGCGCAACCTGCCTTTCTCGTTCAATCGCAAGGAAGCCAAGGATCACGGCGAAGGTGGCAGTATTGTCGGCGCACCCTTGGCGGGGCAGGTTCTGATCGTTGATGACGTCATTTCGGCCGGCACCTCGGTGCGCGAATCGGTAGAGTTGATCCGTGCCGCGGGTGCTACGCCCTGCGGCGTGGTGATCGCCCTCGATCGCATGGAACGTGGCCGCGGCGCCTTGTCGGCGGTGCAGGAAGTCCGGCGCGACTACGATATCCCGGTGATCGCCGTTGCCAGCCTGGACGACTTGCTGGCCTTCCTTCATGACCGCCCGGATTTTGCGCATTACGAGACGGCGGTCAAACGCTACCGGCAGGAATACGGCGTTGCGCGCAGCAGCTAGCTTCGGCTTGCTGATGGCGCTGGTGGTGGCGGGTACTGGTAGCAGTTTCGCCGCCGCGCAGATTTTCTGTTGCCACGACGAGTCGGGCAAGCAGGTCTGCGGTGACATCCTGCCGACCGCCTGTTACGGGCGCGCCTATCGCGAACTCGGACAATCCGGCAGGACGGCGAAAGTGGTCGACGCGCCGCTGACCGCCGAGGAGCGCGCGGCAAAAGCGGCCGAAGCCAAGTTGCGGCAGGAGCGGGAGCGCGTCGAGAATGAGCAGAAACGCAGAGATCAGGCGCTGCTCAATACCTACGGTAGCGAAAAAGATATCGAGGTCATGCGTAGCCGCACTCTGGGCGACCTCGACACAGCCGTCAAGGCAGCTGAAGAGCGAATCGTCGAGATCCGCAAGCATCGCCGGAAGTTCGAGAACGAGGCCGAGTTCTACAAGAAACGGCGCCTGCCGGCGGAGATCGCCAAGGGCTTGCGCGATGCGGATTACGAGATCCGGGCGCAGGAGTCGGTGATCGACTCGAAGAGGAAAGACCAGCAAGCCGTTCGCCTCAAGTACGACGAGGACTTGCGCCGCTTTCGCGATATTCTGACGCGGGCGGCGGCCGACCGCCGCTGAGCGCTCGGGCAGGCTGCTGGCCCTGCGGCGCTACCGGGGGCTACTCCAGGGTCAGCCGAGCTTCTTGCGCAGCAGTGCGTTGACCTGTTGTGGGTTGGCCTTGCCGCGTGTCGCCTTCATCGCCTGGCCGACGAGTGCATTGAAGGCTTTTTCCTTGCCGGCCCTGAACTCGCCGACCATCGTCGCATTGGCCGCCAGTAGTTCGTCAATCAGCGTTTCCAGCGCACCGCTGTCGGTAATCTGTTGCAGGCCCTGGCTGGCAATGATCTGGTCGGCAGAACTCCCTTCGCCGTTGCAGAGAGCGTCGAACACTTTGCGGGCAATATTCGTGGAGATCGTGCCATCGACGATGCGCGCGACCATGCCGCCGAGCTGCTCGGGTGAGACTGGTGACTGGCTGACATCCAGTTCTTCCTTGTTCAGACGAGCGGTCAGGTCGACCATCACCCAGTTGGCGCAAGCCTTGGCGCCTGCGCTGCCGGCCGCGGCAACGGCTGCTTCGTAGTACGCGGCGAGTTCGAGCGAGCTGGTCAGGAGCTTGGCGTCGTAGGCCGAGAGTCCGTACTCGGCGGCCAGGCGATCGCGTCGCGCCGCCGGCAGTTCGGGCAGTTGCCGAGCGATCTCGTCGATCCACTGGCGATCGATGATTAGCGGCAGCAGATCGGGGTCCGGGAAGTAGCGGTAATCGTGGGCGTCTTCCTTGGAGCGCATGGCGCGTGTTTCGCCGCTCTGCGGATCGAAGAGAACGGTTGCCTGTTCGATCCTGCCACCATCTTCGAGGGTCGCGATCTGCCATTGCACTTCGTAGTCGATCGCCTGCTGCATGAAGCGGAACGAGTTCAGGTTCTTGATTTCGCGCCGTGTGCCGAACTCGGCCTGGCCAAGCGGGCGAACCGAAACGTTGGCGTCGCAGCGGAAGGAGCCTTCCTGCATGTTGCCGTCGCAGATACCGATCCAGCGTACCAGCGCGTGCAGCGCGCGGGCGTAGGCGACGGCTTCGCTCGAAGATCGCATGTCGGGCTCGGTGACGATCTCCAGCAGCGGCGTCCCGGCACGGTTGAGATCGATTCCCGTACGGCCGTGGAAGTTCGCCCCCGGGCATTCATGCAAGGACTTGCCAGCGTCTTCCTCGAGGTGAGCGCGGGTCAGCTTCACCACTCGCTCGTGCTCACCCACCGTGATCGCCAGCTGCCCGCCAAGGACCACCGGCAGTTCGTACTGGCTGATCTGGTAACCCTTGGGAAGGTCCGGGTAAAAGTAATTCTTGCGCGCGAAAACCGATCGCGGTGCGATCTTCGCGCCGACTGCCAGGCCGAAGCGGATCGCGCATTCGACGGCGCCCTTGTTGAGCACCGGCAGCACTCCAGGCAGGGCGATATCGACGGCATTGGCCTGGACATTGGGCTCCGCGCCAAAAGCCGTCGAGCTGCCCGAGAAAATCTTCGCTTGCGTCGACAACTGCGCGTGCGTCTCGATGCCGATGACCACTTCCCATGCATTCATCACTGCTTACTCACTCTTCAATAACGACGCCCATGGCCAGCGGCCGATGGGCGAAAGGGGAGAGCTGGCGCCGCCTGGGCGCACCCACTCTCACTGGCGCTTCAGGAAAAGCCGGCCGGCCGCTGCAGGTGCCAGTCGCTTACCTGCTGATAGCGGTGGGCGACATTGAGCAGCCGGCTTTCGGTGAAATAGTCGCCGATCAGCTGCAAGCCCGCCGGCAGGCCGTCGGCGAAGCCGCAGGGGATGG
This sequence comes from Candidatus Accumulibacter meliphilus, assembly GCF_036625345.1. NCBI lineage: Bacteria > Pseudomonadati > Pseudomonadota > Betaproteobacteria > Candidatus Accumulibacter > Candidatus Accumulibacter meliphilus. Next base: position 411,706 of record NZ_JAZKTZ010000003.1, on the reverse strand, counting down.
AAAGGGCCGGCAGGCCGGCCAGGTTGACGGCAATGGTGTAAATGTCCGAGAGATACATCTGCACCGGGTCAGCCGCTTTCTCGCCGAGCTTGAAAGCGGTGCTCGGGCTGGTCGGCCCGAGGATGACGTCGCATTGCTGGAAAGCTTTGGCGAAGTCCTTGGCGATCAGGCGGCGAATGCGCTGGGCCTGCAGATAGTAGGCGTCGTAGTAGCCGTGCGAGAGAACGTAGGTGCCGATCAGGATGCGCCGTTTGACCTCGGCGCCGAAGCCTTGCGCGCGGCTCTTGCTGTACATCTCGTTGAGGTCCTGGTACTCGGGAGCCCGGTAACCGTAGCGCACGCCGTCGAAGCGTGCCAGGTTCGAGCTGGCTTCGGCCGGTGCGATCACGTAATACGCGGCCACCGAAAGCTGCATGCTGGGCAGACTGACAGCGACCGTTTCGGCGCCCAGCTGGCGATACTCGGCAATCGCCGCTTCGACCAGGTGCATGACTTCCGGACTACAGCCATCGTCAAAAAATTCTGCTGGCAGGCCGATTTTCAAACCGGCCAGGGGTCGGGAGCCCGCGTCGGCAGTGAGCTCCCTGCCGTAGTCTTCGCGCGGTCGTTCGACGCTGGTCGAATCGCGCTCGTCGAAGCCGGCCATGGTGTTGAGCAGGAGCGCGCAGTCGGCGGCCGAGTGAGCCAGCGGACCGGCCTGGTCGAGCGATGAGGCGAAGGCGATCATGCCGTAGCGCGAAACGACGCCATAGGTCGGCTTCATCCCGGTCAGGTTGCACAGCGCCGCCGGCTGGCGGATCGAGCCGCCGGTGTCGGTGCCGGTGGCCGCCGCTGCCAGGCCCGCGGCGACGGCGGCGGCCGAGCCTCCGGAAGAGCCGCCGGGAACGCGAGTGGCATCCCAGGGGTTTTTCACCGCTCCGTAGAACGAAGTTTCATTCGACGAACCCATGGCGAACTCGTCCATGTTGGTCTTGCCGAGCAGCACCGCGCCGGCCGCCTTGAAGCGCGCGATGACCGCCGCGTCGTAGGGACTGACAAAGTTGCTCAGCATTTTCGATGCGCAGGTCGTCAGCCAGCCCTGGGCACAGAAAATGTCCTTGTGGGCGATCGGGATGCCGGTCAGTGGGCCACCTTCGCCTTTCGCCAGGCGCTCGTCGGCTGCGCCTGCCTGGGCCAGACTGGTGGCTTCGTCGATGCTGATGAAAGCGTTGAGCTGCGGGTTGCGGCGCGCGATGCGATCAAGGTACTGGCGAGTCAGCTCGACGCTGGAAACTTCTTTCGTGGCCAGCGCCCTGGCGAGCGCCTGCAGGCTGTCGGTGATCATTCGATGACTTTCGGCACCAGATACAGGCCGGCCTCGGTTTCCGGCGCGACCTCCTGGAAAGCCTTGCGTTGAGCGCTCTGGCCCGACTCGGTGACGCGGTCTGCGCGCAGGCGCTGTGCGACATCCTGAGCGTGCGCCATTGGCTCGACGCCTTGCGTGTCGACTGCCTGCATCTCTTCGATCAGGGAAAAAATTTCGTTGAGCTGGCCGAGCGTGCCCTGCGCCTCGCCGTCGCTGATTTCAATGCGGGCAAGGTGGGCAACGCGGTGGACCTGTTCTAAGGTGAGCGACATGGTTTGGAAATCACTAAGGTGTCAAACGAGGTAGCCTTATAAGGTATCATAAAAGTTTTTCCCACCGCAGCCCCTGCGGGGCCATCACGGATTTCGCCAGCATGTTCAGTTTTCTGCGCAGTTATTTTTCCAACGATCTCGCCATCGACCTAGGTACGGCCAACACGCTGATCTATGTTCGCTCGAAAGGGATCGTTCTCGACGAGCCGTCGGTGGTCGCCATCAGGACCGAAGGCGGGCCGAGCTCCAAAAAAACCATTCAAGCCGTCGGCAAGGCTGCCAAGGAAATGCTTGGCAAGGCGCCTGGTGCGATTACCGTCATTCGGCCGATGAAGGATGGGGTGATCGCCGACTTTACGGTGACCGAGCAGATGCTCAAGCAGTTCATCAAAAAAGTGCATGACTCAAGACTGCTCTCACCTTCGCCGCGGATCATCATTTGCGTGCCGTCGGGGTCGACGCAGGTCGAGCGCCGCGCCATCCGCGAGTCGGCCATCGGTGCCGGTGCCAGTCAGGTCTTTCTCATCGAGGAACCGATGGCGGCAGCGATCGGCGCCGGCTTGCCGGTTTCCGAGCCGACCGGTTCGATGGTCGTCGATATCGGCGGCGGGACCACCGAAGTGGGCGTCATCTCGCTCGGCGGCATGGTCTACGCCGGTTCGGTTCGTGTCGGCGGCGACAAGCTCGACGAAGCAATCATGAACTACATCAGCCGCAACTACGGCATGCTGATCGGCGAAAACACTGCGGAAAACATCAAAAAGCGCATCGGTTCGGCTTTCCCTGGTGCCGAAGTGCGCGAGATGGAGGTCTCCGGAATCAACAAGGCGGAAGGTATCCCGCGCAAGTTCACCATTTCCTCGAATGAAATCCTCGAAGCGCTTACCGAACCGCTGAACAGCGTCGTCTCGGCGGTCAAGTCAGCGCTTGAGAAGACGCCGCCCGAACTCGGCGCCGACATTGCCGACAAGGGCATGGTGCTCACCGGGGGCGGTGCCTTGCTGCGCGACCTCGATCGCTTGTTGATGGAGGAGACGGGCCTGCCGGTGATTGTTGCCGAGGAACCGCTGACCTGCGTGGCCAGGGGTTGCGGTATGGCGCTCGAGAAGATGGACAATCTCGGCAGCATTTTCGCTTCCGATTGAGGTGCAGCGGCCTGAGCGCCGTTGCTTGCCGGCCGCGATGATCGATTGATGGACCAACAGCCACCGCCTTTTTTCAAACGCGGGCCGGCCCCGGTCGCGCTGCTCTCGTTCTATGTCTTATTGTCGATGGCGCTGCTGGTCGTCGATGCTCGCTTGCAGACGCTCGAGGTAGTGCGCCAGGCGCTGTCGATGTTCACTCACCCGGTGCAGAATCTGGCGCATCTGCCCGCGCAGTTTCTGGACAATGCGAGCAGCTATTTTGCCAGCGCCGCGAGCTTGCAGAGTGAGAGCGCGCAGTTGCAGCGCGCTCGCCTGGAACAGGCGGCGACGCTGCAGCGCAGTCTGCACGTCGAGGCCGAGAACGAGCGTTTGCGAAAACTGCTGGGGGTCAAGGAACGGCAGCAGGTCAGTGGTCAGGTCGCGCAGATCCTCTATTCGGCACGCGATCCTTACGCGCGCCGGGTGATCGTCGATAAGGGCCAGCAGGACAGGGTGATCGCCGGGCAACCGGTGATTGACGATATTGGCATTGTCGGGCAGGTGACGCGGGTGTTCCCCTTCGTCGCCGAAGTCACCCTGATTACCGACAAGGAGCAGGCGGTGCCGGTGCAGGTCGTGCGTACCGGCATGCGCTCGGTTGCTTTCGGGCTCGGCAACGGCGAGCTCGAAATGCGTTTCATGCCGCTCAATGCCGACATTCAGAACGGCGATCTGCTGGTGACCTCGGGGCTGGACGGGATCTTTCCGCCAGGTTTTCCGGTGGCCAAGGTGGTGCACATCGAAAGTGATACCACCTACACCTTTGCCCAGATCCGCTGTGCCCCCGTGGCCGCTGCCGAGCATTTCAGCGAAGTGATCGTGCTCGATCCGCGTCCGCCGGTGGCCTTGCCGGAGGAACTGGCCGAGGAAGTCGCCAGCAAGGATAGCAAAACTTCGACGAGAAGCGCGCGGGCGAAAAAGAAGAGCCCGAAAAAGGACTGAACGCGATGCAGACCAGCTACTCCTCGTCACGTATTCTGCTGCCCGTGCGCCCGTGGTTCATTGGCTTCAGCCTGTTGCTGGCGCTGCTGCTCAACTTCCTGCCGACGTCTGTTTGGCCGGGGGTGCCGGATTGGCTGGCGCTGGTCATCGTTTTCTGGAGCGTTCGCGAACCCCGCATGGTCGGTATGGGACTGGCTTTTCTGCTCGGCCTGGCGATGGACGTTGCCGATGCCAGCTTGCTCGGACAGCATGCACTGGCCTATGTCCTCGCTGCCTACGGCGGCTCGGCGCTGTCGAGACGAATTCTCTGGTTTCCGCTCGGGCAGCAGGCCCTGCAGGTTTTTCCGCTGCTCCTGCTGGCACAGTTGGTGCCGTTCGCGGTGTGGGCAGTGGTCGGCGCCGAGCTGCCGGGGATGGGCTACTTTCTCGGGCCTTTTCTGGCCACTTTTCTGTGGCCGCTGCTGACGCTGATCCTGCTGCTGCCGCAGCACCAGCCGGTTGACCGTGATGACAATCGACCGCTGTGAAAGGCTGCGGCCGCTTTGCGGCCGCTGCGGAGTGTGCCGTGCTAGCTAGTCAATCGTCACTGCATGCCTCGGATCGGGAGCTTTCCCGCTTTCATTTTCGGGTCGTGCTGGCGGCGGTCGCGGTGCTGGCGGCCTTGTCCCTGTTGGGCGCCCGTTTTTACTATCTGCAGGTGCTCCAGCACGATTACTACAGCACCCGCGCCGAGGACAACCGCATTTCGGTGGTGCCGATCGTCCCCAACCGGGGGGTCATCGCCGATCGCGCCGGCATCGTCCTGGCACGCAATTACTCGGCCTTCACGCTGGAAATCACGCCGTCCAAGGTCGAGGATCTGGAAGCAACGATCGATGGCCTGAGCAAAGTGATTGACATCGAAGGCAAGGACAAGCGGCGCTTTCGCAAGCTGCTGGAGGAGGGCAAGGGCTTCGAAAGCCTGCCCATTCGTACGCGCCTGACCGAGGAGGAAGTCGCGCGCTTTGCTGCCAATCGCTATCTCTTTCCGGGGGTCGAAGTCAAGGCGCGCCTGTTTCGTCAGTATCCCCAGGGATCGGTCGCCTCGCACGCCATCGGCTACATCAATCGCATCAACAAGCGCGATCTCGAAAAAATCGCCGAGAGCGAGCAGGCAGCGAACTACAAGGGTACCGACCATATCGGCAAGACCGGCCTCGAACACCACTACGAATTCGCCTTGCACGGCGAGACCGGCTATGAGCAGGTCGAAATCGACGCTGGCGGCCGAGCCATTCGCAGTCTGTCGCGTACGCCGCCGGTGCAGGGCAACCACCTGACCCTGACCCTGGACGTCAAATTGCAGGAAATCGCCGAAAAAGCATTTGGTGATCGCCGCGGTGCGCTGGTGGCCATCGAGCCCTCGACTGGCGGTATTCTGGCGCTGGTCTCCAGCCCCACTTTCGACCCGAACCTGTTCATCGACGGTATTCGCACCGAAGACTGGGATGTGCTCAACAAATCGCGCGACAGGCCGATGCTCAACCGCGCCCTGAATGGCACCTATCCGCCGGGTTCGACGTACAAGCCGTTCATGGCCCTGGCGGCACTCGAAACGGGAAGGCGCACTGCCGGCCAGACCATTTCCGATCCCGGCTATTTCAACTTCGGTGGTCACCATTTCCGGGACGACAAAGTTGGCGGGCACGGCACGGTGGACATGTACAAGTCGATCGTTCATTCCTGCGACACCTACTACTACCAGCTGGCTACCGACATGGGGATCGACGCCATTGCCGGCTTCATGGGCCAGTTGGGATTCGGTCAGCGCACCGGCGTGGACATCGACGGCGAATCGGAAGGCGTGTTGCCGTCCCCGGAGTGGAAGAAGCGCCGCTTCCGGCGGCCGGAGCAGCAGAAATGGTATGCCGGCGAGACCGTCTCGATCGGCATCGGCCAGGGTTACAATTCCTACACGCCGATTCAGCTGGCGCAGGCGACAGCGACGGTCGCCAACAAGGGCGTCATGTACCGCCCCCATCTCGTCAAATACATCACCGACAGCCGCAGCGGCGAAAAAACGATGATCGAGCCGGAGCCGCTGCGCCGGCTGCCGTGGAAGCCGAAGCATGTCGAGACGATCAAGAACGCGATGGTTGGCGTCAACACCCAGGGAACCGGTGCCCGCGCCTTCGCCGGCGCCGGCTACACCTCGGGAGGCAAGACCGGTACGGCCCAGGTGTACAGTCTGAAAGGTAGTACCTACAAGGAGTCGGCGGTGAAGAAGGAGCTGCGTGACCACGCCCTGTTCATCGCCTTTGCACCCGCCGAGGAGCCGAAGATCGCCTTGGCCGTGATCGTCGAAAATGGCGGCTTCGGTGCCCAGTCCGCGGCGCCGATCGCGCGCATGGTGATCGATTACTATCTGCTGGGAAAACTCCCCAAGGGTGCCGCTGAGGAAGACGATGTCAAGGAGGACTAGCTGATGCAGGAGTTCCTGGCGCGTGCCTGGCGAGGCCTGGTCGCGCACGTCGACACGCCACTGCTGCTGATTACCCTGCTGCTGATGGCTGCCGGACTGACCACCGTCTATAGCGCGACCTATGACGCCAATAGCCACCTCCTGCCACAGCTGCTGAACATGGCGATCGGGCTGTGTGCAATGTGGGCGGTGGCGCAGCTGCCACCTCAGAAGCTGATGCGTTTCGGTGTGCCGCTGTATCTGGTCGGTGTCGTTCTCCTGATTCTGGTGTTCTTTTTCGGGATCAAGGTCAATGGCGCACGGCGCTGGTTGTCGCTGGGCTTTACCCGCATCCAGCCGGCGGAACTGCTGAAGATCGCGGTGCCCCTGATGCTCGCCTGGTACTTCCACAAGCACGAAGCGGTGCTCAAGTTCCGCCACTACATCGTCGCCAGCCTGCTTCTGTTGGTGCCTTTCGCGCTGATCGCCAAGCAGCCGGATCTGGGAACCGCGATTCTCGTCGGCGCAGCCGGCTTCTACGTGATCTTTTTCGCCGGTTTGTCATGGCGGGTGATTGTCGGCCTGCTGGCGGTCGCCGGCGCTGCAGCACCGTTCGTGTGGACCATGCTGCATGACTACCAGCGAAAGCGCATCCTTACCCTGATCGATCCGACGACTGATCCGCTCGGCTCGGGCTACCACATCATCCAGTCGACCATCGCCATCGGTTCGGGTGGCAAGCTCGGCAAGGGGTGGCTGGAGGGCACGCAGACCCACCTGGAGTTCATTCCCGAGCGCCACACGGACTTCATCCTGGCCGTCTTTTCCGAGGAGCGCGGCCTGCTCGGCAACAGCATCCTGCTGCTCCTCTACCTGTTGCTGATTGGCCGCGGGCTGCTGATTGCCGGCAAAGCATCGACTCTTTTCGGGCGAGTGCTGGCTGGTTCGGTGACCCTGAGCTTCTTCACCTATGTCTTCGTCAATATGGGCATGGTCAGCGGCATCTTGCCGGTGGTCGGCGTTCCCTTGCCGTTCATGAGTTACGGGGGTACGGCACTGGTGACGCTGTCGGTCGGTATTGGTATGCTGATGAGCATTAACACGCACAGGATGCTGGTCAGGCCATGAGGCGAGGAAGGACGGACTTGTTGGCTGTTCGGGGGGGCTGCGCAGTGCTCGCGCTGTTGGCCCTGCCGCTTCTGCTCACCGCTTGTGGCGGTTCGCCTTCGCGTTCCTCCGATGCCACGGTCGAGCGCAGCAAGGTGGCCCGCAAGTCGGGCGTGGTACAGAAGCGGGGCGGCGGCTACTACAAGGACGATGGCCCCGGCGACGAAATCCCCGACAATCTTGACGACATTCCGGACGCGCAGCCCATCCTGGAGCCATTGCATCGTTTTGCCAACCGGCCGTATGTCGTACTCGGCAAAGCCTACCAGCCGAAAACCAGCCTCGAAGCACACCAGCAACGCGGCATTGCCAGCTGGTACGGGAAGAAGTTTCATGGCCAGAAAACGTCGATCGGCGAGCGCTACGACATGTTCGCGATGACGGCCGCGCATCCGACCCTGGCGATTCCTTCCTATGTCCGGGTGACAAACGTCGGCAATGGCAAGTCGGTGGTCGTGCGGGTCATCGATCGCGGCCCCTTCCATGCCGACCGAGTCATCGACCTCTCGTACGCAGCCGCTTACCGCCTGGGTTATGTGGACAACGGCAGCACTCTGGTGCAGGTCGATTCGATCGTGCCGGATGGCGCGACGAGCATGAATTATGCGCAGGTGATGCCGGCGCCGCGGCCGCGGCAAGCGCTGCTCTCCGGCGAGCACGACGAGATTGAACGGCTGGCGGCGAACATGGGCGCGGAGGCCGTAGTGGTGGCATCGCCGCCGCCGGCAGAGGCAGCAATACCGTTACCGGTGCCTGTAGCAGAGCCGCCGGCGCCGCTCTCGTTCCCTGCAGCAGCGCTGCCGGCCATGCCAGTGGCGCTGTCCGGCGTCTTCCTGCAGCTGGGTGCTTTCGCCAGTGCTGAAAACGCCGAGAGTCTGCGCGTGCATTTGCTGCGCGAGCTGGACTGGCTCAACGAGGGAATCCAGATCAACGCCGGTGGGGGCATGCACCGCGTGCGCATGGGGCCGTATCAAAGCCGCGGCGATGCCGAGAAGGTCGCCGAACGCATTCGTCTGGCGCTGGGTTACAGGCCGACCTTCGTGACGCGCTGATCAGCTCTCGGTCGGGTCTTCGAGCACCGTCAGGGGACGGAAAACGCCCTGCACGATCTTGCGGCCTTTTTCGAGCTGTATTTCGTGTCCGATGATCTCCACCGGGATGATCTTGCCGTCGCGGTTGACCACCGTGCTGCGCACCACTGCGGCGCGGCTGCCCTGAGCCGGCGTGAGCAGCTGGCTTGGGTCCAGGCCGTCGCTGGCGGCATGCAATTCGCTTTGCAGAAGGCCGAGCAGTTGCTGCAGCTGTCGTCCGAACAATTTCTCGGCCTGCGGGTTGGCGTCGAGAATGTGCCCGGTACTGGCATCGGAAATCAGAATCGCGTCGCGAGCCCCGGCAAACAGCGCCAGTCGCAGGCTGTTTGCATCGCGCAGATCCTCCTCCATTAGCAGCATCTGGTGCTGAACCAGCGCCAGGCTGACCAGGTTGGCCACCGCGTGCGCGAACAGGCGCTCTACCGAAGTCCATGCCGAGTGTGGTCCGACGCGCTCGATACTCAGTACGCCCTGCAGTTCTCCGTTGACGTGAATTGGCGAGTTGATCAGCGCGCTGATCCCGTTCATCAGCAGGTAGTCCTCGGCGAATGCCTGGGTGCTGGGATGCTTCATCGCATCATCGGCAACGATTGGCTCGCCCCGCTCCAGCGCCCGGAAATACTCGGGGTAGCGAAGCGCCTGCAGCGTTACCCCAAGGCTGTGGCGGTTGCGTGAAAGCTCATAGAGATCAATGCACTCGAGACTTTCCGGTTGGCTGGTCAGCCCCCACAGGCTGACGCGTTCGATGTTGAGTATGCGTCCCGTCGCCGCAGTGAGTTGTCGCAAGCAGTTGTCCAGGTTGGCGCTGGAAAAGTTGCCTCGCGACAGCTGCGCGAAAGCGCCTTGCAGGTCGAGAGAGTTTGCGAGAGGTCGGGATGGTGGCAACATTTGGTCCAGAGAAAGCCACTTTCGAGTCGGTAGGGGTGCCAGGAAACAACCCTTATCGTACTTGCCGGGAAGCGGGCGCGCGCGTGCGTTAAATCACGGAAGGCGGCATCTTCCGCTGCGCACTGCTCACAAAAAGCATGCAGGGCGGTGGCAGAGGGCTTGCTATAATCCGCCCTTTTGCCGTGAGTCTCGTCATGCTCAAGCTACGATCCCTGTTTTCTGCTCTGCTTTGTCTCCCCGTCCTGGCCTTTGCGCAAGCGCTGCCGACGCCGCCAGCCGTGGCCGCCAAGTCATGGCTGTTGGTCGACATGTCGTCAGGCCAGGAACTCGCCGCCCAGGCGCCCGATGAGCGCCTCGAGCCGGCATCGCTGACCAAATTGATGACCGCGTATCTCACTTTCTCGGCACTCAAGCAGGGAACGCTCAAGCTCGACCAGGAGGTGCTCATTTCGCGCAAGGCGTGGAAGACAGGCGGTTCCAGGATGTTCATCCAGGTCGGTAGCGAGGTCAAAGTCGAGGATCTGATCAAGGGCATGATCGTTCAGTCAGGAAATGACGCCTGCGTCGCCTTGTCGGAGGCCATTGCCGGCGACGAAGAAAACTTCGCACAGATGATGAATCGCGAAGCGCAGCGACTGGGCATGAAGGGTTCTCATTTCCGCAACTCGAACGGCTTGCCCGACCCCGATCACTACACCACGGCCCGCGACCTGGCAACTTTGGCCGCCGCCCTGATTCGCGATTTCCCCGAGGAGTACGCCAAGTACTACTCCATGAAGGAATATACCTATAACAACATCACGCAGCCGAATCGCAACCGTTTGCTGTGGATCGACCCAACCGTCGACGGTCTGAAGACCGGATACACCGTCGCCGCGGGCTACTGTCTGGTGTCGTCGGCGAAACGCGGTCCGCGTCGCCTGGTGTCGGTGGTCCTCGGCGCGTCGTCTCCCAACGTACGCATCCAGGAGTCGCTCAAGCTGCTCAACTACGGTTTTCAGTTCTATGACGGTGTGCAGTTGTATGCCAAGAACGCCCCGGTCTCCAACCTGAAAGTCTGGAAAGGCACGGAAGCCACGGTCAATATGGGCTTTACCGAGGACCTGGTGATCGTTGTGCCGAAGGGCTTTGGTCCGAAGATCCAGACCGAGCTGGTTTCCCAACAGCCTTTGCTGGCGCCGGTGAGCATGGGGCAGACGCTGGCGACGCTGAAAGTCAGCGTCGATGGCAAGCCCTACGGCGACTACCCGGTTGTCGCACTCGAAGCGGTGCCCCTCGCGGGAATCGTTGGCCGGATGGTGGACACTGTGCGCATGTGGTTCAACTAGGCTAGGCAGCGCGCCTGAAGTGATGAAGGGAAACGGCCGATGACGGCGTATCTCAACGGGCAATTCCTGCCACTTGATGAGGCCAGGATTTCGCCGCTTGATCGCGGCTTCCTGTTCGGCGACGGCGCCTACGAAGTGATCCCGGTCTATGCCCGGCGGGCGTTCCGGCTCGAGCAACACCTGGCGCGGCTGCAGCGCACTCTGGACGGTATTGCGCTGGCCAATCCGCATAGCGTCGGCGAGTGGCAGGAACGTCTGCAAAGGGTGATCAGCGCCAGCGAATTCGACGATCAGTCCTTGTACCTGCAGGTGACGCGTGGTGCCGACAGCAAGCGCGAGCAGAGCTTTCCGAAAGACCTGCCGGCGACGGTCTTCATCTTCTCGACGGCCTTGCCGGTGTTGACTGCGCAACGCGAGAACGGCATTGCCGTTCTCAGTGCGGTCGACAACCGCTGGCTGCGTTGCAATCTGAAAACCGTCTCGCTGCTCCCCAACGTGCTCCTGCGTCAGCAGGCGATCGATGTCGGTGCCGCCGAAACGATCCTGCTGCGCGATGGCATCCTCAGCGAAGGGGCAACGTCGAACATTTTTGTGGTCAAGGACGGCGTGCTGCTGGCGCCGCAGAGGGACCAGCGCATGCTCGCCGGCATTACCTACGATCTGGTTCTCGAACTGGCGGCAGCCCATGCCATGCCATGCCAGCTTCGCGACATTGCCGACGCCGAATTGCGCGTCGCCGATGAACTGTGGTTGAGCTCCTCGACCCGAGAAGTCCTGCCGATCACCCGTCTCGACGGTCTCCCGGTCGGCACCGGCAAGCCCGGTCCGGCCGTACGCAGGATGCAGGCCTGGTACAGCGCCTACCGCGAGCGCGTCGCGCGCGAGGGTGAACGCGGTGGTCGCGGCGATGTCTGAAGAACGCGACAGCCTGTTCGACTTCCCCTGCGCTTTTCCGCTCAAGATCATGGGCCTGGCCGACAGCGCCCTGGCCCAGGAAGTGCTCGCGGTCGTGCTGCGGCACGCGCCGGATTTCGACGCCGCGACGATGTGCATGCGCGCTTCGAGTGGCGGCAAGTACGTCAGCCTGACCTGCACCATCAACGCCACCAGTCGCGTCCAGCTCGACACCCTGTACCGGGAACTAAGCAGCCATCCGCTAGTCAAGATCGTCCTATGAGCGACGAAGTGCGACGCCTTGCGTCGTGTGCGCTAGATGCGGTAGATGCGGAAGTTCGCGTCGGCGAGGGCGATGCCTTGCCGGGCAGCGCTGGGCAGCCCTCGTTGTTGGTTCGTAATCTCGGGCGCGTCGACTACCAGCAGACCTGGCAGGCGATGATCGACTTCACCGCCGCGCGCAGCGACGAGACCGCCGACGAACTGTGGTGCTGCGAGCACCCGCCGGTATTCACTCTCGGTCAGGCCGGCCGAGCCGAGCACTTGCTGAGCGATCTCGGCATCCCGCTGGTGAAGAGCGATCGCGGCGGCCAGATTACCTATCACGGTCCTGGCCAGGTGGTGATTTACGTGCTGCTCGACCTGAGTCGGCGGCGGCTGAAAGTTCGCGAACTGGTCGGCGCCATCGAGCAGGCGGTGATCGACCTTCTCGCCGCGCACGGGGTGCTGGCCGAAAGGCACGCTGGCGCGCCGGGAGTCTATGTCGGCGCGGCCAAAGTTGCGGCGCTTGGTTTGCGCGTGCGAAGGAGCCATAGCTATCACGGCCTCAGCCTGAACGTGGACATGGATCTGTCGCCTTTTACGGCGATCAATCCTTGCGGCTACCCGGGTCTGGCGGTCACCCAGACCCGGGACCTCGGCATTTCGCTGACCCCGTCGCAAGCGGCGACGGCACTGGCTGACCATCTGGCAGTACAACTGGAGTGCAGGTAACGATGAGCAATCACGATCAGGACCAGGCGAGCGGCGCAGGCAAGCCGGCCGCCCGGGTCGCCGGCGTCAAGGAGCGGGGCGAGCTGAAGACGGCGCGCATTCCGATCAAGATCGTTGCGCAGGCGCCGCAGCGCAAGCCGGACTGGATTCGTGTCAAGGCCGGGAATGCAACGGGTCGCTTTGGCGAGATCAAGAAAATGCTGCGCGAGCAGAAGCTGCACACCGTTTGCGAAGAGGCGGCTTGCCCGAATATCGGCGAATGCTTCGGCCGCGGCACGGCGACCTTCATGATTCTTGGCGATGTCTGTACACGCCGCTGTCCGTTCTGCGACGTCGGCCATGGCAAGCCGCTGCCACCGGATGTCGATGAGCCGGCGCATCTGGCCGATAGCGTTGCCCGCTTGCAGTTGCGCTACGTGGTGATCACCAGCGTCGATCGCGACGACCTGCGCGACGGCGGCGCGCAGCACTTCGTCGACGTGATCAGCGCCGTGCGTCGCAGCTCGCCGACGACGACCATCGAAACCCTGGTTCCCGATTTCCGCGGGCGTATGGAGATCGCGCTCGAGGTGCTCGGCAAGTCCTTGCCTGACGTCCTCAACCACAACATGGAAACCGTGCCGCGGCTCTACCGGCAGGCGCGCCCGGGCGCCGATTACGCGCACTCGCTGGCCTTCATGAAAGGCTTCAAGGCGCGCTACCCGCAGATTCCGACCAAATCGGGACTGATGGTCGGCCTCGGCGAAACCGACGATGAGATTCTCGACGTGCTGCGCGACCTGCGTGCCAACGATGTCGAAATGCTCACCATCGGTCAATACCTGGCGCCATCCAGCCATCACCTGCCGGTCGCCCGCTACGTGCATCCGGATGTCTTCAAGATGTACGAGCAGCAGGCACTGGCGATGGGCTTTACCGGTGCCGCCTGCGGGCCGATGGTGCGTTCGAGCTACTGGGCGGACGTGCAGGCGGAAAGCGCTGGCGTCGCCTGAGCGCGGGTCTGCCGCTCAGCGGTCAGTTGGTCGCTAGTTGTAGCGCATGAAGCGCGTCGGGTAGTGGGCTGTGGCCCAGGCCATGAACAGATACTTGGCGGTCTTGCCGATGGCCACCGCGGCCAGAATCCCCAGCGACGAGACGTCGGCCAGTGCGCAGAAGAGCAGCGCCGGGGTTTGTGGCATCGGTGAGCCGGCGATGATCAGGACTGCCAGCAGGCCCCAGTCTTGCAGCCATCCGCTGGCCCGCTGCCAGACGTCCATGCTCACCAGTTCAGGGTAGCGGGCAGCAATGAATTCCCCGCCCAGGTACTGGAAGATCTCGACCAGCACGGCGGCTCCACAGCCGCTGGCCAGGCCGCAGAGCAGGCCGAGTGTGCGCCAGCGCCGGGGTGCCAGGAGCACGGCCGGGATCAGTACGGCGACGAAGGGGAAGCTGAAGGTGATCGTGGTCACAAAAGCGATGGTCGCAACGACCAGCGAATAGTGGCGATAGCCGACGCTGCGCATCAGCAGCGTGCGCAAGCGGTCGGGAAGCAGATGAGTTTTCATTTGCGCATTTCAGGGTAATGCCGCTTTTCGGTTGCTTGCCCGCCGGCGGCCGCGGCGATCACTGTGCGGCTTGTGCGGGCGCCCGCGAGCAGGCTATCCTTACGCGTTCGCGCCATTGCTGGTCAGTGGATGCCACCGGGGAGGGAGTTTTCATGCGCCGTTTTGCACAAAGTTGGGATTGTAAGCGCTCTGCCGATCGCTGCGCAGGTTTTGGCGTCGGCTACCCTTGGCCGCTAGCTGGCAGGCGGCAGCCAGTGCTGCTGGCGCTGGCCAGGGTCAGCGTTCGGTGAAGCGGCTGTTCGGGCTGCTCGCCCTGGCCTTGACCTTCGCCGCGTTTTCGGGACTGGCCCTGGGCGAATCATCGACGGTCCTCAAGATGAGTGGTGAGTGGCCGGAAAAGCCGTCAATCCTGGCCGGTCGGGCGAGTTTCTACGGGAAACGATTTACCGGCCGCAAGACCGCCTCTGGCAAGGCCTTTCATCACGAGAACCTGTCGGCGGCCAGCAATCGCTTCCCGCTCGGTACGCTGGTTGCCGTTCGCCGCCCTTTTTCCGCCTCCTGCGTGGTGGTCAGGATCAACGACCGCATGGGCCATCGCGGCCGTGTCATCGACCTGTCGCGGGCCGCGGCCGAGTTCCTGGGAATGGTCGAAGTGGGGGTCACCGATGTGGAAATCGTTCCGCTGCCAAAACCCTTGCTGGGGCACGAACGCGCTTGCACCCTGGCCTTCCTGCCACCGCCACGCCTGCCCGCCGCAGAAGGTCTGCGGTCGGACAGCGCTGCTGACGCCCAGCTTGCCGGGGGCCAGGAGTCGGACAACTTCGGGGACTGAGATCTGCGAGTGGGCGGGCGCATGCCGGCCACCGTCAAGCGCTGGAGTCGCTTGCGCGTAGCGGCACTTGACCGCGAGTGCCAAGCGCGGGAATACTCGTCGGCAGCGTGCCGGCTTGCTGACCAGAGGAGGGGCGATGAACGAAGTGCTCAAGAACCAAGTGCCCGAGAGCGAAGTGCCCAAAGGCAAAAAGTCGGTCGCGCTGTCGGGCGTGGTGGCCGGCAACACGGCGATCTGTTCGGTCGGCCGCAACGGCAACGATCTCCACTACCGCGGCTACGATGTCATCGCCCTGGCCGAGCACGCCACTTTCGAAGAAGTGGCCTATCTGTTGCTCTACGGGCGCTTGCCGAGTCTGAACCAGCTCAACCAGTACCGCAAGAAACTGAAGACCTTGCGCGGGCTGCCGGTGCGGCTGCGACCGGTGCTCGAAAACCTGCCGGCGTCGGCGCACCCGACTGATGTGCTGCGCAGCGGCTGCTCGGCGCTGGGTACCATTCTGCCCGAGGCGCAGGATCACAACCCCGGTGGCGCGCGCGAGATCGCCGACCGTCTGATTGCCAGTTTCGGGTCGATGCTGCTGTACTGGTATCACTGGTCGCATAATGGCCGGCGCATCGAAACGGAGACCGACGACGACTCGATCGCGGCCCACTTTCTGCACCTGCTCTGCGGCAAGGCGCCCTCGGCGCTGCACGCCAGCAGCCTCGACAAGTCGCTGGTGCTTTATGCCGAGCACGAGTTCAACGCCTCGACCTTCACCGCGAGAACCATCGCCGGCACCGGCGCCGACCTCTACGCCGCGGTCAGCGGCGCCATCGGGGCGCTCAGTGGGCCTCGACACGGCGGCGCCAACGAAGCCGCGTTCGAGATTCAGAGCCGCTACAACGATCCGCAGCACGCCGAGAGCGACATCTGCAGCCGGCTGGCCAGGCGGGAAATCATCATTGGCTTCGGTCACCCCTTGTACACCATCGCCGACCCGCGCCACAAGGTGATCCGTGCCGTCGCGCAGCAACTGTGCAGCGATGGCGACAATCAGACGCTGTTCGACATCGCCAGTGGCATCGAGCAGGTGATGTGGGAGCAGAAACGGATGTTCCCCAATGTCGATTGGTTCTCGGGGGTTGTTTACCACATGTTGGCGGTGCCGACGCCGATGTTCACGCCGCTGTTCGTGATGGCGCGGACCAGTGGCTGGGCAGCACACATCATCGAGCAACGCATCGACGGCAAGCTGATTCGTCCGTCGGCGGAGTACGTCGGGCCGGAGGTGCAGGAATTTGTTCCCCTGGCAGAACGGAAATAGAGTCTTGTCGCGTGCATCTGCCAGCGGCCGGAAAGGCTCCAGCAGTCGCTGTTTCGTCGTTAATGTGAAAGTCGCCTATGCGACTCACGAACCTCCCTTCTCCCCCTGCGGGAGAAGGGCCGGGAGAAGAGGGGGACGGTCATGACTTTCATCATCCGGGGTATCTCGACTGTCATGACCGTTCGTCGGGATAGTCCGGCATGGCACCAGGAGAAGCAAGATGTCGTCACGAATTCCAGATAGCCGCCCCGATCCGGACCCGCTACTGGTCGCTATCGCCGACTACGTCCTGGACTACAAGATCGAGTCCGCTAGCGCCTTCAATACCGCCCGCTACTGTCTGATCGATGCCCTCGGCTGCGGACTCGAAGCGCTCGCCTATCCTGCTTGCAGCAAGCTGCTCGGACCAGTCGTCCCCGGCACGATGGTCCCGCATGGCGCACGCGTCCCGGGTACCTCGTTCCAGCTTGACCCGATTCAGGCGGCCTTCAACATCGGCACGATGATCCGCTGGCTGGACTTTAACGATACCTGGCTGGCGGCCGAATGGGGCCATCCCTCGGACAACCTCGGCGGCATTCTGGCCACTGCCGACTGGTTGTCGCGGACTCGTCTTGCCAGCGGCCAGGCGCCGCTGCAGATGCGCCAGGTGCTCGAAGCAATGATCAAGGCTTACGAGATTCAGGGCGTGCTGGCGCTGGAGAACAGCTTCAATCGCGTCGGCCTGGATCACGTGCTGCTGGTCAAGGTGGCCACTACGGCGGTATGCACCTGGCTGCTGGGTGGCGGGCGAGCGCAGATCATCAACGCCGTCTCGCAGGCTTTCGTCGATGGTCAGCCGCTGCGCACCTATCGGCACGCACCGAACACCGGTTCGCGCAAGTCCTGGGCCGCCGGCGATGCGACCGCGCGTGGGGTCATGCTGGCCTTGTTTTCGGTGAAGGGTGAAATGGGTTATCCGAGTGCGCTGACGGCCAGGACCTGGGGTTTCCAGGAGGCGCTGTTCAAGGGGCAAGCCTTGCGTGTGCCACGACCGTACGGCAGCTACGTGATCGAGAACGTCCTCTTCAAGATCAGTTTTCCCGCCGAGTTTCACGCCCAGACGGCGGTCGAATGTGCGGTGGATTTGCACCCGCAGGTGCTGGAAGCGCTCGCCGGCATCGACAAGGTCGTCATTCGCACGCACGAATCGGCGCTGCGCATCATCGACAAGAAAGGGGCGCTGCATAATCCTGCGGATCGCGATCATTGCCTGCAGTACATGGTCGCTTATGCCCTCATCAACGGCGGACTCAGCGCTGACGCTTACGAAGACGAAGCCGCGGCAGACCCGCGCATCGACGCCTTGCGCGCAAAAATCGAGGTCGTCGAAGACCTGCGCTTCTCGGCGGACTACCTGAATCCCGAGAAGCGTTCGATTGCCAACGCGCTACAGGTCTTTTTCGCCGACGGCAGCCGACAGAAGAGCTGCTCTGCGAATACCCGCTGGGCCACCGCCGTCGGCGCGCGGAAGGTATTCCGGTGCTGCTCGAGAAGTTCAGGAAGCATCTGGCACGCCAATATACAGCCGAGCAGCAGGCGTCATCCTCGAGTCGTCGCTCGACGTACGCGGTCTGGGGACGCTGGCGGTGAACGATTACGTGGATCGCTATGTGCCGTGAAGCTTTCGCCGCGCCGTCGGCAGGCATTGGCCGCGTACGCACCTGGGAGGAAGGGAAGATGAGAGGAAATTTCGCCGCCATCGCGCTGATCGTGATTGGCGGACTGGCTCTGGCCAGCAACCTGGGCCTGTTCGACGTCGATCTGGGGCAGTTGCTGCGTACCTGGTGGCCTTTGCTGCTGATCATTCTGGGCATCGGAATGTTTCTGGCGCCCGGCACCGAGCAGCGGAGAAAACGTGATTAGGCGGGGCGCTCGGTGATCGCCGCCCTGCTTGGCCGCTGGCGCCGCCGAAGCCCGCGCCCGCCCGCGCTGGCAGCCTTGCCCTGCATTCCGGTCGTGGCGCAGCGCGTGCTCACTCTGCTCTGGCCCGGAAGAGTTTCGCGAGAAGCTACTGGCCCTGATTGCTGCTGCTCGTGAGCGAATTCTGATCAGCACGCTGTATCTCCAGGACGATGACGCGGGCCGGGAGGTGCTTGCGGCCCTATATGCCGCCAAGGCCGCACGGTCGGCGCTGCAGATCGCGATCTTCGTCGATTGGCACCGCGCCCAGCGCGGCCTGATCGGCAAGGCACGGAGTGCCGGCAACGCCGCTCTGTATACGGAAATGGCTGGTCGCCTCGGGCCGGGCGTGCCGATCTACGGCGTACCGGTGCAAAAGCGCGAGCTGATGGGGGTGATGCACCTGAAGGGTTTCGTCATCGACGACACTGTTCTTTACAGCGGTGCCAGTATCAACGACATCTACCTGCATCGCCACCAGCGTTATCGGCTGGATCGCTATCATCTGATCGACAGTCGCCAAGTCGCCGACAGGCTCGCCGGACTGATGATTGAAGTGCTGCGGCCGGATCCGGCCGTGTGCGCGCTGGACGCCGCGCACAGGCCAAAGACCTCGTCGCTGCACCGCGCAATTGGCAATTTGCGGCGAACTCTTGCGCACAGCAGCTACCTCATCGCTGCCGCTCCTGCTTCGGCGCCTGTTTTCACGCCGATCGGCGCCGGCCAGGTCGGCATTACGCCCTTGCTTGGCCTGGGCACGCGGGGCAACGCGCTGAATGCGGTGGTGCTGCAGTTGATCGAACGTGCCGAGCGCCGTCTGGTGCTGTTTACGCCGTATTTCAATCTCCCGCGCTCGGTCCGTCGGGCGATCGACGAAAAGATCAGGCAGCGCTGCCAGGTGACCATCATCGTCGGCGACAAGACGGCCAACGACTACTACATTCCGCTTGGCGACCCCTTCTCGACGATCGGCGCGCTACCCTACCTCTATGAGGCCAACCTGCGTCGCTTCTGCAAGACGCACCAGAAGGCAGTCGATCAGGGTCGTCTCGACCTGTACCTCTGGCGTCACGACGGGCACAGCTTTCACGTGAAGGGAATGCTGGTCGACGACGACTACGCACTGCTCACCGGCAGCAACATCAATCCGCGCGCGTGGCGTCTTGACCTCGAGAACGGGCTGCTGATTCACGACCCGCAGCGCTGCCTGCGCGAGCAGCATGAAGCGGAGCTCGAGCGCATCCTGGCGCACGCGCAGCGCCTGGATCACCACCGTGCGCTCGACAGCGTGGATAGCTACCCGCCGCCGGTCCAGCGCCTGCTCAAGCGCCTGGCTCGTACGCGTACCGATCACCTGGTGAATCAACTCCTCTGATCGATTCGTCGTGGTACCGTGGCGAAAAAAAACAGGGCCGCAGCCCTGCTTTTCGTACAACCTTTGGATCGCTTACTGCTTGGCGGACTTCACGTCGGCATCGACACCGAAGCCCATGGTGTAGCCCATGGAGACGTGATGGAAACGACCGGTGGCATGGTCGGCGTGGACTGCGACGCCGAAGGGTACGGCCTTGCCTTCGGCCAGAGCACCCGACAGCTTGCGGGTGAAAGTCACCGTGTAGGTGTCGCCGGACTTGCCGCCTTCGACCTGCACGTTGGCGGTGCCGCCTTCCATCTTGCGGCTGTCGCTCACCGAGCCATCGACAGCTTTGGCGCCCGGGGCGCTTTTCCACTGCATCAACTCATAGGCGCCGGTCCGGGTGTACTTGGTTTTCTTGTCGTCACCTTCGGGCATCGTGCGCGCGTCACCGTGACAGGTTGCCCAGCAACCGACCTGGTCGCCCTTGGGAACCTCGGCGTTGGCGAACATGACCGCCACCTTGACTTCATTTTCCTTGTCGACGGGGTCGAAAGCGCCGGCCGGTGCCTTGAAGCTTACCCGTACATAGGCGTTTTCCTTGTCATACGCCGACTGGATGGTGACCGGGAAACTCATCGTCTTCGGCGCGCCCTTGGGTTCGAGTTCCTTGCTCGCCAGGCGCTTCATGTCGAAGTTGAGGCCGCCTTTTTCTTCATGGCAACCGACACAGCTTTCGCCCTTGTTGATGCCGGTGCGCCCGCTGTGGTCCGACTTTTTCATCACCCATTCGACCGGCGTCACGCCGGCGTGGAAAACCTGAACGGTACGGCTGGGAACCTTGCTCCAATCGGGTGCAGCCGCTTGCGCCAGCTGCGAACCGAAAGCCAGCAAGGCACCGAACAGGGCCAAGGAAACGGTGGTTTTTTTCATTTCACACTCCATTCAGGATTGATACGGTTATCACTGCGCAAGGCAGGCAGAGGATTCCCGCCTGCCCGGTTGGCAGATAAGGTCGACTGTAGCTTGCTTCGGTTGCCGCGACTAGAAGGTGGCGTCCCCTTCCTCTTCTTCGTCTTCCGGCATGTTCTTCGGCTTGCTGTGCGCGATGCCCTTGTGGCAGTCGATGCAGGTCTGCTTGTCGTCCTGGCCGATTTTGTGCATCTTGGACGCGCGTGCCTTCTGCTTTTCGATGTCCATCGCTGTGAACGAGTGGCAGTTACGGCACTCGCGCGAGTCGCTGGCTTTCATGCGCGCCCACTCGTTGGTCGCCAGTTGGAGACGTTTGGCTTCGAACTTCTCCGGAGTATCGATGGTTCCCATGACCTTACCATAGAGTTCGCGGCTGGCCTGGATCTTGCGTATCATCTTGTGCGTCCAGTCCTTGGGAACGTGGCAGTCGGAGCAGTAAGCGCGCACACCGGTACGGTTGCTGTAGTGGATGGTCTTCTTGTATTCCTGATAGACGTTGTCTTTCATCTCGTGACAGCCGATGCAGAACTCGAGCGTGTTGGTGGCTTCCATGGCGGTGTTGAAACCACCCCAGAAGAAAACGCCGGAAACGAAGCCGACCGTCAGCAGCGTCAGTAGCGAGTACTTGATGCTTGGCCGTTTGAGTTTTGCCCAGAATCCTGAGCTGTTATCTGACACGATACTTCCCTCCCCTTAGACTTTGCTGCGAAACGCCTGCTGGCCAGCGCCGAGGCAGCGCAGAGTCTAGCGGAGGAGGGCGCGCCGGCGGTTTGATCTAGGTTAACAAACCGGGAATTGTCATCGCCCGGAGGCTTGTTGGCATCCGCAGTGACGGTTTCAGCCTCAGGGTTGAACCTGATCGATCAGCAGACGCAGGCCCTGGCTGCCGGGTTTGACGCCGGTGAGGGTGCCGAACAGGTCGCCGCTCGAGCTCTGCGCCTTGCCCGCCTTGGCCACCCGTGCCTCGATGCTGACGGTCTTGAAATCGGAGAGTTTCTTGCCGCCGGCAAGGGCCATCGAGTCGTCGAAGCGGAAGCGCAGCGGCAGGTCGCCCACGCGGGCTCGTGTCGCGGCGAGCGGCATGCGCGGACCTTCTTCGGCGCGTGCGAAGACGAAGAGCACGTCGTCCGGGCGGGCCTGGCCGGCGACCTCGCCGCTCAGCGTCACTTCGCCGCTGACTGCAGCGCTGCCGCTGGCCACGCTGGCCTGGCCGGCCGGTTCAGCCGAGGCAGGCTGCGTGGCGAGCTGGCGCGCCCGTTCGACGGCTGCTGCGAGTGCCTTGGACTCTTCCGAGCCGGGTTCGATTTGTGCCAACAAGCGTGCCCAGTAGTCGGCGGCAAGGGCGAACTGCTGTCGGTCGCTGGCGGCGGCGCCGGCCAGCAGCAAGGCCTGCGGTTCGTTGGGGTCGATCTTCAGCGCGCGTTCGACCAGCTCGGTCGGTTTGCCCTGCAGGTTGCCACCCTGGCTGCGGCTGAGGACCTCGGCATAATCGGCGAGCAGTTCCGGATTCTGGTCGACCAGCGCACTAGCCCGGCCATAGGCTTCGACTGCCTGGGGAAAACGCTCCAGGACCTTGTAGGACCGCGCCAGCATCAGCCAGCCTTTGCTGTCGTCGGGGTTCTCCTTGAGCTTTTCGACCAGCCCCGCAACCATGCCCTCGATCTGTTGTGGCGTGATCCGCGCCTGTCGTTGCAGCGGGTCGAGTGCTTGTTGATTGCCCAGTAAGGCGTAGCCGCCTGCCGCGGCCAGCGGCAGGACGACGAGCAAGGCCAGGGCGGTCTTGCGGCCCGGGCGGGTCTCGCTCGGTGCGCTTGCCCTTGGCTGAACTTCGTCGAGCAGGCGACGCTGCAACTCGTTCTGTGCCTGCTCGAAATCGGCTAAATCAAGCGCGCCGTTGGCGCGCTCGCGCTCGAGTTCGGCGAGCTGGTCGCGGAAAATGGCCAGATTGGCTTCGCGGTGGTCAGCTCCTGGCGACGGCTTCGGCGCGCGCAGCAGCGGCGGCAACAGAAGGGCAATAACGGCGACGACAAGCAGCGCCGCGAAAAGAATGAAACTGGTCATGAACGTCCTTGACGGGAGTCGTTGTCGCGCAGCAGCGCCTCGGCCTGGTGGTGCTCTGCGGCGCTTAGTGGCGCGTCGGTGATGGCCCGGTCACGGCGGCGCAGGTAACGCAGCAGCGCCGCGAAGCCAAGGACCAAGAGCACGCCCGGCCCAAACCACAGCAATAGCGTCGTTCCTTTGAGTGGCGGCCGGTAGCGGACGAAGTCACCGTAGCGGCTGACCATGAACTCCATGATTTCGTCGTCGCTCTTGCCGGCATCGATCAGCGTGCGGATCTCGCGGCGCAGGTCGTTGGCCAGTTCGGCGTGTGAGCCGGCCAGCGATTCGTTCTGGCAGACCAGGCAGCGCAGCTCCGTGGAAATCGCGATCAGCCGCTTCTCGGTCGCCGGATTCTCGGCGAGCGGCTGCGCTTCGCCAGCGTAGACCGCGTTAAAGCTGCCGCCGAGCAGCGCCAACAGCAGCGCAATCACCAGTTGCCTCATTTCGAGAGCTCCGCGATCAGCGGCAGAATCGTGCTTGACAGTGCGTCGGGCGTGATCGGTCCGGTGTGCTTCATGCGGATGATGCCGGCCTTGTCGATGACGTAGGTTTCGGGCACGCCGTAGACGCCGTAGTCGATGCCGACGCGGCCGTCGATGTCGAGCACCGACAGGGTGTAGGGATCACCATGGGCGGAGAGCCAGGCCCCGGCACGTTCGATGACCATGCCTTTCTCACTGTCAGGCGCCACCTTGTCGATGTCGATCGCCGCATCGCCGCGGACTTCCTTGTAGTTCAGTCCGACCAGCGGCGCACTATGACGTTTCGCCAGCTCGACGAGCAGCGGATGCTCCTGTCGGCACGACACACACCACGATGCCCAGACGTTCAGCAGCCAGACCTTGCCGAGCATGTCCCGGGGCGAGAACTGCTCTTCCGGCGCGTGCAGCCGCGGCAGTGAGAAGGCCGGTGCCGGCTTGCCGACCAGCGGCGAAGGCACGTCGCGGGGGTTGAGGGTCAGCCCGACGCCGAGCAGGACGACGAGAACGATGAAGCCGACCAGCGGCCAGAGAAAGCGGTTCATGGCGTTTCCTCAGGTGGTTTGCGCGAGCGTCGTAGCGACAGTCGCCGAGCTGGGGGCCGTAGCACGTGCCTTGATCCGATAACGGCGGTCGCTCATCGCCAATAGCCCACCGAGGGCCATCAGCACGCAGCCGCCCCAGATCCAGTCGACGAAAGGCTTGTAGTAGACGCGCACGGCCCACGCTGCTTCGGGTTTGGCCTTGTCGATCGGTTCGCCGAGCGAGACGTAAACGTCGCGCAGGAAACCGCTGTCGATTGCCGCTTCGGTCATCGGCATCGATGAGGCGACGTAGAAGCGCTTTTCGGGGAAAATTTTCCGGATCACACGCTCGTCCTTGCGCAGATCGATGTCGCCGACCAGGGCCCGGTAGTTCGGTCCCTGCCTCTCGCGCACGCCGTTGAACATAAAGCTGTAACCACCGACGCTGACCGTATCGCCGATTTCCATCTTGACGTCTTTCTCTTCCTGGTACGCGCTGACCATGCTCACCCCGACGATGAAGACGGAGATTCCGATGTGCGCCAGATGCATCCCGAAGAAGCTGCGCGGCTGCCTGCTTGCCGTACTCAGGAAGGATTGGCCGGCGCGTGTCGACTGGATGCGTTCGACGATGTTGAGCAGGGAGCTGAGAACGATCCAGGTGGCGAGCAGGAGGCTGAGCGCGACCAGCGGCTTCCACTCGCCGTGCAGGAAAGGCGCCGCGATACCGACCAGTGCTGCGGCGAGAAACGCCCAGCGCAGGGCGTGCGCGAGTTCGCCGACGCTGGCATGCTTCCAGCGCGCGAACGGCGCGACGCCCATCAGGAAGGCAGCAGGCAACATCAGCGGTACGAAGACGGCGTCGAAGTAGGGTGGGCCGACCGACAGCTTGCCGGCGCCGAGGGCGTCGATGAGCAGCGGATAAAGCGTGCCGAGGAGTACCGAAGCGCAGGCCACGACCAGCAGCACGTTGTTGGTGAGCAGCAGCGATTCCCGCGAGAGCAGGCCGAAACGGCCGCCGAGACCGACCTTGGGCGCCCGCCAGGCAAACAGGGCCAGAGAGCCGCCGATGACCACCACCAGGAAAGCGAGGATGAAGACCCCGCGGCCGGGGTCGGTAGCGAAAGCGTGTACCGAAGTCAGGACTCCGGAGCGGACCAGGAAAGTGCCGAGCAGCGACAGCGAAAACGCCGAGATCGCCAGCAGTACCGTCCAGTTCTTGAAACTGCCGCGTTTTTCAGTCACCGCCAGCGAGTGCAGCAGCGCCGTGCCGACCAGCCAGGGCATGAAGGAGGCGTTCTCGACCGGATCCCAGAACCACCAGCCGCCCCAGCCGAGTTCGTAGTAGGCCCACCACGAGCCGAGCGCGATGCCCAGGGTCAGGAAAATCCACGCCGCCGTGGTCCACGGTCGTGACCAGCGTGCCCAGGCGGCGTCGAGCTGACCCGAAAGCAGCGCGGCGATGGCGAAGGCGAAGGCCACTGAAAAGCCGACGTAACCCATGTACAGCATCGGCGGATGAATGATCAGGCCCGGGTCCTGCAATAGCGGATTGAGGTCGCGCCCTTCCTCTGCGCCCGGCAGCAGGCGGTCGAAGGGGTTCGAGGTGAGCAGGATGAAGAGCAGGAAGCCGGCGGTCACCAGTCCGAGAACGCCGAGCACGCGCGCGACCATGTGCTCGGGAAGCTGTTGCGAGCGCAAGGCGACGGCCAGCGTCCAGAGCACCAGCATCATCACCCACAGCAGCAGCGAGCCTTCATGCCCGCCCCAGACCGCGGCAACCCGGTATTGCATGGGTAGCAGGGTGTTCGAATGCTGGGCCACGTAGAGCACCGAGAAGTCGTTCTGTACGAAGGCCGTGGTCAGGCAGCCGAAAGCGACCGCCAGCAGCAGGGCCTGCGCGACCGCGGCCGGCCGCGCCAGGGCAATCCATTGTTGCCGGCCGGTGTGCGCGCCGATCAGAGGCAGTGTGCCTTGCGCCAGGGCCACGCAGAGCGCGAGGATCAGTGCGAAGTTGCCGAGTTCAGGGATCATGAGCTGTCCGAAGGTTGCGTATGTCTGCGTTATTGCGTGACGGTCTTGCTGGCCGCTTCTGCTGCCGCCTTGTTGGCCGCCGCCCGTTCGTGGGCGTCGCCGACGGCCTTGGCAGCTTCCGGCGGCATGTAGTTTTCGTCGTGCTTGGCGAGCACTTCGGAGGCGGTGAAGATACCCCCGTCGCCGAGCTTGCCCTGGGCGACGACGCCCTTGCCTTCGCGGAAGAGGTCGGGGAGGATTCCCTGGTAGGCAACCGTCATTTCCTTGTCGGTATCGGTGACCACGAAACGCAGGGTGATGCCGTCCGTCTGCCGCTGCAAGGAGCCTTCCTTGACCATGCCGCCGATGCGGAAACTCTTGCCGGCCGGTGCTTCGCCGGCGGCGACCTGGGTCGGTGAAAAGAAGAACACCAGATTGCTCTGGAAGGCATTCAGCACCAGCAGGGCGACAATGCCGAGAATGGCCAGGCCGCCGACGATCAAGGCAATGCGCTTGTGACGAGGTTTCAAGCTTGACTCCTGTGGGTGTTGCTTGTCGAGCGATTCGCGACCGACTCGTGCTGCTCGGCGCGCAGTTGGCGTTTGAGGCGCGCGACCAGAGTCTTCCGACCGCGAACAAGCAGCATCGGTTCCGCGATCATCAGCACGGCCATGACGCCCACCGAGCCCCAGACGTAGACAGCGTGGTTGCCCATGGCCAGAAATTCGGCAAAACTGTTCCAGTGCATGTGCTTATTCCTTGCCGCTGAGCAGCGCGCGTACCCAGTCGGTGTGCCGTTCGCGTTCGAGCATGATCGTGCGCACCCGCATCAGAGCGATGGCGATGCTGTACATCCAGCAGGCCAGCGCGCAGAGCAGCATTCCCCAGAGCATCATGGCGGCCATGCTGGGGGCCTTGGTCAGGCTCACCGAAGCGCCCTGATGCAGGGTGTTCCACCACTTGACCGAGAAATAGATGATCGGAATGTTCACCACCCCGACCAGGGCCAGGATGGCGCCGGCCTTGTCGGCCCGGCGCGGGTCGTCGATCGCTGCCTGCAGGGCGATGAAGCCGATGTACAGGAAGAGCAGGATCAGCTCCGAAGTCAGGCGCGCGTCCCACACCCACCAGGTGCCCCACATCGGCTTGCCCCACAGGGCGCCGGTCCATAGCGACAGGAAAGCGAAGAGCGCGCCGGTCGGCGCCAGCGCCGAGGCCATCATTCCCGAGAGGCGGATATTGAATGCCAGCCCGATACCGGCCCAGAACGCCATGACCAGGTAGATGAACATCGACAACCACGATGCCGGC
Source organism: Candidatus Accumulibacter meliphilus (assembly GCF_036625345.1). Taxonomy (NCBI): domain Bacteria; kingdom Pseudomonadati; phylum Pseudomonadota; class Betaproteobacteria; genus Candidatus Accumulibacter; species Candidatus Accumulibacter meliphilus. The sequence continues at coordinate 384,783 of NZ_JAZKTZ010000003.1, read as the reverse complement.
ACGTGCAGGAAAATGATCCGGTAGCCTTCGCCCTGCTGCGCGTCAGTTGGCGCGATCAGGAAGCCGATGGTCAGCCCGGCAATGCCGAACAGCGCAGCGAGCGCCCAGAACCAGGGGATCAGCTTGCCGGCGAGCGGGTAGAAAGTCTGCGGACTGGCGTATTTGTACCAGTTGATTACTCTGTCAGTCATTTATTCCAGGGCAACTCTGAGAGCCGCGGCAGTGGGCCACGGCGCAAAAAACACGCCGCCCAGCGCGAGAGCGCCAAGCAGCGACAAATGGGCTTGCGGTCCGAGTCCGCTGAGCGTCGCATCGACCGCGCCGGCACCGAAAATCAGCACCGGAATGTACAGCGGCAAGACCAGCAGCGACAGTAGCACGCCGCCACCACGCACTCCCAGGGTCAGCGCCGCGCCAATGGCGCCGATCCCGGACAGTGCCGGCGTGCCGATCAGCAGCGAAACGGTCAGCACCAGCAGCGCATCGCTGCTCAGGTCGAACTGAATACCCAGCACCGGTGCCAGGACGACCAGCGGCAGGCCGGCGACCAGCCAGTGGGCGATAACCTTGCCAAGCACGATCACGCCGAGCGGCTGCGGCGCCAGCGTCAGTTGTTCGAGCGTGCCGTCGCGGTGATCGTCGGCAAACAGCCGCGGCAGCGAAAGCATCGTCGCCAGCAGTGCGGCGACCCACAACACCCCCGGCGCCATGCGCCGCAACTGGTCGGGTTCGGGCCCGACACCGAGCGGAAAAAGGCTGACCACAATGATGAAAAAGAACATTGCCGCGACGATGTCGGCCTGCCGGCGCATCGCCAGGCGCAGGTCGCGGCCGATCACGGCGCGGAGCAATATTAGCATCTCCTTAACTACTGCGGCCGCTGCGTGGCATCGCTGTCGCCAAGCCAGAGCTCACGCACCGCAGCTGCCGGCACGCTTACTGCCTGGTGAGTGGTCAGCACGGCCAGCCCACCGGCCTGCAAATGGGTGCCGATCAGTCCGGCGACCAGTTCGACGGCCGCCGGGTCGAGCGCCACGTAGGGTTCGTCGAGAACCCATAGCGCACGTTTTTCGTTGACCAGCCGGGCCAGCGCAGCGCGCCGTTTCTGGCCCTGCGAAAGATAGCGGCAGGCCAGATCTTCGCGGCCGCGCAGGCCGACCAGGGCCAGTGCGTCGAGCGCTGCGTCCTCGTCAAGCGCCTCCTGCGCCAGCCTGGCCGACGACAGCAGGTTCTCGAGCGGCGTCAGTTCTTCCTTGATCGAATTCTGGTGGCCGAGGTAGCACAGTTCGCTGCGAAACTCCTCGCCGAGCTTGCCGATCGGGCCGCCGCGCCAGCGGATCTCGCCGCTGACCGCTGGCGTCAGGGCGCAGAGCATGCGCAGCAGGCTGGTCTTGCCCGAGCCGTTTTTTCCCTGCACGTGGAGCATCTCGCCGCCATTGAGCCGAAAGCTGACGCCGGCGAAGAGGCTGCGCTCACCGCGTACGCATTCCAGATTCGAAGCTTCAAGCATGCAGAGGGAAATCCTGGCAAAAGGCGAGGGCCGGCGAGGCCGTATTGTGAAGGCGGCAGTTTAGCCGCGGATTGACCGAAATCAAAATCAATTCAAAGGCTTTTGCTATGGTTTGATGAGACTTTCCGGGAGGGTGACGGTGGAACAGGGTGTTCTGCAGCTGGCTCTGACGTGGAATGGCAGGCAAATTCTTGCTGCCGGGGTCGCTTCTACGCGGCCGCTGGCAGCGCGTGCCCTGCGCGGCTTCTCGTTTGCGCGTGTTCTCGAGTTCCTTCCCCGCTTGTTCAGTCTTTGTCGCTGTGCGCAGGATGTCGCGGCGCGTTTGTGCTTGTCGGCGGCGCGCGGGCAGCGTCCGACGATTGCCGCGACACCCGCCCAGACGCAGGCCGTCGCGCTCGAAGTGATCGGCGAACACCTGTGGCGCTTGCTACTCGACTGGCCGTCGCTGCACGGCGAGCCGTCTCGGCAGAACGAGTTCCTGCTCTGGCGCAAGCAGTTGCTGGGCCTTGCCGATGCTGGCGATGGCACGGATGGGCGTGGCGCAGCGGCCTTCGGCGCCCGCTTGCTTGCCTGGCTGGACCATCAGGGCCCGCCGCGCTGCGAGGAGCGCATGCTTGCCGCGCCGGTAGCCTTGCTACCGCGCTTGTCGGCCGCCGACTGGGAGTCGCACTTCGGCGACGACGGTTTTGCCGAACGACCCACATTCTCCGGCGAGGCAGCCGAAACCGGAGTGCTCGCCCGGCAGGCCGAGGATCCCGAGGTGGCGGCACTGCTCAGCGACGGGCGGCGGCTGCAGGCGCGGCTGCAGGCTCGCTACGCCGATCTGCGCGAGTTGGCGCAGGGACTGACCGAAGCCGAGCAGCGGTCGACCTGGATCGATGTGCTGGAGGTCGCTGAAGGTTGTGGGCTGGCGCGGGTCGAAACCGCCCGCGGCACCTTGCTGCACCGCGTCGAGCTCGATGGCGACCGGGTTGCGCGCTACGCCATTGTTGCGCCGACCGAATGGAATTTTCACCCGCAGGGGGCGTTTGTCCGCGAGATGACCGGTCGTCCGGCCGCGACGCGAGCCGAAGCAGCGCTGGCGGCGCGGCGGCTGGCCTTGGCGCTCGATCCCTGTGTGCCTTTCGCGGTGACGGTCAAGGATGCATGAGATGTCGCTGGCCATGGCTGTTCTGCAGATTGTCGAGGACGCCGCGTCTGAACAGCGCTTCCAACGCGTGAAAACGGTGTTCCTTGAAATCGGCGAACTCGCGGCGGTTGAGCCGGAAGCCATGCGTTTCTGTTTCGACGCCGTGATTCGCGGCACGCTGGCCGAAGGGGCTGTTTTGAAGGTGATCGAAGTGGCTGGCGAAGGTTTATGCTTTAATTGCCATCAGACGGTGCCGCTTGCGGCCCGTTACGACCCCTGCCCAGCCTGCGGCGGCTACCCGGTTCAAGCAACCGGCGGTACCGAGATGCGGGTCAAGGAGCTGGAGGTCGAATAATAATGAAGAAGGAGACAGCAGATGTGTACCACTTGCGGTTGCGGTACCGGGGAGACTCGCGTTGCCGGTAGGGTAGTGCCCGGGCAGGAAGAAACTCAGCAGGCCGCACGCGGACACGCGCCGCCGCGGTCAACGGAGCTGGGCGGTGGCGGTGCTCAGCGTCGTATGAGCTATGTTGCGCTGGCCGCTGACGGCGAGCACAGCGCACAGGCGCATGGCAGCACCGGCCACGCGCACCACCATGCACACCCGCATACCCACCTCCGCGCGGACGAAGAGGTGACTGCAGAGGCGACGACCGCCTCGCGTATGGTGCAGATCGAGCGCGACATCCTGGCCAGGAACAATGGCTACGCGGCGCAGAATCGGCGTCGTTTCGACGACCAGGGCATCTTCGCTCTGAATCTGGTGTCCAGTCCCGGTTCGGGAAAGACCAGCCTGCTGTGCCGGACGATTGCGGCGCTGCACGCGAAACTGTCGAAACTGCCGATTGCGGTGATCGAGGGCGACCAGCAGAGCAGCCACGATGCCGAACGGATCCGCGCCAGCGGCGCGCCGGCGGTGCAGATCAATACCGGCAAGGGCTGTCATCTGGACGCGCACATGGTTGGCCACGCCGTAGACGAGTTGGCACCGGCCGATGATTCGCTGCTGCTCATCGAAAACGTTGGCAACCTCGTTTGTCCGGCGGCCTTCGATCTTGGCGAGGCGCACAAGGTGGTCATCCTTTCAGTGACCGAGGGAGAAGACAAGCCGCTGAAATATTCCGGCATGTTTGCCGCTGCCTCGCTGATGTTGCTCAACAAGATCGATCTGCTGCCGCACGTTTCTTTCAGCGTCGAGCGAGCCATCGCTTACGCCAGGCAGATCAATCCGCAGCTGCAGGTGATCGAGGTTTCGGCGACCACCGGAGAGGGGCTGGAGCAGTGGCTGGCCTGGCTGAGCGCAGGCTGCACGGCGCGGCAAGAGAAGAAGCAGGGGACGATGGCCGCGCTGCGGCGCCGCATTGTCGAGCTTGAAGCGCAACTTACTGCTGCTGCCGGGGGCTGACATGACGGAGAACATGGTTTGCCAGAACATCCGCGTCAGTGGCGTTGTCCAGGGCGTCGGTTTTCGCCCCTTTGTCTGGCGCCTGGCCCGCGAGCTTGGGCTTGGCGGCTGGGTTCGCAATGACTCGCGGGGGGTCGAAATCGAGGTCTGCGGTGCGGCTGAGCACGTGAAAACTCTCATCACCCGGCTGGAGCGCGAAGCGCCACCACTGGCCCGAGTCAGTGCCGTGGTCGCTCGTGATGCAGCGCCGGCAGTACACGATGGCCGGGACTTCGTGATCATTGACAGCCGCAGTGGCCGGGCGGGGACGATGATTGGGCATGATACGGCGGTCTGCCGTGATTGTCTGGCCGAGGTCTTCGAACCCAGCAACCGGCGCTGGCGCTACGCCTTTTCCAACTGTACCAATTGCGGACCGCGCTACACCATCAGCCGCGGCCTGCCCTACGACCGGGTGCGCACCAGCCTCAAGCCGTTTGTCATGTGCCCGAAATGTCAGCACGAATACCGCAAGCCCGAGGATCGACGCTTTCATGCCGAGGCCAATTGCTGTCCCAAGTGCGGTCCGCAGTTGCGCCTGGTCGATGCCGAGGCGCAGCCACTGCCGGGCGACCCGCTGGCCGCGACGCTGGCCCTGCTACGCGCTGGGAAAATTGTCGCCATCAAGGGTCTGGGGGGCTTTCATCTCGCCTGCGATGCCCGCAATGCAGTTGCCGTAGCGCTCCTGCGCGAGCGCAAGCAGCGTGACGAGAAGCCCTTCGTGGTCATGCTCGCCAACGCCGCTTCGGCGGCCAAGTTCGTGCAGATGGGAATCGGCGAGCCGGGCTTGCTGACCCTGCCGACGCGTCCGGCGATCCTGATCAAGAAGCGCGGCAATTGCGACGCGGCCTTGCCCGGGGTGGCTCCAGGCTTGAGCTGGCTGGGGGTGATGCTGCCTTACACGCCGCTGCAATTCCTGCTTTTTCACGAAGCGGCGAACCGTCCGCCGGGCCTGGGATGGCTCGACAGGGCGCAGGATCTGGCCCTGGTGATGACCAGCGCCAACCCGGGCGGCGAGCCGCTGGTGGTCGGCAACAATGAAGCCCTGTTGCGCCTCTACGGCATTGCCGACGCTTTCCTGATGCATGATCGCGACATCGTCAGCCGTTGCGACGACAGCGTCGCGCGCATTAGCGGCGGTGGCCTGCAGTTCATCCGGCGGGCCCGTGGCTACACGCCGCGGGCGATCAAGTTGCCGATTTCCGGTCCGTCGGTGCTGGCTGTTGGCGGCTGGTTCAAGAACACCATCTGTGTCACGCGTGGCGACGAGGCTTTCGTTTCGCAACATATTGGCGATCTCGACAACGCCGCGGTCTGCGATTTTCTCGAGGAGAATGTCGCCCAGATGGTGAAACTGCTGGGTGTCGAACCGGCGATCGTCGCACACGATCTGCACCCGGATTTTCACTCGACCCGCTTCGCGGCTGATTTCGCCGAACAACGTCGCCTGCCGCTGCTCGGCGTACAACACCATCATGCGCATGCCGCGGCCGTTCTCGCTGAACACGGCATGCAGGGCAAAGCGCTGGCCTTGTCGCTGGACGGCGTCGGTGTCGGTACGGATGGCGCGGCCTGGGGCGGCGAATTGTTGCGCGTCGATGGCGACAAGTTCCAGCGCCTGGGTTCGCTGGCACCGTTGGCGCTTCCCGGCGGCGACCGCGCCGCCAGCGAACCGTGGCGAATGGCCGCCGCAGTACTGCATCGACTCGGCCGCACGCACGAGATCGCCGAGCGCTTTCCAGGGCAGCAAGCGGCGCCGGCTGTGGCGCAGATGCTGGCTGCCAATGTCAACTGTCCGCCGACATCGAGCATGGGACGGATCTTCGATGCTGCTGCCGGTCTGCTCGGGATCAAGGCGGTGATGGCTTACGAAGGCCAGGCGGCGATGTTGCTCGAGGGCCTGGCGCAGCGTTACGGTGAGGTCCTGCCCCTGGATCTGGGCTGGAAGGTTTTCCAGGGGCGGCTCGATCTGCTGCCCTTGCTGGCTGTGCTGGCCGATGAAAAGAACCCCGAGCGCGGTGCTGCACTGTTTCACGCGACGCTGATTGCCGCGCTCGGCGATTGGCTGCGCGTGCTGGTTCCGGGTGAAGAAGCGGTGGTCGGCAGTGGCGGCTGTTTCCTCAACCAGGTGCTGGTCAGCGGTCTGCGCACGCGCTTGAGTGCGCAGGGGATGCGCCTCGTCGAAGCGCGCCAGGTGCCGCCGAACGACGGCGGGCTGAGCGTTGGTCAGGCGTGGGTTGCCTTGCAGCACCTGGCCGCTCGCTAGGGGGAGCCGACGATGTGTCTGGCCTTGCCCTGTCGGATCGTGGAGCTGCGTGCCGGTGAGCAGGCGCTGATCGACGTTGCCGGGGTTGGCAAGGAAATCTCGCTGGCGCTGGTCGAAGACGTGGCCGTCGGCGACTACGTCATCGTGCACGTCGGCTACGCGCTGACCCGGCTCGATCCCGACGAAGCCGAAAAGACCCTGGCCTTGTTTGCCGAGCTGGGTGAAGCTGCGCTCCGGGAGGCGACACCAACGGTCCCCTGAGGGCCGAAAGACGCGAGTGTGAAAACGGAAGGGGGTGCGCATGAAAGGGTCGCATGAGGAACGCTCGGACAGCAAAAGCGCCTGCCGATGAGGTTCATTGACGAGTTTCGCGACGGTGCGCTGGCCCGCGGTCTGGCCGCGGCGATCAGGCAGGCGGCGCGCGCGGATCGCGATTACTCGTTCATGGAGTTCTGCGGCGGGCACACGCACGCCATCGCCCGCTATGGGGTCACCGATCTGCTGCCGCCCGCGGTGCGTTTGATTCATGGCCCCGGTTGTCCGGTCTGCGTGCTGCCGATCGGGCGCATCGACATGGCGATTCGCCTTGCTCTCGAAGCCGGTGTCACCCTCTGCAGCTACGGCGACCCGATGCGTGTGCCGGCTTCCGCTGGCCTGTCGCTGATCAGGGCGAAAGCGAAGCTGGGCCGGGGAGCGGGGAGTGTGGGGACTGCGGGGAGCGCGGCTGCGGGCGGTGAGATTCGCATGATCTATTCGCCCGCCGACGCCCTGGCGCTGGCGCAGCAGCATCCCGAGCGGCAGGTGGTCTTCTTCGCCATCGGTTTCGAAACCACGACACCGCCGACGGCGCTGCTCATCAAGCAGGCGCAGGCGCTCGGCCTGCGCAATTTCTCGGTGCTCTGCTGCCACGTGCTGACGCCTTCGGCGATCGCCAGCATTCTCGAAGCGCCGGAAGTCCGCCGTTGGGGCACGCTGCCTCTCGACGGCTTCATCGGGCCGGCGCACGTGTCGACGATCATCGGCACCCGCCCCTACGAATTCTTTGCCGAGGAGTACCGCAAGCCGGTGGTCATCGCCGGCTTCGAGCCGCTCGACGTGATGCAGGCGATCTTGATGCTGATCAAGCAGGTCAATGCCGGCCAGGCGCTGGTCGAGAACGAGTTTTCGCGCGCCGTTAGTCGCGACGGCAACCGCAAGGCGCAGCAGCTGGTCTCGGAAGTCTTCGAACTGCGGCGCTCGTTTGCCTGGCGCGGCCTCGGCGAACTGCCCTATAGCGCGCTGCGCATTCGTCAGGAATTCGCCGAATTCGACGCCGAGCGCCGCTTCGCGGTGGCCTATCAGGCGGTCGAAGACCATGCGGCCTGCGAGTGCGGCGCCGTTCTGCGCGGCGTCAAGCGGCCACAGGACTGCCGCATCTTCGGCAGCGTGTGTACCCCGGAAAACCCGGTCGGCGCGTGCATGGTGTCATCCGAAGGCGCCTGCGCCGCGCACTATTCTTTTGGCCGCTTCGTTGATGTCGCCGCGGTTTCTGAAACTCCTGACTTCGTGGTGGCCCCATGAACGGCGTGCGGAAGGGCTACGTGCGGCCGCTTGACCTGCGCCACGGGGCGGTCGACATGACCCACGGCAGCGGCGGCCGGGCGATGGCACAGCTGATCGAGGAGCTGTTCGCCAAACATCTCGGCAACGATTTTCTCGGGCAGCGCAACGACGGCGCGGTGATGCCCATACCGCCGGGCCGGCTGGTGATGTCCACCGACGGGCATGTCGTTTCGCCGCTCTTCTTCCCTGGCGGCGATATCGGTTGCCTGTCGATCAATGGCACGATCAACGACGTCGCCGTTCTCGGTGCGACGCCGCTTTATCTGGCCGCCGGCTTCATCCTCGAAGAGGGCTTGCCGCTCGCCGATCTGCTGCGCATCGTCGAGTCGATGGCGCGTGCCGCCGGCGAAGCCGGGGTGCCGGTGGTCACCGGCGACACCAAAGTGGTTCAGAAAGGGGCCGGCGACGGCGTGTACATCACCACCACCGGTGTCGGTGTCGTGGCCGAAGGCGAGGATTTCTCGGGCGACCGTGCGCGAGCCGGCGACCAGATCATCGTTTCCGGCAGCATCGGCGAGCACGGCATGGCCATCATGGCGCAGCGCGAGAGCCTCGGCTTTGCCGCCCCCATCGTTTCCGACACCGCCGCGCTGCATGGCCTGATCGCCGCCATGCGCGCCAGTGGCGCGGCGATCCGTACCTTGCGCGACCCGACGCGCGGCGGCGTGGCGACGACGCTCAACGAGATCGCCCGCCAATCCGGCGTCGGCATGATGCTACAGGAAAGCGCCCTGCCGGTGCAGGCCGAAGTCGCCGCCGCCTGCGAGTTCCTCGGTCTCGATCCGCTCTACGTGGCCAATGAAGGCAAGCTGCTGGCGATCGTCGCGCCGGAAGACGCCGACAAGTTGCTGGCGGCGATGCGCGTCCATCCCCTCGGCCAGCGCGCGGCGCTGATCGGCAGCGTGCATGCCGACGCGCAGCATTTCGTGCAGATGACCACCGCTTTCGGCGGTCGGCGCATCGTCGACTGGCTGACCGGCGAGCAGTTGCCGCGCATCTGCTGAGCGGGGCAAGAATGCGCATCCTGATTCTTTGCCATGCCTTCAACAGTCTCAGCCAGCGCCTGTACAGCGAACTGGCGGCGCGTGGTCACCAGTTGTCGGTCGAGTTCGACATTGCCGACTCGGTTGCCGAAGAAGCCGTCGCCCTGTTTCGCCCAGAGCTGATCGTCGCCCCCTACCTGCGCCGCGCGATCCCGGCGTCGATCTGGGAGCAGCACTGCTGCCTGATCGTGCATCCCGGCATCGTCGGCGATCGTGGTCCATCTGCGCTCGACTGGGCCATTCAGGAGGGCGAGCAGGCCTGGGGAGTCACTGTCCTGCAGGCGACCGGCGAACTCGACGCTGGCCCCGTCTGGGCCAGCGAAAACTTCCCGATGCGCGTCGCCAGGAAGTCCAGCCTCTACCGCCACGAGGTGACCGAAGCCGCGAGCTGCGCCGTGCTGCACGCGGTCGAGCGTTTTGCTGCCGGAAATTTCGTGCCCACGCCGCTCGATCCTGCTGCTGCGGGCGTGCGCGGTCGGGCGCGGCCCCTGATGCGCCAGAGCGATCGCGCCATCGACTGGCAGCGCGACGACAGTGCGACCATTCTCGCTCGGCTCAACGCCGCCGACGGTTTTCCCGGCGTCGCCGATCAGCTTTTCGGCGAGTCGTGCCGGCTGTTCGACGCCTGGCCCGAAGACCGGCTGCGCGGCGGTGCACCGGGTGAAGTGATCGCCTGGCGGGAAACGGCGATCCTGCGCGCGACGGTGGACGGCGCGCTGTGGATCGGGCATGTGCGCCGCGAGGAGGCGGGCAGCGCCAAAGTTGACGCCAAGCCTTTCAAACTGCCTGCAACGCAGGCCTTCGCCGCGCAACTGGCGGGTATTTCGGAAGCACCGCTGGCCGGCGCAACAAACAACTTCGCCGCGGCCGGCAGAACCTGGCAGGACATCCGCTACGAAGAGGCCGGGTCGGTCGGCTTCCTGCATTTCGACTTCTACAACGGCGCCATGAGCAGCCGCCAATGCCGGCGCCTGCTGGCTGCCTGGCAGTGGGCGCAGCGGCGGCCGCTCAGCGTCATCGTCCTGATGGGCGGGCGAGACTACTGGTCGAATGGCATCCATTTGCACAGCATCGAAGCCGCCGCATCGCCGGCCGACGAATCGTGGGCCAACATCAACGCCATCGACGACCTCGCCGAAGCGATCATTGCGAACGAAAAGCAGCTGAGCATCGCCGCGCTGCAAGGGAATTGCGGCGCCGGTGGCTGCTTCCTGGCACGCGCCGCCGATCTCGTCTGGGCACGTTCCGGCGTGCTGCTCAATCCGCACTACCGCAACATGGGCAACCTCTACGGCTCGGAGTACTGGACTTACCTGCTGCCGGCGCGGGTCGGCGTCGAAGGCGCGCAGGCGATCATGCGCAACCGCCTGCCGATGAGCGCCACTGCCGGCGTCGCCGCCGGTTTCGTGGATGCCTCCCTGGCGGGCGATCCGGAAGCGTTTCGCGTTGACGTTGCGCGGCGTGCGGCCGAACTGGCTGCTGCTCCCGCGCTGGCCGCGCGCCTGCACGCCAAGCGCGCGCAGCGTCACGCCGACGAGTTGCTCAAGCCGCTGGCCGGCTATCGCGCCGCGGAACTCGCCGAGCTGCAGCGCAATTTCTACGGCTTCGATCCCAGCTACCACGTCGCCCGCTACCATTTTGTGCACAAGACGCCGGCCTCGTGGACGCCGCGTCACCTGGCGATTCATCGCGATCTCGGCTGGAGCGTGCCGCGATGAGCGCCCTCCCGAAAGCGAAGCTGCCGACGGTGCTGGTCGTCGATGACGAAGTGCGCTCGCAGGAAGCCTTGCGGCGAACGCTGGAAGACGACTTCGAAGTGTTCACCGCGTCGAGTGCCGAGCAGGCGCAGGGGATCATGGAAAGCGAGTGGGTGCAGATCGTCGTCTGCGACCAGCGCATGCCGCAGATGAGCGGCGTCGAGTTTCTCAAGAGCGTGCGCAGTCAATGGCCGGATACCCTGCGCATCATCCTTTCCGGCTACACCGACGCCGAGGACATTATCGCCGGGGTCAATGAGGCCGGCATCTACCAGTACCTGATGAAGCCCTGGCATCCCGAGCAGTTGTTGCTGACCCTGCAGACGGCCGCCAACGTCCATCGCCTGCAGCAGGAAAGCCAGCGCCTGTCGGTCGAACTGCGCACCGCCGAGCCGGTGCTGGCGCGTCGCGTCGAAGCGAAAAGCCAGCGCGTCAAACGCGAGTTCGGTCTCGACGCGCTGATCCGCAGCCCGGAAAGTCCGCTCAATGGTGTCTGCGCGCTGATCGAAAAAATCGCCCCTTTCGACCTCTCGGTGCTGATCAGCGGCGAATCGGGCACCGGCAAGGAAATGCTGGCCCGCGCCATCCACTACTGCAGCCGGCGGGCCGACAAGGCATTCGTCACCGAGAACTGCGGCGCGCTTCCCGACCAGTTGCTCGAAGCCGAACTTTTCGGCTACAAGCGCGGCGCGTTTACTGGCGCCTACGAAGACCGCAGCGGCCGCTTCCAGCAGGCCGACGGCGGCACACTTTTTCTCGACGAAATCGGCGACACCAGCCCGGCCTTCCAGGTCAAGCTGCTGCGCGTTCTGCAGGATGGCGAGTTCCGGCCCCTGGGCGCCAGCCGCCCGCATTCGGTCGATGTGCGCGTCGTCGCCGCCACTCATCACGATATCGAGGCCGATGTGCGCGCCGGCAGTTTTCGCGAAGATCTTTACTACCGCCTGGCGACGGTGCCGCTGCACGTGCCGGCGCTGCGCGAGCGGGCAATGGACATTCCGCTGCTGGCCGGCCGTCTGCTCGACGCCAGCCAAAAAATGCTCGGCAAGACGGTCGAGGGTTTCAGCACCGAAACGCTCGCCTGCCTCGCCGCCTACCCCTGGCCGGGCAACGTGCGCGAGCTGCAGAACGAAATCCTGCGCATGCTGGCGCTCTGCGAATCGCCGCGCCTCGGTGCCGAGCTGCTGGCGCCGCGCATCCTGCGCACCCCGGCCTTCGATCAGCAGCCAGACGATCTGCTCGATCTGATCGCTGTTGATGGCGGCCTCAAGGAACGCCTCGAAGCGCTCGAAGCGCGGGTGCTCAAGGAGACGCTGATCCGCCATCGCTGGAACAAGTCGCGGGCAGCCAGCGAACTCGGCCTGTCGCGCGTCGGCCTGCGCCACAAGCTGCTGCGCTACGGACTGGAACGCGGATGAAAGTGCTCTGGCTGCAGGCCGCGGGATGCGGTGGTTGCACGCAGTCGCTGCTTGGCGCCGAGAATCGGGCCGGCGTGCTGGCGCAATTCGCCGACGCCGGTCTCGAACTGCTTCTCCACCCCGCTCTGTCGGAAGCCAGCGGCGACGAGGCGCTCGCGCTGCTGCAGGCTGCCGCCAGCGGCGAGCTGGCTTTCGACATCCTCTGCATCGAAGGCGCGCTGCTGCGCGGACCGAACGGCAGCGGTCGCTTTCAGATGCTCTCCGGCAGCGGCCGGCCGCTGATCGACTGGGTGCGCGAGCTGGCGGCGCAGGCGCGCACCGTCATCGCCATCGGCAGCTGCAGCGCATTCGGCGGCATCATCTCCTCTGGCGAAAACCTCACCGACGCCTGCGGTCTGCAGTTCGACGGCGATCAGGCGGGCGGCCTGCTCGGCCCCGATTTCCGGGCCGCTGCCGGCCTGCCGGTGATCAATGTTGCCGGCTGCCCGGTGCATCCCGGCTGGGTCGTCGATACCCTGCTGGCACTGGCGCTAGGGGCGTTTTCCGAAAGCGACCTCGATCCCTGGCAGCGACCGCGTGCCTACACCGAGCAACTGGTGCACCACGGCTGCCCGCGCAATGAGTACTACGAATTCAAGGCCAGCGCCCAGAGACTCTCCGATCTTGGCTGCCTGATGGAGAACATGGGCTGCAAAGGCACGCAGGCCAACGCCGACTGCAACCTGCGGCCGTGGAATGGCGTCGGCTCCTGCGTGCGCGGTGGCTTTCCCTGCATCTCGTGTACCGAACCCGGTTTCGAAGAACCCGGCCATCCGTTCATGGCAACGCCCAAAATCGCCGGCATCCCGATCGGCTTGCCGATCGACATGCCCAAAGCCTGGTTCGTCGCCCTCGCCGCCTTGTCCAAGTCGGCGACGCCGCGGCGGGTGCGCGAGAATTCGCGCTCCGATCATCCGGTGATCCTGCCGGGAACCAGAAAAAGCGGGCCAAAGTGAGCCGCCGCCTGAGCATCGGTCCCTTCAATCGCGTCGAAGGCGACCTCGAAGTGACTCTCGATATCAGTGACGGACGCGTCGCCTCGGCGCAGGTCTGCTCGTCGCTTTACCGCGGCTTCGAGCAGATTCTGATCGCCAAGCACCCGCTCGACGCCCTGGTCATCGTGCCGCGCATCTGCGGCATCTGCTCGGTGTCGCAGTCGGCTGCCGCCGCTGCCGCACTGGCCGACGCGACCGGTCTGCAAATGCCGGTCAACGGCCGCCTGGCAAGCCAGCTGATTCTTGCCTGCGAAAACCTGGCCGATCACCTGACGCATTTCTACCTGTTCTTCATGCCCGACTTCGCGCGCGCCGCGTATCGCCGTCGCCCCTGGCACGCGCAGGCCGAAAAGCGTTTCAAGGCCGACGTCGGCGAAGCCCTGCGCGAGGTGCTGCCGGCGCGCGCCGACTGGCTGCGCCTGATGGGCTACCTGGCCGGCAAATGGCCGCACAGCCTGGCCCTGCAGCCTGGCGGCACGACGCGTGCGATCACCGCCACCGAGAAAGTCCGCCTGCTCACCGTGCTGCGCGAGTTCCGCGCCTTTCTGAGCCGCTGCGTCTTCGGCGACACGCTCGAGAATGTCGGCGCCCTGCGCAGCGCCGGGCAGCTCACTGCCTGGGCGCAGGGGAGGGCAGCCGACTTCCCGCGCTTCCTCGAAATCGCCGCTGATCTTGGCCTGGAGCGCATCGGACGCGGCAGCGACACTTTTCTCAGTTACGGCGCCTACGTACAGCCAACGGGAGAAGGATCGCAAGAACATGATCGCCAGCATCTCTTCGCCCGTGGCGTCTGGCGCGACGGCGTCCAGGCTTTCGACGAGGCCCTGATCAGCGAAGACGTTGCGCATGCCTGGCTGTTCGGCGAGCAGCCGCTGCACCCGCGCCAGGGCGAGACGCGCCCGCTGGTCGCCGACTTTGCCGACCAGCCCGGCGCCTATACCTGGTGCAAGGCGCCGCGCTACGACGCCCGTGTCGCCGAAACCGGTGCGCTCGCCCGGCAGATGGTCGATGGCCACCCGCTGCTACGCGCGCTGGTCGCCGCCAACGGTGGCAGCGTCCTGGCACGAGTCGTCGCCCGGCTATTCGAAATCGCCCTCGTCGTACCGGCGATGGAAAGCTGGGTACGTGCACTGACGCCCGGCGAGCCGTTCTGCAATCAGTGGCAGCTACCCGATCAGGCCACTGCCGTCGGTCTCGTCGAAGCCGCCCGCGGCGCACTCGGTCACTGGTTGCAGATCGAAGGCGGCAAGATCGCCCGCTACCAGATCATCGCCCCGACCACCTGGAACTTCTCGCCGCGCGACGCTGGCGGTGTGCCCGGCGCGCTCGAGCAGGCGTTGGTCGGCCTGCCGGTGGGTGAGGGTGAAAGCATGCCGCTCGTCGTGCAGCACGTCGTGAGGTCGTTCGATCCCTGCATGGTGTGCACCGTGCATTGAAAAAATGCGTGGAATCAGTTGCTGAGCGGCATTCTCCATTCGGCCGTGATTCGTGCGTTGCGCCCACACCGTCGCCAGGGGTGCGATTGACAGTGCTTTATGGCGGTCAATATACTTTCGCCGGCATTGCCGGATTCCTTGTTCGTGCCGGCCAGAAAATCTCTCTCCAGCGATCAGGCGCCAACCAGTTCGCGGCCAGGGGCCAGGCGCTACGGCGTGGCGCTTGCAGCGAAGACCATGCGCCTGTTTCACTTTCACACTTCTCCTCTTCCTCTATCTCGCCATGACCACTCTAATTCTCGGCCTCGTGATTTTTCTCGGTGTGCATTCGGTGCGCATCTTCGCCGACGACTGGCGCAGCGGGGTGCGTGCGCGCATCGGCGCGAACGCCTGGAAGGGCGGCTACTCGCTGCTCTCTCTGCTCGGCTTTGCTCTGTTGGTCTGGGGTTATGGTCAGGCGCGGCTCGATCCCGTGCTGCTGTGGAGTCCGATGATCGGGACGCGCCATTTCGCGGCACTCCTGATGCTGCCATCGTTCATCCTGCTGGCCGCTGCCTATGTGCCGCGGAACGGGATCAAGGCACGGGTGCACCATCCGATGGTGCTGGCCGTCAAGATCTGGGCGCTGGCGCACCTGGTGGCCAACCACACGCTGGCCGATCTGATCCTTTTTGGCAGCTTGCTGCTCTGGTCGGTGCTCGATTTCCGCTCGTCACGGCAGCGCGATCGCGCCGCTGGCACTGTCTATCCGGCCGGCACCCAGTCCGCCACTGTCGTCACCGTAGCGGTGGGGGCGGTGGCCTGGGCCGTGTTTGCGTTTTGGGCGCACGCCTGGCTGTTTGACGTGCGACCGTTCGGCTGAAGCGCCTGCGCTTAGAGCATAGGGAGCCGCAACCGATTCCCTTCTGCCCAGCAGCGAGGATCTGCGAAACCGCTCAGAAGCGGTGGGAGACGGTTAGCCCGATCGCCGGTGCGCTGTTGTACTCGTCGCTGTAGACGTCGTGGCCGCCGGCGTTGTCTACCGTCAGCTTGCCGTTGACGAATCCCGCGGCATAGAAGTCGGCGCGGGTGGATTTGTCGATGCTATATGACAGCCGCGCGAAGAGTGGAATGAAGCGGTTTTCGCCTATGCCGCCGGGTACCGGACCGTCGTCGTTCAGACGGAAGCGATACGAGCGGTAGGAGCCGCCACCGCCGACTTCCCAGCGCTCGGAAAGCGCGTAGGCAAGCTCCAGTCCGGCGCCGCCTGCCGGTCCAGCCTGTAGCGGGTTGCCCAGACGCAGACGGTCGCTGATCTTCCAGTTGACGAGCAGGAAGGGGAAAACCTTGTTTTCGTCGATCTGGCGAAAGACTCCCAGGCCGAAGCCGAGCACGAGATCCGGAGAGACAGTCCGGGTGGCGGTCAGCAGCGCGCCGTAGTTCAGCGAGTCGCTGGCTTTGGCGCCGGATTCGCCGCTCCATTCAACGCTCGGGCTGAAGCCCAGCCGCCAGTCGGGAGCGATGGCGTAGGAGAGATTCAGGCCGACCAGCGGCGCGTTCAGCCGCGACCACGGTGCGCGGCCAGCGAAGGCTGCTGGCTTATCCCAGTTCCAGTCCTGATAATCGTAGCGCAGGCTGAAGCCGGCAGCGACCTGCGGCGTGAACTGACGCGTGACGTTGCCGCCGATCTGCACGCCGGCCCAGTGAAAACTACCACTGTGATCGAGGTTGGTGTCGAATTGATTGATCCCGGTGATTGATCCCGAGGCTCTCACCTCGCCCGGCTGCAAGCTCTGGGCGAAAACCGGGGTGGCAAGGAATGCAGCTGCGATCAGCGCCGTCAGGCCGACGATTGATGTGCTGGGGTGATACGGCATTTGAGTGGCTCCGATGGTGGGAAGGGTAACACCGCGGCGATTGTGGCGGCCAACTCGATGCTGCGCATGTCCAGGTGGAAAGCGCCCATCACGGCATTGCCGGCTGTTCCGGGGGAGTGAGTAGATTGACAGGAAAGTTATATTGCCTAGGACAGATGATCTATATTAAACCAGATGGTAGCATATATATCGCGTTGTTGCCACTTGTTGTGTAATATTGTCCAGGACAACAATGCTTTCAAAGTGAGGTTCTAGCGATGAGTTACTTCCCGTTTCCAGCCGGCGCCCACCATCGGTGGGCGGGTCTGTTGCTACTTTTCCTGTTTGGATTGGGTGCCTGTTCAACGGCACCACCCGTCGGCATGACCCCAGTGGCGCCCTTCGATCTGACGCGCTACGAAGGAAAGTGGTACGAGCTGGCGCGGCTTGACCATTCGTTCGAACGTGGACTGAGCGATGTCAGTGCCACCTATCGCGCCCAGCCGGATGGCAGCGTCGAAGTGATCAACCGCGGCTACGACAGCGAGCGCAAGGACTGGCAGCAGGCAGTCGGGCGAGCCTTGTTCACGGGCGACCCGAATCGTGCCTCGCTCAAGGTGTCGTTTTTCGGGCCCTTCTACGGCGGCTACCATGTCGTCGCTCTGGACCAGCAGAACTACCGCTGGGCGATGGTCGCCGGGCCGAATCGTGACTATCTCTGGATACTCGCTCGGGAGAAGCAAATCTCGGCGGACCTTCGTGATCGCCTGCTCAGCCAGGCGAGGACGCTTGGTTTCGCTGTCGAGCAGTTGATCTGGGTCGATCAGACGCGCCAGGATGGCTAGCGTAGTCCTGCACTCCTGATGAGACTTTCGGCAACCAGCTCACACCCACCCACCGTCATTGCGAGGAGGCGAAGCCGACGCGGCAATCCAGGGTTTGGCTTTTGGCCTTGTCAATAGGTCAATGCGGCGGGAAATAGGGAGAGGATGGAACTGGCTTGCCACGTCGGCTGCACCTCCTCGCAATGACGTGAGGGGCAGGCGTTTCCAGAATGACCGCAAGTAAAAGTCTGGTCCGGCCCCGAAGTGGCTGCCGCTTCAGCCACGCTCTTCCAGCGATCTGCGCAGCGCGGCCATCTCGTCGTTGAGGCGGCGGATTTCGGTCATCACTTCGTGGTGCTCGTTGTCCACCAGCTCGCGGGTTTCTTCCTGCTCGGCGTGTCCGGTGACGCTCATCGCATCGACGACAATGGCGATGAACAGGTTGAGCACTGCGAAAGTGGTGAGCAGGATGAAAACGATGAAGAACAGCCAGGCCTGCGGATAGACTTCCATCACCGGTCGCACGATGCCCATCGACCACGATTCCAGGGTCATCACCTGGAACAGGGTGTAGAAGGATGCGCCGATACTGCCGAACCACTCCGGGAAGGCGTCGCCGAACAGCTTGGTGCTCATCACTGCCGCGACGTAGAAGACGAGCAACAGCAGCGCCAATACCGAGATCATCCCCGGAACGGCCTTGAGCAGGGCGTCGACCACTTTGCGCATCGACGGCACCACCGACACCAGCCGCAAGGCGCGCAGAATGCGCAGGGCACGCAACACCGAAGCCCCTTCGCCGAAGGGGGCGAGGGTGATGCCGACGATCAGGAAGTCAAAAACGTTCCAGCCCGCACGGAAGAACCGCAGGCGATAAACCACCAGCTTGGCAAGGATTTCGACGACGAAGATGGTCAGCGCCGCACGGTCGAGAACGAACAGCAGGCCGCCGGCGGCGTTTATTGCCGACGGCCAGGTTTCCAGACCAATGGTGATCGCGTTGATCACGATCACCGTGATGATGAAGTTCTGGAAGCTGCTGGATTCGATGATCGATTGGAGCTTGTGCATGCGCGGGAGTGGTGTCGTGGGCGGTCGCGCGACGAATTTTACCAGTGCCAGCGAGGGGAAATGTCGACGATAGTCGCCGCCGCGCGTGGCCGGACCGTGATCGCTGCGGCCGGGCGGACATCTTCCTCGCAAGGCGCTTGCCGTCGGTCAAGGACCTGCGGACAATGCCCCTTCTGCCTTTACCGATGACGTGCCCGAAGAGATGAGCCTCGACTACGCCACCCTCGACCTGCTGCGCCAAAATCATCCGGCCTGGCGGCTGCTGCGTTCGGATCACGCTGCGCTGGTGGCGAGCTTCCTGCAGCGCGTGTTCATCGCTCCGAATGTGCGGGTGATGGCACAGGCGGATCTGGCCGAAGCGCTGGAAGACGAGCTGTTTGCGCTGCGCGATCGCTGCGGCGCCGAGCTGTTCCCGAAAGCGGCGCTCGACTATCTCAACGACTGGGCGGCCAACGACAAGGGCTGGTTGCGCAAGTTCTACGCGCAGGGCTCGGACGAACCGCATTTCGACCTCACGCCGGCCACCGAGAAGGCCATCGCCTGGCTCGATACGCTTGCCGCGCGCAGCTTCGTCGGCACCGAGTCGCGCCTGCTCACCCTCTTCGAGTTGCTCAAGCAGATGAGTGAAGGTAGCGAAACCGACCCGCAAACGCGCATCGCCGAGTTGCAGAGGCGCCGTGACGACATCGATGCCGAGATCGCGCGCGTGCTGTCGGGCGACATGCCGATGCTCGACGACAGCGCGCTGCGTGACCGCTTTCAGCAGTTCGTCGCCATGGCGCGCGAGCTGCTCACCGACTTTCGCGAAGTCGAGCACAATTTTCGCGGCCTCGACCGCCGCGTGCGCGAGCGCATCGCGCTCTGGGAAGGTGCCAAGGGCGCCTTGCTCGAAGAAATCATGGGCGAGCGCGACGCCATTTCCGACTCCGACCAGGGCCGCAGCTTCCGCGCCTTCTGGGACTTCCTGATGTCGAGCAGCCGCCAGGAGGAGCTTTCCGCGCTGCTCGAACGCGTGCTGACCCTGCCCGCAGTCGCCGAACTGCGGCCCGACGCACGTACCCGGCGGGTCCACTACGACTGGCTCGAAGCCGGCGAGCACACGCAGCGCACCGTCGCCCAGCTTTCACAGCAGTTGCGCCGCTTTCTCGACGACCAGGCCTGGCTGGAAAACCGCCGCATCATGGACATCCTGCACGGCATCGAAGCCAAGGCGCTCGCCCTGCGCGAAACACCGCCGCCGGCAAACGACGTGATGAGCATCGCCGACACCGCCGCACTGATCGAGCTGCCCATGGAGCGGCCGCTGTACACGCCACCGATCAAGCCGTCGATCGCCGACCTGGCCATCGAGGCCGGCGACGAAGACGTGGACGCCGCCGCGCTGTTCTCGCAAGTCGTCGTCGACCGCGCGCAGCTCGCCCGGCACATTCGCCAGTCCCTGCAGGGCCGCGCGCAAGTGACCCTGCGCGAGCTCTGCGCAACGCGTCCGCTCGAACACGGCCTCGCCGAGCTGGTCGCCTACCTGCAACTTGCCGGTGACAGCTTCAAGAGCGTGATCGACGAAGACGTCAGCGAGCTGATCGTCTGGCGCGGCGCCGGGGCGGACGGCCAGGAGTACTCGAAGCAGGCACGGCTGGCGCGGGTGATCTTTGTTAGCGGCTAAGCCTTGCCGACGGGCGAAGGGAGCGTGCTGGCGCGTGGTATCCTCAGCCCTGCCAAAGGGGTTTTAGCGGAGCTGGCCGGATGAAAGATCATTACGATTTCAGCAAGGGCGTGCGTGGCAAGTTCTACGCTTCCGATGCGGTTGTCCGCTTGCCGGTTTACCTCGATGAGCAGGTGGAGCGGGTGGCAAGCCTGCAAGTCGCCAGTGATGGTGTCGCGAGGCAATCAAAAAGTGCACGAGAAGTAAACGAGAAGTAGGCGCGGCTGTTGCCGGTGATGTTGGTGAGGTAAGCATGGTGGCAGCAGCGGAAGACGACCGGGAAGCACAACTCGACCTTGATGGCTCGGCCGCAGCGACGTCCACCCCCGAGAGCCCCGACCTCTCCGCCCTGGTCATTCCCCTCCTCAAGGGCGTGCTCTATCAGGAGGCGGACGCGGCCTTGTGGAATGCGCTGCTCAATTTGCAGCCGCGGGTGCGTGATTACGTGGCGGTGCTCGACCTCGAACTGGTGCTCGACGAGGCCGAGGGCTATGCCTTCCTGCGTTCGCGTCCGCAGCCCGAGGAGGGCGAGGGGCCGCGACTGCCGCGGCTGGTCGCGCGGCGTCCGTTGTCATTTCCGGTCAGCCTGCTGCTGGCACTGCTGCGCAAGAAGCTGGCCGAGTTCGATGCCGGCGGCGGCGACACGCGCCTGGTGCTCTCGCGCGACGAGGTCGTCGAGTTGCTGCGCGTTTTCCTGCACGAAGGCAGTAACGAAGCACGCCTGATCGACCAGATCGACTTCTATCTCGGCAAGGTCGTCGAGCTCGGCTTCGTGCGCCGCCTGAAAGTGCAAAGCGGCCAGACGGCGACTTTCGAGGTGCGGCGAATTCTCAAGTCCTTCGTCGACGCGCAGTGGCTGGCCGAATTCGATCAGCGTCTCGGCAGCTACCGCTCGCTGTTGGCGGGGGAGAGTGGCGGCGCAGTGAAGAGCACGAAGAGTACGCCGAGTACGCCGAGTGCGCCGAGTGCGCCGAGTAGGAATACCAAGGCCGCCGCCGATGAATGAGCCGCAGAGCCTCGGGCTCGATTTCGTCGCCGACGACACGCTTTCCGGTTTTCGCCTGCAGCGCCTGGAAGTCTTCAACTGGGGCACTTTCGATGCGCGCGTGTGGACGCTCAACCCGGGCGGCCAGAACGCGCTGCTTACCGGCGACATCGGTTCGGGCAAGTCGACGCTGGTCGATGCGGTGACCACCCTGCTGGTGCCGGCGCAGCGCATCGCCTACAACAAGGCGGCGGGTGCCGACAGTCGCGAGCGGACGCTGCGCTCCTACGTCCTCGGCCACTACAAGTCCGAGCGCAACGAGGTCAGCGGCACGGCGCGACCGGTGGCGCTGCGCGACCACAACAACTACTCGGTGATCCTCGGCGTGTTTCATAACGCCGGCTACGACCAGACGGTGACGCTGGCGCAGGTGTTCTGGATCAAGGATGCGCAGGGGCAGCCGGCACGCTTCTTTGTCGCCGCCGAACGCGAGCTGTCGATCGCCGGCGACTTCGCGAATTTCGGCACGGATATCGCCGCGCTGCGCAAGCGGCTGCGGCGACCGCTGGCCGAAGTTTTCGACAGCTTTCCGCCTTACGGCGCCTGGTTCCGGCGCCGCTTCGGCATCGACAACGAACAGGCGCTCGACCTCTTCCATCAGACGGTGTCGATGAAATCGGTCGGCAACCTGACCGATTTCGTGCGCAGCCACATGCTCGAACCTTTCGACGTCGGGCCGCGAATCACGGCCTTGATCGGCCACTTCGACGACCTCAACCGCGCCCATGAAGCAGTGCTCAAGGCCAAGCGGCAGGTGGCGCTGCTCGCGCCGCTGGTGGCCGACGGCGAGCGGCACGCGCTGCTCGCGGCGCAGATCGAGGACATGCGCGCCTGTCGCGAAGCGCTCAAAGCCTATTTCGCCGGCCTCAAGCTCGGCCTGCTCGACAAGCGGCTGGCCGGCCTGGCTGAAGACTGGCGGCGGCAGGACGCCCAGCTCCGGCGCATCGACGAGCAACGCCTGGCGCAACGCGCCGAGGAGGGCGAGCTGAAGCGCAGCATCGCCGAGAACGGCGGCGACCGGCTCGAGCGTCTGGCGGCCGACATTCATCGCCTCGAACTGGAGCGCCAGGCGCGAGCGCGCAAGGCACAGCGCTACGGCGAGCTGCTCGGCGCGATTGGCGAGCAGGCGGCGTCTGACGAAGCCGGCTTTCTCGACCAGTGCCAGCGCTTCGCCGTGCTGGCCGAAGCCGCGCGCGAGCGCGATGCAGGCTTGCAGAACGAGCTCACCGAGTTGAGCGTCAGCTTGCGCCAGGGCAAGCAGGAGCACGATGAGCTGATGGCCGAGATCAACAGCCTCAAGGCGCGGCGCAGCAACGTCCCGGCCGCGCAGGTGGCGATGCGCAGCGCGCTGTGCCAGGCGCTGGGCTTCGCGGAAGAGACCATGCCTTTTGCCGGCGAGCTGCTGCAGGTGCGCGACGACGAGCGCGACTGGGAAGGGGCCGGCGAACGCCTGCTGCACAACTTCGGCCTGTCGCTGCTGATTCCCGACGAGGATTACACGCCGGTCGCCGAGTGGGTCGATCGCACCCATCTGCGCGGGCGGCTGGTCTATTTCCGCGTGCGCAATACCAGGAACAAGACTGCGCCCGGCGACCTGCCCGGCCTGCATCGCGACTCGCTGGTGCGCAAGCTGGCGGTCAAGCCCGACTCGCCGTACTACGACTGGTTGGAACGTGAGCTGGCGCACCGTTTCGACGTCGCCTGCTGCGCCACCCACGAGCAGTTCCGCCGCGAGACGAAAGCGATCACCCGTGCCGGCCAGATCAAGGCGCCCGGCGAGCGCCACGAGAAAGACGACCGCCACCGCCTCGACGACCGCAGTCGCTACGTCCTCGGCTGGAGCAACGCCGCCAAGATCAGCGCCCTCGAAGCAAATGCCCGGCAACTCGAAACGCGGCTCGGCGAGCTCGGCAGCCGCATCGGCAGGATCATGGGCGAGCAGAAGGCGCTCAAGGAGCGCCTGACGGCGCTCTCGAAACTCGGCGAGTACGGCGACTTCAGCGAATTCAGCGAACTCGACTGGCAGTCCTCGGCCACCGAAGTGGCACGCCTGCAGGAAGAGAAGCGCTTGCTGGAAACGACCTCGGACGTCCTGCAGAACCTGACCGCACGCCTGCAGCAACTGCAGGGCGTGCTTGCCGACAGCGAGGCCGCGCTGGCTACCAGGACGCGCGAGCTGGGCGCCACGCAGGCCAAGCGCGAAGCCGCCGAGGCACTGCGCAGCGATACCTTGGGGCTGATTGGCGACTACACGGCGGCGCTGCCGCAGGCGAGCACGTACTTCGAGCGTCTCGACGCGATCCGCAGCGAAGCGCTCGGCGAGCACCAGTTGAGCGTCGAGTCCTGCGAAAACCGCGAGCGCGAAACGCGCGACTGGCTGCAGGGCCGCATCGACGCCGTGGATAAGAAACTGAGGGGGCTGCGCGACAAGATCATCGACGCCATGCGCGCCTACTGCAGCGCTTTTCCGCTCGACACCCAGGAAGTCGACGTCGCCATCGAGGCCGTCGGCGAATACCGCCTGATGCTCGACAAGCTGCAGGCCGACGACCTGCCGCGCTTCGAGCTGCGTTTCAAGGAACTGCTCAACGAGAACACCATCCGCGAAGTGGCCAACTTCAACGCCCAACTGGCGATGTGGCGCGAGACGATCAGGGAGCGCATCGCGCGCATCAACGGCTCGCTGACGCAGATCGACTACAACACCGGCCGCTACATCGCCCTCGAAGCGCAGGCCACGCCCGACGCCGACATCCGCGACTTCCAGAGCGAACTGCGCGCCTGCACCGAAGGCAGCATCACCGGCTCGGACGACGCCCAGTACTCGGAAGCCAAGTTCCTGCAGGTCAAGCACATCATCGAGCGTCTGCGCGGTCGCGAGGGACTCTCCGAGCAGGACCGCCGCTGGACGGCCAAGGTCACCGACGTCCGCTACTGGTTCGTCTTCGCCGCCAGCGAGCGCTGGCGCGAGGACGACAGCGAGCACGAGCACTACTCGGACTCGGGCGGCAAGTCGGGCGGCCAGAAAGAAAAACTGGCTTACACCATCCTCGCCGCCAGCCTGGCCTACCAGTTCGGCCTCGAATGGGGCGCCGTGCGCTCGCGCACTTTCCGCTTCGTGGTCATCGACGAAGCTTTCGGGCGCGGCTCCGACGAGTCCGCCCAATACGGCCTGCGCCTCTTCGCGCAGCTCAACCTGCAACTGCTGATCGTCACCCCGCTGCAGAAAATCCACATCATCGAACCTTTCGTCGCCAGCGTCGGCTTCGTGCATAACGAGGAAGGCCGCACCTCGAAACTGCGCAACCTGTCGATCGAGGAATACCGCGCCGAGAAGGCGCGGGCGACCGCGTGAGCTGGACGCGGCCGGCCGGGCTGCGCGTGCAGGTGCAGAAACTCTGGGACCGCGGCGACGTGCTCGCCAGTCTGGTCAGCGGCGAGCCGCTGTTTCCGCGCCGGCTGCTCCTCAAGGGCCCGACCTCGGCGGAAATGGCCGAGCGCTTCGACGCCGTGCGCGCCTGGGTCGCCGAACTGCGCGCCATGCCGCACTGCCGCATCGAGATGCGCGAATTCCGCCATCGCGTCTTCGGCGCCAACGCCGTCCCGCACGAGGCATGGGTGGACAGCCTCGATGACGCGCTGGCGCTGATCGGCAAGCGCCGTGAGCTGACGCGCTTCAATGCCCTGCTCGAACTGACCCGGCAGCGCCAGCCGCAACTGCTGGCGTGGCTGGCAAAGCGCCCGCTGCGCGCGCTCGAACTGGCCGGCGAATGGAGCCGTCTGCTGGCCATCGTCGCCTGGGTGGCGGAGCGTTCGCTGCAGGCGGCGCCCAGGCCCGGCGTCTATCTGCGCCAGGTGGACATTCCCGGCGTGCATAGCAAGTTCATCGAAGCGCATCGCGGCGTGCTCGTCGAGTGGCTGGATCTCGTTCTGCCGCCCGCGGCGATCGACACCGCGGCCACGGGCGTGAGCGGCTTCGCCCGGCGCTACGGTTTTCGTGACAAA
The DNA here is from genome assembly GCF_036625345.1 of Candidatus Accumulibacter meliphilus. Lineage (NCBI taxonomy): Bacteria > Pseudomonadati > Pseudomonadota > Betaproteobacteria > Candidatus Accumulibacter > Candidatus Accumulibacter meliphilus. The sequence continues at coordinate 359,662 of NZ_JAZKTZ010000003.1, read as the reverse complement.
CCGGTGCGCATCCGTCTGCGGATCCTCGACCCGGCGCACTCGCGCCTGCCAAGCACCTTCGGCGACGACATCACTCTCGACGCCGCCAGCTTCGCCCAACTCGACCCCGGCGTCGCCCGCGTCTTCATCACCGAGAACGAAATCAACTTCCTGGCCTTCCCGGCCGTGCGCGACAGCCTGATCATTTTCGGCGCCGGCTACGGCTTCGAGATGCTGGCGCAGGCGCAATGGCTATCGCGCTGCCGCATCCACTACTGGGGCGACATCGACACGCATGGCTTCGCCATCCTCGACCAGCTGCGCGCGCACTTTGCGCATGTCGATTCCTTCCTCATGGACCGCGCGACGCTGCAGGCTTTTGCAACGCAGTGGGGCGAGGAAGACAAGCAGACGCTACGCGATCTGCCGCGGCTGAATGAGGAAGAGCGTGCGCTTTACGATGACCTGCGCGACAACCGCTTGGGCAAGAATCTGCGGCTGGAGCAGGAGAGGATCGGGTTCGGCTGGGTGGAGGAGGTGATTGACGGGATTGTGCCGGTTGCGACGCCGCTTGCGTCCCCGGGCACGCTGGAATAGGGTCTGTCCAGTCAGAAAAATGGAGGGGTCGCCATGCGCGCGTGGAAACTACAGCAGGCAACCGACTCCCCGTCATTGCGAGGAGGCGAAGCCGACGCGGCAATCCAGTTCCATCCTCTCACTGCTTCTCCGCCGCGCCGACAACGCACAGAGCCAAACCTCTGGATTGCCGCGTCGGCTGCGCCTCCTCGCAATGACGTGCGGGCGGGCGAGTGCCTTGGTGGAAGCACGAGCGCCGTTGTGCTTCGTCCCCCGGTGGACAAAGGCGGATGCCACCCCCGGTGTTTGCCAACAGGGTATGCTGACGACCGGGCTCCTGACCGATTGAGCAAGATGACGAAACATTTCCCCGAGGCAGCTGGCGAGCTGCTCCACCGCGTCGGCGATCGCCGCTTTCACACCGTGCTCGCCGATCCGCCGTGGCAGTTCCAGAACCGCACCGGCAAAATGGCGCCGGAACACAAACGGCTGAATCGCTACGCGACGATGACCCTGGACGATATTCTGGCGCTTCCGGTGGCCAGCATCGTCGGCGACACGGCCCACCTCTACCTGTGGGTGCCGAATGCGCTACTTCCCGAGGGCCTTCGGGTTCTGGCCGCCTGGGGTTTCCAGTACAAGAGCAACATCGTGTGGCACAAGATCCGCAAGGACGGCGGCCCGGATGGGCGCGGCGTCGGCTTTTACTTTCGCAACACGACCGAACTGATCCTTTTCGGCGTGCGCGGCAAGAATGCCCGTACGCTGGCTCCTGGTCGCCGCCAGGTCAATATCATCAAGAGTCGGAAGCGGGAGCATTCGCGCAAGCCCGATGAGGCTTACCAGCTGATCGAGTCCTGCTCGCCCGGCCCCTATCTGGAAATGTTCGCCCGCGGCTCGCGCGAAGGCTGGACCAGCTGGGGAAACCAGGCCGACGAGTATTCCCCCGACTGGCCGACCTATGCCAACCACTCGCAGGCGGCGGTCGATGCCGCCTGCCTGCTGGCGAAGGAAGGTGATCATGCGTAAGTGGCTCTGTATCGATGGGCGCGGCTTTGAGGTCCTCGCGATGTCCCTTCCCGACCGTCTGGCGTTGACGCGCGGCGCGGATCATGCGCCGCTGATTGTCGAGCTGGAACTGTGAAACGCGTTGCCGCGGCGGACCTGGGGATCGATGCGGTGCAGGCGCAGCGGATGATTCTCCTGCCCGACATCGACTGGGTCGAAATCCCCGGCGGCGATTTCATCTATCAGGAAGGCGAACGGCGCTCGTTACCGACTTTCTACATGGCGCGCTATCCGGTCACGAATGTCCAGTACCAGACCTTCATTGATGCCGGTGGGTATGGGGATCAGCGCTGGTGGGCAGATCTCGTGCGTCCCGAGCCGGACGAATCGCGATGGTCGCAGGGCAACCGGCCGCGGACGAATGTCGACTGGTACGAAGCGGTGGCTTTCAGCCGCTGGCTGAGTGCGCAGCTCGGCTACGAAGTCCGCTTGCCGACCGAGGAAGAATGGGAGCGCGCGGCACGCGGACAGGATGGGCGCGAGTATCCCTGGGGCGCGGGGTACCAGACGGGTTACGCCAATATCGACGAAAGGTACAGCAAAGCCGGCGAGTGGTCCCTGGAGCAGACGACAGCGGTCGGTGGCTATCCGCACGCTGCGTCGGCTGAAGGGGTTCTCGATCTCTCCGGCAACGTCTGGGAATGGTGTCTCAACAAATATGATCAACCGGATCAGGGCGAAGCCGATACCAGCGGCGACAGACGCGTGGCGCGTGGTGGTGCGTGGTTCTTCGGCCCGGGCGGCGCGCGCGGCTCGCTGCGCTTCAGGCTCTTGCCTGGCAACCGCGGCTACGTCAGGGGGTTTCGGTTGGTTTCGTCTGCCCCCATTGCTTGACCGCTGTTCGCTGCCGACCGCCGCGAAGCGGCGGTCGCGAATTTCAGAACACGAAGGGCCGCAGCACATGTTCGCGCAATCGCCAGGAGTCTGCGAAACGCACGTGGTTGATCCAGCCCTGTACGCTGGCGTCAAACTCGCCAAAGCTGATCAAGCCGTCTTGCCATTCGCGATAACGCTCGCTCAGCCGACGCGTGAAGCCTGAACCGCGTTGCGCCGCTTGAGCACGACGATGCGTCGGGTAGACGACGAAGCCGAGCCAGGGGATGCCGCAGCGCGTCGGCAGCACCTGCGCCTCGCTGGCGTGGATCGTCAGCCGCTCCTGTGCCAGTGCGGGCGATCAGCGCCTCCTTCCATTGCCACAGCGTGGTCCGGTCGTCGCCGAACAGCGCGAAGTCGTCGACGTAGCGCAGGTAGGCGCCGCAGCCCAGTTGGCGCTGCACGAACCAGTCGAAGTCGTTGCAGATAGACAGTTCGACCAGAACTGCGAAGTCAGATTGCCGATCGGCAGGCCGCGTGGGCGGCAGGCGGCGAGCAGGTCGTCGCCGGGGAAGTACACCGGCGGTACTCGTCCGTCAGCACGCCGGCGCCGCTGTCGAGGATGACGCCGGCCAGCCACAGCAGATCCGAATCGTCGACCACGCGCGCCAGCTTGCCGCGCAGGAGATCGTGGTCGAGCGACGGGAAATGCTGCACGACATCGGCGCGCAGCACGTAGCGATAACGTCCCGCATGGTGCTGCAGCCGGTCCATGCGCCCGGTGCGTTCCCTTGCCGCGGCGATTGGCGTAGCTGTCGGCGATGAACTGCGCCTCGAACAGCGGCTCGATCACCCGGCACAGGGCGTGATGGACGACGCGGTCGCGAAACGGCGCGGCACTGATCTTGCGGCGCTTCGGCTCGTGGATGACGAAGTGGGTGTATCGTCCGGGACGGTACTCGCCGGACGCGAGTGCATCGTGCAGCTCCAGCAGCCGTTCGGCGAGTCCGTCCTCGAAGGCCGCGGCGCCGGACGAAGAGCGCTTGCCGCGCGCGGCCTTGCGCCAGGCCTGCAGCAGATTGGCGAACGAACACAATTCGCGGAAATCACAGGAGGCAGTGTTGATGGCAGAAGATGAGCTGGTCATTCTTTCCCGTTGCTTCGATCTCTTGACCTGGCTGGTGCCGAAAAGCGAGTCGTTTCCGAAGGTTCACCGGCACAGCGTCGTCCAGCGCATGCTCGACAGCGCACTGGACTTCCAGGAGCTGCTGTTCAGCGCCCGCAAGGCGACGGCTGCCGCACGTCGACAACGGCTGCAGGATGCCGATGGCCGGCTCGATCAGTTGCGCCTCTACCTGCGTCTCGCACACCACTGGCACTGGCTCAATGACGGGCAGTACGAGCACGTCAGCCGGCAGGTCGCCGAACTCGGCCGGCTGCTCGGCGGCTGGATGAAGCAGGAACGGAGTACGCACGAGTTGGGCAGGCACGATTCGGGCAGGAGAAACACCCCGGGTTGACGCCCGGAGTGTTCCCGCTTTTGTATTCGCCCGACGCCAGGCGTGCGGACGGGATGCTCCCGCGCCATTAAAGTCCCCGCCGTCGCGTATCGCAAACCTTGGTCGACGATCCCGGCGAGATTGACAGGGACGGGCAATGTGGGCAGACGAAACCAACCGAAACCCCCTGTTGTTGTTGCGGTTGTCAGGCTTGTTCCTGTTGCGCTGCGAGCCGCGCGCGTTGTCCGGGTTGTTGTTCCACGCACCACCACGCGCCACGCGTCTGATTCCGGGGCACCCCGCTGGACCAGCCAGCCGCGTCATTATCGCCGATTTTTTTCGCGACCGCCGCTACGCGGCGGTCGGCAGCGGACAGCGGTCAAGCAATGGGGGCAGACGAAACCAACCGAAACCCCCTGTCGAGGTTGCGGACGTCAGGCAGGTACCTGAAGCGCCGCGAGCCGCGCGCGTAGCCCGGGTTGTAGTACCACGCACCACCGCGCGCCACGCGTCTGTCGTCGCTTGTATCGGCTTTAACCTCTCCGGGGCGATCATACTTGTCAAGGCACCATTCCCAGACGTTGCCGGCCAGATCGAGAACCCCTTCGCTCGACGCGCCCTGTGGATAGACGCCGACCGCTGTCGTCTGCTCCAGGTCCCACTCGCCGGCTTGAGTTCCTTTTTCATCAATATTGGCGTAACCCGTCCGGTAGTCCTTGCCCCAGGGATACTCGCGCCCGTCGCGTCCGCGCACCGCACGCTCCCACTCTTCCTCGCTTGGCAGCCGGACTTCGTAGCCCAGTTGCGCGCTGAGCCAGCGGCTGAAAGCCACTGCTTCGTACCAGTCGACGTCGGTTCGTGGCCGGTTGGCCTGCGGCCATGACGACTGCGCCGGCTCCGATCGTTTTAGGTCCCGCCACCAGGTGCTTGCGCCCTTGTCCGTGTAGCCGCCAGCGTCGATGAAGGCCTGGTACTGCGCATTGGTAATCGGGTATCGCGCCATGCGGAAGGTCGGCAGCCTGCGCTTCTCTCCGTTCTGATAGATGAACTCCCCGCCAGGGATCTCGACCCAGTCGAGCGCCGGCAGGCCGCGAACGTCGAGGCCGACGCCTGCCCTCGGATCGCCGATTTCGGCCAGGCGATCGCCAATCGCCAGACGCCGTGGCGGAAGAGTCTCGATGCGTTCGAGTTCGTCGAGGAGCTGGTGGACTTCGGGCGGTCGCGTTTCTGCCGCCGGCTCTGCTGGGCGCGGCGCCGCATCGGCCAGCACGAATTCACGTACGCCGACGCCCCGCCGCGGGTCACCGATTTCGGCCAGGCGGTCGCCGATCGCCAGGCGGCGCGGCGGCGGCGTCTTCGGGTCGGCGAGTTCGGCGAGCAGGGCCTCGGCCTCGCCGCCGCCTTCGCTACCTTCGCCGAGCTTGTCTGCGTCTGGCTCTGGCGGCGGCTGCTCGTCTGCCAGCCAGGCGCGCAGCTGTCCGAGGAAGTTCCTGGCCTCTTCCGACTTCTCCGGCTGTTGCCAGTCGAGGAGGTCGAGCAGTCGCTCGGCGCCCTGGCCGGGCGGCGGCGCAGCGAGCGCTTCCGTGCGCAGCAAGGCCGCGCGTGGGCCGGGGAGGGCGTCGCTGCCGGTCGTTTCGGCCCAGTAAGCCTGCGCCGCGCGGGTCCACAGGCGCAGCAGGCGAATGGGCTCGCCCTGGTCTCCCTCAGCGGCAGCGGCGGTGCTGAGCGACTCCTCTTCGATCAGTTGCAGCCGTATCCCTTGCCTTGCCAGCCAGTCGGCGATGCGGCTGGCCTGTTCGCGGTCGGCAGCTAGATGGCTGAGGTACAGCGGCGTGGTTGTCGATGGCGGGGCGCCGGGAACGACCTCGGTGGGCAATTCGGCGCGCAGTTCGTAGCGGCGGCCGTCGCTGGTCGTCAGCAGGACGCGCTCGGCGATCAGTGGCAGCGCGACGCGTGTATCGGCGCCGACGACGTGCCAGGTGCCGCTCGGCGCGCCCTCGCACTGCACGTGCAGGTTCACCGGCAGCGGTGTCGGCAGCTCGATGGCCGGCTCGCCTGCGCTGGCGGCCCGGCAGTGCAGAACCAGCCGCCGGCTGTCGGCGTCCCAGTGCAGACTGACCGCCAGCCGTGCCGGTCGGAAAGGCTCGGGCAGCTTGCCGTTGAGCCAGCCAGGCAGCGTTGCCGGTGCTGCTGTGTTGCCGGCGGCCAGGCTGCTGCTGGCTCCGAGGCTGCAACTCGCGTACTGCGTGAGCAGGCTGGCTTCCGCCAGCGAGCTCCCGGCGCCGGCGCCGGCGACGCTTGCCAGGCTGCGCCGGCTCCAGCGCGCGAGCCGAATGCGTTGTTCCTCGTCGGTTTCGTCGTGAATGCGCTTGAGCATGTCCTGCAGACCCTGCTCGATGGCCGGCTGATCGTCGAGCAGGGCGGCCAGACGCAGATCCTGTTCGAGCCGGTCTTCGGGCGACCAGTGGCGGCTGTGGCGCCGGGTGAAGTCGCTCACCTGGTCGAACGGCGGCTGATCGGCGGCGCGCAGTTCGTCGGCAAGCAGGCGCGCTACGCCCGCATGCAGGATCACTTCGCCGCTGCTGCGCGCGCCGATCAGCGGGCTGAACCAGAGCTGCGACTCGATCTCCGTGGCGCTGCCCGGGATGAACTGCAGCCGCGCATTGCGCAGCAGCAGCGGCTCGATGCGCGTGGCGAGCGAAAGCAGACGTGCCAGCGGGACGATTTCCGGCCAGCGCCGGCGAACGTCGCTGACCAGGTCCTGCTCGAAGGGGGTCGGCTGCAGCCAGCTCATCGTGTCGGTCGCTGCCTGCCGCCGAGCTGCCGGCTGAGCATCGCGGCGCTGGTGCGCGGATGCCAGTGCACCAGTTCGGCGTCGGGACCAAGGGTGGTCGGCCAGTATTCCGGCGACCAGGGGACGAGGACGATCAGCGGGCACCCTGGCGCACGGCAGTCCTTGATCAGCTTTGGCCAGCCGGCGTCGGGCCGGCTGCGCGGCGGTAATCCCTGAATGCCGAAGTCGGTGGCGGCGAGGATCGGTCGACCGGGCTCCGGTTGCCAGGGTTGCCAGTCTTGTTCTGCGTCCTTGCCGGGCAGCCAGCGGCCAGCTTTCTCGGGAGTCGAGTCGAAGTCGAAGACCGCGACGCGATCTTCGCCGAGCACGCCGACGAGCTGCCTGGCCAGTTCGCGCAGATCTTCCCACCACGGCAGCATGCTGTCGCTGAAGTCGAGCAGGAGCTGGCAGCCGCGGGCGAGCGTTGCCGAGTGCTGGCGCGGCAGCCGCGGCGGCAGGCGTCCCTCGACGACGCGGCGGACGAGTTGATCGACGTCGAGCCGGTCACCCCGGCGCAGCGTCGCCAGGGCGGCGGTGAACACGCCGCGGGCGGTCTCGGCGGGGATCAGCGTTCGGCGCGGCGGCGAAACGCCCGGCGCGGGGTCGAGACGCTGGTAATCGCCGGTGAGCCAGCTTGGGGCTTCGGCGGTATCGATCGCGGGCGGCGCTGCGACGGCGTTGAGCGTCGATTTCAGGGTCTGCGCGGGTAGGTCGATCTGCGGCGCACGTGTCGGCGGTGCGGCGAGCCCCGCTTGACGCGGCGTGGCAGGAGCTTCGCTTTTCGCTTGGGGCGACAGGCGGCTGCGGTCATAGACCGTCGGCGTCGGCCGGGCGGGCTGCACCTCGGGCGCCGCCAGCCCGAAACCGAGGCAACCGGCAATCGCCTGTGCGTGCTCGTCGTCCTGACCGTGCAGCGTGCCGAGCGCGCGGATCAGGTCGCCGAGATGAATCTCGCCGCGTCGCATCGTGTCGTTCTTCCTGCGGGACGTCGCCATCCGCTCACTCCGTAGGCTTGGTCAGAACTGCCCTCTCGATCTGGCTCCAGAGCGGGTTGTCGTCGGCGACATCTATCTTCAGTTTCTCGCAAGCCTGGATGGCGTCGAGGAATTCGCTGGTGCCGGGCGGACGGCGACCACTAGTCGTAGAGGCCGCACGGATTCCGATCAGCTTGTCGACGATCGCCTCGGTCCGCCTGCTGTCGGCGGCCGGATAGTGCGCGTGGGCGATGCCGAGCAGGGTGTCGCGGTCCAGTTCGCCGAGAACCAGGCTCACACAGCGGCGTAGAAACGCTTGTGGCAGCTCGCGCTCGCGATTGGTGGTGATGATCGTGAGTAGCTTCTGCTTCGGGTCGGCCTGCTGCGTCGCCCCGTCGGGCAGAGAGAAACTGCGCCGGTCGAGCGGTTCGAGCAGATCGTTCGGTACGTCTGGCTCTGCCTTGTCGATTTCGTCGATGAGCAGGACGGTGTGGTGGTGTTCACCGGCGGACGCTCCCTCGCTACCGGGAAAGGGCAAGGTGGCATCGTATCCGGCGGCGTCGGCAGCGCTGAGTCCACGGCGTGCGGCTGACTCCCGGTCGAAAGCCCACCAGAAGACTCCGGGGTTGTGATACGCCTGATCCGGCTTGAGGTCTACGGCGTCCGGTCGTGCCGCGCGGTGCGCGTCGTGCAGGCGGCGCAGGTGATCGACCTCGACGGTCAGTTCTTCGAGCCGGGTGCGCGAGGTGATCGTCTTGCTGAGGAAGTTCCAGCCGAGCACCGCCGCCATCGCTTCAGCGAGGCGGCTCTTGCCGCAGCCCGGCGGGCCGGCGATGAGCAGCGGCCGGCTGGTGGCCAGCGCCACATCGACGGCGATGACCGCTGTTTCGGGAAAGATGTAGGGCCTGATTTCCAGGGCGGGATCCCCCGGAAAGGAGTAGTCGTCGGCGAGTTTGAAGTTCCTGGGGCGGTAGCTGGCCATCGGGTTTCCCTATCCGTAGATGTTGTTGAGCAGCTCGCGTGCGTCGAGTTCTGCGAGCAGTTGTGCCGACTCCGTTTCCAGCGACAGTTCCGGGAGAAGGGATTCGACCGCGTCTGGCAGATCGTCTCGCAGTTGCGCGCCGACACCGAAGACGAAGACCGGGGTGCGATAGAGTTGCTGCAGTTTCTGCAGACCATCGACCAGCCGCGCATCGGGGGCTTCTCCGGCCCAGTTGGTTGCTGGAACGAAGACCACCACATGCCACTGGTCATTGCGAACGCGCTGGTCGATTTGTTCATTCGTGAGGTGCGCCAGGCCGCGCGCGTAAACCTTGCGGATTTCTCCCTGGATCGCGTCCTGGCTGCTCACGTCCGATATGGGGATTACCCGGATCTGGGCTGTCCCAGGCCAGGCGCGTTCGAGATAGCGATCGAGCGTGAAAAAATGCTTTTTATGCGCCAGTTCGGAGTCGCTATGGGCGAGGTAATTGCCGTTGAGTGCCAAGCATTTTCCGTGCGAGCGTGCTGCCGGAATCTGCCCCGCGGCGCCAGCATCGACCCACAGCGCGCGGACGAATTTCAACAGCTCTTCGGCACGTTCTCGGTGCGGGTGTGGCAGCGTGTTGTTGAGCACTGCCTGGAAGCGTTCGAGGGACTTCTCGCCCTCGTTCAGCATGTGTCGCGCCAGCGCGCTGGCGTAGTCGGCGTGCGTCGATGGCAGCGTCGTCGCGGGGAACAGTAGCCGCCAGAGCTGCTCCAGACTGTGCAACTTCACCTGCTCAACAATGACGCTCTCGACAGCTTCCAGAAGCTGTTCGAATGGTGTTTTCGCCGTTCCCCGCAGAATCGCGGGATGATCTTTCAGCTTCGGCTTGATGCCGCCGAGAATCTGCTGTGCAGTGGTGACGTCGGTGATGCACTGGGTGCGGGTGATGCGCAGCGTGCCGAAGAACTCTTTATCGAGATCTTCGGCGCTGCTCTGTTGGTCGAGCAGAACCGGGAAGAACGGGAAATCCGGGTCGAGCTGGGCGCGCCAACTGAGTATTGCAGCTTCCTTCTTGACCCAGTTCGACCCATCCAGGGCTCGTCGGGAGAAGAGGATGATCGCCGCGTGACACTCGGCCAGCCATTCGTTGAGCCGCCGCTCCCAGTCGTCGCCGGGATGCAGACCCTCGTAGTCGACCAGAATCTCGATCTTGTCGGAGTACTCGGCCTTCAGCGCCTTGCAGGTGTCCTGCAGCAGTTGCCAGTTGGCCTGCGCCTCGGCGTCATCCGCACTGGCGGGACGCAGTCGGGAACTGTGGCTGATGAAAAGTTTGAGAGCCGCCATGTCGGATTCTCGTGCGGGGTTCGCTGCGTGGTCGGGCGTGCCTTGTTTCTCCAAGAGCCTACCACGCATCGCGCATCGCAAGCTGTCGTAGCTCGGTTCGTTGGGCTTCGTTCCTCAGCCCAACCTACAAAGGCTGCGCATCGAGGTCGGCCAGTCTCCGCTATGAGACGGCCTTCGCCGACCTACTGTCCAAAATTCGACCACACGTTCGCCGGGGATTCCGGGAGGTCTGGATCGATGGGGAAGTAGTAAGAATAGGGCATCTCTCGGCGTCACTGCGAAGCGTCCTATAATCGCCGCGTAGCAAACTCCGCAGCGCCGGAGAGCCCGACCAGGGCCGTCCGGCGCTTCTTATCCTCCCGGCGCTACCGCTACGCCCTCTCCGAGTCGTCGATCTTGACTACTGCCATCCTTGCCCCCGCACCAGCCGTTCGCCTGGCGGGCGTTGCCTGCATCGTCGCTTCGGCGACGGCTTTCGGGGCGATGCCGATTTTCGGCAAGCTGGCCTATGCCGACGGGGTCGATGTGCCGAGCCTGCTGTTTCTGCGCTTCGGACTGGCCGGCGCGCTGATGGTGGTGGTGATGCGGGTGCGTGGCATGGCCTGGCCGCGCGGGCGCAATTTGCTGCTGCTGGTGGCCATGGGCGGGCTGGGCTATGTCGGGCAGTCCTTCTGCTATTTCGCCGCTCTGCAGTACGCGAGCGCCGGGCTGACGGCGCTGCTGCTCTACCTCTATCCGGCGATCGTCACCGTCTTGTCGGCCGTGTTGGCGCGGCGACGACTGTCCCCGATGCGCATGCTGGCGGTGCTGGCGACGCTGTTCGGCACCGGGCTGGCGGTCGGCGGCAGCCTCGCCGGCAGCACGCTCGGCATTCTGCTCGGTGCCACCGCGGCGCTGATCTACTCGGTGTACATCCTGGTCGGGGAGCGGGTGACGCCGGTGAGCGGCGCGATGGCGTCGGCGACGGTGATCATGCTCGCCGCGGCGCTGGTCTGCGGGCTGGCGGTTCTCGTGCGTGGGCCGGCTTTGCCAGGCTCGATGGTGGGCTGGGCTGCGGTGGTCAGTATCGCGACGCTGTCGACGGCGGTGGCGGTGATCACTTTCTTTGCCGGCATGGCGCGCCTCGGTGCCGCCGACGCGGCGACCCTGTCGACGCTCGAACCGGTGGTGAGCATTGTCCTGGCGGCGATGTTTCTCGACGAGGCGCTGGGCCAGTGGCAGATCGTCGGCGGGGCGATCGTCCTCGGCGCGGTGATCCTGCTGGCGCGTTCGGGCGACGACAGGGGGTAGCGGACTACTCGGCTGTCGGCGGCCGGGCGGCTGTCCTGGCCGTCGCCGTCCCCTTCGTCGCTGCGCTGCCGACAAACTTCAACAGCTCTTCGACGACCGCCTGCGGCTGCTCGTTCATCATCGCGTGCCCACAGTTCTCGATTTCGGCGCGAACCACCTGGCGCAGCGCCGATTGCAGCGGCGGCAGATTGCGGCGCGGCGTCATGCGGTCGCGGCGGCCGACGAGCAGCAGGGTCGGGCAGGCGACCTGCGCCGCGGCTTCCAGACCGTGCAGATAGTTGTTGCAGTTGGCGAGATCGATGGCCAGGACGCCCGCTGGGCTGCGGCGCATGATGGCCAGTGTCGCGCCGGGTCCCCAGATGCCGTGTCCGCCGCCGCCGGTGAGCAGGAACTGCAGGCTGTGCGAGTACTCGGTCATCAGTCGAACGACGCTGTCGCGATGCGTTTCGGCGCGGCCGAGCAGGGCCTCGGCGACCGGCATCGGTGCCGACGAGCCGAGCAGTGCCAGCCAGGCGACGCGTTGCGGATGGCGCGCGGCGCACTCGAGGGCGATCAACGAGCCCATCGAGTGTCCGACCAGCACCGCCTGCTCGACGCCGGCGGCGTCGAGCAGGGCCGGCAGCCAGTCGGCGAGTTCCTCGATACTGCGCAGGGGTGGACCAGCCGACTGGCCATGTCCCGGCAGGTCCGGGACCAGCAGCGCGCAGCCGGCGGCGGTGAGTCCGCCGGCGACGGTCCGCCAGCAGTCGCGGTCGTTGGCGGCGCCGTGGATCAGCAGCAGCGGTGGGTCGAGCGAGCCGGCAGGGTCGAAGGGTTTTCCCCCGGTGCCAACATGGCAGCGTTTCCCGGCGATGTTCAATTGCATGTTTTGTCTCTCACTCCTCCATTTCTGTATCTACGTTTCTACGCCTCGAATTTTGAACTTTTCTCCCGCTCAGGCCTGAACATCCGGTTCGAGAGCGCTTTCGAGCTGGTTGATGCGATCCTTGAGCAGCAGCTTGCGTTTTTTGAGGCGGCGCACCAGCAGCTCGTCGGGAGGCGGGCTGAGCAGCAGGTGATCGATCACCAGATCGAGGTCGCGATGCTCGACGTTCAGTTCTTCGAGGGTGGCGCGTGCTTCTGTCGTCTGTTCTTCGCTGAGCATGGTGGGCTTTCTTTACTGGTAGGGGTCAGGGGTAGGGGTAGGCGGGTCCGGGTTGTTTAGCCGAGCAGGGCTTGCAGCCCCCACAGGGCGAGCATGCCGATAACGATGGTCCACAAGGTACTGCGCGTTCGCCAGGCGACCACGGCGGCCAGGGTGGCGGCGATGATGCGCGGCAGGTTGGCGTCAATGGTAGGCGCGCCATCGGCAAAAAACAACGGCGGGGCGATGATCGCCGCCATCACCGCTGGCGGTACGTAGCGCAAGGCCTGGGTGAGCCACGCCGGCAGTTCGAGGCGGGCGAGCAGGGCGATGGGAGCGAAGCGGATCAGGAAGGTGGCGACGCCGATGCCGGCGATCATCGACCATACGAACAGTTCGCCGGCCAGCTCGCCGCTGACGCTGCTCATGCCCTGACCCATAGTTTTTCGGCGGCGACGCCGACGGCGACGCCGATCAGCGCGGCGCCGATCAGATTGAGTTTCAGTGGCAGGATCAGCAGCACCGATGCCAGAGCGCCGGCGGCAGCGGACAGCTGCATCGCGCGGTCGCCGAGCAGCGGCACGACCATGGCGATGAAGGTCAGCGGCACGATGAAATCCAGCGACCAGCTCGGCGGTACCAGGCTGCCGAGGAGGATGCCGGCAATCGTCGCCAGCTGCCACGACAACCAGGTCGCGCCGGCGACGCCGAGGTAGAACCAGCGCAGGTCCGCTTGCCGGTCGGGGTGCCGGGTGTGGTGCACGATGGTCAGCCCGAAGGCCTGGTCGGTCAGCAGATAGGCGATCAGCGCTTGCCAGCGCCGGTTCTGACTGCGGAAGAGCGTCGCCAGCGACGTGGCGTACATCAGGAAGCGCAGGTTGACGATCGCCGCCGTCGCCACAATGACCAGCAGTGGCGCGCCGCTGGCGAACAGTTGCGTGGCGGCAATCTGGGCCGATCCGGCGAAGATCACCCAGCTCATCGCCGACGCCTGTAGCGGCGTCATGCCTGCCGTACTGGCGGCGGCGCCACAAACCACACCGAAGGGAATGATACTCATGCTCAGCGGCGCGAAGGCGCGCATGCCGACGATAAACTCGGCGCGAGCGCTGGGGACTTGCGGCATGGGGTGCTTTTTACGAATAGAATAGAGGATCAAATTGTAACCTTGGTGTACCCCCGGGAGGAGGCAGATGGTCTATCACATAATCGTTTCGTTTGGGCGGGAGAGGGAATACGAGTTCAAGTTCCCTCATACCGAACTCGCTACAGGGTCTCCCGAAGAAGCGCGCCGCTGGTTTGACAAGGAGTTCGCCGATCTCGAATGCGAACCCAGCAACCCAATGGGCAAGGTCTTGATCATCGACAAGATTCTCAATGTGGCTCGTTACGGCGGCGAGCAGCGCTTCATCGACCGGAAGGACTGGGCGACGCGCTTCTCACGGTACACGGCCCTGGCGCTCGGACGCGACACCGTGCGCATCGACGTGGTGGCGTTCAATATCGGCTACTGATGCGGCTGCCGGCGCTCGAGCGCTCGGCAGTCAGTCATTGCGGCGCAGGTTTGCGGACCTGCGCCGTTTCCTTTTTTGCGCACCGTCTGGCGCACGGCCAGGTCGGTGCAGCGAGTTCTCATCCCCGGGACCATTCAAACGAAGCATGAGCAAGGCATTCACCAAAGAATCCGATGGCGATGAAGAAGAGGAGCAGGAACAGGGCCTCGATCCCTCGTTCCGGCTGCCGGCGGGAACGCGCAACTACATCACGCCGGGTGGGCACGCACGCATTCTCGCCGAAGTTGACCATTTGCTGCGTATGGAGCGGCCGCAGCTGGTCGGCGTCGTGCAGTGGGCGGCGTCGAATGGCGACCGTTCGGAGAACGCCGACTACATCTACGGCAAGCGGCGGTTGCGTGAAATCGATCGGCGGATTCGTTTTCTGACCAAGCGCCTGGATCTGGCCGAAATCGTCGATCCGGCCGGGCGGCAGGGCACCGAGCAGGTTTTCTTTGGGGCCACGGTGAGCATCGCCGACGAGGACGGGCAGGAGCAGACCTATCAGATCGTCGGCGTCGACGAAACCGACTTCGCACGCGGGCGGATCAGCTGGGTGTCGCCGCTGGCGCGGGCGCTGCTCAAGGCACGCGAGGGCGACACGGTGCGCTTTCAGAGTCCCGCCGGGATGCGCGAGGTCGAGGTGCTGGCCGTGGACTACGTGGCCATCGAAGAGTGAACCGGCTGAAGCGGCCGCGCAGGCACGCAGCGCCGGCAGGGCTTGAAATCGCGGCGACTGCCCCCACGTGTTGGTCCATTGCGCGCTGGCACGGCTCTGCTTTGGTCGCGGCGACGCTTTCCATCCACATTTTTCACGGAGTTTTCAATGGGTGAACAGAAGGAAACACTTGGTTTTCAGGCAGAAGTCAAACAGCTGCTGAATTTGATGATCCACTCGCTGTACAGCAACAAGGAAATTTTCCTGCGCGAGTTGATCTCCAACGCCTCGGATGCCTGCGACCGGCTGCGCTTCGAGGCGCTGAACAATGCCGGCCTCTACGGCGACGACAGCGAACTCAGGATTCAGGTGTCCTTCGACAAGGAAGCACGCACCATCAGCATCGCCGACAACGGCATCGGCCTGTCGCGCGACGAGGCGGTCGAGCACCTGGGAACGATCGCCAAGTCCGGCACCCGCGAGTTCTTCTCGGCATTGACCGGTGATCAGGCCAAGGATGCGCACCTCATTGGCCAGTTCGGCGTCGGCTTCTATTCCTCGTACATCGTCGCCGACAAGGTCACCGTGACCTCGCGTCGTGCCGGTCTCGAAGCCAACCAGGCCGTGCGTTGGGAATCGGCTGGCGAGGGCGATTTCACGATCGAGATGGTCGATCGCGAGCAGCGCGGCACGGAGGTGGTCCTGCATCTGCGCGCAGGCGAGGACGAGTTCCTCTCGAGCTGGAAAGTGCGCGAGACGATTCGCAAGTACTCCGACCACATCACCCTGCCGATCCTGATGAAGAAGGAGAGCTGGGACGAGGAGAAGAAGGAACAGGTGGTCACCGACGAAGAGGAGACGGTCAACCAGGCTTCGGCGCTGTGGTCGCGTCCGAAGTCGGAGATCTCCGACGAGCAGTACAACGAGTTCTACAAGCACGTGGCGCACGATTTTGAAGATCCGCTGGCGCACGTGCATGCGCGCGTCGAGGGCAAACAGGAATACACGCAGCTGCTCTACATCCCGTCGAAAGCGCCTTTCGACATGCTCGACCGCGGTGCCCGTCACGGCATCAAGCTCTACGTGCGCCGGGTGTTCATCATGGACGACGCCGAGCAGCTGATGCCGCTCTACCTGCGCTTTGTGCGCGGAGTGGTCGATTCCAACGATCTGCCGCTCAACGTCTCGCGCGAGATTCTGCAGCAGTCGCGCGATATCGAAGCCATCCGCGGCGGTTGCGTGAAGCGCATTCTCGGTCTGCTCGAAGGTCTGGCCGACAGCGACGACGACGCCGAAAAGGCGAAGTACACCACTTTCTGGAAGGAATTCGGCCGCGTGCTCAAGGAAGGCGTCGGCGAGGACTTTGCCAACAAGGAGCGCATCGGCAAGCTGCTGCGCTTCGCGTCGACGCAGGCCGACACCACCGAGGAAAGCGTCTCGCTGGCCGATTACGTGTCGCGCATGAAAGAGGGCCAGGAGAAAATCTACTACGTCACCGCCGAGACGTTTACCGCTGCCAAGAACAGCCCGCACCTCGAAATCTTCCGCAAGAAGGGCATCGAAGTGCTGCTGCTCTCCGACCGCGTCGACGAATGGGTGACCAGTCACCTCACCGAATTCGACGGCAAGCAGCTGCAGTCCGTGGCCAAGGGTGGGCTCGACCTTGGCACGCTCGAGGACGCGGCCGAGAAGGAAGAAGCCGAGAAAGCTGCCGACGAGTACAAGGACTTGATCGAAAAGGTCAAGACGACGCTCGGCGAGAAGGTCAAGGACGTCCGCGTCACGCATCGCCTGACCGATTCGCCGTCCTGCCTGGTTGCCGACGAGTACGACCTCGGTGGCAACCTGCAGCGCATCCTCAAGGCCGCCGGCCAGCAGGCGCCAGCCAGCAAGCCGATCCTCGAAATCAACCCGCAACACCCGGCGGTGCAGCGTCTGAAGTACGAGGAAACGCGTTTCGACGACTGGGCCAACCTGCTGCTCGAGCAGGCGATCCTGGCTGAAGGCGGCGCCCTCGAAGATCCGGCCGGTTTCGTCAAGCGCATCAACGATCTGATGCTGGCCTTGTCGCTGGGTAGCGCCGGCAAGTGAGTGCCGACGGCAGGCCGGCAGCAATCCTGCACGGCCTGCCACCGATTCTCGATGCCGGGGTCAGGACCCTGATTCTCGGCAGTTTTCCGTCGCCGGCATCGCTGGCGGCACAGCGTTATTACGGGCATCGCCAGAACCAGTTCTGGCGTTTGCTCGGCTCCGTCCTCGACGAGCCCCTGGCCGAACTCGACTACCCCGAGCGGCAGTCATGTCTGTTGCGCCATGGTTTCGGCGTCTGGGACGTTTATCAGTGCTGCCAGCGCCAGGGGGCGCTCGATTCGGCCATTCAGTCGCCCCAAATCAACGATTTTTCACGGCTGCCGATCGACGCGCCGCAGCTGCAGCGGGTCTGTTTCAATGGCCAGACCGCCGGCAAGCTCGCCGCCCGGTTTCAGGCGCGTGGCTACGAAACGCGGCTGCTGCCGTCGAGCAGCCCGGCCTACACCCTGGCTTTCGCCAGCAAGCTCGAACGCTGGCGCGCGGCGCTACAGTAGCGCCGGCTCGACTGCCCGGTCGCTGCCTGGCGTGGCCCTATTGCTCCACGCCGAGAACGTCGAGCACGCACTGCCTGTGTTGCGAACCGCTTTTGGCAGCGCACAGCTTGCGGGCCTTGTCCTGTCGCTGGCAAACCGCGGCGTTGCTGGCACTGCCGCAGTCTGCTGGCAGGGTCTCCTGGAGTACGCAGTTCCTGAACGGTGCTCCGGTCTTTCCCTTGCACAGCGCGTAGGCCGCCTTGCGTTGCACGCATTGCGCCGGGATGCGCGCCTGCGTGCAATCGATCTGCTCTGCCTGCTGGTGCAGGCACTGCTCGAGCTCGCTGCCCGGCTTGTCGCGGCAGGCCTCGTAAACCTGGCGATGAGCGGCCCGGCGCGCGACGCACTGTTCGGGATCCTTGGTCAGGCTGCAGTCGGATGGGCCGCGCGTGCCGAGCATTCCCCGGCGATAGCCGGCGCCCTGCATGGCGGCGCTGGTGCCATCCATGGTCGTCGTCGTGTCCTTGCCGGAGCCTGCCTGGGCGATGGCCGGCATGGCGAACAGGCTGGCGGCAAGTGCTGCGACGAGTGTTGTGACAAGCCTTGTAACGAGCGGTGAAGCCATCTGCATGTTGTTCTCCTGGGGCGATGACGGCGGGAATTTTCGCTCCGCCGGCCGGTGGGAAGACTGGAAAAGGAGGGCGTTCGCAAGCGGCGCCGGGGGCCGCGAGCGGAGCGCTGGTATCTTACACGCTCTTGCCGTCGGCATTGGTTGCGGTCGAACTTGTCGGGTATAGTTGCCGCTCATTTTCCAGGAAAAGTCGCCATGCCCGAAGCCACGGTGAGCACCGTTTACGATCATCGCCTGACGCTCGCCGAGCTCCTCGGCTGGCTGGTTGATGACGGCCTGGTCAAGCCGCCGGACGCCGATCTGCTGCTCAGGGACAGCCGCCTCAATCGCCTCCATGCGCATCCCCTGGTGATCATCTCGGACCAGAAATGGAAATCCCTGCACGAGCCGCCGCGGCCCTTGAATCTGGAAATGCTGGGTGGCTGGCTGGCCGCCAGAGTCGGGCTCGAATACCACCATATCGATCCGCTGAAAGTCGATTTCACGGCCGTTACCGAAGTCATGTCGAGTGCCTACGCGACGCGTTTTGGCATCCTGCCGGTGAAGGTGACGACGCGCGAAGTGCTGGTGGCGACGACGCAGCCCTTTCTGCGCGACTGGGAAAAGGAGATCCGCGCGATCGTCAAGAAAGACATTCGTCGCGTGCTCGCCAATCCGGTCGACGTCGCCCGCTATCTGATCGAGTTCTACAATCTGGCACGCTCGGTCAAGAAGGCCGCCCAGCTGGGTGGTCCGAGCGGCAATCTGTCGTCCTTCGAGCAACTCGTCGAACTCGGCCGGACCAATCGCCAGTTCGATGCCAACGACCAGCACATCGTCAATATCGTCGACTGGCTCTGGCAGTACGCTTTCGAACAGCGTGCCAGCGACATCCACATCGAACCGCGGCGCGAAATCGGCATCGTTCGTTTCCGCATCGACGGCGTCCTGCATCAGGTGTACCAGATCCCGATGAGCGTCATGGCGGCGATGGTCAATCGTGTCAAGATTCTCGGGCGCATGGACGTCGTCGAGAAGCGCCGGCCGCAGGATGGGCGGATCAAGACGCGCACCGCGGAAGGCCAGGAAGCCGAACTGCGTCTGTCGACCCTGCCGACCGCTTTCGGCGAGAAGCTGGTGATGCGTATTTTCGACCCGGAAGTGCTGGTCCGCGACTTCACCGAACTCGGCTTCACCGACGACGACCAGGAGCGCTGGAAAACGATGGCGGAACGGCCGAACGGGATCATTCTGGTCACCGGGCCGACCGGTTCGGGAAAGACGACGACGCTCTACTCGACGCTCAAGCAGCTGGCGACGCCAGCGGTCAACGTGTGCACCATTGAAGACCCGATCGAGATGGTCGAGCCGGCGTTCAACCAGCTGCAGGTGCAGACCGTCATCGACCTCGGTTTTGCGCAGGGCGTGCGGGCGCTGATGCGCCAGGACCCGGACATCATCATGATCGGCGAAATCCGCGACCTCGAAACTGCCGAAGTGGCGATTCAGGCGGCGCTTACCGGCCACCTGGTGCTGTCCACCCTGCACACCAACGACGCCCCGGCGGCGCTTACCCGCATGCTCGACCTCGGCATCCCCTCGTACCTGCTCAGCGCCACCGTGCTCGGCGTGATGGCGCAGCGCCTGGTGCGCATTCTCTGCCCACACTGCAAGGAAGAGCACGCGGCGAATGCACTCGAGGAGACGATGTGGGATCAGCTGGTCGCGCCGTGGAAAGCCAATCGTCCGGCGCGTTTCCATCGCTCGGTGGGCTGCCTCGAATGCCGCATGACCGGCTTCCTCGGGCGCGTCGGCCTGTACGAGATTCTCACGCTCTCGCCGGACGTCAAGCTGGCCATCAGTGAAAACAAGGATATTGCCAAGATCCGCGAGCTCGCTTTCCGCGAAGGCATGAAGCCCTTGCGCATCTCGGGAGCGATGAAAGTCGCTGCCGGCGTCAGCACCCTGGCCGAGGTTTTCAAGGTCGCGCCGCCGATCGAGCACGCCTGATCGCGCTCGCCGCAGCGCGAGGTCTCAAAGCTCGATGCGATACGGCGCATTGGCGACCGGATTGTACTCGGCACGATACGCCAGTTCAGCCTGTCGAGCGGGCGAAGCCCAGCTGCGCGTCGTCGTACTGGCATAGTTGAAGCACAGCGTCGGTGGTTGATGCAGCGAGCGGGCGATGATGCGCTGCATCGCTTCGGCGTCGGGGTGTCGGAAGCGACTGCCATTGGTGCTGACCAGAAAGCGCGGACTGTCGATCAGCGCCAGCAACTCGTCGCTGACGTTGCCGGCGCTGCCATGGTGGGCGACTTTCACCGCGTCGACCTTGAGTATGGGCTGGCCGCGTTGTTGCAGCAGGCGTTTGAGCGAGGCGGTGATCACCTCGTGGTAGGCGTCAGCCAGGAAAAGGCAGGACTTGCCGGCGAATTCGGCGAGGAAGGCGATCGAACTGCCGTTGGCCGCCGAGTTGTCGACTTTCAGCTGGCGTTCGAGCAGGCTGTCGAGTTCGGGGGTGGTGCCGAGCAGGCCTTGCCCGGGCAGGTAGGCCTTGAGCTGCGCCAGGCGTTGCCAGGCGGCGTCGAGGTCGCCGGGGGTGACGCTCGGGCCAAGGTCCTTTTCCCAGGCCTTGCGCATCTGCGCCAGCGTCGCCGGTGTCGGCGACAGCAGGGTCAGCTTCAAGCCGCCGGCCAGCGTGCGTTCGGGCAGCGGGCCGTCGTCAGGGACCACCACTGCCTGCCCGGAAAACGCCCCGTTCCATTGCTCGTCTTCAAAACGGCGAACGATCAGGGCGCTGAGGAACTCGCCCTGCTTGCCGCCGAGGACGCGTCCGCCGCTGCTCAGATGGTTCCAGCCGTTGAACCACAGGTCGATGACCCGGATCGGCAGCGGCTGATTGGCGAGCAGGCGCACGATGCCTTCGACATGATCGGTATCGACGTGGCTCATGACCACCAGCTCGAAACGCCGGTCGCCGGCCGGCAGTGCGTCCAGGCGTGCCTCGAGATGCTTGTAGGTGGCAATCGGGCCACCGTCGATGAGCAGCCGGCGCGTGCGTGCGCTGTCGCCGTATTCGACAAACAGACAGTCGCCGTGCAGTGCCGGCAGCATTTCGATGCGAAAAAAGCTGCTGTCCTTAGCCAGATCGCTCGGCGTGGTCATCATTGATCTCCAGTTAATGTGAAAGTCGCGCAAGCGACTCACGAAACTTCCTTCTCCCCTCGCGGGAGAAAGGCCGGAAAAGAGGGGGAACGGTCATGATCGTCAGAGCCGCCAGTCGGCGTCACCGAAGGCGACGACGCACAAGGCCATTGGCAGGCTGTCGAGCAGCGCTTGCCGTTTCGCTGCGCGCAGCGCTTCGCCGAGGCAAGGCACGGCGTCCGGCTGGCGTGCTGTGCCGGACTGCTCGTCGGCGGTCGATTGCCGGTGGATGGCGAGCAGCACTTCGAGCAGCTTCTCGCCGACCCTGACCGCATGCGGACCGAAGACCGTGGCGATGGTCGAGACGATCACTGCTGCGCCCGCCTGCCGGAAATAGCGGATGTGGTTGGCGTAATGCTGCGCGCTGCTGGCGGTGTCGCAGCCGAGCAGCAGCAGCAAGGGGTAAGCGCCCTCGACATGCACGTATTCGCGCGGCAGGCGCAAGGTCTTGAAAGCGATACCGCCGATTTCCAGCGCGATGTCCTGGCGTTCGCCGGTATTGTGCGGGAAGGCGACGAGCAGGCTCGGGTGGCTGCCGCTGACCGCCTGTTTCCATTCATCCCAGTTGCCGGCGACCTGCACCGCTTGCGGCAACTGCTGGCGCAAGGCCGCGAGCAGCGGCGCCACCTCGCCGGCCTTGACCTCCTGGCTGTAAGCGACCAGCGCGCCCTGGTCGAGTTGCAGGCGAACGCGTGCGCCCACCGGTTCGGCCTGGACGATCACCTCGGCCTGGTTGGGGACGTCGATGGCGGGGTTGTAAACATGCCTTTCGATGACTTTGCGCAGACCCCAGAAACCCATCGGGCAGACGTGTCGGCGCGGTTCCTGCTGACCGGCGCAGCCTTGCGGACACGCGCCGTCGGCAAGGGCCTGCAGGGCGTTCGGACAGAAGTCGACAGCGGCATCGTCGTCGGGCGGCGGGTACTGGTAGATGAACTCGAAGGGAACGACGGCGTCGGCGCGGGTGCTCACCAGCTGAATGTGCGTGGCCTCATCGACGTCCATGCCTTCGCTTTGCAAGGGCTGCAGATTGT
Organism: Candidatus Accumulibacter meliphilus; assembly: GCF_036625345.1. Lineage (NCBI taxonomy): Bacteria > Pseudomonadati > Pseudomonadota > Betaproteobacteria > Candidatus Accumulibacter > Candidatus Accumulibacter meliphilus. Next base: position 337,573 of record NZ_JAZKTZ010000003.1, on the reverse strand, counting down.
CGATCACCAGGCTCGAGTAAAGGTCGGCGCCGAGGCGTGCCAGTTTGATGAACAGCTTGCGGTTGTCGCCGCTGGTCAGCCCGTCGCTGTAGTCGGCGACGCTGTGCGCGACTTCGGAGAGTAGCTGGTTGATGCTGGCGATCGGCTCGTCGATACCGCTCAGGTCCTTGGCCCAGGCGCGCTTGCCGGCAATGCCGGTGAGTAGCGGTCGCTGCTGATTGCTGTGGTTGAGGATGAAAGAGGCGTCGAAACGCCGCCGCGAGCCGAGTTCGCCCCAGTGTTCGCGAACGCGCGCTTCGACCTGCTGGCTGATCACTTCACCGGCGCTGCTGGCGTCAATGGCTTCATCAGCGGCGGCCACGCGGCTATGGATGAGCACTGTCTGCAGCACGCGGCCGCGGTGCAGAACACTGACCCGGCCTTCGAAAGCGGCCACGCTGCGCGGCGTAAAGACGAACTCGGCGACGCTGCTCGGCCCGACGCGCGGCAACAGCAGTTGTCCGAGCAGCGGCGCCTCGAGTTGCGTCGGCTCGTGAAAGACCACCTGCAGTCGATGCGGCCGCTGACTGCGCGGTAGTTCGTGTGCCGGAAAAGCTGCCGGGGCGGAGTGCCATTGTTCGTCCGGCGGGCCAATGCGCAGGCGCAGCATGATCGCTACGCCGACCTGCAGGCGCTGCCGTTCTTCGACCAGTTGCTCCGCGTGCTTGCGCCAGAAGCTGTGCTGGATGAAGCGCAGCTCGGCCTGGTCGACCGCTGCCGCTGCCTCTCGGTCGCGCAACTCGCCGGCGATTTCGGCCAGCGAAGCCGCTTCGTCGGACTCGTGATCATAGCCGTAGCGGGCGCTGGAGTCGTCGATCCCTCTGGCCAGCAGATGCGGCGAGACATTGCGCGCAGACGGGAGTGCGTCTCCTGCGCGTTCGGAGCGCTGGCCGCGCTCACCGCCTTCAAGACTCCCCGCGGCGCCGCGCGTGCCGCGCGTCAGCGCTGCGCTGACGCGATCGGGATCGTCGACAAGGCGCCACAGCGAGTGTTCGCTGACTGCCAGTTCGGCATCTTCGGGCAGGGCTCGCAGGCGGGCGGTCAGCGTGCCGAGCGAATGCGACAGGCTGCTGATGCGCAGCAGGTCGCCACCAAGGACGGCCGTGATGCCCTGGCCGAAGGCCTGTGCCAGGGCGATGTCCAGCGCTGTGTTGTGGCTCAGGGCGTCGGCAAAGTGTTGCAGTGCTGGCAAGGCCGGGCCGCTGCTGACGTCGGCGAGCTCGCCGGCGGCAACGAAAGGCGCGACGCAGACCACTCCCTCGGCCGCCAGCTCGCCGGCGACAACGCGGAGCAGGGCTTTGCTGTCGCCGCTGGCGTCCAGCCCGCCAAGGATCAGCACCAGTGCGGCCCGGCTTGGCGAACGCTGGCTCAGCAAGCGGGCCGCGGTTTGTCGCAGTGAGCCACTGAAGACGAGCACTTCAAGGCGTGGCGTGGCGCGGCCGGCGACGCCGAAACGATAGGGCCAGGGTTGCGGTCGTGGTACAAGCGTGTTGGCAAATGTGTTGGCGAGGCGATCATCAGGCAGAACTGCGATCTGGAAAGGCAGCTGCCAATCGATGCGTCCGTCAGCAACGAAAGCGTCGGCGACGAAGACGCTCGCGGCGCCGACCGCAGGGTGCTGCAGGGTTTGCAGCATCGGCAGCAGCGTGTTCCAGCTCTGCGCGTGGCTGCGTACGGCGAGACGCGGCCCGGCATGCGTTTGACCAACAAATGCCGACCACGCGGCGGCGAGTACACTGGCCGCCGGCCAGCTATCGAGCGGGTCGGCGGTCGGCGGCTGCCAGGCGAGCAGGCCGCGGTTCTGCTCTCGCTCCCGGTCTTGATCCGGCGGCCGCTCCTGTTCCTGGCCGGCCTCGACCAGAAAACGGGCGATGCTCGCGGCAGTGTCGGCTGCCGAGTTGTCGCTGCTGCCCACGACGACCAGCGGCGACGCCGCCAGCCAGGCCCCCAGCGCGGCCAGCGCCTGCGCAAAGCCCGCGTCGTTGACGGCGAGGCTCCAGGTGGCGAGATATTGGCGATCGATCATGGTCAGCCTCTCAGTGCAGCGGCCACTCCCCGACCGGCCAGCCGTGCGGCGCGTCGAGCGGTAGCTCCGTGCGTGTGCGCAGTGCGGTGTCGGTGAGGGCGTAGCCCCAGTTGATCAATTGCCCCTGCTCCTTCGCCGTGAAGGCCTTGAGGCGGGTCGGGATGTCCTGCAGCGCGGCGGTGACGGCGTTGTCGCTGGCCAGCGCATCATTATCGTCGAAGGCGTCGATCGCGCTGCCGATTCCCCAGTAAACTCCGCGCCGAACACCGCTTTCAAAATCGCCAATCAGCGAGCGCTTGCGCAGCGCCCGTGTCTGCTCGATCAGGATGTCGCGCACCCGGCCGAGCTGCAACAGATCGTCCTCGAAGGGCGACTCGTCGATCTCGAAGGGTGCTCCGGCGTCGCTGACGAGAACAAAATCAAGCTTGTCGAGCAGCGCTTCGACTCCCATGTTGTCGTGGATGCGACCGTCGGCAAGCACGATTCGGTGGCGCAACTTGTCGAGATTGGCCAGCTTGCGCTGGGGCTTCTCCCAGGCGCCGGTTTCCGTCTTCAGCACCACCGGCGAGAAGATCGGCGGGAAAGCGCTGGATGCGGCGATGGCCTCGGCGAGAGGCACTTCAGTCGTGTACGAAATACCCAGGACGTGGTCCGCGATGTAGTCTTGACGAAAACGGAAGCTGCGCCCGGTCTGCATGTTCGTGGCGTGAAAGATGAAGCGTGGCGCGTGGTTTTCGGCGGGTGTTGCGATCTGACGCAGCAGCGTTTCGCCGAACAGGTCTCTGGCGTAACGCCTGGCCAGAACCTCGCCGGACGACCGGAACGGCGTCAGGTGGCCGAGGAGGGCGGTGCTGACGTCGATGGTCTGATTGCAGAACTCGCGCACCGGTTGCGCGACCACTTCTTCGAAGTTGCTGGCCTGATCGTCGACGAAGTTGAGCTGCCGCCAGCGGTGAGCCAGCACGCCGGCGACAATCGAGCCGCCGGAAACGCTGCTGATCCGGGTGAGGCGGCGTAGCAGCCCGCCCTCGTTGAGCCGCCAGAGAGTGCCCAGGCCGAAAAGTGCCGCCCGAAATCCGCCGCCGGACAGGGCCAGACCGATACTCGGCTGTTGGTCAGTGTTCATCAGAGTCCTCCTGGAGATTGCCGCAAGCGCTGGTCGAAGTGCCTCAGCGCAGTGTTTCGCCGAACTGTTTCAGTGGCGCCCGGCAGCTTGCTGCCATGCACTGAAGGATAGGAAATCACTTGGCCTGTGGGGAGAGTATCCGCGTTCGCAACAGGTGTGGTCAAACTTGCGAAATGCGCTTGACGGCGAGCGACCATTCGCATCGGCGCCGGTGCCGAAACGCCAGGCAAGGCCGGGCACCCGGTGCTTGTTGCTGGCGCGCGACACGGCTCGAGCGGCAACGACAGCGACCTCTTCCGGCGCGGTAGTGGCTACGACACGTTTTACAACTACGACAGCACAAGCGGCCGCAGCGATGCGCTGCTGTTTGACGGCGTGAGACAACCGTGGTCTGACCCCGGTTACGTGCCGGTTACGCGCCGTTCAATCCGAAGAACGCCGGCCCCGACCGGTGTGTTCCGGTGATCGCCTTGGCGGCGGCCGACTGGCTCTTGTAGTGCTTGCCATCGAGCTCGTACCGGCCGTCCGAGGTCACGGTTACGCGGTACTCATGGCGATCCCATTCACGGATCAGCGTCGTGCCCGGCATCAGGCGCACCTCGGCGCCGCGCCCGACCTTGATCTTCGAATGCTGCTCGCTGCAGTCGGCGAGTTGCGCCTTGATCGCTTTCGGCAGGCCACCGTAGGCGACTTCCTGCAGGCGATAGGCGAGGCGACTTTCGAGGTAACGCCGGGTGACGCGCATCGGCCGGCGGGGGAAGTGCTGATCCCACAAGACCCACAGGTGAGTCAGGGACATTTGGGGCAGTGCCGCGAGCTGCGCGGCGATCGACGGAGGCGTCATCGTTGGTATCCATTCGGCTTGTGCGGACCGTTTGGAATGATATGACCACCGCGTTTTCGGCGCGTGGTGTTTTGCAGTAAGTGTGAGTACGAGAGCGGAGATTCACCTAAGAAATCTCGTGTTTTCGGCGATGCTGCTGATGCTCAGCAGCTCCATCGCCGCTGAAAGGCTCACTGGTACCGTGGTGGGCGTGGCGGACGGCGATACGATCACCGTGCTCGATGCCAACCGCGTGCAACACAAAATCAGGCTCGGCGGCATCGACGCTCCCGAGAAGGCTCAGCCATTCGGGCAACGATCGAAGGAATAACTCCGGCGTGTTTGCCGTGCCTTCGGTATTTTCATACCTCTCTCCCAAAGCGACTGAATTTTACGTCACCTTTGGGAGACGACATTTTTTTTGGGGGAAGCTCATGTTACGTGCACAAGTGTCGGAAATTTTTACACCGCAGCAACCGCGCACCCAAAAAAGCAGTAACAACCCCATGATTTTACACGTATTGAATATATTGGCTTGAATTTTGCTCCCTCATCGTGTGTTGAGCGGGAGTTTCGTTTTTCACTAGCATGACGCTCAACGTAGTTGCACTAGCAGGCGTCAGTTCGCTTCCACGTTGGACGAGGTGACACCGGGAAACTCAACAAATCGATGACGAGGCCATACATGACATACGAAACTCAATTGGTGCATTCTTGCGCTAAGGTGGCGCGCTTGGTTGTTCTGGGGGCATTGTCGGTCTTCGCGACTAGCAGCTATGCCTATTACTTCAATACCGACATTTACAACACCACAGGCAGCGTGGCTAACGATTATCATATTAAGCTCCACGCTAACTCGAACATTAGTGTTTCTAATCACTGGGAGCATGGGGGAGATGTAGCCTTCCCGACATTTGGCAGCTCCGGAACAGGAAGCCCCAATGTCAACCTAGACTGGAGTGGGGCCACGGTCAATCAAGGGCAATCCGTTCATGTGGGTGCAGCCGGGTCGTTCGGCACGAGCGTCGAAATTACGGAATCCTGGTGGACCTTCGGGGGAATCAAGCTCACGACACAGCCGACCAATACGCAGGCGAGTGCAAGCTTCGACGGTACGGGAAGCCTCTACCAGATTGCTTGGGTAGACCTGTTCGACAGCAGCCTCAATTTGATCGGCACTGAATGGATTGAGGAAACCGGCAGCACATTCCCCACGATCTATAATGCGGGCACTGATCCGATCTATGTCAGCTACGCGTTCATGACTTCCACGACCCTCATCCCGATCGAGAACCTTAACGCTAGCCTAGGCCGCAGCAACTTTGGTCAGTTCACTCCCATTACCGAAATCTCGGGAATCCCCGAACCGGCTAGTTTATCCTTGATCGCCGCAGGCGTAATCGGCCTGTGCATAAACCGCCGCGTTCGTCGCCAGCGCGTGGGCACAGTTATTTTGGTCTAATAGCGTCTATTTGCCGCCCCGAAAACGCCCGGCTCAACCGGTGGCAGCTCGCGGCAGACACACCTTGTTGAGTAACCGGGTAGAGAGGATAGACGACGCATGCCCTCTCTACCCTATTTGGATTTTGCTGGCCTGGCAGCCTGTCGGACTTCCCCGGCGCCAGATCCAGATATGATCTAATCATACCTCTTAGAGCAACCGGGTCGTCGCATGTCCAAGTTTATCGTCGCTGACCGCCAGACCGACTATCTGCTACCGCCGTCGGTAGACGACTGGCTGAACCAGGATCACCTGGCGCGATTCATTGGCGAGGTGATCGACCAGCTTGATCTGTCCAAGCTGACGCGCGAGTACGCGGGGCGCGGATCGAAAGCCTACCATCCGGCCACCCTACTGGGGATTCTGGTCTATGGCTACGCCACGGGTATCTTTTCCAGCCGCAGGCTGGAGCAGGCAAGCTACGCCTCGATAGCCTTCCGCTTCATCGCCGCCAACCTTCATCCCGATCACGACAGCTTGGCCACTTTCCGCCGACGGTTCCTTGACGAACTGAGCGACCTGTTTCTGCAGGTTCTGAAAATGGCCACGGAAATGAAAGTGCTCAAGGTGGGTAACATCAGTCTTGATGGCTCGAAGTTTGAAGCCAACGCCTCGCGGCACAGTGCGCTATCGCACGGGCACATCGGAAAGCTGGAAGTCCAAACTCAAGGCCGAGGTTCAGGAATTACTGGCTCTGGCAGAACAGGCGGATCAAGCCGATATCCCGACTGGAGTCAGCCTGCCCGAGGAACTCAAGCGTCGCGAAGATCGGCTGGCCGCCATGGCCGCCGCCAAGGCCAAGCTTGTCGCTCGGGCCGAGGAGCGCTATCAGCGCGAGAAAGCCGAGTACGACGAGAAAATGGCCCGCCGTGCGGCCCGAGGCGACCGGCAAGAAGCCCGGTGGCAAGCCCCCCAAGGCTCCCGAGCCCGGACCACGAGACCGTGATCAGATCAATCTGACCGACGAAGAGTCGCGCATCATGCCGGTCGCCGGTGGCGGCTTCGAACAGGCCTACAACGCCCAGGCGGCGGCCGATGCGGCAACGATGCTGATCGTCGCCACCGGGGTCACGCAGGCTCCCAACGATAAAGAGCAGGTCGAGCCGATGCTGGCCACCCTCAAGGCGCAGGCCGAGGTGCTCGGCGCCGTGGAATGCCTGATCGCCGACAGCGGTTACTGCAGCGAGAAGAACATCAAGGCCTGTGAGGCGGCCGGTATTGAGCCCCTGATCGCCGTCGGACGCGACGAGCATCATCCGGATTGGCGGGAGCGCCACAGCGAGCCGGCCCCCTTGCCCGACAATGCCACGCCAGTGCAGGCGATGTCCCATCGGCTGAAGACCAAGGATGGACGAGCGCGCTACGCCTTACGCAAGCAGACGATCGAGCCGGTCTTCGGGATCATCAAGTCGGTGATGGGCTTTCGCCGCTTCTCCCTGCGCGGCTTGAAGAAGGTCACCGGCGAGTGGACGCTGGTTTGCCTCGCCTGGAATTTGAAGCGCTTGGCCGTATTGCGCCCACAGTAGGGAAAATGAGGGGAAATCCCTCGGAAGCGCCAGAAAACGAGGGAAATCGGGCTTTTTTTTCCCCACATGGTGAAACGCGCCGGCTTTGCCGACGGTTAGTCCGACAGGCTGCTAGAAACCATCGGCATCAACCCCAACAACCCCATCCTCTTCGACCACAACGGCAACAGTGTCAGGACCGCCACCGGTTGGGTCAAAAGCGACGACGCCTTCCTCGTCCTCGATCGCAACGGCAATGGCAGCATCGATAACGGGCGCGAACTGCTCGGCGACAGCACCCCGCTGAGCGCCGGCGGCGTTGCCGCCGACGGTTTCGCCGCGCTCACCCAGGAAGACACCAACGGCGACGGCAAGGTCGACAGCCTCGACGCCCGCTTCGCCAATCTGCGCCTCTGGCGCAACTCACCGACTCCATCCCGCTCAGCGAACAAGCCCGCAGTCTGCCCGACATGCAAGGCGCCGGCCTGGTCCGCAGCCTGCGCGAAGCCGCCAGCCTGCCTACCGCCGCAGGCAGCGCACTCGCCACCCAGCTTGCCGCCTACGCCGCAGAAACCACTCGCAGCGGCCAGCTCGCCCGGCTCGATGGACTGCTCAAAGTCTGGGCCGACACCAGCAGCATGGCCACCTTTGGCGACGCCCAGGTCATGGGTGCGCAGCAACTGATCGCCACGCTCGGCGTGCACCTGGGTGACGGCGCGAACAGTTTTGGCAGCTTCAGCAAATGTGACGACAAGGTCTATGACCCTGATCGGCGGCGACGGCTCGGATAGCTACTACGTCGACAACCTCGGTGATCTGGTGAGCGAAACCAACGCCGACCTGACCGCCGAGGGCAACGACACCGTGTCCAGCACTCTGGCTGACTACGCGCTGCCGGCCAACGTCGAGAACCTGCGCATCCTGTCGAGCGCAGCGGCCAATGCTACTGGCAATTCCCTGGCCAACACGCTCTATGCAGGCGCTGGCAACAACATACTCGATGGCGGCAGCGGTGCGGACACCGTTTCCTACGCCTATGCCACTGCCGGCGTGACCGTCAGCCTCGCCATCGCCGGTGACCAGGCCACCGGCGGCTCAGGTTCCGATACCCTGATCAGTATCGAAAGGCTGACCGGCAGCAACTACAACGACAGTCTGAGTGGCAACGTCGGCGACAACCGCCTCAGTGGCGGGGCAGGCAACGCCCTTGTTGCCGGTGGGCTCGGTAACGACACGCTGAGCGGCGGCGCGGGCGCCGACCGAAGCCGCTTCGACACCCTGTTCGACGCCCTCGCCAACCGCGACACGATCAGCGACTACAACGTGTTCGATGACACCGTCGAGCTGGGGAACGCGATCTTCACTTCGCTGATCACTACCGGCACCCTGGCGGCCGGCTCGTTCCGCTCCGGCGCGGGCGTCATCAGCGCTGCCGATGCCGACGACTACCTGATCTACAACAGCAGCTCAGGGGCGCTGTACTACGACACCGACGGCAACGGAGCGGGCGTTGCGGTGCAGTTCGCCACCCTGAGCGGCGGACTGGCGCTGGGCAACCTCGACTTCATGGTGACCTGATGGTCTGTACTCGCAGCCAGGCCCAGGGGGCTTGGCGCGCCTAACGAGGTCCTTTGACGATGGTGCCAGTACGGGCAAGGCCGCTGCGCACAGCGTGAAACTGGCAAGGAAATTTCCTCTCGGCAAACGCTTTCCTCCCACACCAATGCCTGCTGAGTAGTTTCAGATCATGCACAGCATAGGCCAGGCTGGTCGGCAGTAGGGGTCGCGGTCCTGGACGGCGTCGCGGGTGGTGCGCCGCTCGCCGACTCGCCGTCGGCGCGACCCTTGCCGATGCCTGCGGCAAGCCGCTGGCAGAACTCCCCGGCGTGGATCAGCGAGCAGCGCGTTGCCGAGTGCCTTGAGGAGTCGCCCGGGCGAGAGAAATGGCGAGGGTTGCTATTGCCTTGGCGCTTGCTAGACTGAGGTCCGTAGTCCGTAGCCGTAGTCCGTAACCGCAGTCCGCGATCAACCATCACCGATCAATCGACAGGAGGCAGTCATGAGCAAGCGCGCGCTTTGTATGGGGATCAACAACTACCCCGGTACTCACATGGATCTCAGTGGTTGTGTCAACGATGCCAACGATTGGGCTGCCGAGCTCGCGGGGCGTGGCTTTGCGGTCAGCAAGCTGATCGACAGCCAGGCCACCAAGGCAGCGATGTTCAACGCCATCCAGTCGCTGATTGCCGGCGGGGTCAGTGGCGATGTGCTGGTAATTACCTATTCCGGACACGGGACCTATGTCCCCGACACCAACGGCGACGAGATTGACGGCCTCGACGAGGCGCTTTGCCCCTACGACATTCAGACCGGTGGGGGTGCGCTGATCGATGACGAGATCAACACCCTGTTTTCGGCGCGCAAGGCGGGCGTGCGCTTGCTGTTGATTTCCGACAGTTGCCACTCGGGTACCGTGACCCGTGCCGCGGCTGCCGACCCGGACGCCGACGATGCGCCGCGTCCCCGGTTTTTGCCGATGGGCAACTGGCTGGCGGCCAACAAGTTGCCGCACGGCATCAGCGGCCAGTCGCTGACGGCGGTGCCGGTGACCGGAGGCTCTCCTTTTACCGGCGCGCTGTCGCAAATGATGGGCGATCTGCTGCTGGCGGGCTGCAAGGAGGGGCCGAACAATTTCAGCTACGATGCACGCATCGCGGGCCGTCCTTGTGGCGCGTTCAGCTATTACGCGCTGAAGGCGCTCAAACAGCTGCCAGCCAACGCCACTTACGCGCAGTGGCATGCGGCGATCAGCCCGGCCTACCTGCCGTCGGCGTCGTATCCGCAAAGCCCGCAGATTTTTGGCAGCGAGGATGCGTGCAAGCGCCAGATTTTCACTTGATGGCCGCTCTGTAGGCAGTCCAAATGTCCAGGCGTGACAGGCCGGCCTGAGCCGACCCAGGGCGCTACAGGATCTGGCGTGGCAAGAACTCGATGGAGGCGATGATGGCTGACACCACTACTCTCAACTTCACTGGTCGGCAGAGCGACGAGAAGCAGTTGCCGGCACTGCTGCAGAACGTTCGACGGTCGGCGGGTGAGCCGGAGGATCCTTTCCTGCCGGCCGGCTACCTGAAGACGCGGGCGAGCTTTGAAGTCGGTGCGGCGGTGCGCGCTGCCGGGGCCAGCGTCAGTGCCCAGCAGTATGCGGCGCAGGGCGATGAGGTGCTGGTCATCGAACTCGCCGACGGCGGTGTTCTCATCACTTCGGCCGGCAAGCTCAAGGCTTCCCTGGAGCGCAGCCGACCCGAGCTGATCGGTAGCGACGGGGAGATTCTGTTCGATCAGCTGAGCGGCGAAGGAGCAGCCACGCGCGGGCTGCTCGGGGACGCGGTCGGCGGCCTGATCAGCAAGGTCTTTGCGCTGGCGGTAGGGACCGCCAGCGACGAAATCATCGAGGCGGCGAAGAAGAAGCTTGGCGAGTTGGGCAAAGGTGGCGGTGATGGTGACCTCGCCGAGCTGGGGGTCAGCGGGCTGGGCACCAAGGCGCTGATGTGGGCGATCGAGGCGCGGCTGGGTCGGCCGACCGGCGTTTACTGCTGGGACGGCGGACGCCGTGCCACTGAGGCGCAAGACGGCAAGGCGCTGGCGCGCGCGCAGCGCGAGCTACAGCGCGCCGCTGCCGAGAAGCTGCCGGTGCTGGTTTTCGTGCATGGCACTGGTTCCAATACCGTGGGCAGTTTTGGCGACCTGCCGCTCGACGAGCGCGATGTGTGGAGCGTCTTGCAGCGCCATTTCAGCGGCGGTATCTACGCCTACGAGCACCGCACGCTCTCCGCGAGCCCGATCGAGAACGCCCTGGAGCTGCTGGCGGCGTTGCCTGACGGCCTGCAGCTCAACCTGGTTTCGCACTCGCGCGGCGGCCTGGTTGCCGACCTGCTCTGCGTGCAGGATTTCGACCCGCTGATCGAGCTCTACAAAGCCGATCTGCCGGGCACTGGTGACGCCTACGAGAGCGAAGCTGCCGCGCAGGACGTGCGTCGCGAAGTCGACTCGGCGCACGCCGAGCAGCGCGAGCAACTGCGCCAGCTGTCCAGGGTGCTGGCGGACAGGAAGCTGGTCGTGCAGCGCTACGTGCGGGTGGCCAGTCCGGCGCAGGGAACGCGGCTGGCCAGCGGCAACCTGGACCTCTTCCTGTCCGGGATGCTGACCCTGATCGGGCAGGTGCCGTTCTTTTTCGGCAACCCCTTCTATTCGGCTTTCAAACGGGTGGTGCTGGAAATCGCCCACAAGCGCACCAACGCGCATCTGGTTCCCGGCATCGAAGCGATGTTGCCGGATTCACCAATGGCGCGTCTCTTGCGCGACGCACCGGTGCGCGCCGGGATCGAGATGGCGGTGATCGCTGGCGACATCGAAGGCGGCAATCTGCTCAAACGTCTCGGCGTCCTGCTTACCGACTATCTCTTTTTCGACAACGTCGACAACGACCTGGTGGTCGATAGCGACTCGATGTTTGCCGGCATTGCGCCGCAGGCGCGGGCACGGGCGCTGTTCGATCGCGGTGCCGAGGTCTCGCATTTCCGCTACTTCACCAACATCGACACGCGCCTTGCCCTGCGCGACTGGTTGGTGGCCGGCGAGGTCTTGCCGCTGACCGCTTTCCAGGCTTTGCCGGGTCCTTTCTCGGATGGCGAGGTAAGCGCGCTCGAGGCGGCTGCGGGCGACGGTCGCAGGCGTGCTGCGCGTGCTGAGCGTGCCATATCGCGCTCGCCGGAGACGCCGCGTGCCGACTTGCCGGTGCTTGTCGTGCTGCCGGGGGTGATGGGTTCGCACCTGTCGGTGAATGGCCAGGACCGGGTGTGGTTCGACCCGCTGGATATCGCCAGCGGTGGCCTGAGCAAGATTGCCTGGGAGCAGTCCGGCGTCGAGGCCGAGAAGCTGTTCGATATGTTCTACGGCGATATCTGCACGTATCTGTCGGCCAGTCACCGCGTCGAGCCCTTCGCTTACGACTGGCGGCAACCGCTGGATGTGCTCGCCGAGCGCTTTGCCGAATTCCTCGATCGCTTGCTGCGCGAGACGACGCAGCCGGTGCGCTTGCTCGCGCACAGCATGGGCGGACTGGTGGTGCGCGCCAGCATCCACAAGCGCCGTCCAGTGATCGACGCGCTGATGGCGCGCGATGGTGCGCGCCTGGTGATGCTCGGGACGCCCAATCAGGGCGCCTACTCGATGGTCGAGAACCTGCTCGGCAAGGGCGATACGCTGCGCTCCCTGGTGCGTCTCGACGTCCGCCACGATATGCGGGAAGTGCTGCAGATCGTCTCCGGTTTTCGCGGTGCGCTGCAGTTGCTGCCCAAGCGCGGCTTTGTCGATACCTTCCAGGGGCAGCCCGACGGCGGCGACGACAAGCAGGATTTCTGGCTGGCCAAGACCTGGGTCGACTACCAGGCGAAAGTCTTCGATTTCTGGTTCGGAAACGGCAATTCGGCGACACCGGACCAGTCACAGCTCGACGCGGCGAACTGGCTTTGGCGACAGGACGGCGAGGCAACGCCGGCGCTTCCCGAGGCCTATGCCAGCAAAACCGTCTATGTCTTTGGTGTGGCGCGCAATACCCCGTGCGGCATTCGCGAGGTGCAAGGGCGCCTGAAAATGGTCGGCACCAGCCAGGGTGACGGCACCGTCACCTGGGCTTCCGGGCGTATCGGCAATGTCGGCAGTCACTACTACCTGCCGGCCAAGCATGGCGATCTGCCGTCGACCAGCGAGTACTTTCCGGCGCTTGGCGAGCTGCTGAGCAGCGGCGTGACCGGCGCCCTGCTGAGTAGCCCGCCGGCGGTGCGCGGCGAAGAGCAGCCGCTACCGGTGACCTACGACGCCGGACCGCCGACGCTCGACGGCGGCGAGGCCGTGGCACGCGGTCTGCTCGGCGGATCGCCGCGCAGTCGCGTCGCGGCGCGGCCGAAGCGCCGCCTGGAGGTCAAGGTCAAGGCCATGGACCTGCGCTTCCTGGCCCAACCCGTTCTGCTCGGTCACTACGAGCAGGATCCGATTGCTGGCGCCGAGGCGCTGATCGACAGCGAACTGCTCGATGGTGACCTCACCCAGCGCTACCACCTCGGCCTTTACGCCGGCCCGCGCGGCACGGCGAGCGTCGTCCTGCGCGTTCCCAACGAGCAGGAGCGCCGCCGCGGCAGCCTCACCGGCGCTATTGTTACCGGTCTCGGCGCCTACGACGGCAACCTCAGCGTCGGCGATCTGATCGAGGCGGTGCGCGCCGGCGTCCTGCGCTACCTGCTGCAGGTCATCGACGTGCTTGGCAAGGACGAACGCGAACTGCCACTGGCGGCGCTACTGCTCGGTTACAACTCTTCGGCGAACCTCTCGGTGGCGGCGTCTGTCGAGGCACTGTTGCGTGGCGTCATGGAAGCCAACGCACGTTTCTACGAGACGACACGACTCGATATTCGCGTGGCGCGCCTCGATATCGTCGAGCTCTATCAGGATACGGCGATCACCGCCGTCTACGCGCTGCGGCGAATGCCCGACCGGCTCGCCGAACTGACCCGGCGCTACGACGTGGCGCTGGTTTGTTGGCCGGAGCTCGAACAGGGCGAGGGACGGCGTCGGCGCCTGTTCGACAGCGGCAACCCGAGTTACTGGCCACGGCTGATCGTCACCGACGCGGATCGCCACGAGCAGGGCCTGGCCGCTCGGCTGCCGGCGTGCGACGACGCCAAGGCCGGCGACTCTGGCCAAGGGGGCGCGTCGCAAGGCGCGCCGCGACAGCGCACGGCGATCGCCGAACGGCTACGCTTTCTCTATGTCGGCCAGCGTGCGCGCGCCGAGTCGGTGGTTCTCCAGCGGCAACCGGGCCTGGTCGAAAAACTCGTGCGCCAGCAGATCCAGAGGCCGGTGTGGCGCGAGGATTTCGGTCGCGTGCTCTTCCAGTTGATGGTGCCACACGACTTCAAGGATGCCGCACGACAGCTCGAGAGCATCGTCCTGGTGGTCGACGATTACACTGCCAACCTGCCGTGGGAATTGATGTTTGCCGACGATCAGCGTGGTGCGGGGGAAAAACTGCCACTGGCCTTGCGTACCCCGGTGGTACGGCAGCTTGCGGCCATGCAGTTCCGTCGCCAGGTGCGGCAGGGGCTGGAGCGCACGGCCTTTGTCGTCGGCAATCCATCGGTCGAAGGTTTTGTCGCGGCTTTTCCGGATCCGCGGCATCCCGATGCCCTCGACCCGCCACCGCTGCCCGGCGCAGAGGAGGAAGCTACGCAGGTGGCCGCCATCCTGCAGGGCCTTGCCTACCAGGTAGTCGCCGAGATCGGCAGCGACCGCAACGCATCCGACGTGCTGACACGGCTCTACCAGCATCCCTATCGGCTGCTGCATATCTCGGCGCACGGCATTTTCGATCAGCAGCACGTCGATGGCCGCCGCCGTTCGGGCGTCGTCCTTTCCGATGGTCTGTTGATTACTGCCGCCGAGATCCGTGCCATGGAAAGCGTGCCCGAACTCGTTTTCCTGAGCTGCTGCCACCTTGGCAAGGTCGATACGGGCAGCGCCAAGGGAGCACACGACAACAGCGCCGAGCGCACGCTGCAAGACGGCAACCTGTTGGCGGCCAGCGTCGCGCGCGAGTTGATCAATATCGGTGTGCGCTGCGTGGTCGTTGCCGGCTGGGCGGTGGACGACAAGGGTGCGATGATCTTCGGCAAAGCTTTCTACGAGAGCCTGCTGCTCGAAGGCCGACCCTTCGGGCAGGCGGTCTTCGAAGCCAGGCGGGCGGTGTGGCAGGCCAATCGCGAAGACATCACCTGGGGCGCCTACCAGGCCTATGGCGAACCGGGTTGGCTGGCCGAACCGCGCCTGTCGGGCAAAGCCGCTGCCGCGGTCGCCTATGTCTCGCCGGACGAATTGCTCGACGAACTGTCCAGTCGCCGTGCGGCGCTGTCGCGTGCCGGCGAGCGGCAGACCCGGCGCGAGCTTGACACGCAGGTGAGCAGCATCGAGGCCTTGCTCAGGGAGCGTTGTCCGCCAGGCTGGTTACGCCTACCGGTCCTGCAGTCGGCGCTGGCGAGCGTGTGGGCGGACCTCGGTGAATTCGCCAAGGCGCGGGCGGCTTACCTCGACGCGATCCAGTCCGAAGATGGTGACGGACGGGTGCCGATACGCGCCATCGAGCAGTTGGCCAATATCGAGGCGCGCATGGGCGAGCAGGATGAAAGTGACGATAAGGACGATAAGGACGGCGGCGCGCTGAAGTTGATCGAGAGCGCGCTCGAACGTCTGCGCGCTCTCGACGCTCTGGTCTCGCATGCGGCGGGTGAGGCGGCTAGCGGTCAGGTCAATAGCGAACGTTGCGCACTGCGCGGCAGTGCTGCCAAGCGCAAGGCCAATGTTTTTGCACGCCGGGCGCTCGCCGCCGACGCCGCGACGGGAAGCGTGAGCGAAGCGGGCAGCAAAGGGGGTCAGCTGGGAAGTGAGGGCGCGCTGGCGCAGATGGACCAGGCTTTGCGCGACAGCGCTGGTTTTTACCGGCAAGGCGAGGGACGGCCGGGCGATGCGGCTTTCCGATCCTACAACGCGCTCAACCGGCTGGCGATCGAGGCTTTGTTGGTGCCGGCAGATGGCGAGCGGCAAGGGGAGGGGGAGGGCAACGCGGCCAACACCGACATCGAGGCCATTGCCCTGGCGCGTTACTGCCGTTCCGCGGCCCGCGACGCTTACGCACGCAGTGCCGATTTCTGGGACGCGATGCGCGAGCCTGAGTCGCTGCTCGTCGAGCACCTGCTCGATGCTCGGCTCATGCAGTCGGGAGCTGTCGGCCAACTGGCGTTCGACGAAGTGACGCGTGCTTACCAGGAGACGCTGTCCTCCCTTTGCCTCAAGCCGAAGCAACTCGACTCGGTGCTTGCGCAGATTTGCCTGTTGTCGCGATTCTGTGACGCTCGCTCCCTCGGTGGCGATCATGGTCTCGGTGACGGTGGCTGGCAGTTGGCGGCCGACCGCCTGATTGCTCTTGCTGAACGCCTCAGGCCCGGCGCATGCCAGCGAGGCGATCGCCCGCATGGTGCGACGCCGGTCGCGGCGGCGTTGGCGAAAGCACTGCCGTCGAAGGCAGCGGCCAGTGCCGGGCGTCAACCCGCGACGCGGAAACGCTAGGGGCGTTTGCCGCCTCCGCCGCTTGTAGCAAGTGACGTGTACAGCCATTTTTCCATCAACCATCGTTCAGAAAGGATAGCCATGATGCAGAAGTTCCTGTCTTGCCTGTCAGTCCTTGTCCTCGTCAGCTTCCTCACGGCTTGTGCCGGCGCCAGCCGGCAAGCGGGGGAAATGGCGATTCGTACCGGCGTCGTCGAACAGATCCTCGAGGTCCAGTTGCCGAGCAATCATCATCCGGGTGTCGGCGCGGTGGTTGGTGGTCTGGCCGGTCTGGGGGTTGGCAGCCTGATCGGTGCGGGTACCGGGCGCGATGTGGCGATGGTGCTGGGAAGCGTCGGCGGCGCGCTCGCCGGCAATGAAATCGAGAAGAAATACGAGCAACCGGTTGCCGGGCAGCAGATCGTCGTGCGTACCGGCAGTGGCGTCCTGATTTCAGTTACTCAGGCCGGTGTCTCGGGTTTGCGCAAGGGACAGCTCGTCTATGTCGAGGGCCACGGTGACGGTGCCCGCGTCGTTGCGCGCTGACTGGCGTGTCTCCACATGTCATGATGTCATGACCGTTAGACGGGCATGAAGGCACACGCTTTCGTCGTCATGCCCTTCGGCAGCAAGCGCGGGCCCGATGGGCAGCTGATCGACTTCAATCGGGTCTACGCCGAGTACATCTGGCCGGCGCTGACGGCGGCCGGGATGGCAGTTTTCAAGGCCGACGAAGAGGAGCGTCCCGGCGATATCCTGGATGACATGTTCCAGGAACTGCTGCTCGCCGATCTGGTGGTTGCCGATCTGACGCTGGACAATCCCAATGTCTGGTATGAGCTCGGTATCCGGCACGCGCTGCGCGCGCGGGGCGTGGTGCTCGTGCAGGGGCCACGGGCCAGCCAGCCCTTCGACACCTATACCGATCGAAAGCTGCGCTACACGCTGCGCGACGGAGCCCCTGACCCGGCCACTCTGGCGGCGGACTGTGCCGCCTTGACGGCGATGGCGCGCGCCAGCATGGCCAGCTCGACGCGGCGCAAGGTGAGCCCGGTTTTTAAGCGCATCCCCAATCTTCAACAGCCGCAGTGGCGGCAGCTGCTGCTCGAACAGCACAACGAGTTTTCCGATGCCCATGCCAGCTGGGATCGGCGAATGGAGATCGCGCGGCAGAAAAACCGTCCCGGCGACATTCTGCTGCTCGCCGACGAGACGCCGATCCGCGCCCTGCACCGTGAAGCCAGGCATACCGCCGGCAACGCCTTGCTCAAGCTCAAGCAGTATCAGCTGGCGCTCGAGCAGTTCGACCTGGCGCTGGCCATCGACGCTGACGACAAGGCCAGCCGGGAGAAGAAAGCGGTCTGCCTGGGTCGCCTGGGCCGCTTCGAGGAGGCGCGCGAATGGGTGCGGCAACTGACGCGTGACTATCCTCGCGATGCCGAATGCTGGGCACTGCTCGGGCGCGTCGAAAAGGAGAACTGGCTGGCGCGCTGGCGCCGGCCAGGGCTGACGCCGGCAGAGATGCACCTTGCCGCCAAGCATGAGAATGCGGCGCTTGGCGAGGCCATTGACCCCTATTACCAGGCCTTCATCGCCGACCCGGCGCATCATTACTCGGGGATCAACGCGCTGACCTTGCAACTTCTGCGCCGGCATTGTGGCGGCGAGACCAGCCAGACGGTGATCGACAACCTCGTCGGTGGTGTCCTCTGGTCCAGCCTGACTGCCCAGGAGCGCAATCGCAAGGACTACTGGGCGCGCGCCAGCTACGCCGAACTCTGTTTGCTGGTCAATCCGCCGGCGAGTATCGGCAAGGAGTTCGCGAACATGGTGGCAGCGGCCAACGGCGACTGGTTCGCGCTCGATTCGAGTCGCCAGACGCTGCAGCTTCTGCGCGATATCGACTTCCGGCCAGCCGAGACGGCTGCGGCGCTGGCCATCGTCGAACGCGAGATCGAGCGCAGCAGTCCGCCGTTCGAGCCCCGCCAGGTGCTGCTCTTCAGCGGTCACATGATCGATTCCGCCGGCCGCCAACCGCCGCGCTTTGCTGCCGAGAAGGAACCGCTGGCGGCAGCGAAGATCGCCGAGGCGCTCGATCAGCTCGCCGCGGGGCCAGGGGACCTGGCGCTGGCGCAGGCCGCCAGTGGCGGCGACCTGCTGTTTCTGGAAGCCTGTCAGGCGCGCGGCGTCCGCCTGCAAGCGATGCTCCCTTTCGAGGAGCCCGAGTTCATCGAGCGCTCGGTTCTGCCGGCGAGCAACGGCGAGCACTGGCGGCAGCGCTACTTCACGCTGATCAGCATGCTTGCCGAGGAGCCGCGGATCATGCCGGCGGAACTCGGTACGCTGCCAAAGGATCTGCGTGGCGAAGCGGCGAATGCCTTCGAGCGCTGTAACCTCTGGCTGCTGTACACCGCCCTGGCCTGGGGGGTCGACAAGGTGCGTTTCATCTGCCTGTGGAATGGCGGTGGCGGCGACGGCCCGGGCGGAACCGCGCACATGTACCACGAAGTCAAGCGTCGCACCGGACGGGTGAGCTGGCTCGATACGCGCAAGCTATGGTGAGCCGCCGCTCCCCCGCCGGGGGTTAATGTGAAAGTCGCGCAAGCGACTCACGAAACTCCCTTCTCCCCTCGCGGGAGAAGGGTCAGGGGAAGAGGGGGACGGTCATGACTTTCATCATCCGGGGTATCTCGACTGTCATGACCGTTAGCGCCTCATGGCTCGATGCGCGTTCCCAGAACCTTCAGGAATTTGGCCAGCCAGTCTGCGTGTGCGGGCCAGGCCGGTGCGGTGACCAGCTGGCCATCGACCAGCGCCTCATCGACCGGGATGTCCGCGAAGCTGCCACCGGCCGCGCGGACCTCGGGCGCGCAGGCTGGATAGGCGGAGCACGAGCGTCCCGCCAGCACCCCGGCGGCAGCCAGCAGTTGCGCACCGTGGCAGATGGCGGCAATCGGTTTGCCGGCGCTGGCGAAATGTTGAACCATGGCGATCACTGCCGGGTCGAGGCGCAGGTATTCGGGCGCGCGGCCACCGGGAATGACCAGCGCGTCGTAGTCTTCGGCGTTCACGGTGGCGAACTCGGCGTTGAGCGTGAAGCGGTGTCCCGGTTTTTCGCTGTAGGTCTGGTCGCCTTCGAAATCGTGGATTGCGGTGCGTACCTGTTCGCCGCCAGTTTTGCCCGGGCAGACGGCGTGCACGGTATGGCCGACCATCTGCAGGGCCTGGAAGGGAACCATCGTTTCGTAGTCCTCGGTAAAGTCACCGGTGATCATCAGAATCATTTTTGCGGCCATTTGGGTCTCCTTGGGGTGAGGGAAACGAGCGCTCCAAAGAAGCGTCACGAAGTTGATACGCAAGGATTGTATACAAACCCTGTCGAATGCGCAGGCGCTGCCGGGCGCCAGTTGCCGGGACGGCGTCGCGCGGCGTGCATTTTTCCCGGAAAGGGGAGGGCGTTGGATTAGCGGCTATCATTGGAGCTGTCGCCGACCAGAGCTCGCCCGCAGCCGTGATTGCGGAGGCCACGCCAGCCACGCCAGCCGCCAAGCCACGCCGGCCGAGTTGCCTGCCTGTCCAGCGGCGGAAATGAGCGCAATTGCCTACTTGCCCGATGTCGGCCCGATTGTTTCGTGTATCTCGTGCACAACCCTGCGGAGGTCTTCCATGTCGCATTCGCCGTTCAATACGCTGTCCCGCTTCTATCCGCCTGCCCAGCCGGAGGCGCTGTTCTACTCGCTGCCGGCGCTGGCCGCGGCCGAGATCGGCAACATTGCCCGCCTGCCGGTGTCCCTGCGCATTGTGCTGGAGTCCTTGCTGCGCCACTGCGATGGCCATCGGGTCACGGAGAGGAATATCCGTGAGCTGGCGCAGTGGCAGCCAAGGGCACCACGCAGCGAGGAGATTCCCTTTGTCGTCGCGCGTGTGGTGCTGCAGGATTTCACCGGCGTGCCGCTGCTCTGCGATCTGGCGGCGATGCGCCACGCAGCACAGGCCAGCGGCCACGATCCGCGCTGCATCGAGCCGCTGGTACCGGTCGATCTGGTCGTCGATCATTCGGTGCAGGTTGACTATTACGGCACGCCGCAGGCGCTGGAGCAGAACATGCGCCGGGAGTTCGAGCGCAATCACGAGCGCTATCAGTTCATGAAGTGGGGCATGCAGGCTTTCAACACCTTCCGTGTCGTACCCCCCGGCGTGGGCATCGTGCACCAGGTCAACCTCGAACATCTCTTCGCCGGCGTTCGCCGGCAGGAAAGCGCAGGCGGCAGCCTGTGTTTTCCGGACACGCTGGTGGGTACCGACTCGCACACGACGATGATCAACGCCGTTGGCGTCGTTGGCTGGGGCGTCGGTGGCATCGAGGCCGAAGCGGCGATGCTTGGGCAGCCGGTCTATTTTCTGACTCCGGACGTGGTTGGCGTCGAACTGGTCGGGCGCTTGCGGGAAGGGGTTACGGCGACCGATCTGGTGCTGACGGTGACCGAGCTGTTGCGCCGCCAGAAAGTGGTTGGTACCTTTGTCGAGTATTTCGGCGAGGGTGCCAGTACGCTGACGGTCACCGACCGCGCGACATTGGCCAATATGGCGCCCGAGTACGGTGCGACGATGGGTTTCTTCCCGGTTGACCAGAAGACCGTCAGTTACCTGCGGACCACCGGCCATAGCGAAGCAGATTGTGAGCTTTTCGAAGCCTATTTTCGTGCCCAGGGACTGTTCGGTATTCCCCGTGCCGGCCAGATCGACTACTCGCGTAGCGTGCGCCTCGACCTGGCCAGCATCGTTCCCTCCCTGGCCGGCCCGAAGCGGCCGCAGGACCGCATCGCGCTGCCCGATATGGCGAGCAAATTCAACGCCTTGTTCAGCGCCTCGGAAGCGGATGACGGCTTCGCCCGGCCGCCCGAGACGCTGACGCAGCGCTACCCGAGCGAACGACCAGGCGTTGCTCTTGGCAATGGTGACGTGCTCATTGCAGCGATCACCTCGTGCACCAATACCAGCAACCCGGCGGTGATGATCGCCGCCGGTCTGCTGGCCAGGAAAGCGGTGGCCCGTGGCCTGCAGGTGCAGCCGCACATCAAGACTTCGCTGGCCCCCGGCTCACGCGTGGTCACCGACTACCTGGAGAAGGCGGAACTGCTGGCGCCGCTCGCCGAACTCGGCTTCGCGTTGGCCGGCTATGGTTGCACGACCTGCATCGGCAACGCCGGCGACCTCGATCCGGCCTTCAACAAGTCGATCAACGAAAACCAGTTGGTCGTCGCGGCGGTGCTCTCCGGTAACCGCAACTTCGAGGCGCGCATCCATCCCAATCTGCGCGCCAATTACCTGGCTTCGCCGCCGCTGGTGGTGGCTTTCGCCATCGCCGGGCGAGTCAACATCGATCTCGACAGCGAAGCACTGGGCATCGGCGCCGATGCCCAGCCGGTTTTTCTGCGCGACGTCTGGCCAACGCCGGAAGAAATCGAGGCGCTGCTCCCCTTGGCGCTCGATCCGGAAACTTTCCGCCGTCGCTACGCCGACGTCAGCGCCGACCAGGAGCTGTGGAATGCCATCGAGGCACGTAGTGGCGCGGTCTACGACTGGCCGCCATCGAGCTACATCGCGCGCCCGCCATTCTTCGAGTTGCCGGCCCTGCCGGCAGGCGATATCACCGGCGCACGCGCGCTGCTGCTGCTCGGCGACTCGGTGACCACCGATCATATTTCGCCGGCCGGTGCTTTCGGCGAGGCGACGCCGGCGGGCAGCTGGCTCAAGGCCCAGGGCGTCGAGCGCGCCGACTTCAATTCCTATGGCGCACGCCGTGGGCACCACGAAGTCATGATGCGCGGCACTTTTGCCAACGTCCGCATTCGCAACCTGATGCTGCCGGCAGACACCACAGGGCGCCGACCAGAGGGCGGCTTTACTCTGCTCGATGGTCAGCAGACGACGGTCTACGCGGCGGCGATGGCCTACCTCGAGCGCGCTACGCCGAGCATCGTCGTCGCCGGGGAAGAGTACGGCACCGGCTCGTCGCGCGACTGGGCGGCCAAGGGAACGCGGCTACTCGGCGTGCGTGCCGTGATTGCGCGCAGCTTCGAACGCATCCACCGCGCCAACCTGGTCGGAATGGGCGTGCTGCCGCTGCAGTTCATGGCCGACGACTCGGCGACGGCGCTGCAGCTGCGCGGCGACGAGAGCTTCGAGATCCTGGGTCTGGGCCCGGATCTGATGCCCATGCAGAACCTCACCCTGGCTATCGTACGGGCCGACGGTGAGCGCGTGGAGCGTCCACTGCTATGTCGCATCGATACACCGATCGAGGTTCAGTACTACTGGTCGGGTGGCATTCTGCCCTATGTGTTCGGCGAACTGATGGCCGAAGCTGCGGCCAGTCGCTGAAGCCAGGATGCCGACAAGGGCTGGCGCCGCGCCGGTCCTTGCCGCCATGCTCCGGAGACCCGCTTGCCTTCTCGCATCTCGATCAGCACCGTCCCTTCGGCGAGCGCGATTCCGCGCCAGGCGTGGGATCGCCTCTGCCCTGCCGGTCATCCTTTCCTGAACGCCGATTTCCTGACCATCATCGAGCAGCATGGCGCGGCGGCGCGCGCATGGGGATGGGCGGCCCGCCATCTGGTGGCCAGCGACGCAAGCGGTGCCGTCGTCGGCATTCTGCCGCTCTACCTGAAGACCCATTCGCATGGCGATTTCATCTACGACTGGTCGTGGGCCGCCGCCTATCGGCAGCTTGGCCGGCAGTACTACCCGAAGTTGATGAGCTGCCTGCCGCACACGCCGGTGGCCGGGCCACGCTTGCTGGTTGCCGCCGGGCCGCAGGCGGCTGGCGTTCGCCAGGCCTTGCTCGCTGGCGCCAGGACGCTGCTGAGCAGCGCCGGTTTGTCTTCATGGCACGTGGCCTTGCCGGACGACGACGAAGCAAGGATGTTGCAGGGCGAGGGCTTGTTGATCAGTCACGACGTGCAGTTCCACTGGATCAACCCTGGCTGTGGCGATTTCGACGGCTATCTGGCGAGCTTCAGCGCCGCCAAGCGCCGCAAGGTGCGCGCTGAAAGACGGCGTGTGCTGGAAAGCGGCCTGGCTCTCGAAACGCGTCACGGCGATCAGATTGACCCCGCCGAATGGCCGTTGCTGCACGCTCTCTATGCCGATACCTTCGAAAAGTTCAACAATCACGCCGTTTTCTCGGCGGCCTGTTTCGCCGCTCTGGCGACTGCTCTGGGTCGCCGCATGGTCATCTTCGTCGCTCGCGATCGCGGACTGCCGGTAGCCGTGGCAATCTGTTTTCGCAGCGACGAAGCGCTCTATGGGCGCTACTGGGGTTGCCGCGGCAATTACCACAGCCTGCACTTCGAACTCTGCTTCTACCAGGGCATCGCCTATTGCCTGCAGCAGGGACTGGCGCGCTTCGAGCCCGGCGCCGGCGGCGAGCACAAGCTGTCACGCGGCTTCACGCCGACCGCTGTGCAGTCTGCGCACTGGATCGGCGATCCGGAAATGCGTGCCTTGCTTGGCCGGCATCTGGCGCTGCAGGGCCAGGCGCTGGCCGATTACCGCGAGCAGGCGGCCGAACACTTGCCGTTCCGGCGAGAGCTGGGCCCGCCGTCAGCCACCTGAAGTGGCAACGCGGCACCACCAGGAGTCGGCGCTGCTCGCTAGTCGAGACTCGCGGCGATGGCGCGCAGCGCTTCCAGACCGCCGGCAGCGATAGCCAGGCCGTGGCCAGCTTTTCCGTCTTTGCCGCTTTTTTCAGCGGGGAGTTGCGCTTCGCTGGGGTTGATACGGATCAGAGTTCCCTTGAGGCGCTCGCCGAGCAGGCGCACGGTCGGGATGTTGGTGCCGGCGCCGACTTCGATGATCAGCAGGCGCTCGACGCGCCGCAGCCAGGCTTGCCGGCGGCGATCCTGGGCGTCGCTGCGCTGCCCCAGCCATCCCCAGTCGCCGAACATCAGGATGTTCGGGCGGGCGATTTTCCGGCAGCGGGGGCAGAGCGGCAAGTCGCCGGTCAGCAGGCACCGTTCTTCGTCGAGCTCGGGCTCGAAGTCGTCGGCGGGCCAGATGCTGTCGCGGTCGGCGCTACAGCCAGCGCTGCACTGCAGGTGATGGATGGAGCCGTGGCATTCGCTGATGCGCTCGTCGGGAAAACCCGCTTTCTGAAATTGCCCGTCGACATTGCTGGTGAATACGAAACTGCCATGCGCCAGCCTTTCGCCGATCCGGCGCAGGATCGCAAAGCCCTGCTGGGGAACGGTGCGTCGGTAGAGCTGCAGGCGATGCCCGTAGAAGCCCCAGGCGAGGCGGGGCTGGCGCTCGAAGGCGGCCGGATTGGCAATCTGCTCGAAGGCGATGCGCGCTCGACCGAGTGCCGGGTAGGCGCCCCAGAAACCCTGTGCGCCGCGAAAATCGGGCAGGCCTGAATCGACACCGATGCCGGCGCCGGCCGTGATCAGCAGGCCATCGGCCTGGGCGATCAGTTCCGCGCAACGCTGGTAGTCGCTAGGCACTTACAATCCGCGCGCCCAGGACGGTCGCAGTGGCGCGCCTTGCGGATCGGTGATAGCCTGCCGCAGCTGCTGCAGCAAGCGCCGCTTGTCGGCGCCCAGTGTGCCCTTCAGCACCAGCCAGTTCGACGCGTGGTCGCTGCGGAAAACCGTGCGTTTGAGTTGCAGTTGGTCGACAAAACTTTCCATTTCGACGAACAGCTCGTGCTGGCTGAGCGGCCGCCAGCCCGGGAAGCCGCCACGGAAACGTTCCTCGCCGAGGGGGAAGCTGAGCACCAGCGTCGCCAGATACTCGGGCTGCGTGGCATTGAGCAGGCGTGCCGAGTTCTCGGCGTGGCGCAGGGACAGCGCCGGGCCGGCGAGACCGTTGAGAATCATCACCGAGCGCGTGATGCCGGCGGCTCCGAGCTTGTCGAGCGCGGCGCGCGTCGATTCGAAAGTCTCGCCCTTGTTGACCCGTTCGAGGACTTCATCGTCGCCGGATTCGGCACCGACGTAGGCGATCGACAGGCCCGCGGCGGCCAGTTCGCGCAGTTCGTCGACCGATTTGCGGCGCAGATTGCGCGGCAGGCAGTAGCTCGATACGCGGCGCACGGCCGGCAGGTGCTGGCGGATGGCGTCGAGGACGGCGAGCAGGCGGCGCGTGGGAAGTACCAGGGCGTCGCCATCGGCCAGGAAGACGCGCCGGATCTCGCTGCCGAAGCGTTCGCCGCTGCGCTGTATGCTCTCCAGCACCTCGCTCTCGTCGCGCGCACGAAAGCGTTTCTGCGCCGCGGTGTACATTTCGCAGAAAGTGCAGTGGTTCCACGAACAGCCGTCGGTGATCGGCAGGATCAGCGACTCGGCTTCGCTGGGTGGCCGGTAAACAGGTTCGATGTAACGGATCGGGATGACGGATGGCATGGTATCGGGGAGCGCGGGAGCGGCAAGCAGCGAGTGATGAAGTCCATATTAGCCTGCTTTCGCCCTCTTGGTGATGGTCGCCAGGTGGCGATGGCGGTCTCAGCTCTTGCGCGCGCGGCGCGACGGTGCTTGCCCTTCCGGGCCGGAGCGCACCAGTGCATAGTCTGCGCTGCGCACTTCGCGCAACAGCATATCGGTCTCGTCGTTGCTGATGCCCAGCGATTCCAGGGTTTCGGCCGCCAGGCGCAGGCTGGCTTCGAGTGTCTCGGGATAGGCCTTGCTGACGCCGGCGCGCAGCAGGGCATCGCAGCTGGCCAGATCGCGCGCGCGGGCGACGATGCTCACCTGCGGCAGTTGCGAGCGGATCAGCGACGCGGCGCGGACGGCGGTGTGCCGCTGGTCGATGGTCAGCACGACCAGGTCGACGTTCTGCAAGGACGCAGCGATCAGTAACTGCGGGTCGGCGAGGTCACCGTAGAACACCGGATGACCTTCGGCACTCCATTTGGCGACCAATACGGCGTCGGTATCGAAGGCGACGTAGGAGATGCCGGTACTGGCCAGGATGGTCCCGACGGTGTGGCCGACGCGGCCATAGCCGCCGATCACCACGCGCACTGCCGATTCGCTGCCCTGCCCGGAGTAACGGAAGCTCGGGTCAACGCCGGTGGGCGGCACTGCGGTGTGTTGCGCGAGCCAGTTGCCGAGCTTCACCAGCATCGGGGTGAGCAACATGGTGAGTGAAATGACGGCCGCAGCCATGACGAATACGAGATCGTCGATGATTCCCAGCGCTTTGGCGGCGCCGAAGAGCACGAAGCCGAACTCGCCGCCCTGCGCCAGCAGGAAGGACACCTTCAAGGCGATGCGACGCCCGGTTCCGAAGCTCAGACAGAGCAGGTAGAGCACGAGGATTTTGATGACGATGATCGCCAGCACGTGCAGGCCGAACTTGAAGGGGTGCTGGACCAGCAGTCCCACGTCCAGCGACATGCCGACGGCGACGAAGAAGAGGCTCATCAGCAGCCCCTTGTGCGGCTCCATGCCGGCCTCGATTTGCAGGCTGTAGCGCGAGGTCGAGAGCATCATCCCCATCAGGAAGGCGCCCAGGGCCATGGACATGCCGGCATGGTGCATCGCCCAGGCGGCGATGAACACGGCGCCCATTGCCGCCAGCAGGAAAGCTTCGCGGTTGTTCTGGCGCGCCAGATGGTCGAGGATCCGCGGCACCAGATAGCGACCGCCGCAGACCACCAGGGCGACCATCGTCGCTGCCACGCCGAGCTGCTCCCACAAGGGCATGTCCTTGGGCAGGGGTCCGACGTCGGCGAGGACCGGCACCAGCGCCAGCAGCGGCACGATCGCCAGATCCTGCATCAGCAGCACGGCAAACGCTGTCTGACCGTGATGGCTGGCGATTTCGCCCTGATCTCTGAGCATCTGCACCACGAAGGCCGTGGAGGACAGGGCGAAGCTGAAGCCGATCAGCAGCGCCGTGCTCCAGCGGTGCTCGAAGAGCCAGAAGTAGCCGGCGATCAGCAAAGCGGACAGAACGATCTGCAGCGAACCGAGGCCGAAAAGGGTGCGCCGTAGATCCCACAGATGGCGTGGTTTCATCTCCAGGCCGATCAGGAACAGCAGCAGCACCACCCCGAGTTCGGTGAATTGGCGGACGTCGTCGACGCTGGTGGTAACGAAAGGCCCCGCCGTATGCGGCCCGACGATGATTCCGGTGACCAGCAGGCCAAGCACTGAACCGAGGCCGAAATGCCTAAACACGGTAACGGCGATCGCGGCGACGACCAGCAAGAGCACTGCGGAGTCAACGAAAGACTTGGGGTCCATGGTGCGCTGTCCGAGAACTCGGCCAAGTGGGTCGAGAGCCCAATACTAACGTGCTTTCGGCCTGCCGGCGCCCGCTCCGGTGGTGCTAAGATCACTCGCTTGGCCGGTTTGCCGCCTGCGGGCAGGGTGGGCCGTCGAGACTCACTGCATTGAGAAGGAGTGGCAGGTCATGAAGCACGAACACATTCTCGCCGGCTTGTTGCTGGCGCTTGCCCTATCGCCGTTGGCGCTGGCGCAAGGCAACTCGCAGTTACAGTTACCCAGTAGCGTGGATGATTATCGCGAGTTGAAGCGAGCGCAACGTGGCGGGCCTTGCGAGCGCTGTGGTGTCGTCGTCGGGCTACGTTCGGAGAATCGCCAGGCGTCGGGTCGTCGCGATCCGGCCAACGCCGCCCGCCAGAACCCCGCGTCGCCCACCGCGCACATGGTGACGACACCGGTTCTCGCTTCCGGCACAACCGTCAAGGATGCGCGCCTGGCGGCGGCGCCGGTGCTGATCTACGTGCTTACCGTTCGCTACGAGGACGGCAGTTTCGCTTTCCTTGAACAGAGCGACGAGCCGACGGTGCATAAGGGCGACCGGGTGCGGGTGGTCGAGGGCCGCGTCGAGCTACGCAACGACTAGCTGCAAGTTCAGTGGAATTACGTGGCGTTCAGTCGAAGTAGTTGCGTGCCGTCTGGAAGCGCTGTGCGTAGTAGCTGGCGGCCAGTTTATCGATGCGCACCTGGCCGCGAGTCGATGGGGCGTGCACGAAGCGATCATCGCCGATGTAGATGCCGACGTGCGAATAAGGGGCGTTGCCGGTGTTGAAGAAAACCAGGTCACCAGGGCGCAGCTCAGCGCGGTCCACCGGGCGGCCGTGACGCGCGATGTCGGCTGCGCTGCCAGCGACCCTGACGTCGGCTGCCTGTCGGTAGATGTAGCTGACCATACCGCTGCAGTCGAAGCCGGCTTCGGGGTTCTTGCCGCCGAAGCGGTAGTTGGTGTCGATCAGCCCGAGCGCGAAGATCACCACGTCCATGCCTTTTTCGCTGGCCAGCGGTCTGTCCGCCGAATTGCTCGCTCTTGGCGCGGGAATGCTGCCGCAGGCCACAAGCAGCAGTAATAGGAGACTTGCGACGAGGAACTGTAGTACACGCATGACGCACAGTATAAACTGCGGTTTTCAGAAATACGGAGATTGTCATGCATCTGAACGATCCGCGCCTGTTGCGCTCCGACTGCTACATCGATGGTCGCTGGGAAGCCGCCGACGATGGCCGAACGCTGGCCGTCATTGACCCGGCAACTGGTACAGCCATTGCCGATGTGCCGTTGATGACCGCTGTCGAGACGGTACGAGCGATCGATGCGGCTGCCGTCGCACTGCCGGAGTGGCGGGCAAAGACGGCCAAGGAACGCGCCGCGGCTTTGCGCCGCTGGTTTGACCTGATCCTTGAAAACACCGAGGACCTGGCGCAGTTGATGACTGCCGAATCCGGCAAGCCGATTGTCGAGGCGCGCGGGGAGGTGGCTTACGGGGCGTCGTTTGTCGAGTGGTTTGCCGAAGAGGGCAAGCGTGCCTATGGCGAGAGCATTCCAAGTCCGGCCGCTGATCGGCGCTTGTTGACCATTCGCCAGCCGATCGGCGTCTGTGCGGCGATCACGCCGTGGAACTTCCCCCTGGCGATGATCACCCGCAAGGTGGCGCCGGCGCTTGCCGCCGGTTGTACGGTGGTCGTCAAACCGGCCGAGCAGACGCCGCTGACGGCGCTGGCGCTGGCCAGGCTGGCGCACGACGCCGAACTGCCAGCCGGCGTGTTCAACGTGCTGACCGGCGACCCGAAGACCATCGGGGCAACACTGACCGGCAGCCCGGTGATTCGCAAGCTGTCGTTTACCGGCTCGACGGAGGTCGGTCGCCTGCTGATGGCGCAGAGCGCGCCGACGATCAAGAAGCTATCGCTCGAGTTGGGCGGCAACGCGCCATTCATCGTTTTCGATGATGCGGACGTCGATGCGGCGGTCGAAGGGGCGCTGATCGCCAAGTACCGCAATACCGGGCAGACCTGCGTCTGCGCCAACCGTTTTCTGGTTCAGGACGGCGTCTATGACGCTTTTGTCGCCAAGCTGGCCAGGCGCGTGCAGTCGCTGCGCGTTGGACCGGGAAGCGACGAAGGTGTCACGCAGGGGCCGTTGATCGACGAAGCTGCTTTGAGCAAGGTGCAGGCGCATATCGAAGACGCGCTGCGCAAGGGCGCGCGGGTGGTGACCGGCGGCAGTCGTCATCAACGTGGCGGCACTTTCTTTGAACCGACGGTACTTGCCGACGTGAGCAGCGATATGCGCGTTGCGCAAGAAGAAACCTTTGGCCCGGTCGCCCCGGTGTTCAGGTTTGCCGACGAGGCGGAGGCAGTGCACATGGCCAATGACACGGAGTTCGGTCTTGCCGCCTACTTTTACTCGCGTGACGTCGCGCGTTGTCTGCGCGTCGGTGAAGCACTCGAATACGGCATGATCGGCATCAATACCGGCCTGATTTCGAACGAGGTCGCGCCTTTCGGTGGTGTCAAGCAGTCCGGGCTGGGCCGCGAAGGCTCGAAGCACGGGCTTGATGAGTATCTCGAGATCAAGTACCTCTGCTTCAGTACCGTTTGACGCGTTGGCGGGAATTCCTCCGGTGACGATGCTGGTGGGGGGCGGCTGCGGTGATTTCACTGTCCTGCGCGAGCACGGATTTTCCGATCCGGACATCTGGGACATTGGCGCCGTGGCTGCCTTTTTCCCGATGTCGAACCGCATGGCGAACATGACATCGATGCGTGCGAACGACGAGTTCTTCCTGATCAGTCGCTTGCCGAAGGGGCCTGATCCTGGCCCTTCTCGCGCAAGGGGCGACGGGAGTTTCGTGAGTCGCGTACGCGACTTTCACATTAATCAGCCAGCCTCGCGATGCCTTGCATGCTGACCGCCGGTAGCCAGGCGGCAGCGCTGCCGCGGCCGGGGATCAGCGTCTGCGGTGCGATTTCGAGCAGCGGTGCGATGACGAAAGCGCGCAGGTGCATGCGCGGGTGCGGTACGCGCAGCCGCTGACTATCGACGGTCTGGTCATCGTAAAGCAAGAGGTCGAGGTCGAGGGTGCGTGGCGCGTGGTGATACTCGCGGCGGCGTCCAAAAAGACGTTCGATGGCGAACAGGGCGTCGAGCAGTTGCGGCGGCGTCAGGCGAGTGTGCAGGGCGGCGACGGCGTTGATGAAATCGGCCTGGCCGCGGATCGAGCGGTTTCCCACCGGCGCGCTGCGGTACAGCGACGACAGGCGCAGCAGTCGGCATTCGGGTACGTCGGCCAGCGCGCGACCGGCTGCACGGACCTGCGCCAGAGGGTCCGCCAGGTTGGCGCCCAGGGCGACGTAGGCCAGGTGCTCGTCTGTGCTGTCGGTGCGCGACGCGGCCGGCAGTTGCTTGGCTTCGGCGCTTCTTTCTGCCGGCTGCGCGGGATCAGCGCCCATTAGCGCTCATTAGCGCCGCGTCAGCGCGAGTCATTCCGCAGCGTTGGGGTTTTGCCCAGTGTCCTCGCTGGCGCGACGGCGCCGGCGACGGCGTTTCCTGGCCATTCCCGGTGCCGCCGGCAGGAGCATCGCCGCGCGGGCTTCATCGCTGGCATGCAGAAACTCGGTCCACCAGTCGCCGATCTCCTGCTCGACTTCGCCAGATTCGACGCGCAGCAGCAGGAAGTCGTAGCCGGCTTTGAAACGTGGCTGCTGCAGCACGCCGTAGGCTCGCTTTCCGGAGCGCTGTTCGAAGCGCGGCTGCAGAGCCCAGATGTCCTTGATGTCGCCGGCAATGCGTCGGGTGATGGCGAGCTTTTCGGCCTGTACGTGCAGGACTTTGTCCATGGCCAGGAAAAGTGAGGGGATCGCGGGTTCGCCGCTGTTCTTTAGCGGCTCCCAGGTGGCCAGGACCTGATGCCAGAGCAGCGTGGCGAAAAGGAAGCCCGGCGAGATCGGTTTGCCTTCCTCGACGCGCCGGTCGGTGGCCTCCAGGGCGAGCACCACGAAGCGTTCGCCGCGCGGCTGCTCGAGGATCACGTCGAGCATGGGCAGGACGCCGTTATGGAGCCCTTCTTCACGCAGGCGTGTGACGCAGCGCAGCGCATGCCCGCAAGTGAGCAGCTTGAGCATCTCGTCAAACAGGCGCGACGGCGGCACGTTGTCGAGCAGATCAGCCATCTCGCGGATCGGCCGCCGTGCCGCCGGGTCGATGGCCAGCCCGATCTTGGCCGCCAGGCGCACTGCCCGCAGCATGCGCACCGGGTCTTCGCGGTAGCGCGTCTTGGGATCACCAATCATGCGCAGGGTCTTCTGCTGCAGGTCGGCGACGCCGTGGTGGTAGTCGATGATGGTTTCGGAGCTGGGGTCGTAGTACAGCGCGTTGACCGTAAAATCCCGGCGCGCGGCGTCTTCCGACTGGCTGCCAAAAACGTTGTCGCGCAGCAAGCGGCCCTGCGCGTCGGTCTGTGCCTTGTTGCCGCCATGTGCACCGTCTTCGCCGTGATGGCCGCGGAAAGTGGTCACTTCGATGGTTTCCGCGCCCATGTTGACGTGCACGATCTGGAAGCGGCGGCCAATGATCCGCGAGCGCCGGAAGCAGCGGCGGACCTGCTCCGGGGTGGCGTTGGTGGCGACGTCGAAATCTTTCGGCGTTAATCCGGCAAGCAGGTCGCGAACCGCACCGCCGACGATGTAGGCCTGGTAGCCATTCTGCTGCAAGTCCTCGACAGTCTGCCGGCAGCCACGGCTGATCTGCTCCCGCTGCAGGCCGTGCTGGTCAACGGCGATCAGTGCCGGTTCGTCGCGCTTGTCGCTGCCTTTTCTTCCGAGAACGCGGGATATGAACTTGCGGATCATCGATCGATTCTTGGTCCTGTGTTGTGGTACTCCAGGCGCGGCATGATAGCCGATATTGCTTGCGCCATCAGCGATTGATCGGTGCTGCGCGTCAGCCCAGGAGGCTGACGACCGGCCAGCCGGCGGATTTGGCGTGCGCGCGCAGCGTCGGGTCAGGGTCTACCGCGACCGGATTGCTGACCTTGGACAGCAAGGGCAGGTCATTCTGCGAGTCGCTGTAGAACCAACTGCGCTCGAAACTTCCCCACCACAGGCCCATCGCTTCAAGCCAGGCCTCGACACGAATGATCTTGCCTTCGCGGAACGACGGTGTGCCGCGCGGCTGGCCGGTGAAGCGGCCGTTCTCGTGGGCAGGAATGGTGGCAATCAGATGCGCGATGCCGAGATTGCGGGCCAGGGGCGCGGTGACGAAACTGTTGGTAGCGGTGACGATGGCGCACAGTGCGTCGCTGTCGAGGTGCCGGCGAACCAGGGCGCGTGCCTTGCCACCGACGATCGGCAGGATGTGTCGGCTCATGAACTCGCCGAGCCAGGCGTCGAGAACTTCGCGTGGGTAGCGCGTCAGCGGCTGCAGCTGGAAATCGAGGAAGACTTCGATATCGAGCGTGCCGGCCTTGTACTGCTCGTAAAATTCCAGGTTTCGTGCTTCGTACAAGGCGCGGTCGAGAACCCCTTTGGCGATCAGGAACTGCGCCCATTCAAAGTCGCTGTCACCAGCGATCAGGGTATTGTCAAGGTCAAAAAGAACAAGATCCATGGGTAGGCCTTTCGGGCAGCTTAGAGCTGCAGTGGCGCCTGCAGGACTTCGCGCAGCAAGCTCAGGGTGAGCGGGCGTTTATGTTCCAGCGAGTAGCGGTCGATGGCCATCAGCAAGGCGCTCAGGCTGCGCATGTCGCGCGGTGCGCGCAGGAAAAGGTAGGCCAGAGCGTCCGGCGGCAGGGTCAGCCCGCGTGCCCGGGCCTGCTCGCCGAGCGCTGCCAGTTTCTCGGCGTCGCTCAAGGGTTGCAGTCGGTAGACCAGGCTGCTACCGAGCCGGGTACGCAGATCTTCGCGCAAGACGAGTTGTCGCGGGGGCACGCTGGCCGCCGCGAGGAGGCGTCCGCCGCTGGCGCTTAGGCGATTGATCAGGTTGAAAAGGCTGATCTGTCCGCAGGCGCTGAGTGCTTCGACGTTGTCCACGGCGTAGGCGCTGTCGTTCGGTGCGCATGGCGACATTCCCGACAGATCGGGGTCCACTCGCGCATCCGTGTACGCGGCTTCGCTGGCCTGTAGGAGGTGCGATTTACCGGCGCCGGCTTCACCGCAGAGAAAGAACAGCGGCTCGCGGTTGGCCGGCGCCAGCCAGGAGGCTAATCCGGTCAGCGCTTCACCGTTACTGCCAACGACGAAATTCTCGAAGCGGGGTCGCTCTTCCGGCAGCAGGTCGAGAATCAACTGGCGCATCTGGAGTAGTTCAAGCTTGCGGGTTTGCGGTGCGATCAGCACGCGGGAGGGCCATTTCGGATAAAATTCGGGATCGGGCAGATCGAAGTGGCCCATTCTACCACCACGTGGCATCTGCCAGCCTTGCTCGGGACGCGCTACAAGATGACTCTGGAATCTCTCTCCTATCGCGATGCTGGAGTTGACATCGACGCCGGTGATGAACTCGTCGAACGTATCAAGCCCTTTGCCAGAAAGACGCTGCGCGAAGGGGTACTCGGAGGCATCGGCGGCTTTGGCGCCCTGTTCGAGGTCCCGAAGCGCTATCGCGAGCCGGTACTGGTCTCGGGTACCGATGGTGTCGGCACCAAACTCAAGCTGGCATTCCAGCTGCGGCGGCATGACACGATCGGCATCGACCTGGTAGCGATGAGTGTGAACGACATTCTCGTACAAGGCGCCGAACCGCTCTTCTTCCTTGATTACCTGGCCTGCGGCAAGCTCGATGTCGGTACTGCGGCGCGCGTCATCAAGGGCATTGCCGAGGGCTGCGAACGGGCGGGATGCGCCCTGATCGGCGGCGAGACCGCTGAAATGCCGGGGATGTATCCCGAAGGCGAATACGATCTGGCCGGTTTTGCGGTCGGCATCGTCGAAAAATCGGCAATCATCGATGGGTCGACCATCATTCCGGGTGACGTGCTGCTCGGCCTCCCGTCGTCGGGTGCGCATTCCAACGGCTACTCGCTGGTACGCAAGATCATCGCCCGTTCCGGGGCTGATCTGGCGGCGCTTTTCGACGGCGAGCAGACGCTGGCCGATGCGGCGATGGCGCCCACGCGAATCTACGTCAAGCCACTCGTGGCATTGATGCAGGCGCTGCCGGTCAAGGGCATGGCGCACATTACGGGGGGTGGTTTGACCGGTAACGTGCCGCGCATCCTGCCGGACAATGTTCGCGCCGAGATCGTTCAGGCGGCGTGGCAGCGGCCGAAATTGTTCGACTGGCTGCAGCAGGAAGGCGGCGTCAGCGATGACGAAATGCACCGTGTCTTCAACTGCGGGATCGGCATGGTTGTCGTCGTTGCCCGCGAGGATGTACCACAGGCCATCAAGATCCTCAATGATGCTGGCGAAGCAGCGCTGGTCATCGGTAGCATCAAGCCGCGCGGCGAGGGCCAAGCGCAGACCACCGTAGCGTGAGTATGAGGGTGAGTGCTCGGTGCTGAGTGATCTATGAGCTGAGCCATGCTGGCCGAGCGTGCTTGGCGATCAGACCTTGATGTTGATCTTGACGTCGCCGCCAGCTTTTCGGCGGCCGCTTTTTGAACGGGTGTCGAGCAAGACGGGGCGCTTTTCCGAGCGCCGTTCCTTCTGCCGCCGCTCGACCGCTGCTGGCGGATTCTCCGCCTCGGTCGGCGTGTTTTCGGGAGCATCGTGCGGCTCGCGCCGCGGTCGCTCAGGGGCTGGCCAGGGCTGCTTTGGCAGCGCACTCGAAAGCTCGTTGTTGATGCCTTTGGCGCCGGTCACGGGTTCCGGTTTGCTGACGTCGTCGGATTCTCGCCTGATGTTCGCGACGGGCGGTACCACTTCAGCGGGAATTCTCATTGTCCTGCTCTCTCCTCCCCCCGTTAATTTTGCGGTTTCTCGATACAAGAGACCGCTACACAAAGAATCCGAGCGGCCTGCGGGCCATCAGCAGACAATCGGTCAACGGCAAACTTCAGGCCGAACTTTAGCACTGGTGGTCGGAGATTGGCGGCCGTATCGCTGCGATCAACTTCACGGATGGTGCCGCGGTCAGCGGCGGGCGGTGACCATCAGCGCCAATCTGACGCCCGGCTACGGCATGGGTGATGCGCTGAGCTTCCTTGAGGCGACTGCCGGGCGTGTTCTGCCGGCGGGCTTTGCGATCGACCATGCGGGTCCGTCGCGCGAGTTCCCGCTCTCGTCGTCGCTGGCGCTGCGGCTCAGCGGTTTTCTTTCGTAGCGCAGGCGAGTATGCTGTCAAGCTAAGTGCTTGGCGGTAGTGCGCCGGCTTTGTCTGCCGCAGAGAGGGTGCTCATGAATCTCGAGAAGGTGATTTTCGGTTTTTTTATCGTTCTCGCGGCAACGCTGAACTTCGGCTTCTTCATTGGCGATATCGATAATCCGATGCACCACCACATCTATGAGCTGTTTGCCGCGATTGTCGTCAACCTGATCGCCACTGTCCTGAAGTTCGGCGACCGCACGCAGATCGGCGCGGTGCACCTGTCGACCAGCCTGGTCGCTGACCTGCAACTGGTGGCCGCAGCCTGCGTATGGGCGATTGCCGTGCAGGTGACCGGCGAGGGAATGACCGCTTACGTCACTACCAGCGTCGTCTCACTCAGTGGTGGCGCCTTGCTGGCAAACTTCGTTTCGCTGGTGTTGCTGATTGCGGAAACGGTGATGTTGCGACGTTAGTGTGAAAATCGCGCAAGCGACTCAGGAAGCTCCCTGCTCCCCCCGCGGGGTGAGGCGGGGAATTCAGGGAGCATGCTCCCTGCCCGACGAACGATTCCGGCGTGCAAGCCGGAATGCGCACTGCAGGGGAAGAGGGGGGGACGGCCATGATTTTTGTGATCTCCGGCATCTCGACAGGTCATGACCGTTGATGGTGGCGCCGGAATGAACACCAGCATCTTCTTTCTGGCCCTGCGGCGGATGCGCGTGCCGCTGATCGTGCTGATCGTCCTCTATGCGGTGTCCACCCTTGGCCTGACGCTGGTTCCCGGCATCGACGAGCACGGCCGCCCGGCACCGCCGATGAGTTTCTTTCACGCCTTCTACTTCGTTAGCTACACCGCCAGCACCATTGGTTTTGGCGAAATTCCGGTGCCCTTTTCCGACGCCCAGCGGATGTGGGTCACGTTGTGTATCTTCCTCTCGGTGATCGGCTGGTCGTACTCGATCATCAGCTTGCTGGCACTGGTTCAGGACAAGGGCTTTCAGGAGGTACTGCGGAGCGGCCAGTTCGCGCGCCGGGTCAGGCATCTCGGCGAGCCTTTCTATATCGTCTGCGGTTGCGGCGAAACGGGTTTGCTGATCGCACGTGCGCTTGATCGCAGCGGCATCCGTGTGGTGGCGCTGGAGCGCAACGATGCGCGCATCCAGGAAGTGGAGCTTGAAGACTTCGCGGCGGATATTCTGGTCCTCTGTGCCGATGCGGCGCAACCGCAAAACCTGCTGCTCGCCGGTTTGAAGCATCGCAATTGTCGCGGCGTGCTGGCGATCACCGACGACGATGCAGCCAATCTCGCGGTGGCGATTGCCAGCCGGCTGGTCAATCCACGCTTGATGGTCGTGGCGCGCGTCGCCAGTCCTGCGGTCGAGCGCAACATGATGTCCTTCGGGACTCACTACGTGGTCAATCACTTCGAGAAGTTCGCCGACTATCTGGCGCAGGCGATTCATTCACCGAGCTGGTTCCGTCTGGTCGACCTGCTCACCGGGCTGCCAGGTCAGCCGCTCCCCGAGCGACACGATCCGCCGGTTGGTGACTGGGTGGTCTGTGGCTACGGTCTCTTCGGGCAGGCGGTGGTGCGCAATCTGGAGAGGCAGGGGGTGAGCCTGACGGTGATCGCTCCGGAGCAGAATTTGCCGGTCACTGTCCGTCACATCATCGGCCATGGCATGGAAGCGGAACCGCTGCGGCTGGCAGGAATAGAAACCGCGGTGGGCATCGTCGCCGGTGGCGACAACGATACCAACAACCTGTCGATCGCGATGACTGCCAAGGAGATCAACCCGGACCTCTTCGTCGTCGTGCGCCAGAACCGGGTGGCCAATGAGGTCTTGTTCGACGCTTACGATGCCGATTTCACCATGGTCCCATCACGGATCGTTGCGCGCGAGTGCATGGCGCTGATTACCTCGCCGCTACTGGCCCGCTTTCTCCGCCACGTGCGCGCCTGGCCGGACGGACGTGCCGCGATGGTCGCCAAGGAACTCGAGGAACTCTGTGTGCACCGCGTACCGCAGGTCTGGAGTGTTCGCTTGAACATGGCCGATGCGCCTGCGGCACACAGGTTGTTGATGATGGAGCAGATGCGCATCAAGCTGGGCATGTTGCGCCGTGATCCGTCGTCTCGCGAGGAGTTTTTGCCGCTTCTGCCGCTGCTGCTGGTGCGCGACGGACGCGATCAGGAGTTGCCGGGCGATGAAACGGCTTTGAGACCGGGTGACCAACTTTTGTTTGCCGGTACGCGGGCCGCCAAGGCGACGCAGAACCTGACGCTCGACAATCGCAATGCCCTCGAATACGTGCTGACAGGGCAGGATGCACAGGGCTTGTTGTGGCGCTGGTTCAATGCACGGAAGGCAGCCGGCGATCCTGGCAGCCGCTAGGGCTTGTTCTCAGGCCGCTTTTTTGTTCGGGCTGGGTCAGGGCCTTGGACAGGGCCGGCCGACCGGGCGTCAGCGCAAACTGCGAGCGTGGCGGATGGAATATGTGGAGCGGGCAGGAAAGCGCTGCAAACCTATGCTTGCGCAGGCTTTCCTGCTGCCTTTTCCTACACCGAGAATGACGAACCGCAACCGCAAGTAGTCGAGGCGTTGGGGTTCTTGATGACGAATTGCGAACCCTCGAGGCCTTCCGTGTAGTCAATTTCGGCGCCCACCAGATACTGATAGCTCATCGGGTCGACCAGCAGCGTGACGCCGTTCTTCTGCAGCGCCGTATCGTCGTCGTTGGCGACTTCGTCAAAGGTGAAACCGTACTGGAAGCCGGAGCATCCGCCGCCGGTGACGAAAACCCGAAGTTTCAGATCCGGATTGCCTTCGTCCTCGATCAATTCCTTCACTTTGCCGGCCGCGTTGTCGGTAAAAACGAAAGGCATGGGCATTTCAGTTGCTGCATTCATGGGTAGTTCTCCTGAAGCGGATATCCGAGACTGCTGACGGCGAAGTCAGCTACTTGAAGCCAGTTTAAGTTCCTGCGTCTTGGTGTCTGCCTGGTGCATGAGACGACTCTCGACAACAGCTCCCAGCTGAATTTCGATTTGACGGTATTCAACGTCACCTGTGACACGCGCATTGGGGAGGAGTTCCAGCGCGTCTCTGGCCACGATCGGGCCGACGACGGCGCCGTTGATTGCCGCGTGTGACACCGCGATGCTGCCCTCGACCCGCAAGCCGCCGCTCAATGATAACATTTTTGCCTTCCTGGCGTACCGTGAGCAGGAGCTCGAGCGCTCCCTTGAACTCCTGTGCGGGCGGTCAGCTTCGGTGCGTTGATGCCGAAGCGCTGGCGTAGGCGTTCGAGTTTTAGGGAAGCACCGCCAACTGCCACAGGCCTTCAGTTTCCGGGAGACCGAACATGATGTTCATGTTCTGTACCGCTTGTCCCGCGGCCCCTTTGACGAGGTTGTCGATGACCGACAGCACGACCAGGACCTTGCCTTGCTGCGGTCGATGCAGCGCAATGCGGCAGACGTTCGCGGCGCGTACCGAGCGGGTGTCGGGGTGCGATCCGGGCGGCAGGACGTCGACGAAGGCCTCGCCGCTGTAGCGTTCTTCGAAGAGCTGTTGAAAGTCGGCCTCGCTTTTGATGCGCGCGTAGAGCGTCGCATGGATACCCCGGATCATCGGCGTCAGGTGCGGGACGAAGGTCAGCCCCACTGGCTGCGCGGCCATGCTCGACAAGCCCTGCTGGATCTCGGGCAGATGACGATGCCCAGGGACGCCGTAGGCCTTGAAATTGTCGGCGGCTTCGGAAAAAAGCGCGCCTACCTCGGCCTTGCGCCCGGCCCCCGAGACGCCCGATTTGGCGTCGGCAATCAGTTGGTCGAGGTCCACCAAGCCCGCTTCGACCAGGGGCATGAAGCCCAGTTGGACGGCTGTTGGATAACACCCCGGGTTGGCCACCAGGCGAGCGTTACTGATGCCGACACGGTCGTGCTCGGGGAGTCCGTAGACCGCCTTCGCTACCCACTCGGGGCTGGCATGCGACATCCCGTACCAGCGCTCCCATTCGGCAACGTCCTTGATCCGAAAATCGGCCGCCAGGTCAATGACCCGTACTCCTGCATCAAGCAACGCTGGCGCCTGTGCCATCGCGACGCCGTTGGGCGTTGCGAAGAAAACGACATCACAACTCTGCAGATCCGCGCTGGCTGGATCGGCGAACTTGAGATCCAGCCTTCGCCGCAGGCTGGGAAACATGCTCGAGACTGCCGTGCCGGCTTCCGCACGCGAGGTGATGGCGATGAGCTGCACCTGCGGGTGTTGTGCCAGCAAGCGCAAGAGTTCGACACCGGTGTAGCCGGTGCCGCCGACGATTCCAACCTTGATCATGAAAGACTCCCGGATAGCCCGCAATCATAGTCCCGAGCTCCTCCCCAAAGCACAAAAGCCGCCCTGGGGCGGCTTTTGGCTACGAAAACACAGGTAGCGGGCACGTAGCGAGTTCGCAGCCGCTTTTCGTGACGCAGACTTATCGTTTCGAGAACTGCTTGCGCCGACGGGCCTTGTGGAAGCCGACTTTCTTGCGCTCGACTTCACGCGCGTCGCGAGTTACGAAGCCGGCCTTGGAAAGCGTTGGTTTGAGCTCGCTATCGTAGGCGATGAGGGCGCGGGTGATTCCGTGCCGTACTGCACCAGCCTGTCCAGATTCGCCGCCGCCCTGCACGTTGACCAGAATGTCAAAGTCTGACAGTTGCTCAATGAGTTGCAGCGGCTGGCGGACGATCATGCGCCCGGTGACGCGCGAGAAAAATTCATCAACCGGCTTGCCGTTGACAACGAAGTTGCCGCTGCCGCGCTTCATGAAAACACGCGCTACGGCGCTTTTCCGTCGGCCGGTGCCGTAGAAATAGTTATCAGCCATTGTGACCCCTTAGAGTTCCAGAACCTTCGGCTGCTGGGCAGCGTGCGGATGGATTGTGCCCGCATAGCACTTCATCTTTTTCAGCATGGCATAACCAAGAGGCCCCTTCGGGAGCATACCCTTGACCGCTTTTTCAAGGACGCGGCCTGGAAAGCGCTGCTGCATCTTATTGAAGTTCGTCTCGTAGAGACCACCAGCGTAGCCCGAGTGGCGGTAGTACTTTTTGTCTTCGGCCTTGTTGCCGGTCACGCGCAGTTTCTCGACGTTGGTGACGACAATGTAGTCACCCGTATCGACGTGCGGCGTGAACTCAGGCTTGTGCTTGCCGCGCAAGCGACGAGCAATTTCGGTTGCAAGGCGACCCAATACCTTGTCGGTGGCGTCAACCACAAGCCACTCGCGGGTCACTTCATGCGACTTGGCGGAGAAAGTCTTCATCAAAAACGCCGTCCTTATTTGCCTGATCACGGAAAGCCCAGCATGTTATGGCAACTGCCCTGCTGGTGTCAATCGATGTTTGGCCGCCAGGCACGACAGATTTGTTCAGGGCCGGTGCTCGCCGTTCGCGCCGGTGCTGTGTTTTCGGAGTCGAGACTCGACAATCCGGTGCCCGGTCGCTGGCGCGCGTTCCTGGCACTGCTCGTCGCCATCTCTGGCGGCCGGTCGCAGGGCAAAAAAAAGCGCGACTCGTTGGAGCCGCGCTAAATCCACACCAAAGGAGGAGGGTGGAGGAGACAACCGAAAAAGCCAAAAAGGTGAATCAGCAAAAGTGCTTACTGCTTACGATGAAAGAATTATCGCGCATCCGAGTGTAAAGGTCAAGTATTATTTGTGCGTTGCGCCATAATTTTTCCGGCATCCACGACCAAGGCTTGGTTGAAGAATGAAAGTGACATTAATCCAACGGTTTGCTGTATATATAGTATATTCGTTACACAATATGCAATCTTTCTGACGCACTTGTTGGGTGTTGCTGCCCAGTAAGAATGCTGCGACGCAACATTGGCATGAGCTGCCTGTGCTAGGGGCCTTGCGGCTACAATAGTGGCGAGCGCAAGGCAGGTCTTGGCGGTCGGGGTCTGACACGTCGTCATGCCCGTCGGGAAACAAGGGGAGGGTAGTGCATGGACTGTAAAGTGAAGTGGACCGGCGACGG
The DNA here is from genome assembly GCF_036625345.1 of Candidatus Accumulibacter meliphilus. Taxonomy (NCBI): domain Bacteria; kingdom Pseudomonadati; phylum Pseudomonadota; class Betaproteobacteria; genus Candidatus Accumulibacter; species Candidatus Accumulibacter meliphilus. The sequence continues at coordinate 295,833 of NZ_JAZKTZ010000003.1, read as the reverse complement.
AATGTCGTTCATTGCTGAAACAGGAACCAATCACACGGTCGTTATGGACGGGGCGATCGAGGCGGGTGGCCGCAATCTGGCGCCGCGTCCGATGGAGCTAATGCTTGCTGGTGCCGGTGGTTGTGCGGCCTTTGACGTGGTCCTGATCCTCAAAAAAGGGCGACACGCCGTCAAGGGCGTCGAGGTCAGCCTGCAGGCCGAGCGTGCGGATGTCGAGCCGCGGGTGTTTACCCGCATTCATTTCCACTTTCGCGTGACCGGGAAGCAGCTCAAGTCCGAAGCGGTGGCCCGCGCCATCGAGTTGTCGAAGGACAAATACTGTTCGGCGACCAGCATGCTCGAAAAGACTGCCGAAATAACGCACGATTTCGAAATTATCGAAGATTGAGGCGGGCGTTCGGGACTGCGCAGGGACGGTTTTCTGGCATATGAAATTCGCATTAAACGTAGTAGGCTGTGCGAGTCATGGTTCGCGATACCAGTTGCATGGCCAGCCTTGCGGCGGCTGGTAGTTCGCGAGCGCCGAGGCGCACGGCCGTTGCGGCGTGTGAAATCTCGTCGAGGCGCATTTGCTCGACAATCGCCCGTGACTTGAGGTCCTGCCACGGGAGATCGCTGAGGTGATGGTCGAGGTGTGCCTCGACCTGTCTCTCCGTCTCGGCAAGAAAGCCGAGGCTCCAGGTATCGCCGAGTTTGCCTGCGCCAAATCCGATCGACAGTGCGCCGAGGTACCACAGCGGGTTCAACAGGCTCGTACGCCCGCCTAGTTCGGCGAGGCGGCGCTCGGTCCAGGCCAGGTGTTCTGTCTCTTCATAAGCGGCTTGTTGTAGCGCTTGCCTGACTCCCGGATCGCTGCAGCTCAGCGCCTGGCCCTGGTAAAGCGCCTGCGCACAGACCTCTCCGACATGATTGATGCGCATCAGCGCTTCTGCGTGCGCGCGCTCTTTTTCCGAAAGGATCGCTTCTGCCTGCTCGCAGCCGGGTATCTTGCGTGTCGTCGGCGCTCGCACAAAAAGGGTGCGCAGAGCCTTGTCGAACTCGATGACAATGCGGTCAGTGATCATGCGCGGCCTTTGCTGTTCCGGTTGTTGCGCTGCGAGTTCAAGAAATCAGTGAGCGCTAGGGCCGATTGCCGCCCGCACGGAGAATTCGGCGTGCGTCGTCGGCATCGCGCAGGCTGGTCCCGAGGGTGCAGAAATACTCGCCAAAAAGTGCCGCGTGCTGCCGGTTGACTGTTTGTTCCTCGATGCGTAGCCACTGATCGCCACGGGCTTTGGACCACGTACCATCGGAGTGACCAAAGCCGTAGACACGGCGCTCGGCGGTGGCGCAGCGGATCGCTTCGTAACTGACGTTGCGCGCGCCGGCAGAACTTACGATTACCAGGGTGTAGTAGACGACGCGATCCGGCGTGACCGATAGTGACTCGCCGTCGATCATGGATTTGCTGTCGGCGGTCGCACTGACCACGAAAGGGATCAAGTTCTCGGCTTGTGGAAACGGGGGAAACTGGACTTTTCGTGCCTCTGTGCTCTGCTTTGCCGAGTCGCCATCACCGCCCTCGTCGCGGGCTGACCAGGCCGGCGACGGCAGCAGTGCGGCGAGGGGCAAGAGCCAGCATGCGAGGCGTGAGATCCATAGCGTACGCCTGGATGACGTGCGTCGTGTCAGCTCCGGGAAAGTGTTGTTCATTTCTCGTCTGTCGCCTCAATCGCCAAAGTTGAACGCTGCGCGCTCGGCGTGGCTGAACGGCGCGTCTGCCGGTGGTCGGCGTTCAGGAAACGGGCCAATTCATTCAATGCCTGCTCGTAGACCCGGCGCTTGAAGTCGATGACCGCGTCAAGTGACACCCAGTAATGATTCCAGCGCCAGGCATCGAACTCGGGATGGTCGCAGGCGCGCAAGGAAACGTCGTTGTCGCGCCCGATCAAGCGAAGCAGAAACCAGATCTGTTTCTGACCCCGGTAACTGCCGCGCCATTCGCGTCGTACCCAGTGCGTCGGAACGTCGTAACGCAACCAGTCTTTGGTGCGACCAAGGATGAACACATGCTCCGGCAGCAAGCCTACCTCTTCATGCAACTCACGGTACATCGCCTGTTCCGGCGTTTCGCCCCGCTTGATGCCGCCTTGCGGAAACTGCCATGAATGCTCTCGGATTCGCTTGCCCCAGAACACCTCGTTCTTGGTATTACAAAGAATGATGCCGACGTTCGGGCGATAGCCTTCACGATCAAGCATTTATAGATCCTGCAATTCGATTGATTGCGCCCATTTTTCCACAATTCCAAGCCCTTGAAAAGGAGCGTATACGTCCAGTGCCGTGCGTTGCGCCGCGCTCTCAAGGCCGTGGCGCTTGCCGACCCGTCGTCGCCAGCAAGCAGCAGCACGGGCGGGCGTTGGCGCAATTAGATCAAAGTCCTGCCCGCGACAGGCGCGATGCCCGCCCGAACTCGCCGCTCGTGCTGGCGCTGGCCACCTGCTCGCCGGCGGTGGTTGCCAGTGCCTGCGTGCGCAATTGGCGTCGCCGATTGGCCATCTGTCGAGTAAAATCGCCGTTTCCTTCCTTTTTCAGCGGATTCTCATGCGCACTTCCCGTTTTTTCCTGGCGACGCTCAAAGAGGCGCCTTCCGACGCTGAGGTGATCAGCCACCAGTTGATGGTGCGCGCCGGGATGATCAAGCGGCTTGCTGGCGGCATCTACACCTGGATGCCGTTGGGCTTGCGCGTGCTGCGCAAGGTGGAGAGGATCGTGCGCGAGGAGATGGATCGTGCCGGGGCGATCGAATTGTCGATGCCGGCGGTGCAACCGGCCGAGCTGTGGCAGGAATCCGGTCGCTGGGAAAAATATGGTCCCGAGTTGCTGCGTTGCAAGGATCGCCACCAGCGCGATTTCGTCATTGGCCCGACGCACGAAGAAGTGATTACCGACGTTGTGCGCAAGGACGTCAAGAGCTACCGCCAGCTACCGCTTCACTTTTACCAGGTGCAGGTCAAGTTCCGCGACGAAATTCGGCCGCGCTTCGGGATCATGCGTGGCCGCGAGTTCCTGATGAAGGACGGTTATTCTTTCCACAGCAGTTTCGAAGACCTGCAGCGCGAATACCGCAACATGTTCGAAACCTATACGCGCATCTTCACTCGCCTGGGACTGAAGTTCCGCGCTGTTTCCGCGGATACCGGCTCAATTGGTGGTACGGGATCACACGAGTTCCACGTTTTGGCCGATTCCGGCGAGGACGCGCTGGCCTATTGTCCGGATTCGGATTTTGCGGCCAATGTCGAACTGGCGGAAGCCCTTGCCCCGGCGGTTGCGCGCCCGCCTGCTGCGGAGACTATGCAGAAAGTTGCCACGCCGGGTCGCATCACCTGCGCCGACGTCGCCGAGTTTCTCGGCTTGCCGCTCATGCGAACGGTCAAGGTGATCGCCATCGTCCTCAACCCGGAGGCCGCGGAGGCCGAAAGTCCCGGGCCATTGGCCATGATTCTTCTGCGCGGCGACCACAACCTCAACGAAGTGAAAGCGGCCAAGCACCTCGGCGAGTTTCGCTTCGCGCGGGAAGACGAGATCATTGCCGCACTGGGCTGTCAGCCCGGCTATCTCGGTCCGGTGGCGGTCGGCGAGGTGGCGATTTACGTTGATCGCAGCGTGGCCGTGATGGGCGACTTCGTTTGCGGCGCCAACGAAGCCGGCTACCACCTGACGGGCGTGAATTTTGGCCGCGACGTCGCCGCGCCGACGCTGGTTGCCGATTTCAGGAACGTCGTCCCCGGCGACCCGTCTCCTGACGGCAAAGGCTGCCTGGAACTCTGCCGTGGCGTCGAGGTGGGGCATATCTTCCAGCTGCGTACCAAGTACGCCGAGGCGCTAAAATGCAGCTTTCTCGACGAGAGCGGCCAGAGCAGGATCATGGAAATGGGTTGTTACGGGATTGGCGTCACGCGCATCGTCGGGGCGGCCATCGAGCAGGGGCACGATCAACGTGGCATTTGTTTCCCGGCGGCGATTGCCCCGTTCGAAGTCTGTATCGTGCCGATGGGCTATGCCAAGAGCGAAACCGTCAAGGCCGCGGCCGATGCTCTTTACGCCACACTGGGCGGCGCCGGCATCGACGTGCTGCTCGACGACCGTAACGAGCGTCCGGGCGTGATGTTCGCGGAAATGGAACTGATCGGCATCCCGCACCGGGTGGTCGTCGGCGACCGCGGCCTCGCCGAAGGCAAGCTCGAGTACAAGGGCCGTGGCGACAGCGAGTCGCAGATGCTGCCGCTGGCCGAGATCGGCCCCTTCCTGAAAGCCAGACTGTGCGCCGCTCCCTGACGCATTTTCCGCTTCTGCCAGCACTGCCGCTGGCACTGCTGGTGGCGCTGCTGGTAGCACCACTCGCAGCGTTCGCCGGTGCGCAGAAGTACGAACCGCTTTCAGCCAGTGTGCATGGCGCGCTGTCACGCTCGGTTTCCGACCGCGCGCCGCAGCACAGCTCTTTCGACGATTCGGCGGTTGCCACCGACTGGCTCGCCGAGATGTCGGGGCGCCTTGCCAAGCGCATTCCCGACCCGGTCGCCAGGCTGGAATTCCTGCGCTCGGTGCACTACGAAGCGACGCGTGCCGGTCTCGACCCGCAGTTGGTTCTTGGTCTGATCCAGGTCGAAAGCGGCTTCAAGAAGTACGCCGTATCGAGCGCCGGTGCGCGCGGCTTCATGCAGGTGATGCCGTTCTGGGTCAAACTGGTCGGACGCAGCGACGACAACCTGTTCCATCTGCGCACCAATCTGCGCTACGGATGCACCATCCTTCGCCACTACCTCGACATCGAGCGCGGCGATCTCTACCGCGCGCTCGGCCGTTACAACGGCAGCCTCGGTCAGGCCGCCTATCCGAACATGGTGCGTGCCGCCTGGGACAAGCAGTGGAAGTACACCCGGAGCGCGCTGGCGCTACGCTGAGTTGGCGTTCAGCGCATCCCCGGCATCATCCCCTTCAGGCCGCGCATGAGCTGCCCGATGCCGCCCTTGGAGAACTGCTTCATCATTTTCTGCGTCTGCTCGAACTGCTTCAGCAGGCGATTGACTTCCTGTACTTGAACTCCGGCACCGAGCGCGATGCGGCGCTTGCGCGCGGCCTTGAGCAGCTCCGGGTTGACCCGTTCGCTCGGCGTCATCGAGTTGATGATGCCTTCGATTCGTGACACTGCCTTCTCCTCGCCGCCGGCCGGCAACTGGCCGGCCGCTTGTGAAAACTGCGCCGGCAGCTTCTCCATCATCGACGACAGGCCGCCCATCTTGCGCATCTGGCTGATCTGGCCCTTGAAGTCGTTGAGGTCGAAGCCCTTGCCTGACTTGAGCTTCTTGGCGAAGTCGACCGCCTGCTGCTCGTCGATACCCTTCCTGGCGTCTTCGATCAGCGACAGCACGTCGCCCATGCCAAGGATTCGCGATGCCATGCGCTCCGGGTGAAAAGCTTCGAGCCCGGTTAATTTTTCGCCGACGCCCGCATATTTGATCGGTTTGCCCGTGACCTGCCGCACCGACAGCGCCGCGCCACCGCGCGCGTCACCGTCGAGCTTGGTGAGGATGATGCCGGTCAGCGGCAGCGCTTCGCTGAAGGCCTTGGCGGTATTGATGGCGTCCTGACCGAGCATGGCATCGACGACGAACAGCGTTTCGATCGGCTTGACTGCCGCGTGCAGCTCGGCGATTTCCTGCATCATCGCCTCGTCGATTGCCAGCCGGCCGGCGGTGTCGAGCAGCAGTACGTCGTGGAAGTGCCGCTTGGCCCAGTCGAGCGCGTTGCGCGCGATCTCGACCGGCTTCTCGCTCGGCGTCGAGGGCATGAAGTCCACGCCCGCTTGCGCGGCGACGGTCTTCAACTGTTCGATGGCGGCCGGACGGTAAACGTCGCAGGAAACCACCAGCACTTTCTTCTTCTGCGTGTCGCGCAACATCTTGGCCAGTTTGCCGACGGTGGTCGTCTTGCCGGCACCCTGCAGACCAGCCATGAGCATCACTGCTGGCGGCTGCGTGGCCATGTTCAGGCCCGCGTGCTCCTCGCCCATCAGTTTTGTCAATTCGCGGTGGACGACGCCGATTAGGGCCTGTCCGGGGCTCAACGAGCCGATCACTTCTTCGCCGATCGCTTTTTCGCGCACCGCGGCGATCAGTTCCTTGATGGCCGGCAAAGCGACGTCGGCTTCGAGCAAAGCGAGGCGAACTTCGCGTAGCGCGTCGCCAATATTGGCTTCGGTCAGGCGCGCTTCACCGCGCAGCGTCTTCATGACGCGGGCAAGACGTTGGGTCAGGTTGTCGAGCATTTGGATTCCAGCTTGGTGTAAACTCAAAAAATGTCAGACATTCTACTGCAGCTTCTCCCGCACATCGTTTCATCGCTGATTTACGCGGTGATGGGTGCGCATTTCTGGCATACGCGCTGGCGTGAAAGCGACCGCCCACTGGTCACCCTGCAGATGCAGGGCTGGGAACGCGGCGTCCTTTTCGGGGCCCTGGTGGTCCAGGGTTTCGGGCTTTACCAGGGCCTGTTTTCTGCCGGTGGCATGCGCTTCTCGTTCAGTTTTGCGATGTCGCTGATGCTCTGGCTGGCGGTCCTCATCTACTGGCTGGAGAGTTTCCACTCGCGCATGGACGGGCTGCAGCCGATGGTCCTGCCACTGGCCGCGCTAGGTGCGCTGGCGCCGGCGGTGTTTCCACAACTACGCGTCATTGCGCACGCCGGCGCCTGGGGTTTCCAGCTGCATTTTCTGACCGCGATGCTGGCCTACAGTCTGTTCACCCTCTCCGCATTGCACGCCATCTTCATGGGCTTCGCCGAGCGCAAGCTGCATCAGCGGGCGATTACCAAGAGCCTGACCAGCCTGCCGCCGATCCTGACCATGGAAGCGCTGCTCTTTCGCATGATCACGGTCGCTTTTCTGCTGCTCACCGTGGCCCTGCTCAGTGGCGTCATGTTCTCCGAAGCCATTTTCGGCAAGGCCATGGTCCTCGACCACAAGACCTTGTTCGCCTTCGCCTCATGGGCGATTTTCGCCGCACTGCTGGTCGGCCGTCGCATCTACGGCTGGCGCGGTCGCATCGCGCTGCGCTGGACGCTGGCCGGATTTTTGGTGCTGCTGCTGGCCTATATGGGCAGCCGCTTTGTCGCCGAAGTCCTGCTGCATCGCTTCTGAGCCAGTATTCGTACGCCCGTACTGGCTTTCCACCGGCAGAGCATCGCCATCCTTTTCGAATGACAAACCGAGGAGTATCAGCATGGACAAAGTAGCGAATCCGGTCGGATGGTTCGAGATCTATGTTTCCGACATGACCCGCGCGCGCGACTTCTACACGGCGGTTTTCGGTCGTGAGCTGACGGCGCTGCCGGAAATCGGCGAGGAGGGCGAAATGTATGCTTTTTCCTGGGTCGAGGGGGGTAGCGGTGCTGCCGGGGCGCTGGTGCGGCACCCCATGAACGGTCCGGGAAAGGGCGGCACGATGGTCTATTTCAACTGCGAGGATGCCGCCAACGAAGCCGAACGCGCGGTAGAAGCGGGTGGGCGGGTCATCCAGCCGAAGATGGCGATTGGTCAGTACGGCCATATCGCGCTGGTTCAGGACACGGAAGGCAACATCATCGGCCTGCACTCGATGCAGTAGGCAAGGGCGCATGCGCTGCGCGGCGGTGGGCTCGCGTGAGTGCCGTTGCTGCGCACGGATGCTTGCCGATCGCCGCCGCAGATGGCAAGCTCTTTCCTCGATGACACGCTCGAGGAGTGCTTCCGATGCAGCAGATTTTTCTCTACGGCGATTCCCTGTCCTGGGGGCTCATTCCGGAAACACGGCGGCGGCTGAGTTTCGACGAGCGCTGGCCGGGGGTGATGGAAACCGCGCTCAACTCCGCCGGCCGCCGGGTGCGTGTCATCGAGGACTGCCTCAACGGTCGCCGAACCGTCTGGGACGATCCCTTCAAGCCCGGCCGCAAGGGGATCGACGGCCTCGCCCAGCGCATCGAGAGCCATTCGCCGCTAGCGCTGGTGATCGTGATGCTCGGCAGCAACGATTTTCAGTCGATGCACCCACACAACGCCTGGCACTCGGCGCAGGGGCTCGGCGCCCTGGTCAATGCCATTCGCCAGGCGCCGATCGAACCGGATATGCCGGTGGCGCCGATTGTCCTCGTCGCACCGCCGCCGCAGCAGGAACCGCGGGGAACGATCGCGCCGAAGTTCGTCGGTGGCGATCGCAAATGCATCGGCCATGCCGCCGCTTGCCGCGAGGTGGCCGACACGCTTGGTTGTCACTATTTCGACGCCGGTACTGTGGCAGCGGTCAGCCAGATCGACGGAGTGCATCTCGACGCCGACCAGCATGCACGCCTGGGGGCTGCGCTGGCGAAAGTGGTGGACGGGCTCCTGCTCGAAGCGCTGACCGGCGTCCTGCCCGGGTAGCGGCCCTCCCTGCGCTGGCGAGGCGGGGAATGACCGTCAGTTTGTTGGCGCGGCAAGCACCGGCTCGCAACGTACTTCGGATTTCACCGAGTTGGCGATGAAGCATTCCGCGTGCGCCCGGTGATGCATCTGCGCAAGCTCGTCACGCTCAGGCTGGCGATCACCCGAGAATGCCACCTCCGGCTTGAGGGTGACAACGGTGATTGCCAGCTTGCCGTCGCCATTTTTTGCCATCACGCCGACCGGGTTGTCGGCGTAGCGATCGACGCAGAAGCCGCGCCGGGCCGCGATTGAAAGAAACCACAGCATGTGGCAACTCGCCAGCGAAGCGACGAAAGCTTCTTCGGGATCCACCGCTGCCGGGTCGGACAGTGGTACTGGCACGACGTGCGGCGACGACGAAGCGGGGATTTCCAGACCGCCATCGAAGCGCAGCAGGTGCCGGCGGCTGTAGCGGTTGCCAAGGAAATCCTGCTCGCCACGGAGCCAGAGAAGATGCGCACAGTATTCGGCCATGGTCAGTCTCCCAGGGGCGATGTTGATCGGAGGTGTGAAGCTGGCAAGCAAATAGTACTCAAGTAATAGTACAGCCGGCTCCCGGCGCGAAAGCAAAGCCGCTTTCAAGGCGGCCGAGAACGCTTACCGTGATAGTCGCGTCCGCGACTTTCACATCAATGCAGGGGAAACAATAGCGGTACGGCAAGCAGGGTCAGCAGCATGGCCAGTAGTTGCAGAGGTACTCCCATCTTCACGAAGTCGTTGAATCGATAGCCGCCAGGTCCGAGGACCAGGGTGTTCACCGGCGAGGCCATGGGCGTCGAGAACGCTGTCGAAGCGGCGAGGGCAACAGTCATCAGGAAAGGGTAGGGGGAGAGCTGCATGCTTGTTGCCGCGCCCATCGCAATGGGCGCCACCAGGACCGCCGTCGCGGTGTTGGAGATGAACTGACTGAAAATCGAAGTCAGAACGAACAGACCGGCCAACAGCGCCAGTGGCCCCAGTTCGCCGAGGCTGGACACCAGGCCGGAGATCATCAGTTCCAGCGCGCCGGTCTTGCTGAGTGCGGTGGCCATCGGCAGCATGCCTGCAATCAGGATGATGCTTTGCCAGTTGATCGACTTGTAGGCTTCTTCCATCGACACGCAGCGCGCCAGAACCATCGCCAGCGCGGCCAGCAGCACGGCCGTTACCGAGGGCACGACGTTGAAGGTCATCAGCGCCAGCATGCCGGCAACGATGGCCAGCGCCCAGGGCGCGCGTTCGCGCTGCGGTGCCACTTCGTCCATCTCGCGCAATGGTCAGCACCGAGAAGTCGCTTTGCTCGGCCTGCAGCAGATCGATCTGCCGCCAGCCGCCGCCAATCAGCAGCGAGTCGCCGAAATCCAGACGCGTGGCGAGAAAATTGCCTTGCATGGGTTTTCCCATGCGCTGGATGGCGAGCACCGACAGTCCGTAACGTTCGCGGAAATGCGCCTCTTTGATGGTCCGGCCGACAAGTTGCGAGCGTGGGGTCAGCAAGACTTCTGCCAGACCGAGTTCCTGGGCAATGAGCTGTCTTTGCTGCGCCTCGACACTCAAACGCTGCAAGCCCTCCACCGTACGCAACAAGTCGCCCACCTGTTGCTCTGTCGCCACCAGGTAAAGGGTGTCGCCGGCACGGTACTCGGTGTGGACGAGCGCCGGTTTGACCGCTGCATCGCCTTGCGATGGTCGACTCACGGCGACAACGATGACTCCAAAGCGGCTTTGCAGCAGCGCCTGCCCGAGAGTCTGACCAAGCAGTGGCGAGCCGGACTCGATGCGCAGCCTGAAAAGCTGGTTGTCGATGGCGTAAGTCTTGATCAGATCGTCGACCGACAGGCGGTCCTGGGCATTCGCCCCTGGACCGCCATCTTTGGGAAGCAGAAAGCGCCCGAGCACGCTGATGAAAATGATCGTGGCGACGAGAATGAGCAGACCGAGCGGCGTGAAGCTGAAGAAGTTGAAGGCCTGCAGGCCTTCCCGGGACAGCTGATTGCTGACCACCAGGTTGGGCGGCGTACCGATCAGGGTGAGCATGCCGCCGAGCGAGCCAGCGAAAGCCATCGGCATCAGCAGGCGAGTTGCCGGCACTCCGGCCTTTTTGCTCAGGTTCAGGGCGACCGGGATGAAGACGGCTACGGCGCCGGTGTTGCTCATGAATGCCGATAGGCCGGCAACGACGAGCATCAATAACACCAGCAGACGCGTTTCGCTGCTACCGGCGACAGCCAGCAGCCAGTTGCCGATCGCAAAAGCGACGCCGGTGCGAAACAAGCCTTCGCCGATGACGAACAGCCCGGCGATCAGGACCACCAACGGATCACCGAATCCGGCGAGCGCCTCCTTTGGCGCCAGCAGGCCGCTCAGCATCAGGGCCAGTACCGCCAGGATGGCGACAATATCCATCCGCAGCCGGTCGCTGACGAAAAGCAATATGGTGACCAAAAGCAGGCCAAAAACCAGCAGGATGTCGCCTGTCATGAATGATTGCTCCGAATTTTTGACAAGTTGGTCTGGCACCACAGCCGCTTACTCGGTGCCAAGCACTTCGGCCGTCGCCCCGAGGTTGATGCGCCAGCTCGCGATGAAAGCAGCCGGGCTTGCAAAAAAAATCGCGAGTCGGCGCGCTTTGCGCGCCGACTCGCCCTTCTCCCCCACAGCGTCTTGCCGACCGCCGTCCGTCCCGGACGGCTATACGGCCAGCCGCTCCGCTCAGGCCGGCTCCGCCGGCCCCTGGTGACCTGGGGCGAACCGGAACCCGAAGTACAGGGTGCGGAGGCCGGGCTCGAACCCGTGGCGGTAGGCACAACGCGCGTGCCTGCCGTGGAAGATCCACGAGCCGCCGCGCAACACGCGGGAGGCGCCCGTCTGTGGGCCAGTTGGATCGACCTGTTGCGCGGTCGGGTAGTCACCAAACCGGTCGGCGCACCACTCCCAGACGTTGCCGTGCATTTCGTAAAACCCCCAGGGATTAGCGGGCAGCGAGCCGACCGCCACCGTCTTCTCCCGATACCGGCCTTTTTCACCGCCGGCATAGGGATAGTTGCCGTCATAGTTGACCTGCTCGGGGGTGATGTTTTCGCCGAACGAGAAGGGCGTTGTCGTTCCCGCGCGGCAGGCGTATTCCCATTCAGCTTCACTCGGCAGGCGTGCCTGCAGCCCCGATACGCGGCGGTTCAGTTCGCTGAGGAAGGCCTGCACCTCGTCCCAGCTGACGTTCTCGACCGGGTTGCGCGCGTCGCCCTTGAAGTAGCTCGGCTTGGCGCCGGTCACCGCTTGCCACAGAGACTGCGTGCAGGCCGTGTCGGCGAGCCAGAAACCGCTGCTGAGCATTACTTCATGCTGCACTTCGTTGTTGTAGCGCTCAGGTTCGTCGGTCGGCGAACCCATCAGGAAGCGCCCGGGTGCAATCCAGCGGAAGCGCTGCACAACGTTGCCGACCTCGATCTCCGCAAACTGGCCGAACGCGTCCTTGCCGGCGCCGCTGGCCCATCGCGGCCGCGTAATCGCCGGGGACGTGCCAAAGCTGGCGCCGCATTCCCGGGCGCGTGCCTGCAAAGCCCGCTGCAGGCGCTGGTAACCCGCTTCCTGGAACAGGTCAACCCAGTGCCTGCGACCCAGTTCCTCGGCCACGTCGCTGACCTGAACGCCCTCTTCGATGCGCGCGGGGACGAGGTAGATGCTACCTTCGGGCTGTTCCGCCGCGACGTCGAGAACGAATTTGATCTCCTTCTGGAGATAACCCGCCTTGCTTACCGAGCTTTTCGAAAGGCAGACCAGGATCAGGTCGCTGGCGCGCACGGCGCGACGGATTTCCCGATCCCAGTCCTGGCCGGGGATGAGGTCTTCCTCGTCGAGCCAGGGCGCCACGCCATCACGTTGCAGCCGCTGGTAGAGGTCCCTGACGAAGACCTTGTCCTGCGAACTGTGGCACAGGAAAACCGATAGCGGGCGCGAGCTGGAAGTCATGGCGTGAGGGCGGAGGGGAGGAGGCAGCGTCTGTGCAATTGAGAAGCAGCGATATTAGCATTGCAATCGAAACGGTCATGATATGTCGAGACACCCCGTTGAACGCTTCCGGCGTGCAAGCCGCCGCGCTCGCTGCAATCGCCTAGACTTCGAGCAGGCGGAATTCTTCACTTTCAGAAAACCTGAGGACATCACCAGGACGAAGCCACTTCTCGCCCGTGATCCGCTCGCCGTTGACGAAGCTGCCGTTGCCGCTGCCGAGGTCGGTCAGGGTGCAGATGCCCACATCCAGCGCCACACGCGCGTGATATCTGCTCACCAAGGGGTCGCTGATCACCACATCGTTTTCCTCGGCCCGGCCAATGGTCGTCATCCCGTTGTTGATGGCGTGGCGTAGCAGTGCGTTATTGCGGGAGATCAGGACGAAGCCAGGCGTGGGCGATTCGGCAGCTTCCCGGCAGGATGGCGGAAACGCCCGCAATATCTGCGTTGTCACGTTGTCGGAGCGTGGCGCCCGGCGTTCCCAGTCGCTTTCGAAAACTGCGTTCAGTTGCCGCAGGATGGCGCTATCGTCAACCGTGATCGACAGCTCGCGGCGGCGGTCGAGGCTCTCGGTACGCAGGTTCATGCTGCCGATGACTGCCGTCGCGCCGTCGATGATCGTGCACTTGGCGTGCAGCCGGTAGCGTGCCACGGCCCGGAAGGCGATCTCTGCCGGCAGTGTGCTAGCGTACCGTTCGTCGCCGAGGACGCGAACCGGGATACCGCTGCGCGCCTTCTTCACGAGCAGGGCGACAATCGCCGGGTCCTGCAGCTTGGCGTCGGCGATCTGAATCGAGCTCCTGGCATTTGCGAGCAGGCTGGTCATCTTCTGCCGGCTGTTGAAGGGGCTGACCAACAAGGGTGATTCATGGTTGGCCGTGAAAGGCCGGTCGTGCCAGTCGGCTGCGAACAGACGATTGATCTCGCCGGCGACGGCAGGGCTGAACACCTCAATGCCAAAGTCACGCGCGTAGTGGAGGTTTTCGCGGGTCGGGTTGAAGGTGAATACGAAGGCTTTCTTGTCGTCCACCGTCATCATCTTGTAGTGGTAACGCGCCCGCTTGCTGTCGCCAGCGGGCTCTCGGGTTGCGATACCTGCCTCGCTGGCTTCCTTGAGCAGTTTGTGGTTCCGCTCGCCCCAGCCGCGGGCGCTGCTGGAGAGCAGCACGCGAACACGAACAGCGCGCTGGCGGGCTTCGATGAGTGCGCGCTGGATGATCGGATCGTCCATGCGGAAGACGGTCAGGTTGATCGCGCGATCGGCACGGTCGATCGCCCGTACGATCGGGAAGAAGCTGTCGCCGGGTTGCACGATGAGCGAAATCTTCTGGTGCATTGCGAGGATCCTGTTGTCGTTGATGCCGGTCGAAGTGAGACCATAGCACCCCCGACCACCGCTGCACAGAATGACAATTCGTCAGCGCTACCTTAAGATCCGCATTCAATCCCGCTCCGGGGCCTTGGGGAAAAACCATCAAACACATCACTTTCATCATGCGTCGCTATTTTCCGGTGCTGCTGTCCGCCGTGTTCATTGCCGGTAATGCGCTAGCCGGGACTTTCCCGTTGCCGCCACCCGGTGTCGATCTGGTCGGACAAGTCGAATCCGTCCCCGCCAGCCGCAAGGACACCTTGCTGGATATTGCCCGCCGCTACGATATCGGCCAGGATGAAATCCTGCTGGCCAATCCGCAGGTCGATCGCTGGTTGCCCAAAGAAGGGGTGCCGGTTACGCTCCCGACGCGCTATATCCTCCCCAGGGCGGAACGTACCGGGCTGGTGCTCAATTTGCCGGAAATGCGTATGTACTATTATCCGAAGCCGCTACGCGACCAGACGCCGGTGGTGATCACCCACCCGGTCAGTGTCGGGCGTATGGACTGGGTAACTCCGCTGGGAAAAACGAAAATCACCGCCAAGGAGCGGGATCCCTCATGGCGTCCCCCCGAGTCAGTGAAGGAGGAACATGCCAAGGAGGGCGATATCCTTCCCGATGTCGTGCCGGCCGGGCCTGACAATCCTCTCGGGCGCTTCGCCATGCGGCTGGGATTGCCGGGCTATCTGATTCACAGCACGAACAAGCCCTACGGGGTCGGCATGCGCGTTACGCACGGCTGTATACGCATGTATCCGGAGGATATTGAACAATTGTTCGATCAGGTTCCTCTGCGCACAGAGGTGCAACTCGTCAACCAGCCCATCAAGGTCGGCTGGCTGGACGGTGCGCTGTATGTCGAGGTGCACCCGCCGTTGGATGAAGACCAGGAGAAATACCAGGAGATCATGATTGCTGCGTCGGAGCGCATTGCAGAGGCTGTTGCCGGGGCGGGAAATCCACAGGATGTGGTGCTCGACGATAACGCTATCAGAGCCGCGTTTGCAGAACATAGCGGCATCCCGGTGATGGTTTCGGAGCCGCTTTATGGTGGCGGAAACAGAGAAGCCCCCGCAGGGGGCTGGCGGTACTAGATACCAGCGTCGCTGCAGCAGGCCGACCGGTCAATCGCCGGTCGGCCTGCGCCGCAGTTGCTTGGCTGTTACTTGTACATCGCTTTCTTGAACATGCGGTCGAGTTTGCTCGCCGTATCGTCGGACGTCGCTTTGGCCGCATTGGCCGTAGTCACGGCATTCTGTGCCATGGCCTTGGCATCGGCGGCGTCCCTGGCGGCCGAAGCCGTCGCTTGCTTGTTCTGGTTGATCTCGGTTCTGAGCGCCTCGATGTCTCCATTGGTGGCGCAACCGGTAAGCCCGGCATAGACGCCTGCTATTGCGACAAGGGCCAAAGCGCGTGAGCGATTCATTAGGGATTCCTTCATTATTTTCTCCTTGGTCAAAATATGACCTGCTTGTTAAGACGGATAACTTCCTTTGACGCTGCCACTCCTGCACCTACAGCGGCGTGGGCAGCGACGGTTTGTAACGCTGCTAGCATAGCCTACCTTAAAACACATTCCAAAAAAAAGCATAAGTTCCCGTCTGCGTCGGCCGGTCGGCCCTTGCTTCGCCGGCCGGTAGCCAGGTAGTAGCCAGGAAGCCGCCCGAGCTGAATACCGCCTAGCGAATTTCGACAGGGGTTCCGACCCTGATCCACGTCATCAGGCGATCGATCTGCTCGTTGGTCAATGCAATACAGCCGTTGGTCCAGTTGTATTGCTGGTGTATCCTGGCATCCCCGGCACCCGTACCATGGATGCCGATGAAGCCACCGAGCGGGGTGTTTTGGGGCGGGCGCCCTTTCGTTTCGGAGGCGCGACGGATGGCGTGCCACTGTGCTTCGGTGATCTCCCCTTCCGCCAGGGCGCGGTCGGCGCGCTCGATGTCGGGATAGGTCAGGCCCAGGAAACGGTGGTAGCGGGACTTCTCGGGTATCCAGCCGATGGTGAAGCTCCCCAACGGAGTCCTGTGGTCGCCTTGCATCTTCACATCGGTTGTCCCATAGCGGCCGATGGCAATACCCTTGAAAACCTTCTGCGCTTGGTCACCGTTCATGACTGTCAGGGTGGCCTCCTGCGTATCCACTTTGAGCCATACTCCGTTTACCGCCGTACCACCCTGGGCGGCCAGCGGCAGCGCCATACCACTGGCAAGAAGCAGCACTGTGACCAAGCGTGTGAGTTGCGCGCGTGACAAGCGTGTCACGCGCCCGGATAGACTCTCCATCAGCCGCCGACGCAAGGCTGACAGGGGTCTTGGAAATGCGGAATAAATTCCTGAGATGGCTGACTTTTCAATACTCATGCATGCAATGAATTCAATCACTTTCCCGCGAGGAAATCGGTTAAACAGAGGCCACGTCCAGCGTCAGGTGGAAGCGTAGCATAGCTGCGACGGATTGGCATTTGCTTGGGTCAACTGGGGGTAGCCGTCCTTGCCACGCCCCTTGATCTGGTACATCACAATGTCGGCTTTCCGTATAGGGAGTTCCGCGTTTTCGCCGTCGTCCGGGTAGAGCGCGATACCCACGCTGATGGTGATGAAAAAATTCATGCCGGCGATCTTGAAGGGACGTTTTTGCTTCACCAGCAGCTTCTCGGCGATGAAGGCCGCGTCCTCGGCGCGACTCAATGGCGTGGCGAACGGGCGCCGGCCAGCTATACATGCAGTGCACTGAGGCGCCAAGCACTATCCTTGCGGCAGCGAGTGGGTGGGCGAAGCCTTCTGGGCGTACGGCGAGGAAGACGGGTGGTGGCTGGCGCGAACGGCGTTCTCGCCGGCAGCGGTGATACCTTCCTGGACCTCGCGCGCGATGACCTCGAAGAGCGCGCGGAGAACGAAGTTCATGCCGTCAATGGTTTCCTCGACCGACAGCATTGATGGAATACGCGTACCGCGGTGTTCTGTCGCGCCGCCGATCCGTGTGATCTTCACGCCCATGCGCGTCAGGTTTGACGCCAGGCGCGGTTCGGTGAGCACGAAGAGGGTCGTGATTCCGTATTGGCGGGCCAGCGCGATCAGGCAAAGATAGACCGCCAGAGCCAGGTAGGGCTGCCGCGGTTGCTTGGCTGTGCCGAAGTCCTCCTCCGCGATGGAGATCGGTCTATTTTTCTCGCCCGGCCGGCGACGGTAGCTGCCAATCACTGCCAGGCGGGAGATTTCCGCGATTCGCGAACGGTCCAGCGTCAGCGGATCGACAAGCGAGCGGTCGAGCGTTCCCGCGCAGCTGATCTCCAGCGGTAGCCTGGCCTGTTGCGCAATTTTGGGATCAATCAGCACGAGGCGCGCGCAGCCGACAAACTCGCCTGTCGAAACCGACTGCACCAGGCAATGCAGCGACTGCTCATCATAGGCATCTGCTTCGAGGCCCTCGGGACGCAGTGGCTCATAACCCAGTTCCCGGCAATACACTTCGTGGCGAATGTGGTAGTTCTCGGCACGCAGTTCGTCGGTCAGTGCCGGGACGACCTTGAAGAACCGCCGGTAGCCCTGGCTCATGGTCAGCTCTGTCAAGTTCGAAAGAAACATGGGCTACCTTTCTGCTCTTTTCTGGCTGCCCGGCGATTGCCGACAGCAGCCAAGCATACTACTACGAAGTGGCGCCCGCAGCCTCGGTCAGCGGCGCTCTAGTCGAGTTTCTTGAGGTAATCCTTGGTGAAAATCTTGTCCGGCAGATCGCGCCGTTTCATGCTGTTGTACTCCATGACCGACTGCTCGCCGCCGCGCAGCGCGTCTTCCATGACCAGTCGCGTCGGCCGCTTCCTGCCTTCCATGGTCTGGAAATTCTCGTACTTGCAGGATTTCAACAGGCGCCTGGACAGCGAATAGAATTCCGCGCGGTATGGCCAGGAGTCCTTTTTCCTGACCCAGTAGAGCACCCGTTGGTAGGTGACTCCGCGGTCGACCCCGGTCAGTTCGAGCACGTAAAAATCGTCATCGCCGATCTTCTCGCTGCGCAGCAGCTTAGGGTTGTAGTCGTCGGCGAAGTTGGCGCGCGCCAGATCGCCATTGGCAACCTGACCGGTCAGCCTTTGCGAAAGAGCGAGCCGAATCGGCTGTGAGACTTCAGGCATGAAAATCCACAGATTGCGATCTTTCATGAGCATGATCTGACCACGCTCGGACGCCGGTTCGGTGACCATCACCACGCTGTTGGTGTTGCCCTTCGATAGCACTCGATACCTATGCACGTCAGGCTGGCCGCCCCTATCGGTCGTGGTGATTGTAACGTCGACCTGAAAGCCGTCGGCGGGAAAACGCACCTCGTCGGCATTTTGGACGATCATCCGAGCCATGGCCTCGTCTGCCTGGTTGTCTGCCTGGTTGTCTGCCGGGTTGCCTGCTTCTTCCTGCGCGGCCATCACCGCCGGTGCTGCTGCGGTCCAGGCCGAGAAAGTTAGCAAGAGAAGCACCAAGGCCGTCTTGACACCAGAATGGCGGATCGTCATGCTTTCCATCGTTTTCACCCCATTGTGCTGACCGCTCCGTCGGTTGGCCGGAAGTGCCACCGTATGAGCGTTGTCCGTATCGAACACGTCTGCAAGGATTATCAGCTCGGTGAGCAGAAAGTCCAAGCCCTCAAGGATATTACTCTGGCTTTCGACGCCGGCGTCTTTCTGGCGATTGCCGGTCCGTCCGGCAGTGGCAAGACGACCTTGTTGAACCTGATCGGCTGCATTGACACGCCGACCAGCGGCAAGATTTACATTAACGACCAGGACGTCAGCGGCCGGACGCCGGACCAACTCGCCGATCTGCGCGCCCGGACCATCGGTTTCATTTTTCAGACCTTCAATTTGTTGCCAGTGTTGTCGGCCGCCGAAAACGTCGAATACCCGCTGCTGCAACGCAGGGATATGTCGGCTGCGGACCGCCGCAGGCGGGTGGCTTACTTTCTCGACATTGTTGGCCTTACGAAGTTTGCGACTCACCGTCCGAACCAGCTGAGTGGTGGCCAGCGCCAGCGCGTGGCTATCGCCCGGGCCCTGGTGATCAAGCCGGCCATTGTGCTGGCCGACGAACCGACTGCCAACCTCGATCACAAGACCGGCGAGGAAATCCTCCTGCTGATGAAGAAGATCAACCGGGCACTGAAAACGACTTTCATTTTCTCTACCCACGACAAGCGTGTGATTGCCAAGGCTGACCGTCTGGTTCGCGTCGAAGATGGCGAGATCGCCCTGCTCGGCGTACGTGCGAACCGCAGATGGTCGGTTGCGCGTCATCGTTCGGTGGAAGCCCTTCCCGACATCGCAGGCAGCGACGCGGCGACCGAGGCGCCAACGCTAAATGATAAAGACAAGCACAATGCCGTGCCGAGCGAGGCGCCAGTTAACGACCCGGAAAACCACCATGCAGATCAGAAGTAAGCCGCCTTTCACCGTTCTCGCCCTCGCTCTCGCGAGCTTGCCACTGTCGCTTCTGGCGCAGCCTGCGGATGCTGCCAATCGTGCTGTCAGCGACGTCGCCGTCCGTGCCTCGCCAATGCCGACGGCGCTTCTGCTTGCTGCGAAGGCGGACGATTTGCCGATGAGCAGGGATGACCTGTTCGGCACCGACGAGCCTGCTGCGGCGCCTGCTGCGGCGCCTGCTGCGGCGCCTGCTGCGGCCCCGGTCGCTGCTCCAGCTGCTGCGCCAGCAGGCGATGCTCCCCTGAGTCGCGATGCATTGTTCGGTACCGATGAGCCAGCCGCCGCTGCTGCGCCAGTTGGTGAGCTACCGGTGAGCCGCGATGACCTGTTCGGCGACGCTGACGATGGCGCGCCGAAAGGAGAGGTCGCGCAGGCTGTTGCCAAATCGTCGTCGCGGCCGGTGCGCTACCGCGGTTTTGTCCAGAACGTGATGGCCTATACCACGCCCGAGCCATCGCACTGGTCGGAGGCGATGACGCGCGCCGATCTCAGTGCGCAGGGGGATTTCAGTAGCGGCGTCAAATGGCACCTGGGGGTGCGCGTGGACTTCGACGCCGTTTATGCCATGAGTGATTTCTACCCCCAACAGGTGAATGACAATCAAACCCTGAATGTGCTGTTGCGCGAGAATTACATCGATATCGGCGCCGGCGACTGGGATTTCCGTCTTGGCCGGCAGCAGATCATCTGGGGCGAGATGGTCGGTCTGCTCTTCGGTGACGTCGTTTCCGCCAAAGACATGCGGCATTTCGTGCTGCCGGAGTTCGATATCCTGCGCATTCCGCAGTGGGCCGCACGTGCCGAGTACTTCAAGGGCGATTTCCACGCCGAAGCGATCTGGATCCCGGTGGCCAGCTACGACAACATCGGCAAGCCGGGCGCGCAGTTCTACGACTACACGCTGGTACCCTACGGCGAGGCGACGTTTCTCAATGAGAAGATTCCGACGCGCAACCTTGCCAACACCAACTATGGCATGCGCCTGTCAGTTCTCCACAACGGCTGGGATGTGGCGGCTTTTGCCTACAGCAGCATGAGCGTCGCGCCGACTTTCTACCGGGAAATCATCGCTGGAGCGCAGCCAAGCGTGATCTATCAGGCCCGGCACGAGCGCATCGATCAGTACGGAACGACCTTTGCCAAAGACTTCGGTTCGCTGGTGCTCAAGGGCGAAGCGGTCTACACCGGCGGCCAGAAGTATGAGGTGACCGACCTGACGGACGCCGATGGCCTGGTCGAGCAGAACACCTTTACCTGGGTGCTCGGCCTCGACTTCTCACAGTTCACCGATACCCGGATCAATGTCCAGGTATTCCAGAATCATTTCCTGGATCATGACCCGAATATCATTCCGTCGACCAACGAAAACGGCTACAGCCTGCTCCTGAACCACAAGTTCGGCGATCAGTTCGAAGCGCAGGCGCTGTATATCGCCAGCTTCAACCGCAACGACTGGATGCTGCGCCCGCGCGTAAGCTGGAACTTCGAGAAGAACTGGGACCTGGCGGTCGGCGTCGATATCTTCAATGGACCCCCACTGGGATTCTTCGGGCGCTATGACGACAGTGACCGCGTCTATTCGGAAGTGCGCTACAGCTTTTGAGGGGCAGCGGTGGCGCAGAGAAGGGCGTAGGGGAATTCGGAAGTACGGTGCGTGTGGATGCCTGCGCCGTCGAGCACTTCACCTCTCCGCCTCTCCACCATTCGATCCCTCTACTGCTCGGCAACGAGCACAACGCCGCCACGCCGAGGGTCACCGGCGCCGTAGAGACGGTCATGGCCGCTGGCGACGCAGTTTACTCCACCGAAGAACAGGCTTGCCTCGTCGAAGCGCGTCGCTCCGGGCCATGCTGCCTGCAGGGCCTCCACGGCCCCGGCGCCGAGGCCGTGGCTTTCAAACCACAGCCGGGTGCCTTCGACATGCAGGCGCGGCGCGTTCACTGCTTCCTTTAGCGGGCGGCGATAGGCCAGCAGATTAAGCAGGGTTTGCAGGATGGCGCTGCGAATCCGGTTCGAGCCGCCGCTGCCGAGCGCGAAACACGGGCGCTCGCCAGCGACGACGATGGTCGGCGACATCATGGTGCTCATCCAGGTTCCCGGCGCCCGTTGGTGGAAACCAGCGGGGTTGATGTCGTCTTCGCCGAGGAAATTGTTAACGTGGATACCCAGGCCCGGCAAGGCTTCACCGCAACCTTCGCCATTGCTGGTGGTCATTGCCGCAGCCATGCGGTCGGCGTCGATGACCGAGATATGCGTTGTGGCGCCGAGTTGATTCTCGGCAAGCAGGCTTTGCGCGCGTGCGGCCCAGACAGGAATACCATTGCCAGCGGCCAGGTCGAGGATAGCCCCGGGGTCGGTGTAGAGGCGTTGGTCGTAGCCGGCCTGGCGGATTTCCGACACGGTTGTCAGCAGCGCCGCCATCGTCAGCTGCTGCTTGCGCGACAGGAAGGTCTCTTCACCGAGGCCGAGTTGCTCGGCGATATGCAGGCCGGCACCGATCAGTCCACCTCCGGCGGCCGGCGGCGGGTTGGTGAGTACCGTGTAGGGGCCAAAGCCGACGTGCAGCGGTTCGCGGATCACCGGTGCGTACGCCGCGATGTCCTGTGCGGTGATCAGTCCGCCCTGCGCCGGGCCGAAGTTGTCGACCAGCGACGCCCAGTAGCGGGCGACGTGGCTGTCGGTGTTAGCTTCGCCAAGCGCGTGCAGGAAGTCGCCGAGCTCGGGGTTGCTCAAACGATCACCTGCTTGCGGCAGAATTCCGCGCGGGAAGAAGCGCTTCGCCACGGCCGGCGAGCGGCGGGCGATGGGCGCGACGAGGGCGATGATCATCGCGATCTGCGGGCTGACCGTGAAACCGTCGCGTGCCCAGGCCACCGCCGGAGCGACGACTTCGCGCAGCGGCACGCGCCCGGCGCGACGATGCAGTTCGAGCAGGCCGACCAGCTCTCCGGGAACCGCTGCCGCCCCTCGACCGACATGGAAGACCTGCGTGGTGCGTCCGAAATCGACCGTCACCGGCGCAAAGTCGAGGGGCGGTGGGCTGCCGAGGCCGCGCCCGGGTGTGGTCGCAAAAAAGTCGAGGACCTTGTAGCCAGCGTCAGCGTCACCCCACAGGCAGACACCACCACCGCCCAGGGAAGTCAGCGGCAGTTCGGTGACCGTTGCCGCGAACTTGGCGGCGACGATCGCATCGACCGCGTTACCGCCGCGGCGCAGCAGACAGGCGCCGGCTTCGGCGGTATGCGGCTCCGACGCCGCGATGACTCCCAGAATACCCATCCGCGGAGAATACGCGATGGCCGTGTGCTAGTGAAGCTGCACCCTTGCCGTCGCCGCCAGCGGCGTCGCTGCCGACGCTAGCTTTTCGGCTGGCTGTCGAGCGTGTTTGCGACCGCCAGCGCTGTTTGCTGCCGTTTGCTGTGCGCTCGTCGGTGCGCAAAAAATCCGGAGATTCTGCGCACCGCGGTCTGCGCTGCCGGATAGTCCGGACGCGCGGCAATTGCCGCCTGCAACGCGGCGAGTGCCTGCCCGTAACGGCCCAGGCGGAAGAGCACCAGGCCGAGGTCGTACCACGCGCCCGCCAGTGTCGAGCCGTGGCCACTCGCGGCGCGCAAGCACTGCGCCGAGGCCCGCAGATCCGGGTCGCCGGCGGCTGCCGGAGCGGCCGCAGGGGCATCGATGTGCGCCGCGTTGAAGGCCTGCATCGCCTCGCTGCGGCGCGCGCTTCGGTAATAGAGCAGACCGAGAAACTGCAGCGAGACGATATCGTCGGGGATCGCCTCCAGGATGCTGCGCGCGATCCATTCGGCCTGCTCCAGTTGGCCGCTTTGATAGAAGGTGCCGAGAAGGTCGAAGAGGGCGTCAATCATTTGCTGCCTCGCGGTCGAAAAATGGCGCGCGCTGCAGGCCGCGCGACCGCGTCACTGGCAGCTAGCCGGGACCGAGCCATGCTCAACCGATGTCGACCGGCACGAAGATCTTCGCGTCGTCGCGTTCGATCAGCAGGGCAACGGTTTTTCCGGCCTTGTCGAGCAGCCCACGCAACTGCTCGATGTCGCGCACCTCCTGGCCGTTGAGCGACAGGACGATGTCGCCACGCCGGATGCCGGCCTTGGCCGCCGGACCACTGACGTTTTCGACGAGCAGACCGCCGGCTATGCCGCTTTGCTGCTGCTCCTGCGGGTTCAGGGGACGCAGAGCCAGACCAAGACGTGGGTTGTCGGCTTCCTGGCTGTCCGCCGTCGCTTGTGCCGGCGTCGGGATTTCGCCGACCGCCAAGGCAATATCGCGGGTACTGCCCTTGCGCCAGACCTGCAGCTTGATCTGCGTTCCCGGCCTGATCGCGGCGACGATTGGCGGCAGTTCGGTCGAGCGTGTGATTTCCGTGCCATCCAGTTTCAGGATGATATCGCCCGCTTCGAGCCCGGCGGCTGCCGCCGGGCTTGTTTTGTCGACCGAGCTGATCAGTGCGCCGGCGGTGTTTTTCAGGCCGAAGGACTCGGCCAGCGACTGCGATACCTCCTGGATGGTGACTCCGAGGCGGCCGTGACTGACCTTGCCGTTTTTCAGCAATTGCTCCTGGATGTTCATCGCCACGTCGATGGGAATGGCGAATGACACTCCCTGATAGCCGCCGTTGCGGCTGTAGATCTGCGAATTGATACCGATCACTTCGCCGTTCAGGTTGATCAAGGGTCCACCCGAATTGCCCGGATTGACGGCCACGTCGGTCTGGATGAACGGCACGTAGCTGTCGCTGGCCAGCGAGCGGCCTTTCGCCGAGACGATGCCGGCAGTGACGCTGTTCTCGAAGCCGAAGGGCGAACCGATGGCGACCACCCATTCGCCGACCTGGGCACTGCCCGGGCTGCCAAGGCTAACGACCGGCAGGTTCTTGGCGGCGATGCGCAGCACGGCGATGTCGGTCAGTTTGTCGAGTCCGACAACCTTGGCCTTGAACTCGCGCTTGTCGGTCAGTTTGACGGTGACCTCGTCGGCGCCGCTGACGACGTGGGCGTTGGTCAGAATCAGCCCGTCAGCACTGACAATGAAGCCCGAACCCATGCCCTGCGTGGGCGTTCTGCCCTCGGGCATTGGCCCGCCAAAGCGGCGGAAGAGCTCGGGGAGGCGCGGATCGTCGTCGCCGCCGCCTGAAAAGGCTGTTTTCGACGACCCGCTGGCGCTGATATTGACCACTGCCGGCCCACTGTGCTCGACGATTGACCGGAAGTCGGGTAGCCCGACGCCGGGGTTGGCCAGTGGCGCCGCGGCCGCTGGCGCAAGAGCTGCGACGGCGTCGGCGGGGCGGATGATTTCGCCACCCAGAGTAGCGTAGCCGGCGCCAACTGCGGCGATCAGCGCTGCTGCCAGTAGACTGCGTTTGAAGGTCGCTGCGTGCATGGTGATCTCCTGTTCCGTTCCAGAGGGGAAGCGATTCGCTTCCGGTGGTACGTACGATAGAGGGTCACGACTTAAAGCTGACTTAAGGCGGTAGGCCGGGCGGTAAGGACGAGGCAGCGGCGCGAGAGAAGGCGGGAGGGCGAGAGGAAGCTGCGCAGGGCTCGAATTGAACGCGCACGCGCAAGCCGCCGAGCGCGGCCTCGCCGAGCTGCACCGTCGCCCGGTGGCGTTCGGCGATGGTCTTGACGATCGCCAGCCCCAGGCCGCTACCCGACTCGTCGTTCTGTGCGCGGCGATAGAAGCGGTCGAAGACGCGCTGCCGGTCTGCGGCCGGAATGCCCGGGCCCGAGTCGCTGACTTCGATGAACACACCGCTCGCGTCTTCACCGCTGGCGACATCGACCCGGCCGCCGGCGGGGGTATAGCGAATGGCGTTGCCGACCAGATTGGTGATCAGGATGCGCAGCGCCTCTTCGTCGCCGTCAAGCATGTCCTCGCCGCTGCCTGCTGCGGCGCCGAGATCGATTTCCTTTGCTTCCGCCAGCGGCAGCTGCGCGGCGATCACCGCCGCCACCAGCTCGCCAAGCCGTAGCGGGCTTGGCATACGCTCTGCCTGGCCGCCGCTGCCCGGTTCCTGGCGGGCCAGGGTCAGCAACTGCTGCACCGAATGCGTCGCGCGCCGCAAGCCGCCTTTCAATTCGCCGAAAGCTTCGGCACGAGCAGCCGCATCCGGCGCGCGTTCAGCGAGTTGTACCTGCAGGCTCAGTGCCGCCAGCGGGGTGCGCAGTTCGTGCGCGGCGTCGGCGGTGAACTCGCGCTGCGCCTGCAAGGCGTGCTTCAGCCGGTCGAGCAGCTCGTTCAGCGCCCGCACCAGCGGCACCACTTCGCTAGGCACCCGATTCTCCGGGAGGGGGTCGAGGGCGACTGCGGTGCGCGTGCTGACCGCTCGCGCGACCGCATCGAGCGGGCGTAGTCCGCGGCCGACAACGACCCAGATCAGGACCCCGAGAATCGGCAGCATGAGCAGAAACGGGGCGATCGTTCGCAAGGCGGCGGCCAGCGCCAGTTCGTCGCGCGAATGCATCGGTTGCGCGACCTGAATCGTCTGGCCGCGCTGCTGCATGCCGAACACGCGCCACTTGCCGCGGCCGGTATCGATGGTCGCGAAGCCGAGCGGCGTCTTGTCGGGTAGCCCGTCGCGCGGGTGCGAAAGGTAGAGCCGCGTGCCGTCCGGGCGCCAGACCTGGATCGAGAAGTCCTGCGCGTCACCGTCGAGTGCGAAGTTGTGCTGCCCACTGCTCCGGAAGACCTGGTCGCGGAAGGACAGGGCCAGCTGGCGCAGTTGGTAGTCGAACATCGCGTTGGCCTCGTCGCGCGCCGTCCGGTAGGTGGCCAGCGCACCGAGCAGCGTGGTCAGCGTAATCACCGACAGCAGCGCCAGCAGCAACTGGCGGCGGATCGAGGTCATCAGCCAGGGGGGAGCAGGTAGCCGACACCGCGGATGTTCTTGATCCGTTCAGTGCCGAGCTTGCGCCGCAGGGAGTGGATATAGACTTCGACGGCGTTGCTTTCGATTTCTTCGCCCCAGCCGTACAGGCGCTCTTCGAGTTTCGTCCGCGACAGTGGCGTTCCCGGTCGTTCGAGCAGCGCCTGGAGCAGGGCAAATTCACGCGCCGAAAGGGCCACCGGCTTGCCGTCCTGGGTCAGCTCGTGGGTCGCCGGATTCATGCGCAAGTCGCCGTGCTCGATCACCGGGCTGGCGCGACCGGCATGGCGGCGCAGCAGCGCCCGCATGCGTGCCGACAGCTCGTCGAGGTCAAAGGGTTTCACCAAATAATCGTCAGCGCCGCTGTCCAGCCCCCTGATGCGGTCGGCGACAGCGTCGCGGGCGGTAATGATCAGCACCGGAATGTCGTTGCCGGAACGTCGCAGCCTGGCGAGAACCTCCAGACCAGACCTGCCGGGCAGGCCGAGGTCGAGCAACAGCAACTCATAGGGCGCGGTCGTCAGGGCCAGTTCGGCCGTTTGTCCGTCGCGCACCCAGTCGACGCTGCTGCCCTCCTGGCGCAGGCCTTGCTGGACACTCTTGCCGATCATCGGGTCGTCTTCGACCAATAACACGCGCATCGTCTGGCGCCGCTGACCGACTGCCCGGCAGGACCGTTACGGCGCCAGCACCACTTCGTAATACACGCCGCTCGACCCGAAGTAGGGCTTGTACCAGTTTGCTCCGCTCTGGTAATACTGGGTACCGTTCACGGTCATGTGTTTGGCGTTGGGCGGCAGTGCTGCGTACTGGCTGCCGATCGGCAGATTGCCCTGCACGACGTAAGTCGGCTGCGGGGCTACGTAGACCGGCTGCGGGGCCACGTAAACCGGTTGCGAGGCGCTGGCGATCGCTGCACCCGCCATCGCTCCCACGGCCAGGCCGGCCACCGCACCCGCGGCTGCGCCGCAGCCGTAGCAACCGCCATGGTAGTAGCCGCCACCATGGTAGTAGCCGCCGGGGTGGCCAGCGGCAACGAAGCCTCGTCCGCCCCAGCCTCGGCCGGCAGCGACCCAGGCATTGGCATCGGCAAGGGGAACCAGTACGCTCGCGGTCACCGCGACGCCGAGAATGAGTGTTTTCGTCAGTTTCATCGCATTGCTCCTTGTGTTTCTTCCTGGTGTCACTTATCTGGACTGCGCAAGGCCGATCCGCTTGAACTCGAGCTTGACGGCGTCTTTCGGAATGCTGACCTCGAAGCTCTGCGCCGGCAGCGGCGCATTGAGTTTCCAGTCCGAGAACTCGACGGTGAAGGTTGGTTGCCGCTCACCGCTGCGGTAGGAGGCGACCGCCAGGCGCGGTAGCTTGTCCTGCGCGCCGATCCATAGCTCCCAGTCGATGCCGGGAGCGGTAAACGCGAGGTGATCGGTCTTCACACCGGCGATCGTCGACTGCCCTACCACAAAGGCACTCGACAGGTCCTTTGTGAGGCGGGCATAGGGATCCGAAACCAGGAGGTCAACGAAAGGTGCCAAGGTGTCCGCGCCCGGGTGTTCTTGCTGGAGGACTTCGTCGACGGTGTTGCCGCTGCCTTCTTGCTGCGCGTAGAATTTCCTGGCTGGCCCGATGGCCGTCACCGTCTTGCCGTTGTAGTAGAGGTCGTTGGGCAGGAGGTCGCCGCGCGACTCGACGAACAGGCGATCCGGTCGTTGCAGGAGCACCCGTGAAGCCGCGAAGAGGCTGATGTACTGCCCGGTCGGCGACTCCAGTGGCAGCAGGCTGCGCGCCTTGAACTGGAGCGTCCGCGCTGCGGCCAGGGTGTCACTCATGTCCTTCAGCAGCTTGAGGGCTCGCTGATCCTTGACCTCCTTCGCGGACGTGGCCGGCGGCTCTCTTTTCTCATCTGCCAGGGCCGTGCCACTGGCTCCGAGAAGCAGCGTGGCGGCCAGAAAAGTGCCACCGACAAGATTCACCATCACGTTTCGTTCCATCATTTTTTCTCCTCTTATCGCTTTGCAAATATCGTCCAGAATGACTGTCTGCGCGTGCCCACGCTGCGCAGTGTAACGAATGCTTGATCACCATGGGTGATCGCGTGACGGTGGCAGGCCCGGTCAGCCAGCTGGGCGCGAACGGCGCGGCCTGGCACGGCGTCAAGCAGGCGCTTGTTGCTTCCGTGAAGGCTCCAGAAAGGCCAACGACCACGCTCCGCCTGAGCGGGCGCGTGGTCGTCGGGAGTCACTCCGCCGGTGCTGGGCGATGGCGGTGGTGGTGTCCCGGCCTTAAGCCGGGACCGGCCTTGCTATTTGTGGTCGTGCGTGTTGCGGACCATCTGCGCCATCTCGCGTTCAACTTCTTTGTCGAGGTGTACATCTTCAGTGCTGAAGGCGCCAGCTTCGGGGTCGTTATAAACGTCCAGGTCCAGCTGGCCTTCGCTCTTCGCGACGATTACCGATACCACGGCGTCACCCGAGACATTGACGGCGGTCCGGATCATGTCCAGCAAGCGGTCGACCCCGAGAATCAAGCCGATTCCCTCGATCGGCAAACCAACCTGTGCGAAAACCATCGACAGCATGATCAGTCCGACCCCCGGTACGCCGGCGGTACCAATGGAAGCCAGAACCGACATCAGGATGACGGTCAGATAACCTCCAAAGCCGAGATCGACACCGTAGACGTTGGCGATGAATACCGTTGCCACCCCCTGCATGATCGCCGTGCCGTCCATATTGATGGTGGCGCCGAACGGAACCGTAAAGGAGGCCACCGAGTTCTTGACCCCAAGGCGTTCAGTAACGGTTCGCAGCGTCACTGGGATGGTGGCGTTGGAGCTCGAGGTGCTGAAAGCAAATACCTGCACATTGCGCATTTTCTTCAGGAAGGTCATCGAGCTCAGCCCGGAGAAAATCTTGAGTATCACTTGCAGGGTCACGAACAGATGGAACAGCAGGACGGAAATCAGCACGGCGACATAGCCGATCAGTTTCACAAGCAAATCCAGTCCCAGGCTGCCGATCGCTTTGGCAAGCAGGCAAAAGACCGCGTAAGGTGCCAGCGCCATGATGATGGTGACCATTTTCATCATCACTTCGTTGAGCAATTCGACAAACTCGACGACGGGCTGTGCCTTCTTGCCGACCATCAACATACCGACACCACAGAGGATGGCAAAGAAGATGATCGCCAGCATCTCACCGGTGGCCATGGCACTGATTGGATTGGAAGGGACGATGTTGATCAGCACTTCGGACAGCGGTGGCGAATCCTTGCCGGTGAATACTGTTTCCGTGACTGCGTTCATGCCTTCGCCGATGCCCAGTCCGGCAGCAAGCAGGATCCCTGTGGCGATGGCGATCGCGGTAGTGAGGATGTACAGAACGAAAGCCTTGGTCCCGATACGCCCCAGCAGTCTGATGTCGCCGATACCGCAGACGCCACAAATCAGCGAAAAAAGCACCAGCGGAACCACCATCATCTTCAACGCGTTGACAAAGAGTTTTCCGACCACGAGAAACAAGCCATCGACCAGGTACTCGTTGACGAAGGAGCCCGCTGGACTCAGGCCGCCCAGGTTGATCGCCAGGCCAACCACTATGCCTAGCGCCATTCCCAGCAATACTTTGACTGTCAAGTTCATGACCACCTCCTAATGTGGGTGAAGCTGTCTTTTTGTAGTCGCGATGAGCATCCATCGCGGGTCAGCTGCGCATACGCTTTCCCTCGCCACTGCACGGTTTACCCTCGTTTTTCTCCTTGTGCCAAGAGGACGATGCTCTGGTTCCTGGTCAAGCTGGGGTCTTTCCCGAGGACAAATTACCACCAATTGGCGATCGGTGTGCAATGGGTTTGCGACCGGCATCGCGCCCCCACTGGAGCGCGAGCCTATCCCCTATCCACCTGCTGTTGATCGACGCTGCCGGTCAGCGCTTTAAACCAGCCCGCGCGTCGTCGCCAAGATGAAGCCGACGAAGCAGGAGGTACCCACGCCGATCAGGCCAGGGGCAATGAAGCTGTGGTTGATCAGGTACTTGCCGATGCGGGTCGTTCCCGAACGGTCGAACTGAATCGCCGCCAGGTCGCTCGGGTAGGTTGGCAGGATGTAGTAGCCATAGCACGCTGCGGCGAAAGCGACGACGTATCCCGGCGGAAGGCCGATGGACAGCGCCATCGGTACCATGGCGGCGATCGCGGCCGCCTGCGAGTTGACGAACTTGGAGACGATCAACAAGGCCAGGGCGTAGGTCCAGGGCTGCATCTTGACGAGGTCGGCAAGACCATCCTTGATGACTGGCAGATTGGCTTCAAACACCGAGTCGGCCATCCAGGCGACGCCGAAAACGGCGACCACGGCGATCATTCCCGCGCGGAACACCTCGGTCTTGCCGATTTTCGCCGGATTCGTTTTTGTGAACATGATAATGAACGCGCCTGCCATCAGCATGAACATCTGGATGGTCAGCACCATCGACAGCGCCTTGCCCTGGAAATGCGGCCGTAAGGCGTCGAACGCCCCCAGGATGGCCACGACGGCGATGGCACCAACGAAAATCCACATCGCTATCCACTGGCTGCGGTCGAGCGTCTTGCCGAGCAGAGTGGCCGTCTCGCCGTACACGAACTTGTGGTTCTCGGGGTCGGCGACGAATTTCTGGAAGTCTTCATCCTTGTCGAGGTCCTTGCCACGGAACCAGCTGAAGATGCCGATCATCAGCACGCCGGCCAGGGTCGACGGGATGGTGATCGACAGCAGCGTCACGAAGTCGATGATCGGCGCACCTGCCGGCGCCTTGGCGAGAAATGCCGCTAGCGAGACCACGGCCACCGACACCGGGCTGGCCATGATACCCATCTGGGCGCCGATCGTGGCCGCCGCCATCGGGCGCTCGGGCCGGATGTCGTTTTTGATCGCGATGTCATAGATGATCGGCAGCATCGTATAGACCACGTGTCCGGTACCGCACAGCATGGTCAGAAAAGTCGTGGCGAAGGGCGCCATGATCGACACGAACTTCGGATTGCGTCGCAGCACTTTTTCCGCCAGAAGCAGCAGCACATCCAGACCACCCGAGGCCTCCAGGGTCGCCGAGGCAGCGACCACCGCGACGATGGTCAGAATGACCGCCACGGGCGGCGTGCCCGGCGGCATCTGGAAGACAAAGACGAGGATGACGACGCCGAGGCCGCCCAAAAGCCCGAGCGCCACCCCGCCCTTGCGTGCGCCGTAGAACAGGCAGGCCAGAACGAGCAGCAATTGGAGAGTAAGCATCATGAGGGGAGTTCCTTTCCGGGCAAGGGTCTGACTTAATCGGGTAGGTCGCGTAGGGAGGAAGCGGGGGGCGTAGCCCCGTTACCTCGCGCCGTTCATTTTATATCCGATCGATGTCCGCTGATGCTGGCTCTGGCATGCAGCCCGCCGGCAGTTTTGAGCCGGTCCACCGGTCGCCTGGTGCCGCGCGCGAGTGCCAGCAGGCATTCTTCGGCAGTCTCGAAGCGTTCACCAGGATCTCGTGCGACCGCTTTGCGGAGGACTGCTCTTGGCCCGGCCTCTGCGCCTGCAAGCGTCGCCAGCGCCGGTAAGCATTATTCTCTGCGCGAAAAGTGACGCGTATGATGGCTTCAATTCTGTACATCTTCCAACATGGAGGCGGACATGCCATTTTCGGTCAGCGATGTGATCTCTCTCTCCCAGGCGCGCGCCACGCTTTCCGAGCTGGCCGAGCAGGTCAAAGCCGGCGCCGAGAAAATCGTCACCAAGAACGGCGAGAGCTATATCGCCATCATCGCCGCCGAGCGACTCCACTACTACCACCAGCTGGAGCGCGAGCACATCCACCTGCTGTTGATCGACGATGCCGGCAAGGGACTCGACGATGTGGCGGCTGCTCGGGTGCAGGATGCGCGTACTTCCCTGCAGGCGATGAAGCGCCGTCGTGCGGCGTCGTCTGGCGTCTGAGCGGCCGCGGCGACAGTGCCGGTCGGCGTCAGCTTCACCGCCAACTTCGAGCGCAATCTCGAAGCGATTGAGCGTTTCCTGCTTGATGCGGAGGCGCCGCTGGTGTTCGACACCCTGCTTGATCGGCTCATGAATACCGTCATCCCGAATCTGGAGCGTTTCCCCGACATCGGGCGGCCGTTCCTGGATCGGCCGGCGCGCTCGGTCGAGGTACGTAACGGGCTCGATGCCTTGCAGCGCAAGCTGACAGCAATCGGCGAAGGCGGTGTGCTTTGCGAGTACGTTCTGCCGGACTTCCTCCTGCTTTACGCGCGTTTCGATGCGACCATCTACCTGTTGTCGATCCGCCACCATCGACAGCTCTCATTTGATTTCGAATCGCTATGGCAAAGCTGACCGCTGCCCGGTCAGGACGACACGGCGACAAGCTTCCGGGATAGACAAAAAGCCAGTGCAAGATTACGAGGAACTCAAGCAGCTCGAGGACGATTTGTGGGCGGCCGCTGACCAGCTGCGCGCCAACTCCCGGCTGACGGCCAGCGAATACGCCATGCCCGTGCTCGGGTTGATCTTTCTGCGCCATGCGACGACGCGCTTCAACACGCTGCTGCCGACGGTCGAGGAGGGAATTCCCGCTCGTGCCAGCGGCGCACTGCGCGAAGAACGCGTCCGACTGGGTTTTCAAGGCAAGGCGGCCATTTACCTCCCCGAGACGGCGCGCTACGACCATCTCGCCGCGTTGCCGGCGAGTACCAACGTCGGTGAGGCGATTCGCGACGCGATGATGGCCATCGAGGAGTCGGTCACCGACCAGAACGGCAACAAGCTGCTGGCCGGCGCGCTGCCCAAGGATTACCTGGGACTCGAACGCGATCTGTTGGCCGAACTGCTCAAGATCTTCAACAGCCCGCTGCTGGCCAGCGCCAGGGGCGATGTGTTCGGCCGCATCTACGAATACTTCCTGAACCAGTTCGCGCAGAGTGGCGCGCAGGAAGGCGGCGAGTTCTTCACGCCGCCCAGCCTGGTGCGCATGATCGTGAACGTCATCGAACCCGACCACGGCACGGTTCTCGACCCGGCCTGCGGTTCGGCGGGAATGTTCGTGCAGACCGGCCACTTCATCGAGGATGCGCGTCACCGCAGCATGCAGGAGGTCGATATCACCTTCTACGGCCAGGAGAAAGCGGACCTCAACAGCAAGCTGGCGCGCATGAACCTCGCGGTGCACGGGCTGGAAGGCAATATCCGCATCGGCAACACTTTCTACGAAGACCATCACCAGTTGCTCGGCAAGTGCGACTTCGTCATGGCCAATCCGCCGTTCAACGTCGACGGCGTGCAGGTGGCGAGGATCAAGAGCCAGGTCGGTGAGCAGCAGACTGGCCGCCTGCCGTTCGGCCTGCCGGGGACGACCACCAAGAGCCGAAAAAAGGAAGCCGGCGAGACCATCTCCAACGCCAACAGCCTCTGGATTCAGTATTTCTACAGCTACCTCAACGCCAGCGGCCGTGCCGGCTTCGTCATGGCGTCGAGCGCTTCCGACGCCGGCAACAAGGACAGGGAGATTCGCCAGAAACTCGTCGAATCCGGCCACGTCGACGTGATGATCTCGATCGGCACCAAGTTCTTCTACACCCGCAGCCTGCCGTGCACCTTGTGGTTCTTCGACCGCGGCAAGCCGGACGACCTGCTCGACAGCGTGCTGATGATCGACGCACGCAACGTCTACACCGTGGTCTCGGCGCGTTCGCATGTATTCACCGACGAGCAACTGGCCAACCTGAGCGCCATCACCTGGCTCTACCGTGGCGAGAACGAGAAGTTCGTCGAACTGCTGGGGCGCTACCAGCGGGAAGTCGGCGACTGGCTATCGACGATGCGAGAGCGTTTTGCAGCGGACAGCGGCCAAGTCAGCGCTCTGGCCGTCGCGCTGGCTGATTTCGCGAAGGTGACAGCCGATGCCGCGGCGGTCGCGGCGGTGCGCGAAAAACTGGGCGACGAACACTGCTTGACTGACGACTTGCTGGCAGGCTTCCGCGACGAGCTGGCGGCGCTCGAAGCCCAGGCCGACGCCTGGCAGGCCGCATTGCAGGCGGCACTCGATGCCGCCGACACGCTGCTGCCCGACATCCAGAGTTGTCCGCCGGACAGCAGCTTCGCCACCCGCAAGGCGCTGCAAGCCAGGCTCGAAGCCGTCAATCCGCAAGTGAAAGCGGCGCTCGCCGCCCTCGAAGCCCGCCACAAGGCCTGGCTCAAGTTGCTGGAGAGCGCCGAGAAGCAGCTACGTGCCCGCCAGTGGCCGCGTTTCGCCGGCGAAGCAGCGCGCGAGGTGAGGAAGGCCCTGCTTCCTCGCGATGTCAGGAAACGCGAGAAGCCCACCGCACGCGACCTGGCCCTGGAGGCCTGCAAGCGCGCCAGCTACTTCGTCGCCCAGGGGCATTGGCTGCTCGGCCGCTTTCCTAACGGCTGGTACGACGACGTGCCGGGCTTGTGCAAGGTGGTGTCGCCGGCGGATATTGCCGCCAACGATTGGTCGCTGACGCCGGGGCGGTATGTGGGTTCGGCTGCGGCGATCCTGGACGATGATGATGGCGAGGGCTTTCGTGCACGGATGAAGGAGATCCATGACGAACTTGCCGACCTGAACGAGACGGCTCAGACTCTTGCGGCTCAAATTCAAGCCGAGCTCGCGGAACTTGCCGAATGACCTGGACGAAAGCCCCATTTCAGTCATTGTTCTCCGAACCTTCGCGCAACGGCGTCTACAAGTCCAGGGACCATCACGGTTCGGGGGTGAAGGTTATCAACATGGGCGAGCTGTTTGCCCACGACCGGATCGGCTGTCAGGAAATGGCTCGACTTCAGATGACCGACCAAGAGCTTCTCAAGGCAGCCGTTGTTGATGGCGATCTGCTTTTCGGGCGGCGCTCGCTGGTTGAAGAAGGGGCCGGCCGTTGCGCGCTGGCATGGGGCATTGACGAGCCCACCGTTTTTGAGTCGTCAATCATTCGAGTTCGCCTCAACCGTGAGGTCGCCACCCCCGCATTCTACTTCTACTACTTCCGGTCGCCAGTCGGACGGGCTCGAATTCGTTCGATTGTAGGCGGGGCTACCGTAAAAGGCATTCGAGGTAGTGACCTCCAGCGAATCGAAGTGGATCGTCCGCCGTTGGCTGTTCAGGAGCGAATCGCGCGCCGTCTAAATTGCTTTGATGATCTCCTCGGAGCAAACCGCCGACGCATTGCTTTGCTCGAGGAATCAGCTCGGCTTTTGTACCGTGAATGGTTTGTAAACCTTCGCTTTCGGGGGCATGAGCTACTGCCAATGGCCCAAGCTTTGCCCGCTGGATGGAGTCGCAAGCCACTATCGGCTCTGATTGATACAGGGCCAAAAACACTGCACGAAAAGGGCAAGACTTATCCCTTTGTACCCATGCAAGCCCTCTCAGAAACCTCCATGGTGATTGACCAACCTGGTGAGCGTCCGATTTCCGGTGGTGCAAAGTTTCAGAATCTCGACACATTACTGGCCCGTATCACGCCTTGCCTAGAGAACGGGAAAACAGGCATTGTTCAGTTTCTGAGCGACGACGTGCCTGTTGCCAGTGGCTCGACGGAGTTCATTGTGATGCGCAGCAAGGTCGTGAGTCCGTACTGGGTGTATTGCCTCGCACGCGATCTTTCGTTTCGCGAACATGCCATCCGCAGTATGGCGGGGGCGGATGGGCGGCAGCGAGTCAATCCCAAATGCTTCGACACCTACATGACGCTTCAGCCACCTGCGCTGATTCTCAAGGATTTTGATGCCGTAGTAGAACCGATCTTTCAGCAAGTGCAGGTACTCGCGAGACAGAGTCGCGCTTTGACGAAGGCTCGCGACGAACTGCTACCCAAACTGATGTCCGGCGCCATCCGGGTCTGACACCCCAGACAGAAAACCCCACATGCCCCGCGCCGACTACTCCGAAGACAACAACGTTCAGGAACCCGCCGCACGGTTGTTCGCGGAGAACCTGGGCTGGCGTTCGGTCTATGCCTTCAACGCCGAGACTTTCGGCGCCGCGTCGCTGCTCGGTCGCAAGGACGCGACCGAAGTCGTGCTCTTGCGCGAGCTGGACCAGGCGCTGGCGAAGCTGAACCCGAGGCTGGCAGCGACGCGCCAGGGGCGTGACCAGCTCGCTGTCGCCCGCGATCGCCTGCTCGACGCCGACCCGACCAAGACCCTGCTGCAGCACAACGAAGCCAAGTGGCGAATGATCCGCGATGGCGTCACGCTGAAGTCGCCGACGGGCAATGCCGCCGAAGACGCGCATGTTCGGGTGATCGACTTCGCGGCGCCGGAGCTCAACGACTTCCTGGTGGTGCGCGAGCTGTGGGTGCACAGCGGCCCGTTCCGGCGGCGCTGCGATCTGGTCGGTTTTGTCAATGGTCTGCCGCTGGTGTTCATCGAGCTGAAGCGCCACGACAAGGGCCTGCAGGCGGCCTTCGACGACAACTACAGCGACTACCGGGACACCATTCCGCTGCTCTTCCACTACAACGCGCTGGTGATCGTCTCGAACGGCCTCGACGCGCGCTTCGGGTCGCTCAGCAGCAGCTGGGACCACTTCTGCCGCTGGAAGCGCCTCAACGAGGATGATCCGGACACGGCGCCGCAGCACGACGAAGCGCCGCAGCACGACGAAGCGCCGCTGACGCCGATCCTGCCCGTCCTGCTGCGCGGCACCTGCAGCCAGGGTGCGCTGCTCGACATCGTCGAGAACTTCACGCTTTTCGACAGCAGCGAGGAGCGCACGCTGAAGGTCGTGGCGCGCAATCACCAGTACATCGGCGTCAACAAGGCGATTGCCAGGCTGCAGGCTGGCGATAGCGATGTGCTGGCCGGCAAGCTGGGCGTCTTTTGGCACACCCAGGGCAGCGGCAAGAGCTATTCGATGGTCTTCTTCTGCCAGAAAGTGCACCGCAAGGTCTCGGCCGGCTACACCTTCGTCTTGCTCACCGACCGCAAGGAACTCGACGAGCAGCTTTACCGTACTTTCGTCGGCTGTGGCGTGTCGACCAACAAGGGCGACAAGGCGATGGGCGCCGAAGGGCTCGAACGTCTGCTGCGCGACGAGAACCGCCGCTATGTGTTCAGCCTGATCCACAAGTTCCGCCAGCCGGTGACGAGCCCGTGGAACCAGCGCAGCGACATCATCGTCGTCTCCGACGAGGCGCATCGCACGCAGTACGGACGCCTGGCGCTGAACATGCGCATGGCACTGGCCGGCGCCCGCTTCATCGGCTTCACCGGCACGCCGCTGATCGACGGTCCGGAGCGCAGCGTCACCGAGCAGGTGTTTGGCCCCTATGTGTCGGTTTACGATTTCCAGCGCGCGGTGGCCGATGGCGCGACCTTGCCGCTGTACTACGAGAACCGCGGCGAGAAGCTGCGCATGGTGGACGCCCGGCTGAACCAGCGCATCGCGGAACGCATCGATGCCGCCCGCGCGGACGGCGAACTGAGCGAAAAGCAGGAGGAAAAGCTCTACCGGGAACTGGCGCGCGAGTATCCCGTATTCACCTCCGAGACGCACTTGAACGACGTGGCGACGGACTTCGTCGAGCATTACCACCAACGCTGGCGTCTGCTGGAGCCGCCGACTCCGCCTGGTCATGCCCCCAGGTATGGCGGCAATTCCAAGGCGTTGCTGGTGTGTATCGACAAGATCACCTGCGTCCGCATGACTGAGCGCGTCAAGCTCCGGTGGCAGGAGAAGTTGCAGGCGCTGCGCGGCAAACTGCAGGAAGAAGAGGCGCTCTTTGCCAGGGCCGGCAAGCCCGAGACAGCCTACGTCGAGCGCTTGCGTCAGCAGCTGACGTGGATGGCCGAAACGCAGATTCACGCCGTGTTCAGTGGTGAGCAGAACGAGGTCAAAGACTTCGCTGCCGAGGGTATCGACGTTCGTGCGTATCGCGAGGTGATCGCCAAAGGCATCGGCGGCAGGGATGTCGACGAGTGCTTCAAGGATGGCCGCCACCCGTTCCGTGTGGCCGTGGTCTGCGCCATGTGGCTGACCGGCTTCGACGTCAAATCGCTGGCCACGCTGTATCTGGACAAACCGATGAAGGGGCACACGCTGATGCAGGCCATTGCGCGCGTCAACCGCGTGACGCCACACAAGAAGAACGGCCTGATCATCGACTACAACGGCATGCTCAAGAGCTTGCGCAAGGCACTGGCGACTTTCGCGCAAGCTGACCAGGGTGCCGCTGCCGATCCGCTGCTGGATGAGGAGCAGGCCTTGGCCGAATACGCAACAGCCATCGGCAAGGTCGAGGCGTATCTCGCGAGCGTCGGTTCTGACCTGAGCTTATTGATCGGAGCCGAAAAGGGCGAGGAAAGCTGGCAGGCCTTGCTGGATGCGCAGAACGCCGTTTGCCGTTCAGCCGAGAACAAGAAGACCTTCCAGGTCCTGGCCGAGGACGTGGCCGACCGCTTTCGCGGCTTGTTTCCGAACCCGGGCTTGTTCAAGTACGAGCCGCAAGAGAGAGCGATCTCGGCAATCTACAATCTCCTGCAGAAATCGAAATCCGCTGCTGACATCACCGCGATCATGCAGGAGATTCGCGGCTTGATCGATAGCGCGCTGGAGCTTGCCCCGAGGGACGGGTTCAAGCAGCCGCCGAACAAGCAGTACGACCTGTCGGGTATCGACTTTGAACGCCTGCGCGCGGAGTTCGCCAGGTCGCCCTACAAGAACACCACCGTCCTGACGCTGCAGGAGAGGATTCAGGCGCGGCTTGAGCAGATGCTCGCCCGGAACCCGACCCGTATTGACCTCTACCGACGCTATCGGGAGATCATCGACGCATTCAACCGCGACAAGGATGCCGCCCAAATCGAGCGGGTCTTCGCAGACTTGCTGAGGGTCCACGATTCGCTCGACGTGGAGGAGCTACGCCATGTGCGTGAAGGCTTTGAGAGCGAGCGCGAGCTGGCCGTTTATGACCTGCTGTGCAAGGACAAGGCGAGCATCAAGAGCGGCGACATCAAGCGCATCAAGCAGTTGGCCAGCGAACTGCTTGCTACTGTCGAGCAACGGCGCCGTGAAATGGGCAACTTGCGCGACCGCGCCTCGGCGCAGGCGCAGATGAAGGCGGCGATCATTGACCGGCTGCTCGCCGGCATGCCGGACGATTTTTCCAGCGACGACATTGAGCTGCGGGCCGAGGTGATCTTTCAGTACGTGCAGCAGCAGCTGCACTCGGCGAGGGTGCACTGACGCCGACCGGGATGCTGAATATTTTCAGGAGTTAAGAAATGACCGTAAAAGGAACTGTTTCGCCAAGCAAGTCGGGCCGGCGGGGTGTCAATAAGGCGAAAAGAGAGACGTTGACCGCAATTTCGGTTGTTGGCTACAAATCTCTCACCGACAGGCAGCGCATGGAGATTCGGCCATTAACGGTTCTGGCTGGAGCCAATAGCGGTGGAAAATCGAGCATCATGCAGCCCTTATTGCTCCTCAAGCAGACCATAGACGCTCCGTACGATTCAGGTAGCCTCCTGTTGGGTGGACCAAACGTGCGCTTGACCTCAGCAACCCAGTTGTTGTCAAAAAGCTCAAGTTCACGTTCGGTTGGCGAATTTTCGATCGACTTCGAGATGGGTAAAAAGAAAATTGGCCTCTGCTTTCGCCAGGTTCCGCGTAAAGGCTTGGAGATATTCAGCAACACCCTTTCGGATGGGAAAACCGATGTCGTTCTTACCTTGGAGGGTGGTTTTTCAGGAGATGTAAAGAAAATTCTGGCTCAGTACGGTTTGCCCGAGAGAATTTTTCAGGATGCGGAAGCCAGGGTTGTGCGTGACCGATCATTTCTGGCGGTCGAAGTAGTGACGTCCCACGGTGAGTTCAAATTTCCGGTATTGCAGGGTGGGGAAAAGTTGGCGCCATTGATAGCAAGACTGATACATGTTCCAGGCTTGCGTGGTAACCCTGAGCGCAACTACAAGACGACGGCCGTTGGCGAGTCCTTTCCCGGAACGTTCGAGACCTATGTTGCCAGCGTCATTCAATATTGGCAAACAAGCAAGGATGCTCGTTTGCCACGCTTGAACAAGCAGTTGGAAACGCTCGGTCTGACCTGGAAAGTCGTGGCCGAACAGAAGGATGAAACACAGGTTGAATTGAAGGTTGGCCGCTTGCCGCACGGACTGCAAGGAGGAGCGCATGACCTGGTAAGCATCGCCGATGTAGGCTTCGGTGTTTCTCAAGCCTTGCCCGTTTTGGTGGCCTTGCTCGCAGCGGAGCCGGGGCAACTGGTCTATGTTGAGCAGCCCGAAATTCATTTGCATCCGAGCGCGCAACGCGCGTTGGCCACTGTTCTGTCGGAGGCCGCCAGAAGAGGGGTAATCGTCATTGTAGAAACCCACAGTGCACTGCTTCTTCGCGGCATTCAAACCTTGGTGGCGAAGGATGAATTAGCACAGGAATTGGTGAAGTTGCATTGGTTCCAACGTGATAAATCCGGAAAGACTTCAATTGTGAGTTCCGACCTTGATGAAACCGGTGCGTTCGGGGACTGGCCCGAGGATTTTGACGTCGTCGAACTGGATGCCGATAACGAGTATCTTTCCGCAGCGGAAGAAAAACTATTTCGGAACGCCAAATCATGAAAGGGAGTCGGGCAATCAGCCTGGTCATTGATGCATCCATTGCGCGCGCCTCGGGTGGTATCGAGGCCGTTCATCCGACAGCAACAGCCGTGCGTGATTTCCTTCAGAAGGTGTTGATAATGTGTCACAGAGCCGTAATGACCCCTGCAATACGGCTGGAGTGGGAGAAGCACGAGTCTGCTTTTGCAAGAAAATGGCGAAGATCGATGGTTGCCCGGAAAAAAGTGATCGTTATTTCCCCGCAAGAGATGTCCGAAGTAAGGGCGGCTATTAAGGATGGGCCTGCGTCGAAGAATGACAAGTCCGCCATGATCAAGGACCTGCTCTTGGTCGAGGCGGCAATTGCCACAGACGAGCGAGTCATAGCACTGGACGACAAGGTCAAGACGTTATTCGCGGTAGAGTCAGCGAGGATCGCGGGGCTGAGAGGCATTGTGTGGATAAATCCGGTCACGAATCCAGCGGGAGCAATGGCTCTGCTCCAAGGGGACGAACGCGAACGGCAATGGACCTTGGCGGAAATGAGCAAACAGGAGTGACTCGGCTACGGTTTACGGCATATCCGCGCGCGCACAGGTCAGCGCGTCAGCAACATCAACAAGATCAGATTGAGCAGCAGCGAAACACCGGCGACGATCCGCCAGGTGAGTAGCGGGTTGCGCATGGCCAGTGGCGTTGCCGGAGGCCGCTCGAGCGGTCGGTTGGCGCCGCGCTCGAGTGCCAGCAGGAATTCTTCGGCAGTCTCGAAGCGTTGGCCGGGGTCTTTGGCGACCGCTTTGAGCAGCAGGTTCTCCAGCCAGCCCGGAATATCGGGCCGGTAGCGCGTTGGTGCCACCGGCTCGCCGAATTTCGGATGCTGGAAAGGTTCGATTTCACCGTAGGGATATTTGCGGGTCAGCAGGTGGTAGAGCGTGACTCCTGCGGCATAGAGGTCGTGGGTCGGGCCGGCGCGCTCGCCGGCGAGCAGTTCGGGCGCCATGTAGCTGGGAGTGCCGGGACTGCCGACGCTGAGGTCGTCTTCCGACAGGCTGAGGGCGACGCCGAGATCGAGAATGCGCAGGCGACCGTCGCGACCGATGTGGATGTTGTCGGGCTTGATGTCGCGGTGGGCGACGTCGAGGCGGTGCAGCGCAGACAGGCCTTTCATCAGGCGCACGCCGTGCTGGACGGCGTCGGCGACGGTGAAATGCAGACCGGAATCGAGCATTCGCTGCAGGGTCGCGCCTTCGTGCCAGGTCTGCAGGTAGTAGAGGCAGCTGCGGCCTTCGGCGGGTAGCAGTTGCGCGAAGAACGGCGAGGTGATGCGCCGGCCGCGCCACTCTTCCATGATCAGCGCTCGAATCTCGTCGCCGTCGTCGGCCCGTTCCGGGCGCAGCGTCTTGAGCACCAGTTGCTGGCTTGAGCAGAGATCGGTGACGCGGTAGAGCAGGGTGCTGCGCGAGTCGTGCAGCACTTCGTTGATCTGCAAGCCGTCGATTTCCTGGCCTGGCTTGAACTGTGGCGGCAGCGGCAGGCGCGCGCTTCCCTCAAGCGAGTCGCGCAGCTTCTCTGCCGGCAGCTCTTCGATGCGGGCGACGACGGCGCTGGCGTTGTCCTGGCCGCCGGCAGCCAGCGCCAGGCTGGTCAGCGACGCTGCCGCCTGCTGCGCGTCGGGATGGGCGAGCAGTGCCGAACGGATGCGACCGTCACCGATGGCTCCCCAGACGCCGTCGCTGCAGAGCAGGAAACAATCGCCGACTTTCAGTTCCCCGTCGGCAAAATCGAGCTGAAAGTGGCGGTCGAGGCCGACTGCGCGCGAGAGCACGTTCTTGAGTTCGGGATGTTCCCAGAGATGGTCGCTGGTGAGGCGCGTGCACACGCCGTCGCGCAGCAGGTAGAGGCGGGAATCGCCGACGTGGGCGCTGATGTAGCGGCGGCCGCGCAGGACCAGGGTGGTCAGCGTCGTGGCCATGCCGGTGAGATCCGGTTGCCGGCCCGCTTCGGCCATCACCCAGCGGTTGAGGGCGACGATGACTTTTTCCAGGGCGTGCGGCACGCTCCAGGTGTCGGGGGTCGCGTAGTAGTCCGAAAGCAGGCCGCGCACGGTGTACTCGGCGGCTTCGCGGCCGCCCTGGTGGCCACCGACGCCGTCGGCGACGGCAGCGATCAGGCCCTTGTTGTCGAGCTCGGCGCCATGCGGCGTGACCATGCCGCAGAAGTCCTCGTTGCGCTCGCGCGGTCCGCTGAGCGAGGAGTGACCGATATCGACTTTAAGCGGCATGCAGGCTCCGGAAACGAAAATGGGGCGCAAGGTCGCAATGTACCTTGCCGCCCCGGTTGTTCAACGGAAACGCCCGTTCAGATCTTGGCCGCGGTCAGGTGCGCCGCGCCCCAGGTGGTGCGCCAGCGGTTCTTGACGGCGCTCAGCCCGGCCAGGGCCAGCAGGGCCAGCGCGGCGAAAATCAGGAAGCCGATCTGATAGCTGCCGGTGAGCTGTTTGGCGAAGCCGAGCGACGAAGCCAGGTAGAAGCCACCGACGCCGCCGGCCATGCCGACCAGCCCGGTCATGACGCCGATTTCCTTGCGGAAGCGCTGCGGTACCAACTGGAAGACTGCGCCGTTGCCCATGCCCAGTGCCAGCATCGCGCCGACGAAGGCGAGCAGCGCCATCCATGCTTCCGGCAGGCCAATACTGACGATGGCCAGGAAGATCGCCGCGAAGACGTACATCACCGACAGGCTCTTGATGCCGCCGATACGGTCGGCGACATTGCCGCCGATGGGCCGTACCAGCGAGCCGGCGAAGACGCAGGCGGCGGTGAAGAAGCCGGCGGTCTTGGCGTCGAGCCCGTACTGGATGTTGAAGTAAATGGTCAGCGACGAGGCCAGGCCGACGAAACCGCCGAAAGTCACCGAGTAGAAAAACATGAACCACCAGGCGTCGCTGTCCTTGAGCACTTTCAGGTATTCGGCCAGCGATTTCGGCGGTGGGCACTCCGGCGCATCCCTGGCGGCGATCATGTAATAGATGAAAACCAGCAGCAGCGGCATCAGCGCCAGGCCGAAGACGTTGGTCCAGCCGTAGGCGATGGCCAGGCTGGGTGCGATCAGCGCCGCCAGCGCGGTGCCCGAGTTGCCGGCACCGGCAATGCCCAGCGCCGTTCCCTGATGCTCCGGCGGATACCAGCGCGAGGCCAGCGGCAGGGCGACGGCGAAAGAGGCACCGGCGACGCCGAGGAAGACGCCGAGGATCAGGGTTTGCTCGTAGCTGTGGACGCCGAAATACCAGGCAAAAAACAGCGAGACCATCACCGTCACCTGGCCGATGGCGCCGGCCAGTTTCGGCTTCAGATGGTCGACCATCAGGCCCATGACGATGCGCAGCAGCGCACCCGCCAGCACCGGCGTGGCGACCATCATTCCCTTCTGGGCATGGGTGAGGTGCAGATCGCTGGCGATCTGCACGCCGAGCGGGCCGAGCATCACCCAGACCATGAAGGCCATGTCGAAGTAGAGA
This sequence comes from Candidatus Accumulibacter meliphilus, assembly GCF_036625345.1. Taxonomy (NCBI): domain Bacteria; kingdom Pseudomonadati; phylum Pseudomonadota; class Betaproteobacteria; genus Candidatus Accumulibacter; species Candidatus Accumulibacter meliphilus. The sequence continues at coordinate 251,526 of NZ_JAZKTZ010000003.1, read as the reverse complement.
AACGAGGCGATGAGGGTTGGCCGGTGGCCGGCCTTCCAGAACGAGTTGTCCATGATCGTAGTCCGTCGGTGGGATTGTGGGAGCGACTTTCAGATATCGAGAAAAACCGTGCCGCTTTCGATGCGGATCGGGTAGCGGCGGGCGCAGCCCTGGTCGGGGGCGACCGCCTCTCCGGAATCGAGGCGCAGCTTCCAGCCGTGCAGGGGGCAGGTCACCTGATTGCCGTGCACCAATCCCTGCGACAGTGGCCCGCCCTTGTGCGGGCATTGGTCGCGCAGCGCAAACACTTCGTCGGACGAAGTACGGAACAACGCTATATCGCCGTTCATTGACCTGACGACGCGACTGCCGAGGCGCGGGATGTCGTCAAGTTTGCAAATCGATTTCCAGTCAGCCATTGCGGTTCTCCATGTCTTCCGGGTTCACACCGAAAGTGTTTCGTATTCGTTTTTCTCGACACCGGCGATGCGCTCGGCCCAGGGGTCCTTGGCGTCCTTCAGTTCGGCCAGCAGGCGGCCGTGCAGCGCCTTGCGGTTTTCCGGATCGTCGACGACCCGGGCCTTGGCGTGCTCCAGGCCGACGCGTTCGAGGTAATGACAGGTGCGTTCGAGGTAGAAAGCTTCCTCGCGGTAGAGCTGCAGGAAAGCGCCGGAATATTCCATGACCTCTTCGTCGCTGCCGACCTTGACGAAGAACTGCGCGACTTCGGTCTTGATGCCACCATTGCCACCGACGTAGAGTTCGTAGCCCGAATCAACGCCGATCACGCCGACGTCCTTGATGCCGGCTTCGGCGCAGTTGCGCGGGCAGCCTGAAACGGCGAGCTTGACCTTGTGCGGCGAATACATGTCGAAGAGCATTTTCTCGAGCTTGACGCCCATGTCCATCGCCAGCTGCGTGCCGAAGCGGCAATGTTCGGCGCCGACGCAGGTCTTGACGGTGCGGATCGACTTGCCGTAGGCATGTCCGGAAGGCATGTCGAGGTCTTTCCAGACGCCGATCAGGTCCTCCTTCCTGATTCCCAGCAGGTCGATGCGCTGGCCACCGGTGACCTTGATCGTCGGTACTTGATACTTCTCGGCGACGTCGGCGATGCGCCGCAACTCGGCGGAAGTGGTCAGCCCGCCCCACATCCGCGGCACCACCGAGTAGGTACCGTCCTTCTGGATGTTGGCGTGCGCACGTTCGTTGATCAGCCGTGAGCGCGGGTCGTCCTTGGCCTGCTTCGGCCAGGTCGAGATCAGGTAGTAGTTGAGTGCCGGGCGGCACTTGTCGCAGCCGTCGGGCGTCGTCCATTCGAGGAAGCGCATGGTTTCGCCGATGCTCAGCAGCGGCTGCTGACGAATCGCATCGCGTACCTCCTGATGCGAGAAGTCGGTGCAGCCACAGACCGGCTTGCGGTTCGATGCCGCCGGCGTGTAGGCGCCGCCGATGGTCGCCGAAAGAATCTGCTCGCAGAGGCCGGCGCAGGAGCCACAGGACGATGCCGCCTTGGTGTGCTTCTTGATGTCGTCGAGCGTGAACAGGCCGTTTTCCTTGATCGCCTTGACGATCGTGCCCTTGCTAATACCGTTGCAGCCGCAGACCTCGGCGCTGTCGGCCATCGCCGCCGCCTTGCTGTGCCCCTGATGGCCAACGTCGCCGACGTGCGACTGACCGAAGAGCAGGTGGTCGCGAATTTCGTGAATGTCCTGGCCGTCGCGCAGCAGCTGGTAGTACCAGGGCCCGTCGGCGGTGTCGCCGTAGAGCACGCCGCCGACCAGTTTGTTGTCCTGGATGACCAGCTTCTTGTACACCCCGCCGGCGGCATCGTTGAGGATGATTTCCTCGCTGTCCTTGCCGCCGAAGAAGTCGCCGGCCGAGAACAGGTCGATGCCGGTCACTTTGAGTTTGGTCGAGGTCAGCGAGCCGGTGTAGCGGCTGATGCCATAGTTGCCGAGATGGTTGGCCGCCACCTTGCCTTGCTCGAAGAGCGGCGCGACCAGACCGTAGGCGATGCCGCGGTGGGCTACGCACTCGCCGACCGCGTACACTTTCGGGTCAAAGGTCTGCATGGTGTCATTGACCACGATACCGCGATTGCAGTAAATCCCGGCCGACTCGGCGAGCGTGATGTTCGGACGGATACCGACCGCCATGACCACCAGATCGGCCGCAATCTGCAGGCCGTCCTTGAGGCGGATAGCCGCGACGCGACCGCTTTCGCCGGCGATCAAGGCCTCTGTCTGCTTGCCGAGCAGGAACTTGAGGCCGCGCTCTTCGAGCGACTTCTGCAGCATGCGTCCGGCCGTCTCATCGAGTTGGCGTTCGAGCAGCCAGTCGGCGAGATGCACCACGGTCACGTCCATGCCGCGCAGCTTCAGGCCGTTGGCCGCTTCCAGGCCGAGCAGGCCGCCACCGATGACCACCGCATGCTGGTAGCGTTTCGCGGCGTCGATCATGGCGTCGGTGTCGGCGATGTCGCGGTAGGAAATCACCCCCGGCAGGTCGTTGCCGGGAATCGGCAACATGAAAGGGTTGGAGCCGGTCGCCAGCAGCAGGCGATCATAACTTTCTTCGGTGCCGTCGTCGGCGATCACCCGGCGCTTGATGCGGTCGATGCGGTTCACCGTCTTGCCCAGATGCAGCCGGATGCCGTTGTCGGCATACCACTGGTGATCGTTGAGAATGATGTCCTGGATCGTCATCTCGCCGGCGAGCACCGGCGAAAGCAGGATGCGGTTGTAGTTCGGGTGCGGCTCGGCGCCGAATACGGTGATCTCGTAGTGGTCGGGGGCGATTTTCAGCAACTCCTCGAGGGTGCGAACGCCCGCCATGCCATTGCCGACCATCACCAGCTTCTTCTTGCTCATTTTCGCGACTCCATTCGATGCGTCTTGATGAAGGGACTTAAGCAAGTGGCGTGCCAGAAGACGTGCGCATTGATTTTTCAGGAGGTTTTCCTGGCCGGCGCGAAGTTGCAGGCCGGGAAAATGATGCGGCGCACAACTTCGGGGCACGCCGCCGTGTGCGGGTGCGGGATCTGGTGCAGGGAAGGTGGCTTGCCGACGGGCGCGCGCAGGCGGGCGAGGGGCAGCGTCGTCGGCGCAAGCGGTCATGGCGAGGCATTCGCTTGCTCGACATTGCCGGCATTACCCGCTCAACGCATGACGAACGCCTCCTGATGGAAGCGCAGGCGACCCTGCCACAGCTCGCGCAGGTCTTTGCGCAGGCTGTCGGCGAGTCCCTGCGGGCCACAAAACCAGACCTCGGCCGGGCGTGCGCGATCGTGTGCGGCGGCCAGCTCTTCAGCGCCGAGTTGCTGACCCTGCCTGGCAGAGTGCACGTACAGGCGGATGCCGGGAAGCTGCGCGGACAGCGCTTGCAGGCGGGCGACGAAAGGATCACCGTCGCGATCCCGCGTGCAGTAGTGCAGATCGGCAGCGGGCGCGTCCGCGGGCCTGGCCTGCTGCGCTTCCAGCCAGGCCAGGAAAGGAGTGACGCCGATGCCGCCGGCGATCCAGATCTGCTGCGCGTCGAGCTGTTGGCGGGCGATGTCGAAGCGTCCGTAAGGCCCTTCGATGCGCACCGGCTGGCCGACGGCCAGGCGCCGCGCGAGCTGTCGCGTATAGTCGCCGAGGGCCTTGATCTGGAAGCTGATTTCACCGTCGCCGTGGTCGGCGCTGGCGATCGTGAAGGGATGCTGACCTTCGCTGTCATCGAAACTGACGAAGGCGAACTGCCCCGGCCGATGCCCCGGCCAGCCAGCGTCCAGGCGGCAGCGCACGGCGAGCACATCGGCAGCCGGGTGGTCGAGCGCAACGACGCTTCCGCCCACCTGGCGCGAGCGACCGACGCGTCCGCTTAGCGAGAGCACGCTGCCGTAGACGCCGCCGGCGATGAGCACCGCCAGGAGTACGCCGACCGGCTGCGTCCAGTAGTCAGTCGGCGCCAGCAGGAGCGTGTGAAAGGCGAGCATCAGGTAGAGCACTGGCATTGCCCGGTGCAGAAAACGCCACACCCGGTACGGGAAACGCCGCCACAGGCTGATCGCCAGCATCGCCAGGAGGGCGTAGATCGCCCATTCGCCGAGGTCTTCGGCGAGATCGCGCAGCACCTCGATAAAGCCGCCGAAGTTTTCCTTGGGCACTCGCCCTTCGCGGCCGATGATGGCTTTCAGGATGTCACTCGACATTTCGATCAACCAGTGCAGGGCAGCGAAAACGCAGGCCAGGATTGCCGCCCACCTGTGCGTGCGATAGACGCGGTCCATGCCTCCCAGTGGAGCTTCGAGCCATGTCGGGCGGGTGGCCAGATACATCGCCACCGACAGCAGACCGATCGCGAGCAGGCCGCTGAAGTAGAGCGCTTCCTGGCGCAGTACCCACAGGGCTGCGCCGCCCGAGGGCGTGCCGGCGACGAGTGCATCCCAGCCCCAGGCCAGGGTGATGAGGGTGATGATCAGGGTGAGAGCGGTTTTCATGGTCAGCGCATCATTTCGTCAGTGGGTCAGGCAGGGGAGTCTTCGGCGCCGGGCGAGGCACCCGGCGAATGGAAATTCGAGCTCATTTGCCGGCAGGCCGAGGCCCATCGACGGCGCTCTGCGGCAGGTCGTCACGGCAACGCCGTTCGTTGCAGTCGGCCGAGGCGCTCTTGCGTTCGCCACCCTCGTCGCGCTCGCTCTCGCGCTGGCGATGGCCGATGACTTCCCCTGTCTGCGGATGAACGTAGAGCTTGCTGCGCTGGCCATTGCGGTTGGTGGCGCGCACTTCGTAGTTGCCGTGCTCGCGTTCGATCTTCTCGATGTTCCGATAGCCGGCCGCTTCGAGTTTGTCGATGATTTGCGGAATCGACAGCCATTGCCGGTCAGCAGAGCCAGCAGCGGCGGGTGCACGTTTGTCGTCGCTGAAGGCAGGGGTGACCCATGTGCTGGCGGCGCCGAGGGCTAGGCCGATGGCCAGGGCAGGAAGGATTCTTTTCAGTGTCATGCGGGCAATCTCCGGTTGGTGGGCTGTGGGCAGGCGCAGGTGAGAGCGAGCCAAGGGTGCGCGGCGCTTTCTGAACGTCTTGTCAAGCAGCTGTTCATCTGGCGTTGTGGAAGTTGCGCTACTTAATCGTCGTAGTAGCCGCGTTCGGCACCGGCGTGGCAGGCCAGGCAGTTGGCCTTGCTGCGCACCTCCTTGTGCTGCCACTCCCAGGCGGGAACTTCGCGGTGTTCCTTGACCCAGCGGTCGAGTTCGGTGATGCGCAGCGGCGCCTTGCTCGTCGAGGTCCCGCGCAGTAGTTTTTCGCTGTAGGGTTGGCCGCCGGTATCGCCGGCATTGCTCAGCAGATAGTTGGTGATGTGCCTGGCGGTTGCAGGATCGACGCTGGCGTCGTCGCCGAAATGCTTCGTCAGCTCACCCATCATTCGCTTCCACGAACTGGCCGGAAGCATCGACGGCGGAAAGGCGAGGTGGCAACTGCCGCATTCCTCCTTGACCACCGGGTCGCCGACCGGCGGGAAGTAATGGCTGCCACCGGCCTGCGCGCGCTGGAAAACGAGTGCCGAAAAGGCGATCGCGAGCAGGCCGAGCGCGAGCGGGCGATAGGGCAGAGTTATTGCATTCATTGGCTTCATCAGATTCTCCTTGGCAGTGCTTGCCTGCGTGTGGCTGTGGATCAGTTCCTGCGGGCGCTTACTGACTGATCATGAAGCTCAGCCAGTCGCCTTTTTCCTGCGCTGTGCACTGCCGGCCGAGCACCTCCTTGCAGTTGCGCTTGAACCATTTCTCGACTTTTGCGGGGTCGGCATAGCGGCCGGGGCTGGCCGACAAGGCCACCGGGTCGATGGCTTTTCCGGCAGGCGTCTGGCCCGATGTGCGCGGGTCCTTGGCATGGCAGCTGGTGCAGGCCGGGGTATCGGCTTTGCCGCCGGCGAATGACTGGCGATGGAAGGCTTCGCCGCGTGTTGCCGAGAAACCGGCGAAGGCCGGGTCGGCGGTTTTCGCCGCCGCGGCGTAGCCGGCCAGCAGCTCGTCGCGGGGTGCGGCGAACGCCGTTGTGTTGAGCAGGAGCGCCAGCGTCGCTGTCAATAGCAGCATTCCTGGTTGCTTGCGCGGGTGGTGTTTCATGGGTGTGCCCTTTCGCTTCGGTTTGACATGGCGCTACTTTGCCCGGCGCTGACTGAACCGATGCTGAAGCGCTCGTTCATCCTGCGTTCAGCTGCAACGCGGTAGAACGGGCGGGGCAGGCCGCTACACGGCGCGCGCAGCGGTCTGGAAAGCGTCTGTGCCCGTTAAACTATGGAGATGAATCAGTTGAGAAATACTTTACTGGCCATTGCTGCGCTGCTCCTCGCGTGGGCGAGTACCGTCGTCAGCGCCGGCAGTGCCGGCGACGGCCACGGCGGCGACCACGATCGTGCGCGTCAGGCGCTGGAAGCCGGTGAGGTGCTGCCGCTGCGGGTAATCCTCGAACGCGTCGAAGCCGCCTATCCGGGGCAGATCGTCGAAGTCGAGCTTGAGCGCGAGCACGGCCGCTGGGAGTACGAGATCAAGCTGCTGCGCAGCGGCGGATCGCTGGTCAAACTCAAGGTCGACGCGCGTGATGGCAGCATTCTCGGCGTCAAGGGGCGCAAGGAGCGCGAGGAGCGCGGGCAGGGTGAGCGCCGTCGTGGCGGCGACGACGAAGCGCGGGCTGCGGACGCTGGCGAGCCGCGCGGGGAGCCGCACTGATGCGCATCCTGATCGTCGAAGACGAAGCCCTGTTGCAGAAGCAACTCGCCGACGCGCTGCGCGCGGCTGGCTACGCGGTCGATACCGCGAGCAACGGCGTCGACGCCCACCACCTTGGCGACAGCGCTTCCTACGACGCCGTCGTTCTCGACCTCGGCCTGCCGCAGCTCGACGGCATCAGCGTCCTCAAGAAGTGGCGGGCCGCCGGTCGGGCCATGCCGGTGCTGATCCTGACCGCCCGTGATGGCTGGCACGAAAAGGTCGCCGGCATCGACGCCGGCGCCGACGACTACCTGAGCAAGCCTTTCCACATGGAAGAACTGCTCGCCCGCCTGCGTGCGCTGATTCGCCGCACCGGTGGCCACGCCAGCGCCGAACTGCTCTGCGGTCCGCTGACGCTCGACACGCGCAACAGCCGGGCAAGCGTCAATGGCCAGGCCTTGACGCTGACCAGCCACGAATATCGTGTCCTCGCCTATCTGATGCACCATCGCGAGCAGGTGATCTCGCGCAGCGACCTCATCGAGCACATCTACGCGCAGGACTTCGATCGTGACTCGAACACCGTCGAGGTCTTCATCGGTCGTCTGCGCAAGAAACTGCCGCCGGGGCTGATCGAAACCGTGCGTGGCCTCGGCTATCGCCTGACCGCGGGCGGATGAGCGTGCCTGCCCCGCCCTTCCCGCTTGCCGCGCGCGGCTCGCTGCGCATCCGCCTCCTGGCGGGAACGCTGTTCTGGATCGCCGCGTCGATTGCGGTCGCCGCCTGGGGCCTGAGCAGCCTGTTTCGCGAACACGTGGCGACGCAGTTCCACGCCGAGCTGAAAACTCACCTCAACCAGTTGACCGCCCATCTGGCGGTCGACGGCGATGGGCAGGCGACGCTGTCGGTGCCTTTGAGCGACCCGCGCCTGAGCCTGCCGTACAGCGGGCTCTATTGGCAGGTCGACGCGTTGGCGGCCGAGGGTGACTCTGCCCAGGCCCGCGCTGCGCGCGCCGGCCTGCTGCGTTCGCGTTCGCTCTGGGACAGCGTGCTCGCCGTGCCGCCCGATGCCCCGGCAGACGGCGAGATTCATCAGCACCGCGTGGCCGGTCCCGGTGGCGGGTGGCTGGGCATGGTCGAACGCGTCGTACGCATCGACGAGGGCAGCGGCACAGCTGCAGGAGCTGCCGGAGCCAAGCCTGCGGCACGCGCTTTTCGGCTGATCATCGCCGCCGACGAGACGCTGATGCTCGAGCCGGTAAGGAACTTCAACGGCGCGCTCTCGTTGGCGCTCGGCATTCTCGCTGCCGGCCTGGTCGTCGCCGCGCTGGTGCAGGTGATGGTCGGGCTGGCGCCGCTGCGCAGCCTGCGCGCCGCACTCGGGCGCGTTCGCAAGGGCGACGCGCAACGTCTCGAAGGCCAGTTTCCGGCAGAGATCACGCCTTTGGTCGACGAGTTCAACACCGTTCTGGGACAGAATGCCGAGGTCATCGAACGCGCGCGCACGCAAGCGGGCAATCTGGCGCATGCACTCAAAACGCCGCTCAGCGTTCTCGCCAACGCCGCCAGCGGCAAGAACAATGAACTCGCCCGCCTGGTCGTCGGCCAGGTCGACACGGCCAAACGCCAGGTTGACTACCACCTCTCGCGTGCGCACGCCGCGGCGACCCTGCGTGTCGCCGGCGCCCGCACGCCGCTGCGATCAGCGCTCGAAGCCTTGCTGCGCACCATGCGCCGGATTCACGCCGAGCGGCAGCTCGAGCTCCTGCTGCACCCGATCGCCGAAAACCTGGCCTTTCGCGGTGAAGAGCAGGACCTGCAGGAAATGCTCGGCAACCTGCTCGACAACGCCTGCAAGTGGGCCAGCCGCCGCGTCGAAGTCGCCGCCCGTGCCGAAAGCGAGCAGTTGCTGATCACCATCGACGACGACGGCCAGGGAATCGCCGCCGCCGACCGCCATGCCGTGCTCCGCCGTGGTGTGCGCGCCGACCAGCAGGTGCCGGGTTCCGGGCTGGGCCTGTCGATTGTTGACGATCTGGCGCAGCTTTACGGCGGAGAGCTGAGCCTCGCCGATTCGCCGCTGGGTGGTTTGCGGGTGGTATTGAAGTTGCCGGCTGTGGCGTGAGCGAGGGTTTCCCCGTCGCCACATCCGGCCGCCATCACGCAATCATGCGCCTGCCCCGTCCTTGCGAGGAGGTGCCGTCGCGTACCGCCTGCAGATGCGACGATGATTTTTTCTGCACGAACCCGCTGCGCGAAGGGAGCCGCGGCGCTACTGCCCTTGCGCGCTTCAGACGACGAGTTCGCTATGCTCAATACGTCCCATGCCGATATAGACGTGGGCGGCCTGATTGACGAAGCTGTCGAGATCAGGCCATCTCGTCTCCGGCACGGCCCCGGTAATCCAGCCGTTCGGCGCTTGCAGGAAAAACCCGGTATAGCAGTCGTTCGCCTTGTCACCGCCATCATCCATGTTGCACAGCGTGGTCGGACCGATGGCGGTAATTGGCACAGGGTAGCCGTCGTCCGCGCGCACGCCGAAACCAATCACGTTGAGGTGCTCGGTGATGCTCCACTTTTTGATGTCGTCTTTCGCCGAAGTGTCGACGTGAATCACTACCCAGCCAGCCTCCGCCGGCACTATCGCCTCAAACTGTCTCTTGGCCATCTCTCTCTATCCTTGAAGTTGTGAGCTTGCGCAGCACCATTGCCGGCACAGGCGGAAACGTATCACGTCCGCGCGTTCACAAGAAGGGGCGCGCGTGCCGGGGCCGCTTGCGAACGGCTGTCCAAAGATGGCCAGGGCTCGGATGCTCCCTGAATTCCCCGCCTCACCCCCCGGTCCTTTTCCCGCAGGAGGAGAAGGGCGATTTGTGGGTCGCGTAGACGACTTTCACAGTAAGGGAGGCATCAGCCAACTCCAACGATCCACCTTTGGTGTCTTGAACTCAAGTGGGAGCGGATCATGGGCAATAGCTTTATGTACGGCGCGAGTGCCTGTTCCCGGCACGACTGGACCCTGATTCGAGAAAGGGTTTGAGCGATGGCGACCCCTGCGTGGCTGCAGTTTCTCGGCCCGGTCCCGACCGCCTTGCGGGCGCAAGTGACGGCGCTGCTCAAAATGGCGGCCATCGACGTTTTGGCGACGCGGCGAGAGGCCGGCGGGCTTGGCATCGCGGTGTTGGCGCAAGCCGACGACGGCGTTCTCGACGCTTTGCGCGAACTGGTCCGGGACTCTTCCGTGCTCGCCATCGCCGTGGGCGCAGGTCAATGGGATCCGGCCGCAATGTGGCGCGTGCTCGATGCCGGCGCCGCCGACCTGCTGCTGTGGTCTGCGCTTCCGGCCACTGCTGACGACGTCGCCTGCCGACTGCAGCGCTGGCAGACGATTCGGACTCTGGTCGACTCGGACATCGTGCGCAAGCGCGTGGCGGGACGCGGCGCGGCCTGGCAATCGCTCCTGCGCGGCGTCGTCGAAGTCGCACGCTTGACACAGTCTTCCGTGCTTATCACCGGCGAGACCGGCACCGGCAAGGAGCAGATCGCGCACTTGATTCACGAACTCGACGGTCGCGACGAAGTGGGCGAGTTCGTCGTCGTCGACTGCACGACGCTGTCGAGCGAGTTGTCGGGCAGCGAGTTTTTCGGTCATGAGCGTGGTGCCTTCACCGGTGCGGCCGGGGCGCGTGATGGCGCATTTGCGCTTGCACATGGGGGCACGCTCTTTCTCGACGAGGTCGGTGAACTGAGCATTGCCTTGCAGGCGCAGTTGCTGCGCGTGGTGCAGGAGCGCCAGTACAAGCGCCTGGGCAGCAATACCTGGCAGCGCAGCGACTTCCGCCTGATCTGTGCAACCCACCGTGATCTCGATGCCGCCGTGGCCAACGGCAGTTTCCGCGCCGACCTGTTCTACCGCATTGCGGCCTGGCGTTGCACCGCGCCGCCGCTGCGCGAACGCATGGAAGACATTCTGCCGCTGGCGCGCTTCATCCTCGCCCAACTGGAGCCTCGCGCCGCCCCTCTGGAAATGGACCCGGCGGTCAAGGAGTACCTGCTGACGCGCGAATACCCCGGCAACGTGCGCGATCTTTGCCAGACCGTGGCTCGGCTGTGGCAGCGCCACAGCGGCCACGGCCCACTCACCGTCGGCGACGTGCCCGAAGACGAGCGGCCGGCGGCTGTGGTCTGGCGCCCGCACTGGCCCGACCGCAACTTCGAAGCTGCCGTTCGCCATGCCGTCGAACTGAACATCGGCCTGAAGGAGATCGGGCAGACCGCCACTGAGCTGGCCACTCAGGCCGCGCTGGATCAGGAGGGCGGCAATCTGCAGCGCGCTGCGGCGCGCCTGGGCGTCACCGACCGGGCATTGCAGATCCGCCGCGCCAACCAGCGGGCCACGCATTGATGCGTCCGATCAGGCGCATGAAATTGCCGCCGAGGACCAGCGCTTCGTCTTGCGCTGGCAGCCGCAGCAGGCGCAGCTTGCTCAGCTCGACTGCCGGGTGCAGCCAGGGGCCGTCGGAGCCGAACAGCAGCTTGTGTGCGCCGGCGCGTCGCAGCGCCTGTTCCAGCAGATCGAAACGACGCACGCCGGCGGTGTCGGCGTGCATGTTCGGGTGGCGAACCAAGTGGTCGATCAGCGCCAGTTGTGCCCCCCAGTCGTCGGCGAAGCTGCCCAGGTGCGGAATGATGAAATCGACATCGGGATATTGCTGCGCCAGCAACTCGCACACCGATACCTCGCCGGCGATGTCGTAGAGCAGCGGCAAATGGAACTCGCGCGCCGCTTCGCAGACTTCTCGCGTTATGCGCGCGTCGTGCCGGTGCACCTTGATGCCGACAAAACCGTGCTCCTGCACCGCCTCACGTACCATCGCCCGCACGCGGCCGCGGTCGCGCCCGGCGTGTACGAAGGCAAAGCCGTAGAGCCGGTCACGCCGGCTGGCGACCAGGCGGGCGACCTCGCGGTTGGCCTTGGCGTAGTCCGAGTGGAAGGCAGAGAAGACCACGCTGCGCCGGATGCCGGCGGCGGCGCAGCGGTGCAGGTAGTTGTGCAGTGGCGCTGCGGTGTCCCAGGGGCCGGTGAGACCGTCGCCGAGGCCGGCGTGGCAGTGGCAGTCGATGATCATTCGGGCCGCTTCCTTGCGCTGTAGTTGGCGAGGCATCAGTCGGGCAGGGGCCCGCAATTGAAATGCCGGATTCTTGGATAGTCGAAAGCACAGTTCCCCGCTGCGCCGATGAAAACGTTGCTGCCCAGCGAACGCGACTCGCTGCGCACGACGGCGAGTATGGCCAGATAGATCGTTCGCAACGCCGACGAGCGGGGGTCACGACAGGCAATCGCGGCAAGGAGGTCGTCCAGCCTGGGGCGTAGCCTGGCGTCTTCCCGCAGGGCCAGCAGGCGCCCGCTGGTGTGTCTGTAGCCGAGCGAAAAGGCGCGCACGAGCTTGGCGCCGCCGCGGATCCTGCTGAGCGGCCGTTGTCTGTTCGTCGCTGCGTCCATGAGCGCGTAAGCCGAGCCGCGCACAAAAGCCAGCTGGACGGCGGGATCGTTCTCGAATTCGCTAGCGAGCGTCTCGACGAAACTGTTCAGGAACATGCAGGCCAGGCGCGCGGCCGGGCCCATCGCTCCCGTCGCGCTGCCCAGGGCCTTGCACGCCAGGCTGTCGGCCCGGCGGATGAAGGCGAACAGTTCCTTGGCCACCTGGAACCGTTCGGGGCGTCTACCCAGGATCGCGAACACCGCCTCACGCAAACTGCCGTCGGCAATCGCTTGGCATTTCGTCTTGTTTGCTGGCGGTGGCGCCAGGAGCAGCTTGACCGATACCCTGCGATTGAGGCTGCGCCCCGCTTGCGTCGCGTTGGACGCTTCTGAAAGCATGTCGCCAAGGCTCAGCGTGGTGATGGGCAGGCGCGCCAGCGCGTTGCCGTGCAGCTTGAGTCGGCGACGCAGTCCTTGCTCTACCGACTCCGCACGTCCTTGCCCCAATGCGAACTTGTCGTCGCTCGCCCTCCACTTGGCGGCGTGCCCGATCATCAGTACATGCGCGACGGGCTTGCCCTCGAGGTCGCGGCTGACGATGTCGATCACCAGGCGGTCGAGTTGCTCTTCGTGCCAGGCTTCGAGCTCGGTCCGGTAGGATCGAAAGCAACGGAAGAGCAAGGGATCTGCGCGACACGCAGCATGGGGTGGCGGCTTCGGCGCGCTGCCGACATAACGCTCTATCTCGCCGGGGTGAAATATCTCGGCCTGCGGCCAGCGCGGAAATCCTGTCGTGTTGACGTCCTTTCCGTACATGTCGTACATGTCGTCGCTCCTTTCAAGGCGGCCGGTCTTCCTCACCATGCCATTTCGAATTCAGTCTCTCTGGCCTGCCCGTGATTGGTGAACCACGGCGTACGCTGACGTGCGCCGTCGTTGTTGATTTCGACATGCACATGGTCGATGTGCGGATTGGGGCCGCTGTATCGCGCCACGCGCGGCGTGCGGCTGCCGCTCCAGCGCATGCGGTTCCAGATGATGTATTGCACGCCAATCGCTGCGGCGTTGCGCACCAGCCAGTTGGCGATCGGGTCGCCGATGGCGCTGTTGGCGCGGCCGCCGAGCGTCGGGATCATGATGTCCAGGGCTCGGCCCGTGCCGTGAACCGATGTCTCGGAGCGGTTGGCGCTGTTGGCTCGGCACGAATAGCCGCCGATGCTTGAAACGCCGGCAAAGGTCGCCAGGATGTGAGCCTTCAGTGCTGCCGCACCGGCTGTGAAGGTGCCGGTGCAATTGCCCGGCATGCCGATCCACGCCGGCGGCGAGTCATAGCGCACGGTCTGGGCGTCGCCGGCGGTGCGCACGCTCGCGGGCAGCAGCCATTCATTCGTCGCTGAGCCGCCACCGCCCGGGACGCTCGGCGATGTACCGAGCAGCGCTCCCCAGGTTCTTGAACCAACGATGCCGTCGACAGCGAGACCGCGCGCGCGCTGAAACGCGCGCACAGCCGCATCGGTCTTCGACCCGAAGATGGCGTCGGCTGCTCCGGCATTGAAACCTGCAGCGCCGAGCCGGCGCTGCAGATCGGCCACGCCCGACCCGCGCGAGCCGCGGCGCAATGTCGGCATCCTGGTGGGCGCTTCAAGCTCCAGCGTTTCGTACTCGTCGATCTCGCCCTGGTCCTGCCCTGGCTCGTCAGCCCTTGCCCCGGCATCGGTCGGGCGGCGTGCATCGCGCAGGGCCTGTTCAACCTCCGGCCCGGCGATGCCGTCGACGGGCAAGCCCTGGCGGCTCTGGAAGCGGCGCAATGCCTTGCGCGTGGCTGCGTTCATCACCCCGTCGACCGGCAAATTCGCCGACTCGACCTGGTTCAGTGTGCTTTGTATCCAGCGCACGTACTCCGTGCCATGAACCGGGCACACGCATGGCGCCGCCGGCGCGGCGAAGCGTGACCGTAGCCGCCGCGCATTCCGGCTTGGCGGCCTGGAGCGCGAAGGTGATGTTGGCCGCGAACCGGCCTTCGCTCGGGAACGCGAGGGGCTAGCCTGCGGCTTCGAACGAGCCGACGATGCGGCACGGCCACGTCGTCGTTCCGAATCCCAGGCCGCGGCCTCTTCTTCATCGCTGAACGGGCTCTCGGCGTCGCGCGAGCCGAAGCTGGCTTCGTCCTCGTATTCGTCCACTGCGCCATATTCGTACAGCGCTTCGTCTTCGCTTTCGTCCTCGAACTCGAACTCGCCCTGAGGCGACATCTCGAAATCGAAGGCCTCAAATTCGAAGGCCTGGAATTCGGCTCCGGTGCCGGTCTGGCACTTCGGGCATTGGCAGCTCATCTTGTGCATGGTGGTCTCCTGTTAACAGGGGCGAAATCACTTGTGAAGCGTGAAGCGGCATCAATGCTTTGCCTTCATGCCGGCTCCCATGCGGCATGCCGCACTTGCGCCAGTTGCGCCACGGCGTGGTCGATCTGCGTTGCATCGTGCTCGGCGCGGAGCAGGAAGCTGAGTTGCGCCCCGCCGCCGCGATCGCGGTGCAGAACAGTGCGCACGCCGGCCTGCAACAGATGGGTGTGCAGCTGCCGCACATCGGTCGACGGCGGCGCAAGCAGCGTTTGCACCGGGAAGTCGCCGCCGCGTGTGGCGATGTCCAGTGCACCGAGACCGGCGCGCAGCCGCCGCACGGCACGCCACAGCCGCAAGCGCAGGCACTCGCCGTCGTCTCGGTTCACAGCCAGCGCGTGCTGAGCGGCACGAATCACCGCCATTGACGGCGGACTCATGTGCTCGCGGCTGGCGCTGTCGCGCGCGAAGCGGCGCAGCAGCGCCGCTTCGCCGGCGAGCAGTGCCACCGGTACGCCGAATCCCTTGGCGAGCGAGGCACCGACGATCAGATGGTCGCCAGCGAGGCCGTGTCGCTGCAGCGAGCCGCCGCCGTCGAGCCCGTAAGCTGCAGCCGGCGAAGGGTGATGGCCGTAAATGCCCAGGCCCTGGGTGTCGTCGATCAGCAAGCAGCCACCATGCCGGCGTGCCAGCGCGGCGTAGGCCGCCAATGGCGGCTGGCTGTTGCTGCCCGGGCAGACACCGTCGCTGAGCACCACTGGTCGACCGCTACCGCGCCGCCCGAGCAATTGCGCCAGGCAAGCCGCGTCATGGCGCGCGAAGGTTTGCAAGGGCACGCCTTTCGCAGCCCAGTGCTCGGCACCCCAGCGGGCGATCGGGTAGGTCGATGCGTCCATGAAGATCTCGATCGGTTCACGGCTCAGAACACCGAGCAGGTCCCAGAAGAGGTGAAAGCTGGAAGGCAGCAAGGTGCCGGCCGCGCAGCCGACGAGGGTCGCCAGTTCGCGGGCCGTGGAGAGCGCCTCGACGGGCTCGCGCAAGGCCGCCGGGCAGCCGAGGCTGAGCGCCTCCCAGGGTTCGAGCGAGCGGCTGCCATGGCGCAGGCCAAGGTAGAGCGACGAGGCAAAGTCCAACATGCCGGCTGCTCGTCACGCGCTCCGCTGCTGCGCGGCGAGGCGCCTTTGCAGCAGTACCGAAGGGAGGGTGGAATCGACGCGCGTCTCGACCGTCTCCGCGCCCAGTTCGGCACCGGTCGCGGCGCGATAGGCGTGGATGTAGCCGAGCACCTGGGGCCGCCAGAAGCGCGCGAAATTGAACGCCTGAGTCGGCTCGAACGCGGTGCTCCACGCACCGTAACGGATCGACAGTAGGAGCTGCTCGCCGAACACTGCCAAGTTGTGGAAGTGCACCACGCTGGTGTCGGACCAGCCCTGCAGCTTCTTCATCGCGTCGACCCGGTCCATCCACGGCTCCGGGTAGGCAACCATCACCCGGGTCGGCAGGAACTCGCGAAACTCGGGCCGCGACAGCAGCCACTGCTGGATCAGCATCTCGATCCGCGCGGTCGGCGGCAGATCACCGAACTGGCTGTGTGCACCTTGCGACAGGATCAGGTGCACTTCCTTCAGCGCGTTGAGCACGCCGAAGGCGTCGGCCTTGACGGTGGTGTTGTCATCCTGCTTGTAGAACACCGTGCACAGTCTCAGCAAATGGTGGAAGGCCTCGACGAACTTCGAGCGCGTGTCGGCGGGTCGGAAATCGAGCACCGCGCGACCCTTGAGGCGCAAGCCGTAGTGGTGGTCGTACTCAGCGTTGCGCCGGGCCACCGTGAGGCGGTGCTGCTCGTCCTGGATATAGCCCCACAGCAGGTTGTTCAGCGGCCGCAAGGGGTTCACCTCGACGTTCGCCAGCGGGTCGGGCTGGCGTGTGCCGCGCATGTTCTGGAAGCGTCGCGTGATCGCGTTCATCGCCTGTACCTGCATGCACTCTTCATGCCAGTAGGACCAGATGAGTTCGAGCAGGCAGGGGTTGCGCAGCTTCTCCTGCACAAAGCCTTCGCACAGATCGGTTTCACGCTCGGTGCGGCGGATCGGTTCGTTGAAAGGGACGTCGGGCAACTTGCGCCGGATGATCGCCAGATACGGCAGCATGCCGATGCCTTCGACCTGCTCCAGGTACGGCTCTCGCCCGGGCTTGGGGAGGTCGCGCCGCCGCAGGTAGTCATTCAGATCGGCCAGCACGTCGGCGTCGCCTGTGACCCCCGGGTCGCCGGTAAACACGCCGCAGTTGACCATCACGAAGGCTTCGGTCGCAGCCTTCAGCACGCGGTAGGCGTCGGTGTCGGTAAACGGCAGGAAGCGCCTTTGCAGCAGCCTGTTGTAAGCCGCCGTTTCGGCCGCCGGCGGGTTTTCCCGGCCGTTGCTGCAGAACAGCAAGTCCATGAAGCGCAGGTACTTGTCGAACGACAGCGCTTCGGTGCTGGCGCGAATCGCCCCCCACAGCCGCAGGTCCGGCGTCGGCGCGGTCTCGGAGCGTGCCAGCGCGACATTGAGGTTGCCGCTGATCGGCGTCGGCTCGCGCTCTTCAACGTCGAATTCTTCCGCGAGGGCCAGCACCGCCAGCTGCCCGCCTGCTTGCCCGTTGGGCAAAGGGCCCAGCAGCGAGAACGCCAATGCCGCGCCGATTTCTTGCGTACCGGCGTTCTTCATCGGCATCGTGGCAACGAATTTTTCGTTGCGCACACGTGTCATGCCCGGCGCCAACTGCATCGTCACGTGCGCGGCCAGTACATCGGAGTGACTGAAGGTGAAGCGCGCCTGCGCCCGGTCATTGACTCGCGGTTGCCGACAGGCGATATCCTGGCAGTCGGTGTTCATGAAGGTGATTTCCAGCTGCGCCTCGAGCGGCAGCTGGAAACATACCGACTCGGTGCAACCCGACCCGACGTCGACGCATTGCGCGAGCATCTTCGGGTGGTGCTCGTACTTCACGAGGTAGCACGCGGGATCGAGCTCGGCAAAGGTGACCTGGCCTGCACCGTCGGTGCGTTCGCTGGCCAGCCAGTTGCGCGGCTCCGGCTGCCAGTTGGTGTCCAGGAAGTCGCTGCGGTCAACATCGTCGGGGTGGGCGTAAAGGCTCACCCAGGCGCCGCGCAGGACGGCGCCGTCGCCACCGGAATCGGCCACTGTGACGGTGATCGAACCCTTGCGGGTGCTCTTCGGGATGTGGGTCGTGGCAGGCATGTTTTTCTCCTTGGTGAACAGCAGATCAACTTTGAATGGAGCGCAGGTTTGCGCATTGCGAAGCGCCCTTCAGCGTGCTGTCCAGCGCCCAATGGGTGAGCAGGCGGGCCAGCAGTTCGCTCTCCAGCTCGGGGCTGGCGCGCCCGTCGGCACGCGCCTGCCCGATGACCGCGAACACCAGCGATGGCGCGGCGCGATACATCGCCGCCGGTGCAGCGCACCAGTCGCGGTACAGCCGCGCCAGCTGCAAGGGTTGACGCTCGGCGGTGGCCAGCGCATCGGCCAGGCTGCGACCGCGCAGCGAGCGCGGCCGGTGCTGCACCAGCAAGGCGACAAATGCCGGCATGGTGGCGCGCAAGCGCGCCAGCAGCTGTGCACGCGCAGCGTCCAAGCCCTGCGGCGGATAGAACGCTGCCCACAGCGCGGCGAAGCGTCCCCACTGCGGATGCGGGTACAGCGCCTGGCCGATGGCGCAACTCAGCAGCACGCGGATCCAGGGTGCCGGATGCGGATCCTGGTGCTCAATGCGAAACACGAAGGCGCGCGGCAGGCTGACCACGGCTATCAAACCCAGTGTCGAGGCAATGCCGACCCGTGCCACGGCCCAGAAGTCGGCCAGGATCTCCGAGATCCAACGCTCCCAGAGTTCCCAGGCGCTGCGATCGGGACCTTCGACCGCCTGCAGCCCACGCAGCACTGGGCGAATCGATGGCACCAGAGCGAGCAATGCCGCGCCTTGGTGGCCAACCTCGTGCACCAGCGACGAGGCGATGCCGCTACCGACCATGCGCTCGCGCGGCACCCGGATCACGGCGACCGGGTTCTCGCCACCACCCGGCAAGCGGGTGCGTGCACGGCGAATCGCCGCACCCGCCCCGCGGTCTAGATAGCAGATGATCGGCGGCACCGGGTAGTAGTGGCCCGGCAGCGCCAGTGCGTCGGCGGCCACCACGTCGAGCCCGGCGAGCCAGACTCCCGATTCGTGCTCGCTGCGCTGGGTGATGACGTCGCTGAACAGATCGAACTGCGTCAGCGCGGCGTGGAACTGCAGGCGCAGGTAGGTGAAGCGACGCTGCGCCTGCGCTACGCTGGCCGCGCGTCCGGGGCCATGCAGCCAGGTAATGAATCCCTGGACCATGACTTCGAGATCACGGCGCCCGCGTGCGAGGTGGCGTTCAATGGCCACTTGCGCGCGTGGCCGCAGGGTGGCAGCCGGCAGCATCGGCTCCAAAAGCGCGAAAGGCTTGATGCGCGTAAGCCGGGTCCGTAAAGCACGCGCCTCTTGGGCCAGCATCCAGGCAGCGAAGGGTGTCATGACGCGCCGACTCACTCAGGCCCCGTAGATCACGATCTTGTCGCCACGCCGTGCCCAGCGCCCGCTCTGGCCCCGGCCCGCAGCAGCGGCCATGCCGCCGGCTCTCCTGATCAAGCCGGGTGCGAGCTTGCGTGCAGCGCTGATCGCCGCTGACTGCGCCACCGCGCGTGGGTCGGCCCCTGGTGCTGCAGAGGCCGCCTTCTTCACGGTGTCTGCGGCCAGGCGGACGAACTGCTTGGCGCCCTCGAACTCCTGCTCTTCCTGGTCCATCTCGGCTTCGAGGCCGATGGCGCTACCCGCGGCAGAGGCGACGCCACTGCCGATCTTGGCACCGAGTGGCCCGCCGACGATGCCCCCAAGCGCACCGCCAGCGAGCGGCAGGGCCTTCTTGGCGACGCCCTTGAGAACACCGCCGACCGCTTTGCCGATCGGCGAGCGGATCAGCTTGCGAGCACCTTTGGCAACCCGCCGGATAAGTTTGCCGAGAAACTGGTCGAGTTCCTCCTCGTTGTCGACGCTGAGCAATTCGTAGGCAAGTTCGTACTCCTCGGCTTCGCTGAGATCAGTTGCGTATTCCCCCGACCAATCCGACTCGTTTGACTCGAACTCGTCGGTTTCGTATTCGGATGCTTCGTCCTCGAACTCCATCTGGTTGCGGTCGATGTCATGCATGGCAGGCTCCTCAAATGACAGGTACTAAGGGTTGAGGACGACGAGTTGGCGTCCTCTGCGAAACCACGTTCCCGTGGACGGGCGGCTGCCCGGATTTGTCGGCGCCAGGCCGGGCGCAAACTCCTGCGCAGCAGCAACCGCGGCGCGCCGCGCTACCAGCTGCGCTGAAGCCGTGCCGGTAGCGCGACTTGCACGTCGCGCGGCGTCGGCGGCAAAGCGCCCGAAATGACGCGCCACCTCGAAAGCCTGGTCCTCGGGACTCAAGCCTTCGAGTTCGAGAGCAAAGATGCGGCCCGCCGACAATCTCGGCGTGGCACCGGCCTGGCGCAGGAGCGGCCGACCGATGCGCCCGAGGATGCCGGCCAGCGCGGCGCGAACGTCGCTTGCGACAGCGCGCCCGTCTGCGCCTCCGATCATCCCGTCGAGGTAGGACTCGAGTACGCCTTCGTCGGCCTGTTCGAGCAACTCGGCAGCCACCCGCATTTCGTTCGCACTCGACCATCCCGCGACATCCCCCGGCGCCTCCAGCGCTTGCTCCAGGGCGTCGATGGGCGGCTGATAGTCGAGAAGGCGGTGGTTCATGGCAAGCTCCGGTAGCGGTGCCGGCAAGCGGTTGGCGCGCCGTTTGGGTGTTGCACCGCATAATCCGTGCCAGTCGATTGGGCGCGCGTTTTCACGGCACGCCAGGCGCGCGAAGCGAAGCAAGTTTCGTTTTGGAGGCCAGTCGAGAGCGGTCGGCGAAGGCCGCTTCGTTTCGCGATGAATCAACCGCCAGGGGTGGCGCAGAGGGCGCGATCTCTTACGCTTGCTCGACGAAGTGCGGGCCGGGGTCCGCCGCCGTCTGCTGCATTCGCTGACCCGACGCGATGTGCTTGAGCAGGCAGGCGTCGAGACGATGGCAAGCTTGGCGCACGGTGGCGGCTTCCCGCTCGACGCCAGCAGGGCGCCCACCGCCAGGGCCACGGGGTCAGTAGCAAACCGATGGCAATTTTGCCTTCCTGCACGCCACTTGCAGGCGCCTGATCGGCTTGCCGCATCTCTTGCTGAAATTTCGATACAAACCGCTTCGCGCCACCGTGCAAGGAACCGCCCGGCGATACTTTGCGCGTGCCGTGGCTGCCGTGATGGCGATGGG
This sequence comes from Candidatus Accumulibacter meliphilus, assembly GCF_036625345.1. Classification (NCBI taxonomy): domain Bacteria; kingdom Pseudomonadati; phylum Pseudomonadota; class Betaproteobacteria; genus Candidatus Accumulibacter; species Candidatus Accumulibacter meliphilus. Next base: position 230,664 of record NZ_JAZKTZ010000003.1, on the reverse strand, counting down.
AGCGCTCAGCTCTCCGGCACGGGCGCGTCCAACAAAGGGATCAGATCGTGGCTTCGCACGATCTGTCCAGATTCGTTGGGCGGCAGCTTGTTAGCCGGGGATCTCTGGCTCGACGAGCGTCGCCAGCTGCGTCAGGGACTCCTGCCAGCCGAGGTAGCACATTTCTACAGGGATGACCTCGGGGATACCTTCCTGGACTATGTGTAGCTCGGTGCCGCAGGAAACCTTCGTGAGAATCACCGTAACCTGAAGTTCCCCGGGCATGTTCGGGTCGTCGAATCTGTCCGTGTAGCGAAGGCGTTCGTGCGGCACGAGTTCAAGGTACTCACCGCCGAAGGAGTGAGCGTTCCCTGTAGTGAAGTTTGTGAAAGACATCTTGAAGCTTCCGCCGACCCTGGCATCCATGTGGTGGACTTTGCAAGTGAACCCGTATGGCGGGATCCACTTGGCCATTGCGTCTGCCTCAAGGAAGGCTCGATAGACGCGCTCCGGCGGTGCTCTGAACACACGATGCAGTTGTACGGTACCTGTTGTTGGCATTTGCGATTCTCCTTGAGAGGCGCGAGGCGCGAGGTGGTGGCAGGCCGGTTTCACCTTGCTGCCGATGTTCAAGAATGTAGCGCATCGGCGTGCTTCGTCTGCGAATTTTCCGCGCGGCCCCGGCGTGACCGGATATCACTCGGCGTGCAGCTCCCCTGAACCTGTGCCGTGGCTGCCTCCGCCACGGAAATTCCAATAGCCCCTATCCTGGCCAGGCCTGCATCCGGAAAGCGTCGGCGAGAAAGTCGATCAGCAGGCGAACCTTGGGCGCGACGAACTTGCGCGAGGGGTAAACCGCGTACACGCCGAGTTCGATCGAACGGTAGGCCGGCAACAGCTCGACCAGGGTTCCGGCGATCAGATCCGGGCCGACGAGGAAGGAAGGTTGCAAGACGATGCCCTGATGGCGCAGCGCGGCGACCCGGCAGGTGTCGCCGTTATTGGTGCGCAGGCGCGGTGACACTTTCACCGACAGCGTGCCTTGTGGCCCCGTGAACGGCCAGTTGTCGCCCATCGAGAACAGGCTGTAGGCCACGACCGCGTGCTGCGCCAGTTCTGACGGATGTGCCGGCGTGCCGTGATTGCGCAGATAGCTGGGGGAGGCACACAACACCAGGCGCGTCGAGGTGAGCTGGCGGCTGATCAGCGTGGAGTTGGGCAGGCGCGCGATGCGCACCGCCATGTCGAAGCCTTCCTCGACCAGATCCACCACGCGGTCGGCCAGCGTTACGTCCAGCGTCACTTTCGGGTGCAGGGCCATGAACTCGACCCATAGCGGCGCCAGATGCAAGTGGCCGAAAGTGAAAGGGACGTTGATGCGCAGGATTCCCGTGGCCTCGCCGCTGACCGAGGTGATTTCGGCTTCCGCCTCTTCGACGCCGGCGAGCAGTTCCTCGCAACGCGCATGGAAGACCTCGCCCTCGGCCGTCAAGGACAACTTGCGGGTCGTGCGGTGTATCAAGCGCACGCCCAGGCGCGACTCCAGATCCGCGACATGGCGCGATACCGCCGCCTTGGACAGCGCCAGCGCGTCGGAGGCGCCGACAAAGCTGCCGGCGTCGATCACGGCGACGAAAACCCGCATGGCTTCGAATCGGTCCATTGGTCTCGAAATTCGGAACAGTGAATCGCATTCAAGCATGTTTATCTGTCCAGAGGCAATTTCTACAATGCGCTCTTCGATTGACCACCCTTGTCCGGAGCACCCCATGAGCACAGCCAACACCACTTCCCTCCTGCAACGCATCGTCGCACCAACGCCGGCTGGAGCGCGCTGGCCCTGCGCATTCCCGTGGGTATCATCTTCGTTGCCCACGGCGCGCAGAAGCTGTTCGGCGCCTTTGGCGGCTACGGCCTCGAAGGCACCGGCCAGTTCATGGCCTCGCTCGGCCTGACGCCGGGCTACCTGATGGCCTTGCTGGCGGGCAGTGCCGAGTTCTTCGGCGGTCTGGCGCTGATCCTCGGGCTGCTCCTTCGTCCTGCCGCAGCGACCCTGGTGTTCGCCATGCTTGTCGCGATCTTCAGCGTGCATATCGACAAGGGCCTGTTCATGGCCAACAACGGCTACGAATTCGCCCTGGCACTGCTCGCCGCATCGCTCTCGCTGTTGATCAGCGGCGCGGGTCGAGGGTCGCTGGATGCCATGCTGGCCGCGCGCGGCGCGCGCTGAAGCGCAGCGCGCGAACACTCATCCGACCAGGAGCGACGCCATGGAACGTCTACCCAGTTTGTTCGTCTCGCACGGCGCCCCCAGCTTCGCGATGGAGCCCGGCCTGGCCGGGCCGCGACTGACGGCCCTGGGTCGCGAACTGCCCAAGCCCCGCGCGGTGCTGATCGTGTCACCGCACTGGATGACGCCCCGTCCGCAGGTCGGGATGGTGGAACGGCCGAGGACGATCCACGACTTCGGTGGCTTCGACCCGGCGCTGTCAACTGATGAGTAATCTATGCGAGGCCACGGCCCCGGTGGCTAACGATGGAGTACAGAAAGCATGTGGCCGAGCATCGCGGATCTAGTCAAAGTGCATAGAAGAAGTAGCCACTACTTGGGCCGCTCTCGGACTGTTAGACCCAACGTCCGGAGGCGGCGACTGGTGAATTTAGCACTCACAGCGCTTCCATCCGCATGCTGAAATCGCTTTCATCGTGAATCATATGGCAGAACTTTGTGGGGCCGAAGGAATCCGTCGCTAACTTAGTGACAAGATTTATGTCGGCTTGCGGCGTGCGCAATCCAAAACAGATTTGCTCCAAGCACCCTTCGGGAAGGGAAAACAGGCCAGGCTCAGATCGGATAATTCTCGCCTCCTTCTCATAAGCCCAAGCAGGGCTTTTTGCCGTGAGGTATATCTTCGTAAGTTTCCGGACGAAATCATCGGTAGAACTCAATTCAAGTGGTGCATTTCTGAGCCACTCCGTCAGGGAGTTCTCCTCGTACCTGACTTTATCCACACCTAAAAGCTCATTTTTCGGATCTCCGAGAAATTGCTCAGAAAATCTGTAAAGGAGACAAACGCCCTTGTGCTCGCCGGCGTAGTGTGACCACAAAAGAGTATCGTCATAGCATAGCGTGAAGGAGCATATGCCGACATTGCTCAAACGGGCAAACCAATGTTCAAGTAAATTCGGGACCTTCAACGCGGCTCTTAAATGGCGAGCTTTTGTGGCGGAGGCTAATAACGCGGCCCGACGGAAAGATTTTCGCAAATCCAACCTGCAGTCGAACGGGTCGTTGAGCGTGTCCGGCTTGGCGAAATACAATTCCCGATTTACCAAGGATTCGATCAGGTGTTTGTCGATCTTCCTGAATTTAAAGTAAAGGTAGTCGTCGCCCATCCACCATCTCCGCTGTCAGCTATCTACCATCCCAGTCGTCCATGCATCATACGGCACAATCAGATTGAATAGCTAGTCTGCTTCGCTCGGGTCACGCCAGCGTAGTTGCTGCACTGGATCCAAGGCCGCCGAGCGTTCTAGGCACAACTTGTCCTATGGTACTGGTCGTGATCATTGTCTTGCCAAGTCGTCTTAACGACAATGCAAATTGCATCTGCCTACTGAGTGGCCAGTTCTGGCCAAGAGCAGCCGCTCAGATTTTTCAGGCCACTGGCAGCGATCGACCCATTGTGGTCAGTCGCTGAGGCGCGTAGCCGACGTTCACGAGAACGCAATCTATACAGGCTCAACGTTTAAATTGAGTGGCCTGCGCGGCTTTTCGCGCAGGTCCGCTCGAATGATGGGTTATGCGCCGTGCCTTGGCCATCGAGCGCGCGCAAGGCGTAGAGCCCCGACAAAGTCAGACAGATCAAGCCACTCTTTCTCCTCCATGTGCTCAACCCATCCGTGGCCGTCGTTGTCCTCCCATACTCGCTCGCCCTTGATGCGATACTTCCCATCACGCGCCTCAATTCCGTAACTTGTGACTGCCCATTGTCGTCCCTTCCAATAGATGGGCTCTTGAAGTGGCTCTCCTGTGACGAGAACGTCAGTTTTTGACTCGTAGGCAGGCGGTTCTTTTGTCTGCAATGCCCGTGCAGCAAGGGACTTGAGTTCGCTCTTGGTTACCATTGGTTTGTTTCTCCATCTGTGACGTGTGGAACAAGATAATGTGGAACGCTGTCAGGGAATAAGTTGGCCCGCTCGCTCCGGCTCAAGGCGCATCACGAATTGCGTTTATCTGCCGCCACAAGAGCGCCGAGCCCGACCGCTGGCGGGCCGTGATGGATGACCTTTGCCGGCCTTGCCCCACCACGCCGGGTGCCGTGATCCGGGTGCCGCGGAGAATCCTGGGTGCCGTACGCAAAATGGGCAAGGGTCGGCTTTCCCTTGCATTTTCACAAAACAAGGCAATTCCGCATGACGAAGCGGCCCTGACCTCTTTCGTCCTCTTTTGGCCGTAGAATCAGCTTTGGATTCTCCCATGAGCTATATTTTTTCTCCTCGTCTACAAAACCCAAGTTGCGCCAGAATGGCTCGGACGTGATGGGAGAGCACTCGACTGCAACATAAGGAGCTCCTCCGGAGAATAAGAAATTGATCATCTGTGTGGCAAACAGGCGGCCGTATCCGTTACCACGATAGGCAGGCCGAATTTCTAGGATATCGATCGCTGAGTAGGTGGTGTCCAAGGAAAATATTGCAAATCCAACAATTAAATGCCCCGTCATCAGGCATTTCATTTGAGAGTGGCGGTAGGGCTTGCGAATAATCGACCTATTGCAGTAGAAGCCACTAGAACCATGAAGCTCATTAAGGTGCTCTTTTTTCAACCAGCGAATGACTGTCTCTAGCTGGGACTTCGTTGGGTCTATGATTGACGTCGCATCCATGGGCATAACCTTGTTACCTGGGAACAGTTTTTCGCCAGAACTCCCATACTTGATCTCTAACGCGGCGTCGCGCGAGCCTCACAGCGGCAGGCTTTGCGCCGTATGTTTTCCGACTTCATGCTGTACTAAAAAACTCTGCAGAGCGGCACCTCGCAGTATCGGGCGGTCGCATGCGCCTAGATGCGGCCGATGACTGCTTTGCGCAAAAGTCTTCAATGTCCGTTCCTGGCCGTTATGGATAGATGTTCATAACGGCCATTGTACTAAACCGCTGACGCGGTAATCGCTGATTGACGGCCTGAGGCGGCGCGGTGGATTTACAAAGAGCTCGTGGCGGAGAACGATGAAGTTGCTGCTTGCAGCACTTCACTCATTCTCGACAAGGAGCTTGACCATGACGCCTCTTCGCCAGCGCATGCTTGAAGATATGAGCATTCGCAACCTCGCAACGAACACCCAGATGTCGTACGTGCAGCAGGTCGCCGCCTACGCGAAATACTTTCGCCGCCCGCCGCAGGAACTCGGGCCGGAGGACATTCGGACCTACCAGCTGTATCTTCTCGAAACCCGGAAGCTTGCACCGAGCAGCATCGGCCTGGCAACCGGCGCGCTACGCTTCCTGTACAAGGTGACGCTCAAACAGCCTTGGGCCGTTGAAGAAATTCCGATGCCCAAACGGCCCTTCAAGCTGCCGGTAATCCTCAGCCAAGAGGAAGTGATGCACTTCCTCGAAGCGGTAAGTAGTCTCAAGCATCGAACGCTTCTGACGGCAATCTATGCGGCAGGCTTGCGCGTTTCCGAAGCCACCCACCTCAAGGTCACCGACATCGACAGCCAGCGGATGATGCTCCGGGTTGATCAAGGCAAAGGGCAGAAGGACCGCTACGTAATGCTCTCGCCGCGACTGCTCGATACCTTGCGGCTGTACTGGAAAGCCGCGCGTCCGACGCTGTGGCTGTTTCCCGGCGATCTTCCTGACCAGCCGATCACTCGGGATGCCGTTGGCCAGGCTTGCCAGAAAGCGCACCGCGCATCGGGCATAGCCAAGCCAATCACCCCGCATTCGCTGAGACACGCCTTCGCCACGCACCTGCTTGAGGCCGGCACCAATGTTCGTACCATTCAACTTCTTCTCGGACACCGCAGTCTGGCCACCACCTCGCGCTACCTGAAGGTGGCCAGCAGCACGGTGTGCGCCACGACCAGTCCCTTTGACCTGTTGCCCAAGGTGGAGGAGCCTCCACCCCTGACACCGACGCCGCCAGCTCATTTCTGAGGCCGGCGTTGCGTGCCACCGGGCTCGAACTGGCGGACATCTTTCGCCAGGCCGGGCCCCGCTATCGCGAGGACCACGCGGGCACACTCAGCCGTGGGCAGCATCGCGTCATGAGCGCGATCGAGCGTTGCCGCACGGCCGCTCTCGGCGGACATGTCGAACAGTGTGACGCCTGCGGTCACCTGCGCATTTCCTTCAACAGTTGCCGCAATCGGCACTGCCCGAAATGTCAGGCCCTGGTCCGCGCGCAATGGCTGGACGAGCGTCACGCCGACCTCTTGCCCGTCGAGTACTTTCACGTTGTTTTCACGCTGCCCGAGGAGATCGCGGCGATCGCGTACCAGAACAAGGCGGTGGTCTACGGCATTCTGTTCCATGCGACCGCGGAGACCTTACGCACGATCGCGGCGGATCCCAAGCACCTCGGTGCGGAGATCGGCTTTATCGCGATCCTGCACACATGGGGTCAGAATCTGTTGCACCACCCGCATCTGCATTGTGTGGTGCCGGGCGGCGGTTTGAGTGCCGATGACGAGCGCTGGGTTTCTTGCCGCCCAGGGTTCTTTCTACCGGTACGGGTGCTCTCACGGCTCTTCCGTCGGCTGTTTCTGGCGCAGTTACAGGCCGCCTTCGATGCCGGGGAGCTGCGTTTCTTTAACGCCCTCGAACCGCTTCGGGCTCCGCGTGCGTTTGTCCGCTATCTGGCTCCGGTGCGACAGGCCGAGTGGGTGGTCTACGCCAAGCCGCCGTTTGGCGGCCCCGAGAACGTCCTCGAGTATCTCGGTCGCTACACCCACCGGGTGGCCATCGCCAACAATCGGCTGATCGACTTTGCCGATGGCAAGGTCTGCTTTCGCTGGAAGGATTACCGCCACGAGTCGCCGCAGAAGGTGATGCGTGTCGACGAGCAGGAGTTCATCCGCCGTTTCCTGCTGCATGTGCTACCCGACGGATTTCAACGAATCCGGCATTACGGCCTCTTGGCCAATCGCCATCGGGCGGTCAAACTGGCCAGCTGTCGGCAGCTGCTCGCTGAACCTGCGCCTGTGCTCGAGAAGCCCGATACGCCGCTCGACTATCGCGACCGCTACCAGCTGCTTACAGGGAAGTCGCTGCGTGATTGCCCGAAGTGCGGATGTGGCCACATGCTTTGCATTGAAACCTTCCTTCCGGGCACCTTGCCACGGGGACCACCCCGCAGTGTCTGATGGCCTCGACTGAACACACTCTCCCAAGCCCCGTCGCGGACTTCTTCGGAAGCCGACAGGCCTCTTGTTGCCCGCGCAGGCACGCTTCGACGAAATGCTCTCTCGCCTCGACTGGCTTGCCCCTCAAGTCACGGCGCGCGGCCGTCCGAGATCGAACCTGTGCACGGGAAACCCATCCTCGTGCTACTGCGGCGAGCCTCTCGCGTGTGCAAATCTCACGCTTCGACAAGGCCGCATTGATTCAAACCCCATAGCTCCACCGCCTGCGCGGCGGTTCAGTACAACAGGATTTTTAGCTCACCGGTCGCGGTGGTGGCACCACACCTCTCACCAAACTCAGCGCACCGCGTCCGCTAAGCTAAAAACCCTCTGCATTATGCATAGTTCCCAGTTATTAACAGTTGCGGTACGGGCCGCGGCATCGCACGAGCACAGAGTCGGTGTTCGATGCCTGCGGCCTGCACATAATTACAGGGTCTTCAGGAACTCGACCAACGAGTCGGGTGTATTGTAGCGCCTGATCGCGGCGTCTGGTTCATGTAGTCTCCCCCAGGGCCTGCTCCTTCATCGCGCGAGGTCAGCTTCAATGTGTTGGTGAATTGTCGTCGGGCTCTCGTGCCCCAGCCACAGCGCGATGACGCTGATGTTTGCGCCGGACTTATGTCCAGCCCAGGGCTCGTCGAGGCTTCGGATCAGGAACAAGGACAGGCCGATTCAGCCATTGCGGTGGGCGAACTGTTCATAACTGGGAACTATGCATAATGGCCGAGTGCTGCCTGATGACAAATGGAATCAGGCGGTCTCTTCACGACCCTGAGCAGCCGATCGGGTTTTCAGGAAACAGCCGGTCAACATCGTCCCTCAGGGGAACTGCGCGGGATCATCGCGTGGCGTGGCGTACGGCGATGAGTTAGGCTGTATGGGCCGTCGCGTTCAAAATCGATATCCATTCTCATAGAGACCATCAAACATTTGGACGGTCGATTGCATATGAATATTGATGCTCGCGGAAATGCTAAACATTATCGCGACGTCGGTGAGGTCTTTTTCACAAATGATGCGTAGAAATCTCTTTGTCGCAGCCCAGAAAGGTCCGTTAGAACCCTCCGAATTAGCAAGAAACTCGATGTCCATTTCTTGTATTTGACGCTCCATTTTCTTGTACAGCCGGCCCGCGTTCTCATTGAGGCCAATCTTATTTAGGCTAGCATTAACAAATTCTGACAACATGTGCATTTCGAAGTTGGCCAGATCAGCATGTTGTATCAGCTTCCGAGCCGCAGCGCTTTGGAAAGCCAAGTGAATTCCATAAACATGGATCAGAAGTACCGCGTTCACCGCCGTTGAAGCTCCGATACCAAGATCATCCTTCATACGATTCACTTCTTCGTGGTTTATGGGCGTCTCGCGTACAAACTTGGTGATGAATTCTTCCACGGTTTCTTGCACCGGAGCAGACACAAGCGATCTGAGAAAAGCAAAAATGGCGTTTAGCATAAAGTGATACCTTCCTGTTGCTCCTTCATCGACGTTCCGCCGCTTGTCAAGAGAGCTACGCTTCAGAAACAAAGATGCCCGATCTTGCGATAGTGGAAAATTTATCACAAGAAGTGACACCATTGGCGCCAGCAGCATCAGAGCGACGAGCCAAGCCTCTCTTGCGTTCGAGATACCATATTTGAGTAGTAAGTAGGCGACCGAGATCAACAGTGCGATATTCAGTAGAGCAGCAATGGTGCGCATGCGGATCGGGATTTTTGTAGGTTGGCCCGTCGTCTTCGGCGGCAACATTTCCGCACCCGTAGGTGGCTGGTTTTTATGCCTATCTTTGATGACGATAGCAATGAAAGGGAACGTTAATCCGATCCATCCCGCATAACCCTTCCCTTTGATTGTCGCCCAACATGCATACCAAAACGAAAGCGCTTTCGTCAGCAAAAGGGGCACATGCAGAATTGGAGGAATGTTCCATAACTGCGGTGCCAGCGATCCCAGAGACACCGAGAGGGCAATGGCTAGCGCGCTAGCGACACATACCCTCCCCGCTATGGTGACCTTTTTTTCATACAGTGGTAGCACGGCTAATGTTCTTTGCGAAGATGCGCAAGGCTAAAAATAACAGGCCTGCGGACTTTTCCTCGCAGGGCGGTGGAGCGTGATGTCGAGCGGATGTCATGAGAGGTTCGGAAAGCGCGGAGGTTGAACATCCCAAGTCAATCGCGTCTGCAGAACGTCTCCTTGTGGGCGTTGCATGCATGCAAAGCGAGAAATCGATTTTCTGATGACAATCTGCTTATCTTGGATAGCCCGCGACTCCGCTAGGGAGAACGGGTCATCAGTTCGATGAGTGCCCGTGTAGTAATAAGCAACGAAGTCTTCTAATTCGTCTTGACGCCAGGAAAATCCGTCACCGCACAAGGCAAGAACAACAAGCGTATTGTTTTCCATTATGTTGCTCTCTGCAATCTTTTTCTCAAGCTCAAGTGAGTATTGCAGTATTCCGCTTCTGGCCGCAAACCTGTTATGCCATAACTCGCCGCCACGGGATTCTTTCTCAAGCATGAGTTTTACATTGTCGGGCATCCACTCTTCAGTTGGAGCCTTCATGTATTGCTCCCAGCGGTCTGTAGCCACGGGTTTGATGGTTTTTACGTCCACGTAGACTTTCAGAGCGCTTGAGGTAGCGAGGAAGTCTATTGATTGGGGACAACCACTAAGACGCGGTTCGTATTTGATGCAATTGAACTGCGGCCCTTGGTTTTCGAGAATGGCAGACGCGATACACAATTCGTTGTGCGCTTCGTCGACAGCACTGAACCGTGACCGCCCATTGGCCTTCACCTTAACAGCGTCCACCGAGGACGTGAAACGTTTGAGCAGCGGATAAGGCGCTTCGAAGCGGTCAGAGGAACTCTCGAATCGAGTGCGGAAGAATTCGTGCACGTTCTTCTCGTAGGTGTTTAGCCACTGAATCTCTTCGTCTCGCAAAGGCTCGTCAGTGGGCATATGGTCTCGTGGTGCAATTCATTATCGGAACACAATTACTCCATCAATGCGGCGCTCGCTCCGTAACTCAGCGTCGCTCGGCACGCTCTGAGCTACCTTTGCGCGATCTGTTTGTGCTGATCCTATGCCTCGCGACGAAGTCGTATGGAACTGAACGCCGTGGTCTAGGGCGGTAGCATACCCCTAGAGCGCTTCAATGACTGCTTCGCGCGAATTTCTTCACCGTCTGTTCATGGCCGATTGCTGCCTCATAACAAATGGAATCAGACAGTCTCTTTGCGACCCAAAAACGATCTCGGTCTTGGCTGGGAGAGGACGTTCAACGTCTGACATAGAAGGCGCTGCGCGGCTTCATCGCGCATCGTCCAGTGACCGAAGGGCACGGGGGCGACCGGTCGGTTGGGGAAGATGCTCAGTTGAGCACCCGTTCAAGAATTGGGGAACCGACGAACGACAGAACGGCGAGAACTGAAACGAGCACCAAGCGCGTAATGAGCGACGACCGCCAAAAATATAACGCGACTACAAGAACAAGAAGAACGAGTGACGACAGTGCTAACCATGCGCTGCGGGACACCAAGGTATTTGTGACCAAGTAGAGGTTGTGTGCGAGAAGGACCACGCCACCGACGATCAGAGTGACTCCAAACAATGCGGAGGAAACACCTACAACAGAGTCCAGAGCGTTGGCGATTCTGCCAACAAACAGAGGCCGCAGCCCGCGGTGACTAGGCTTCTCAAGAGTTACCGGCTTGAAATCGTGCTCGGACACAGAACCTCCAACCTTGTTTCATAGCGACCGTTTTACTGGGTAGCATCGGCGCCGGCTCCGGAAATCGACGTCGCTCGGAACGCTGCAAGCCTTACCGCAATCGGCTCTGCGCCCTATGTGTTCGGATTCCATCCAGGAAAAATACATCGTGAGAGGCAGTGGGTCGCGGGCTAGGTCGATAGCATACACTCAGGCCGCTTGAATGACTGCTTTCGGCAGACTTCTCCACCGTCTCTTCTTGGCCGACTGCCGACCGACGCCATCCTACACCCGCTGACCGCTCCCGCTTCAAAGCTGTCGCTCAGGTGCCGAAATTTGCCTCGCCTGACGAACGGTTCATGACCTTCATGGAAGGGGGTGGTCTCCGCGTGTCATGACCGTTTGTCAGCAGCATGCCCGCAAACAGGCGTTCGAACCTGTCTTCAGGCCGACGGCGCTACTTGCGGAGCGGCCTCCAGCGTTACCTGCAAGTGGCTGTTTGGACTGATGGTCCTGCTCGCCAGTTGGGTGACGAAGGATGTCTTCCAGTTGTCGCGCCGGTAGCGTGGGTCGTCGCTGCCGATCGCGAAGTCGGCGAAATTTGCGCCGAAGTCGATTTGTGGCGGGCTCTGCCCCGGCGCCGGCTGCTCCGGCCACGCCTGCGGCGCCGCAAAGGTCAAGGACAGGCCGGTCGGCAGCTCTGGAATCGCTGGCCATGGGACGCCATTTATGCTTTGGCTGATCTTCGCTAGATCCCGAAAAGTGATTCGTTTGTCGGCATCGATGTCGGCAACCAGGAGTGGATCGATCCGCGACCAGGCGGCAAATTCATCGTCGGTCTCTGTCGCAATGTGCAGAATGAGCGACACATCAGCCCTTTCCCAGGTACCGTTGCCGTTGGCGTCACCGACGTAACCGACCACATGCAGGCCGTCGCGGTCGACGCCGGGCAGGGACTGCGCGTTGATCGACACCTGCTGGATATCGAGTATCTGCTGCGCGCCGTACGGCGCCGTCGCCGGTACGCTGGCGACGAGGTCGAGCAGCGTGACCGTGCCGGCGGCGATGGCCGTTTCCGACGCGATGCTCACCCGGAGCTCTCCGGCGACTGAGCGGTCGATCGCCAGCGAAGCGTCCGCGGGCAGGCCGGAACCGGGGAGCGCCGCGCTGATTTCCAGCAGCGCTGGATCGAAGCGGATGACGAAGCTCAAGCGCCGCACTTCACCCGGGCTGAGCAGCGTCAGCGGCAGATGCTCGCCGGCAGCCGGTACATTGACTGCCTGGCCGGGTCCGCGCATGAAGTCGGGCAGCGAGAGCTGTGTTGTTGGCAGGGCGTCGAGAGTAAACGAGGTCCGGTAATCGTCGCCAGCGACGCCGTCAGCGTTGCCGTCGAGAGTGCCCCATGCGCTGCGAAACGCCTGCGGCCCGCTGGTCAGCGTCAGGTGGTAGGTGTCGGGGTAGAGACCGCCGCCGCCGATCAGGCAGCGCAACCCTCGGTAGTCGGCGTCGATGACCAGCGATCCTTTGACGATGCCGGTACTACCCGCGAGGACGATGTCGGCCGCACCGAGACCGCTGAGCAGCGAGTCGTAGAGCTTGATCTGGCTGGCGTCGAAGACGTCGTTGAAACGCAGCGCAAAGCCGTTGTAGTCGTAGCTGAACGAACTGACTTGTAAGGTAGGCGGCAGCACGGCCACGGCCAGCGGTTCGAGCGTATAGCTGCCATCCTCGTCCATAGCGGTGGCGCGAATACGGACTTCGCCGAGTATTCCCGTGTAGCGGTGGCTGACCTGGCCAGGGTTGCCGGCGATGTCCACAATGTCGATGATCTGACCATCGCCCCAGTCGATTCGCCAGTTGTCGATGCGGTCGTCGCCCGGATCGCTGCTGCTCAGTGCGAGCGTGAAGTCCTCGCCGGCGAAGGTCGCCTGCAGGCCACCAGCGCTCAGCGTCGGCGCCACGTTGAGGACCTTCAGCGTGAAGTGAGTGCTCGCTGATTCACCCGCCGTATCGCTGACGCGCACGCTGAAATCGTAGTTGGCGTCGCCGTCTCTGGCTTGCCAGTCGATGCTCCCGGTGGTCGGGTCAATCGTCGCGCCGGCTGGCGCAGCATCGAGCGAATAGCGCAAGGTATCGCCCGTGTCGACGTCGGTTCCGGAAGCCTTCGCAGTAAAGTGCTGGCCTTCGAGCAGGGTGAGTTCGCTGTTGGCGGCGATCTCGGCCAGTGTCGGCGCGTCGTTGACCGGCGTGACGATCAGGCGGACGGTAGCGGGCTTCGATTCGATACCGTCGCCGAGCAGGCGATAGGTAAAGCGATCATCGCCGTGCCAGTCAGCGTGCGGGCGGTAGGTGAAGCTGCCGTCGGGGTTGACGGCGACATCGCCATGTGCAGGGCCGTCGATGAGGATGGGGACGAGCGCGGGGACGATGCCGTTCGTTTCGCCGCCGGGGTTGTTGCCGAAGTCGCCGGTCAAATCGTTGCCGAGGACGTTGATGGTCACCGGCGTGTCTTCGGCCGTGGTAGCGACATCGTCGCGGGCTTCAATGCTTTGGCCGCCGCCGAGATGGAGGTCGCGGATGCTGACCTGGCTGCTGGCGGCAGCCGCGCCGCGCCCAAAGCCGATCAGGTCGAAGCTCAGGTTGACGACGGTACCCGTCGCGATGCCGGTGAGGTCGACAAGGACCGACAGGCTGCCGTCGGCGTTGCGCAGCGTCGTGACGCCAGCGGCCTTGTGCTCGCTGCCATCGGCTTGCAGGTTGAGGATCGCGTCGTTGTCAGCCAGGCCGGTGCCTCCCAGCAGTGACAGGCCGGTACTGGCGTCGATCAGCGCCACTTCGAAGGCGTCGTCGGGGGCTGCGTCCACATCGTCCAGCGCGATGTCGGCCAAGGTGAAGGACAGGCTTCGATCATTGGCGCCGAGCACAAAGGCCTGGTTGAGGCGGGTTTGCGAGGCGGCTGTTTCCTTGAGCGTCGCAGACCCCGGCACGAAAATGACTTCGCCGCTGGTGGACCACCAGCCAGCGCCGTCGATGAAAGCGGGGTCAAGCAGGGTGGGGTTGGCCACGATACTGAATTGCGTGAGCGCAGCGCTGAGCCTGTCGCCGGTCGGGTCGTTTGGCTCCGGCGGGCGTAGGCGGCTGAGCCGCAGAGAGCCGACGCTGCGGCTCAGCGGCAGCGGTGCGCCGGGCGGGGTAGAGGGATCGTACGGCAGGGGTGCGGAGTCCGTGCCGGCCAGCAGGCCGCGCAGGGCGATGAGTTCGGTGGAAGAGGGCAGGCGGCGGACGCTCGGCAGGAGCGTCGAGGCCATCAGGTCGTGGCTGTCGGCGGTGTGGTCCAGTCCCACGGCGTGGCCGTATTCATGGAGCAGAACGGTGAGCATGTCCATTCTGCCCTCGGCCTCGGAGCCCGGCCTGGCGATCCACTCGAACGGGTTGCTGGTGGGGAGGAATTCGGCGTTGTCGGACGGGGTGGGGTCTATGAACCAGCCGTAGCCGGCGGCGGTGGGGGAGAGGGTGATGGCTGGGCTAGATTCGACAAACAGGCAAATCCCTACCAAGCCATCATATGACTTGGCGATAAGAGTTGTCTGGGTCGCTAAAGTAGGTGGGCGTTGAACGTCCAATGCCGGTGGGCTATCCATGGGTAACATGGCGCGGTCCTTTGCAGGGCTGTTGGATTTCTCTGACGACGATAGCAACAATGAATTGCTGCCGATCTTCGAGAAAGTCGGCACGTGAAGGTCGACATGGAAATGATGGTGGTGAGGTGAGACTTGGAAGCTTTGCCAGCTGGTTAGCCCAAGAAGGTCGATTATTTCCTTCATGCGCTTGAGCTTCGCCTCTCCGGGTCTGCTGCCGCCGATAATCACCCGGCCAATCGAACTTTCGCCCCGAGAACCGTCTCCAAAGATGGCATTTCGTGCTTTATCCCCGTTGATCATCCGTAGGGAATTCCAGCCAGAACCTGCAGAGGCGTCATCCCGTCGCGTTACCGAATATAGTGCGAGAAAATTGCGCAGGGCATCGGCCATAAAGTTTCTGCCTTGTCCCGGTTGCTCCAGATTGCTTAGCTGTTCGGCCAATGCCAGCGCATTCTCATTGCTCCATGCCCAGTCGTTGTCTTTCGTCGGAAGTGGACTCGGCAAATTATCAATGCTGAGTGTCGTAGGAAATTCTGGCGCCTCGCTACCCATGAAGTATGGATCGAGATACGGCTTGATGGAAAGGTCAAAGCTCATTCCAAGCCAATGCGCACTATGGCTTCCCGGATTGCTTCCGTTTCCATCAATGGCGGCGGTAAAGCGCGAGCCCGTGGTCGGCAACCCCGACAGGTATTGCGGGTCGGCGTACTCCTGAGCCCGCATTAGATCGCGCATCCAACTGACACCAAAAGTTTCACCTCCGCGGTCTCCGTTTTGCCACATAGGAAGGCTGTAGTTCGATTGTTTTGTATTACCAATATACTCCATTTGAGCGCCAATATTAATCCAGTGCGGCGCGTTGTAGGCGCTTAACCATTCAAGAGACGTACCGCTTGCGCTATTGTCGGGAATAATTGCGTGATCGTGCGGAGAGATTTCCCCATCGGCGCCGTTGAAGTCGCCCGCGTACTTGTTGTTGCCAACGGCTTTTGGATCCGGATTGCCATTGGTAAGTGTGCCAGTCTTGGAGTAACCGGGTTCGCCTGGTACGCGGAATCGAATAATCTTCTCGAACAGCTTCAGCGCCGCTTTTTCGTCTCCTGCGAATTCCCCATCAACGATAAAATCCTTGATGTTGATCCCTGAGCCTTTTTGGTAGGCAGGAAAGCCGAGATATCGCAATCTCTGTTCAACTCGCCAGACATCCAATGAGTTATTCGGGTTCTCTGCGCCGACGCCAACAGAGCCAGCTAGCTTAAACGGGTGATACCCGGGATTATTCAGCGGCCGATCGCCGAAGAACACGGTTTCAGCTGCTCGCGTGTAGTCGACCACACGCAGTTTCAGCAGCAGGCGCTTTTCCGGATCGTCCTTGTCATAGCCCTTTATCGTGATCGTGATGTCGCCAGCAAGCAGCGCCTTGCCTTGGCGCAGGCGATCGACATCAATCGACGGCGCGAGGAAGATGATGCCGTTCTCTTTCAGCGTCTTTTTGCCGCCGTCGGTATTGACCGCCTGTTGACTCTTGTAGGATTTCTCGGTCGCCGCTTGTGCCGACGCATATCCATCCTCGCGTTCGGCGGTGAGCAGGAAGCCTTTGCTGTCCTTGACCAGGGTCGCGGCTCCGCCGATTTCGATGTTGTCCCAGTTGATGTTGAGATCCGCATCTTTGAGGTCGGCGAGCGTGCTGGGGTATTGGTCACGGATGAGCTTGACGAGGTCTATGCGGGCGATGTCGCCGTAGTTGATCGCGGGGACTTTGCCGTCCTTGTCCGGTTCGATGGTGGTCTTGAGGAACTGGCCGCCATCGACCGGTGCGCTGAACTCGACGGTGTCGGGTTTGAGCAGTTGGCTGGTGGCCATTCCGTAGACCCAGCCGGAAGTCAGTTGCGGGCTGTCGGCAAGATCGAGTTTGCTGGGCGTCACGATCTGGGTGGTGACGCCATCGACCCGCTCGCGATCGATCGGCAGAGGCCGCGGCGTGGCTTGTCTGGCGAGTGAATTGCGTTCCGCAGCGGCGATCAGCGAGTCCAGGTCCCAGACCAGCAGGCCGCTCGGGGGCGGCGGTTCGCCGATCGTTGGCCAGTAGCGGATATCGGCCCATAGCGTCTTGCCGGCGTCGACGAGCTGCAAGCGCGAGAAGTTGGCGTCGATGATCGGCGAGGTCGCGCCCAGGTATTCCGGGCTTGCGCTGAAGGGATTCCTGACGATGCCGATCTTGCCGCCCATTTGCCTGAGCGCGTTCTGCGGGTCGTCCAGGGCGTCGAGCGGATCGACGAAGTCGAAGAAGTAGTCGGCGACCAGGGCGTATTCGGCGCCGTTGCGCGTCACGATTACCGCTGGCGATTGTGCGCGCTGGATATTCAGTTGGTAGTCGCCGTCGAGGCGGCTCATGCCGGGCAGGGCGCCGGACATCGCGATTTGTTTGAAGACCGGCGTTCCTTGCAGTCTCCCCAAATCGCTCAGTTGGACGGTGACCGTGGCCAGTCCCGCGTTGAGGTCGAAAGCGTCGCTGAGCAGCAGGCGCAGCGTGTTGTCTTTGATGCCTGCAGAAGAAATGTACTGTGGCCCCTTGCCTTCCCGGGTCGGGAAATCGACCTGCAGGAAAGCCCCGGCGCTGGTGGCGGTGAGACGGCCCTTGCTTGCCAGCAGTTGGTCGAGGTCAAGAATGAAGACGTTGCCGCTGTCCGGCTGGCTGCCCGCCATGGCCACCCCGACGCTTTGCTGGCTGGCCGTCACCGCCAGGTAGCTATGCGCGCCGTGGGTGATCGCCATGTCGATGTAGCCGTAGGGCGCATTCTGCCCGCTCACTGTCGCGGGTAGCTCGATCTGCTGGATGGCCAGAAAATCGGCAGCGGTTTCGTCGATGTTCACGCGCAGGAGACGATAGCTGCCCGTCGGCTCGTATGGGCCGCCCTCGGCGACGTAGAGCCACTGCCCGGAAACGGCGAGACTGCTGACGTTGGCCGTGCCGACGCTGAAGCTCGTTGCCGCCGTCATCGTGGCGGTGTCGATGACGTGGATATTGCCGTGCGCGCCGGCGACGAAGAGCAGGCGGTTATCGAGGCTGAAGGCGATCTGGTCGGTCTTGCTACCGCCGCCGACGATGGCTTTGCCGCTGGCGTCCAGATAGGGGATTTCATTGACGATCTCGCCGTCCCTGAAAATCTCGATCTTGTCGGCGAGGGTGACGACACTGAAGTCGGTCTGCCCTTCGAGGGTGACGCTGCCCGGCTCGCCGTTGGCCAGCCAGCGGCTTGCACCGGGGATGCTCGGGTCGACGGTTTGCAGCAGGCGTTGTACGGTGAGCCTGTGCAGACCGAGGGCAAGCTGCGCCGGGATCTCGACTTCGACGGTCATGCTGCTTGCTCCGGGGGCGACCGCCGCGAGATCGATCAGCTGCTGCCACAGGCGCATGCCATCGCGCTTGGTTTGACTGTCGGTAGGCCAGACGCTGGAACTCGCTTTGCCCTGCGCATCGATGCTCAGCTGCTCCGGCGAGACCCACAGGCGCAAGGCCGTTGCTTGTGCCGCCATCCCGGGCACGGCTGCCGCCTGGAGATTTTCCAGGGTCAGCTGCAGCTTCCCGGAAGCGAGCATTTTGACGTCGCTGATGCGCGGCGAGGTGGCGGTATCAAGTGTGCCCGACTCGCTCGCGCCGGGCGTGGCGATGGTCAGCGTGAGTTCGCCGTTGGCGAGGCTTTTCTGAACCGGGACGACCTGGTAGACGCCGCCAAAATCGAGGTTGATGGCGTAGATTTCCGACATTCCGGCGAAAAGGCCGATCAGGTTCGTTGCTGCTCCGGCGCCCGACAAGCCGCCGCTCGCCAGGTCGCCAGCCATCGAAATCGCCAGCGAATTCGTCGTCAGGGCAAAGACGTTGAGGCCGTTGCCGCGCACTGTGACCGCACCGGTCTGATGGTCGCTGCGGGTCTTCACCAGGATGAGATCGCCGGAACCGCTGACGCCGCTGTACGGCGGGCTGGCGGTGCGGGCGACGAGATGGCCGTGCGCGTCAGTGCCGACGAAACCGTTGTCGAGAAGCCACCATTTGTCCTGCATGGCGCCAGTGAGGTCGGGGGCGCTGCCGCGACGCAGAAACAGGACTTCGTCGCCGACTTCGACGCCGGCCTCGTCTTGCAGGGTGATCGCCAGTTGCACCGGCACGCTGGTCGCCTGCTCGCCGAGATCGAGACGGAAGGCGGCGAGGGTCTGCAGGATTTCCGCTTCGGGTGCGGCCATTCCCGTTTCGGCGAGCAGGTCGGCGACGGCGATGCGCTGTATGGAGACCACCGCATCGTCCCGCAATGCCCCCGCACCGATCATCACCGTTTCGCCTGTCGCCGCCTGCACGACTCCGCCCTGATCGGCGGCGATGGTGATGCCGGCCGGGGTGGCGGTGCTCGGGTCGTCGTCGGTCAGTGCGGCGGCTTGCACGCGCAGGCGGATGTCGCTCTGGCCGATGACCTGTTCGCTGACGCCGCCGTAGGGATCGACGACGCTGGCCAGGTGGACGATCGAAATGCTGACCTCGCCAGCCTGCAGGGCCGTGATCAGGCCGTCTTCGCTGAGCGTGGCGATAGTGGCGTCGGAGACGAGGTAGCGGGTGCCGCTGTACACCGGCGGGGTCGCCGGGATGAGGATTTCGAAGCTCTCACCGCTGTCCGGGTCGACGTAGCTCTCCAGGGTTTCCGGTGTGCCGGCGAAGGTCGTCTGGCTCGGCGTGTGGATGTCGATCGACTGATCGCTGTTCGGGTCGAGCAGGCGAACTTTCAACTGCCGTGTGTCGCCCGGCATCAGGGTGAGCGTGCCGGGATAGACGTCGGGCTCGATGGGCAGGCTTTCTTCGCCGGCGTAGTTGTCGTCACTTTCGCTACCGTCTGCGCCGCTGTCGGGTCGAAGGGCAGCGGCGCGGCGTGCACAGTTGAGCGCCGCGGCGGCCTGGATCAGGCGCCCATCGCTGTCAACGCGCTGCAGCATGAGCAGGGCCGGGCCGACGCCGGTGGCGTGGATCAGGTCGCGGGCATCGTCGACCAGCACGGGGCTGGGCAGGCTTCCGCCCAGGCCGGCGAGGTCGGCGGCGCTGAGGGTGAGATAGGCGGGGTCGGTGATGGCGACGGACTGCTCGTCCGCGAAGTCGACGCTCGCCTGGAGGCGGGCGAACTGGCCACTGGCCAGCGCCGGCAATGGCGCGAGATGGATGTGCAGCAATCTTGCGCCGCTGACGTCGATGGTCAGCTCGATGGGTGCGCCGGCGGCGAAGCCGTCGTCGGCCTGCAGCGTCAGCGTCGCTGCGCCGCTGTAGCCGGCTTCCGGGGTGAAGCTGACTTCCTGGCCGTTGGCTTCGAGTCTGGCGCTGCCGTGAGTGCTGCCGAGAATGCGCCAGAAGAGTGTGTCGCCTTCGAGGTCTTCGGCGATATTGCTCAGGGCGCTGCGCGTGGCCAGGCCGGTGTGCGTTTTGAGTGCTGCGGAAGCGGCTGCGCTCGCCGCCGGCGCCTGATTGGCCTTGAAGCCGCTATTGGCGACGAGGACCTGGCGATCGGCGCTGCCGATCTGGCCGTCGCCGTCGATATCGGCCAGTGGGTCTTGGGTCGCTGCGGCTTGTTCCCAGGCCTGGCTGTCGGCGGCGTCGACCTGGCCGTCGCGGTCGAGGTCGCCGGCGACGCTGATGCGCAGTTGTGCGGCGCCGCTGCCGGTGATGCGAATGAGCTTGGTGCCGGCTTCGCTGACGCGCAGGAGGCGGGTGACTTTTCCGTCCACGGTGCTGCTGCCGATGATCTGGGCACCGACGACTTCGAGCTCGCCGTCGGCGGGAAGCTGCGTTTCGAGCGCCAGGATCACGGCGCCCTGGCCGCCGGGGCTGTGGATCGTCGATGCGATTTCACTGTCGCGCACGGTGAAGGCGAGGCTGACTGCTTGATCGGCCTTCAGCTCGCCGAACCAGGCGTTGGCCTTGCTACTGCTACTGGCCCAGTTCACCACTGCGCCGAGATTGGCGGTGAGCGGGTCGGTGAGCACCTGCCCGGCAGCGTCGTAGGCGATCGGGGTACCAAAATCGTGGTCATCGAGATGGCGGACGAGGATCAGGCGACCGGCGCTGTCGTAGCGGTAGGCAATGGCGGTCGTTCCACCAGCGCCGTCGGGAGCGCTTAGGCGCACGATGCGTCCGGCGCTGTCGCGCTGGAAGTCGACTCGCTCGGCGAAGGCGCCATTGACCGCCACGATGCCGGCGTCCGAAAGCAGCCAGGATTGGCCGTCAGTGAAGCTGATGCTGTGGATCGTCCCTTGTGCGTCGAGCGTGTAGCGCGTGCCGTCCGGCGCTGTCAGGGTATAGGCGCTGGGCACCCATGGCAGGCCGCTATCACGCTCGTAGAGTCGCTCGCCCTGGCGCTGGAGATTGTCGGCGCCGCTGCGCTCGCCGTCGGCGTGCGCCTGCAGCGTCCAGCCCCGGTCGCTGCTGAAGGACGGCTGCCAGACTTGCGCTGCGCCGGCTTCGCTACCCAGGCGCTCGCTTTGTGCGCCGAGGACGAAGGACAGCTGCGTCAGGCCAGCGTCGGCGTCGGCGAGATCGGTCGGGATCGTCAGCCAGACGCGCGCGCCCAGCGACCACGGCGCAATGGCCCCATTGGCCAGCGCTGTCGCCTGGTCGCTGCGGAGCTGGCTGGCGAGCAGCGCCAGCGTCCAGTTGCCGAAGTCGCCGCGCTCGTCTGCCGGCGCGTCGCCGTTCGCTTCGCGCCAGTGGCGAACGAGTGCCAGGGTATGGCCGGCAAGGGTCAGCGTGGCGTCGGCCTGGCTATGGCTGGCGAAAGTCTTGTCGGTGCTGTCGATGATCAGGGTGGCGGCGATTTCGCTGCTGCGGCCGGCGAGGTCCCAGGCGCTCAGGCGCAGCTGATAGAGGCCGTTGTCGAGCTTTTGCGGATCGAGCGTCGCCAGCGCCAGTGTCTGTGCGACGCTGCTCGCTGCCGTTTCGGCCTCGGCCAGCGTTTGCCAGCGATTGCTGCCGACTGCGGCGAGTTGCAGCCGCCAGCCCATGAGCTGTGTTTCGGCGAACTGCGCGGTCAGGGCGGTGCTTGCCAGCACTTCGTGCGGCTGGGCATTGGCGCTGGCGCCGGTGAGCGCGCCGCTCCACGCGAGTTGCGGCGCGGCGGTATCGGCCGGGTCTTTGACGCGCAGGGTCTGCGTGTGGGTGGCGCTGAAGCCGTCGCGGTCGGTGGCCACGACGCGCATTTCGATCAGTCCGGGCTGGCTGGCGCTGAGCCTGATGCGGCCGGCGCTATCCAGGGCAACGTCGTGCCAGATTTCGGGGCCGCTTTCGGACCGCTTCCCGCCGCACCGCTTTCCGGGCCCACTAGCGGGCCGATTGCCGCGCCGCGTACGGCCACCGCGAGTTGCGCGATGCCGCTCCAGGCGTCGGCGCGCACGCTTGCCAGGATTGTCTGCCCGGGCAGCGCGGGCGTGCTCGGCGTTGTCGAGACGAGGATCGTGGGCGCGTTGGCAGCCGCTTCGGCGACGACGCGCAGCGTGAATACCGTTGACGCCGTGCCGTTGCGCGCCTGGCCGTCCCTGACCGTGGCGCTGACCGTGAAGTCACCGATCTGTCCGGCGCCGGGTGTCCAGACGAGGTGCCGGCTGTCGGCGTCGTAGCGCGCACCTTCCGGAAGGCCGCTGAAACTGATCGCCAGCGCGGCCGTCTGGCTGGCGCCGTCGGCGTCGCCGAGCGCGATACCCGTTGCTCGCGCCGCCGCCGCCACCGAAGACGACGGGGATGCTCAGCGTATCGCCGATCACCACGGCGTGATTGCTGGCGCTGATCTGCGGTCGCCGATTGACGTCGAAAACGCGTATCTGGACGCTCTGCGTGTTTATCGAGTTGTCGGCCCCGCGGCCGTCGTTGGCGCGGAAAGTCAGGGTGTACGAGCGGCTGTCGCCGCTGCTGTTGTCGACGACATCCTCCGGCGTCCATTCGAAGCGGCCATTGCCGGCGTTGAACGAGACGCCGGCCGGCGTTTCCTGGTCATACACCAGGCTCAGTTGCACGGCGTCGCGATCGGCGTCGGTGGCGACGACGGTGAAAGCCAGCGTCTCGCCTTCGTTGATCAGTTGCAGTGGTGTCGGCAGGATGCGCGGTGCCTGGTTGGCGTTGGCGACGATGATCTCGAAGTCGCGGCTGAACGTGGCCATGCCGTCGCTGGCGGTGACGCTGAAGCGCCAATGTCCGGCCTGCAGCGCGGAGGGGTCGGGGTCGCTAGCGTCCTGTGCAGCGAACAGATCGGGCGTCCAGTCGAAGGCGGCGCGATTGCCGTCGGCGCTGAAGCGCATGCCGCGCGGCAGGCCGGCGACGCGCCAGTGCAGCGCATCGCGTCGCTGTCCTGCGCGAAAACTTCGAGAGCCAGTGGCTGCCCTTCACGAGCGTCGATTCGCAGCGCGGCGGGTTCGTCCGGAGGCGCTGCTGTCGTCAACGAGCGGCTGCCCGTTGGCCAAGACGGCGAGCAACTCGGGCGCCGCGTTTTCCGAGCGAACGATGATGCGCAGGGTATGCCGGCTGACGTTGGGCAGCGGGTGTTCCGGGGTGCTGAAGCTGCCGTCCTGCGGCGGCAGGCCGCTGTCGGTGAGGATCAACTCGACATCGCGGCTGCCCAGGTCGTCGGCAGTCGGCGTCCAGCGCAGCCTTGCCTGCCCGTACTGGCTGGCCGGAATCAGCTCGGCGCCGAGGGGCAGGCCCGTGCTCGTCCAGCTCAGCGGGTCCTGATCGAGATCGCTGGCGATGATGGCCACCGACAGCGGCTGGCCGACCAGCGCGACCACCTGGCGCGGCGCGGCGATCAGCGGTGCTTCGCTGAGGCTGCGCACGCTGAGGACGAAGGAGCGCGTTTCGCTGAGCCGCTGCGTGGCGTCGCCATCACCGTCGTCACTGGCGGTGATGGTGAGCGTGTAGTCGCCGCGGTCGCCGGCGCCGGGGGCGAAGCGGATGGCGCCGCGCAGTGGCGCACTGGCTGGGTCAGCTTCCGGGCCAGTGGCGGCCGGAGGCAGCTGCGCATAGGTCGCGAAGCGCGGCAAGCCGCTGATCTCGATGGCGACTGGATTGCCGTCGACGTCGCCGACGCTGAAGGGGATTTCGAGCACGCCGCCGGCGTCGACGAAGGCATTGCCGAGGTCGCCGATCTGTGGCGCGCGGTTGGCGTTGCTGACGACGATCGGCAGCGTCATCTGGCTGCTTGCCGGAGTTCCGGTGCCGTCGCCGTCGTCGGTCGCCGTGACGACGACGCTGTAGCTGCCGGCCTGCGTGTAATCCGGCGTCCATAGGATTTCCATCGTCTCGGCGTCGAAGCTGGCACCGGCCGGCAGTTCGCTGAGCTGGTAGCTGAGCGTCGGCGCGCTGCTTTCCGGGCCGATCGCTTCGCCGCCGGGATGCCTGCGGATGCGCGGCTCAAAGGCCGGGTTGTCGGGGTCGAAGGCGAAAACGCTGATGCGTAGCGGCTGGCCTTCGAGGACTCGCCAGGTTTCCGGTGCGGCGAAGATCGGTGCGCCGTTGGCGTTGGCGACGTTCAAGACGAGCTCGCGGCTGAGCACGCTGTAACTCGTTTCGCCGGCGAGAGTGGTCCAGGTGGCGACGATACTGAGCGGGACGCGATAAGTACCCTGCTGGTCGAAACCCGGGGTCCACGCGAACCAGCCGCTCTGGGCGTCGAGCGTCGCACCGCCCGGCAGCCAAAGCGCGCCGTATTCGAGGCTGAGTGTCGTGCCGTCGGCCTGGGCGCGGCCGGCGATCATCCCGGGTACGCTGGCGGCCAGTTGCAGCGCCCAGGCCTCGCCCTCGCGCAGCGATTGCGCGGCAACGGTGGCCAGCACGGGTGGCGCGTAGGCCTGTTCGACGGTGATCGTGAACGGGCTGCTGGACGTCCGCTTGCCGTCGCTGGCGATGACCGTGACAGCTTCCCAGACACCGGCCTGATCGTAGTCCGGCGTCCAGCTCAGGACACCGCTGGTAGCGTCGAAAGTGGCGCCGTACGGCAGATTGCGTAGCGCCAGGCTCAGGCGGTCGCCGTCGGCGTCGGCGGCGAGCAAGGGCAGCGACAGCGTTTCACCTTCGGCGATGCTGAGGTCGTAAGCGCCCTCGATCACCGGTGCACGGTTGCCGCCAATGACCGGCAGCGAGAATTCGCGCAGCGCGACGCCGCCGCGGCTGTCCTCGACGCGCACCACGATTTTGCTGCTGGCGTCGGCGCTGGCGGCTGGCGTCCAGGCCAGGGTGGCGGTCGCCTGCGCAGCTTGCGCGGAGGAAGTGATCTCGGCCGTTGCTGTCAGCGTGACCCCGGGCGGCGCTTCGACGAGCTGCCACCAGAAGCGCGTGCCGTCGGCGTCGAGTGCTTCGAGCGTCGCGCTCCATTCCTCGCCGACCCTTGCCGGCGGTAGTTGCTCGCTGTCGAGCCAGTCGGCGACAACCAGGCTTGGCGGCAGATTGTCCTGCGGGAAAGCGTAGACGCCGTGCCCAAGATTGGTTTTGAGCAGCTCGACCAGGCCGGCGCGCGGCGCAAGTTCGCTACCTGGCGTAACGCGGACGGTCTGGCCGGCGATCGTCGCGCCGACGGCGAGGCGGCCGCCAAGCGTCTGCAGCGCGGCGCTGAGGTCGATGGTCCACAGCTCGGAGTGCTGGAAGCTTGCAGCTGGCTCGGCTGGCGCGGCTAGAGCAGCGCCGGCAGGCTGGGCGCCGGCGATGGCGTCGGCGAAGTAGTGGCCGGCGTCGAGCAGCAGAAGCAGCGGCCCTCTGATGTCGTCACTGCCGACATTGGTGACGCTGACCTCGTAGCTGATTTCACCGCTGGCGCGGTTGGCGCGGGTATTGCTGAAATTCAGCTGCAGCCGGCTGCTCATGTCGGTGACAGCAGTGAAGCGGCTCGCATAGGCGTTTTGCAGCGGCGTTTCGGCGGCGCTCTGCAGACTGGCCGCAATGTCGATCTGGTACTCGCCGGCGCTGAGGCCGCTGACTTCCAGCCAGGCGCTGCGGCTCTGTGCATCCCAGCGCACGGCCTGCGGCTGCAGCTGCACACTTTCTGCACCGGGCTCTGCGCCCAGCGCACTCAAGGGGGTGAGCGTGTAGTTCGCCGGGTCGAGGACGCTGCGGGTGTCCGCTGCAACGCTGCCGTCAGCCACCGTTCCCAGCCACATCGCCTGGTCGAAGACGACACCGATGTGCGTGAGCGGCAGCGGCACCAGCGCGCCGTCGGGAACCGTGATGGCCTGAACGAGCGGTGCGCGATGGCGCGAGATTTCGTCGATGCCGGTCGTTTGGGCGACCAGGAGGCGGCCGTCAGCGGTGGCGACGACGCTCTCGCCACGGCTGCCGCCGGCTGCCACCTGTAGCGCTCGCCGGCTGTCGAGTTCGATCATCCACAGCGGTGACTGCTGCGGCGTACTCGTGGTGCCGGCGCCAACTGCGCGCTGGCGGAGGTTGCTGGAGGCGAACAGCAGCCCGTCGAGGGCGCTGCCGACGGCGCCGAAGG
Organism: Candidatus Accumulibacter meliphilus; assembly: GCF_036625345.1. Lineage (NCBI taxonomy): Bacteria > Pseudomonadati > Pseudomonadota > Betaproteobacteria > Candidatus Accumulibacter > Candidatus Accumulibacter meliphilus. Next base: position 204,413 of record NZ_JAZKTZ010000003.1, on the reverse strand, counting down.
CGATGCGGTCGACCACGCCGGCGAGACGGTATTCGAGCTCGGCCCGGCCAGCGGAGCGGCCGTCCAGCGGGAAGCTGACGATCTCGCTGCTGGCTTGCAGTTGCGCGCCAGCGATCTCGCCGCCGCTCCATTTGACGCCCCACAGGCGGCCGTCAGCAGAGAAAGCCAGGTCACCGACGCGCTGATTGCTGAAGTGCTGCCAGGCGCGGCTGCGATCGCTGGCGTTGGGGTCGAAGATCTCGATGCCATTGCCCGAAGAAATGTAGATCTTGCCGCTGCTCGGGTCGATGGCCAGGGCGTGCGTCAGCGGATCACCGCCCGGGCCACGCTGACGTTCGATGATCTGGCCGCTGGCGGCGTCGAGCTGCAAGAGTTCGGCGCCGGTCGTCAGCCAAAGCTGGCCGAAGCGATCGATGGCCATGTCGAGGATCGGCGCATCGAGGGTGAACAGTGGCATAAGGCGGGAGGCGCTGGTGTTTACGGCATCCGTGGCGGTGGCGGGGCCACCGTTTCCGGCCAAGTGGAACACCTGGTTGCGCTCGGCGCCGGCGCTGGCCAGGAAGCTGTGATCCGCCAGTTCGACCAGCGCTTGCGCGCCAATGTCGGCGTCGCTGGCGGCGTAACCGGCGGCAAAGCTGCGCAAGCTGAAGGGCGCGAGTACGGAACGCAGATCGCTGCTCTGGCTGCTCGTGACATGCCCGGGCAGTAGCCGTTCCGCCTCGGCAAAAAGGGCGTTGCTGGGATAGCTGCGGTCGATCGCCGCCAGCGGCAGTTCGGCAGTTTGCGCCAGCGACTCGTTGACGCCGATGGCGTCGAGAATCTCCTGTCGCGCGCCGTCGTCGGGCAGCACGGCCCTGGCCACCGACGCCGCCTCGCGGTTGCCGGCGCGGTCGGTGGCGACAGCGAGGAATTCATAGCGCTTGCCGGCGCTGCCGGTGAAAATCGCCTGGCCGATGGTCGGCTCGACCTGGCGTTGCCAGATGCGGAACTCGCCGCCATCTTCGGCCACATAGACGGTCACCGACTTCACGCCACTGGCAGCGCCGGCACTGGCTGTGCCGCCACTATCATCACCATTGTCGCCACTGCCCGCAGCAAGCGCCGTGTCATCGGCCCGCCAGCGCACATCGAAGATCGGTGCGTCGTGCGCGCTGGCGCCGAGCGCGGTCACCGCCAGCGTCGTGCGCGGTGCTTCGGCGTCGAGCCTGACAAGGTTGCGCTCGCTGTCGATTGGCGGTGCCTGGTCGATGAACAGGCGCGCGACGCTGACAATGTCGACGCCGGAAGCTGCGCTGTCGCTGGCGCTGACCGTGTAGCTCAGCGAAGCGCGCTGTGGTGCGCTGCCGTCGCTCGGCTCGCCCGCCGCTGCGGCGAGCAGGCCACGGAGGGCGTCGTGCAGGACTTCGCCGCTCTGCGGGTCGATGGCCTGCAGCAGCCAGGTGGCGGTACGCGTCGCGACGTCGATACCGGCGCTGACGCGCAGCACGAAGCCTTTGCTGCCGCTGAAGTCGAAGTCGCCCTGGAAGCTCGCCTTGCCGGCCGGCAGGTGCACGTTGATGTCGCCGAGCTTGAGATCGCCGAGCCGGAAAGAGCGCGCGTCGAGGCTGGCGTCGAGTTGCGTCAGCAGGCGCAGTTGCCCTGCCGGTGCGCCGTCCGGCGTGCTGAAATCAAGGGCGTAAGGCAGCGGCGTCGCGCCGGGGACATAGCTGTTACCGTCGCTGCCAAGCGCCGCTTGCGGGCCGCGCACGCTGAGCAGGGCAGCATTGGCTGCAGACTCGCTGGCCGCCTGCTGCAGGTAGCGCGTGAGGTCGAGCGCTTGCCCCGGAACCGGCTTGAAGTCGGCGTCGAGCACGCCGATGTGACGCAGATATTCCAGCTCGCCAAGGCCGCCGGCAAAGACGTTGAAGTTGATGAAGTGCGTTGCTTGCGAGGCCTGTCGGTCGTAGTCGGCACGCTCGGCCGTTACCGGCACCGGAATTTCGACGAAGCCGGCGAGCGACTGCCGGTATTCGTCGTAGTCGACCGGGGCGGCCGTGGCTTCGGGATCGCCGGCGAAAGCAGCGGTATCGCCATACCATTTCTGGACCGTCGCAAAAAAGCCGAGCAGGTCGCCCTGGGTGCGATAGGCGTCGCCGCCGTGGGCGAGCAGGATGCCGCTGGCCAGCGTGCTGTTCAGGCTGACGACCTTGGGGTGGCTACGGATCGGTGGCGCTTCGTCGAGCGGGCGCAGCAAGCCGGCCGCTTCGAGGGCGCCAAGCCAGCCGGCGATCCACTGCGTGGGGTCGGCGGCGAGCGCCGCGAGACTGGCGGGGGCGGCCGCGTCGGCGAGGATTGCAGCGCGCAGCCGGGTGGCGTGCGCGACCTGCTCGGCGACGAATTCGTCGCGCGTCAGCGGCGTTGCGGCGCCGCTGATGTCGAAGCGGAAGGGCATGGCCAGCTGTTCGATTTTGAGCAGGTGTTCGTCGGGGTTCCTGGCAAGGAACTTCTGTGCCAGTCCTTCGGCAATGCGCTCGAGGTCCTGCACGCCGCCGTCGAGCAGCCCCTGCTCTTTCCACTCCGGGCGTAGCGCATAGAGTTTGTCGCGCAGGCCGTCGAAGTCGTAGGCCAGCCATTCGGCGAGGCCGGGATAGGTCTGCACGTTGAAGCTCATGCCGACGTAGCCGCCGGCTGCCACGTCGAGGACGTAGCCGGGCAGCAGGTTGATGCCGTCGGTATTGAGCGCACCGTCGAGGCTGGCCCAGGGAATGTCCGGGCGGCTCGTGCCGCTGGTCGGCGTCGGGCCGTAAGTCTGGGTGTTTCCGGCCGCGTCCAGGCTGACGCCGTCGGGGCGGCCGCCGACATTGCTGCCGACTACCAGGTAGGGTAGGGCGATGCCGTTGAGCACTTCGTCGCTGTAACCCATTTCCGGGACGCCGAGGTCGAAGCGCACGTAAGGCGTGTCGACGTTGCTCAGGCTCTGCAGCGAGACGCTGTACAGGCCGTTTTCACCAGGAGTCAGCGTGCGCGGGCCGCCGATGCCAATGGTCACGTCGGCCTCGATGGCGCGCTCGACCAGGAAGCGCTGCGCTTCGGTGACGCGCTGGCCATCGGGATTGGTGACGCTCAGATCGTAGAGACCGAGCGGCACGTTGCGCAGGTCGAAGACCGCCCGGATGTGCGTCGCGTCGAGTACCTGCCAGCGTTCGGGTTCGACTTCATGGACCCCAGGTCGCGTCAGCTTGACGAGGGCGCCGGGCTTGAAGTGGGCGCCTTCGATGTCGACGCTGACCCAGCGGTGCGCGCCGTTACTGCTGTTACTGCTGTTGTCGCTGTCGTCGCTGTTGTCCTGTTCGCCGCCACCGCCCTGGTCGGGGCTGATGCGCGTGATCGACAGCGGCAGCAGGTCGGCGCGCAGGGTCACCGGCGTGTTGGCGGCCCCTTGCCGTGAGCGCAGCAGCAGGTAATAGTCGCCGGCCTGCGTGCTCGGCAGCCAGACTTCCTGATCGGCTGCCAGTGGCCGCTCGTAGGCGGCATCGAAAGCGTAGCCGCTGGGCACGTCGCCGTAGCGCAGATAGAGTTCGTTGCTGCCATCGTCGGCATCGGCATCGGCACCCGTATCGGCAATGAGACTGACGCGCAGCGTTTCGCCGGCGGCGACGGCGACTTTGTAGAGACGCGCCTGGCCTGGCGAGAGGGTCGTCTGCAACGGCGTGCCGATCTGCATTTCGGGGACGCTGACCTGCAGCGTGCCACCCGAAGCGCTGCGGTTGTTGGCTTCGCCGGGCGGCAGGCTGAGGCCCGTCGCAGCGCTATAGCTGATGCTGCCTTCGAAGACTTCGTTGTACAGGTCGGGGCGGACGATGAGCCGCCAGTTGCCGTCCTTGAGTGGCGGCAGCGAGGCGTTCAGCGTGCCGTCGTAGCTGGCGTTGGCGGCCAGGCCGCCGGCACCGCTGTCGTGATCGAGCTTGCCGAGCAACTGATCGCCGAGATCCCATTCGTTGTCGGCCGAGAGGTAAATGGCATCGGTCGAGCGTCCCCAGGCGGGATTGCTCGACTGGTTGCTGATGCTGAAATCGATACGGATCGGCTCGCCGACGCCAGCGCTGCCCGGCATGACAAGCTTGGTGACGACCAGATCGGCCGGCGGCGGGACCTCGATCAGCATCGGCTGCACGGCGGCCAGCGCGTTGTTCTGCTCGCCCCCGAACTCGCGCAGCCTGCCGAATTCGCCGCCGCCCCAGGCGTTTGCCGGGTCGCTGATGACGAAGACGTACCACGGGCCTTCCATTTGCTGCGGCGCAGTGAGCACCCGCGTGGCGTCGTAGCTGGCGTCGGCGGCGAGGCCGCCGGAATGCTCGAGGTAGCCGAGATAGCGGTCCTGCCTGGTGTCCAGGTAGCGGTCGCGGGACAGGTAAACCAGGTCGTACCAGCGGCCCTGGTCGCCTGGTGTGTCGCCGCCGGCATTGACGACGCGGTAGCTGACGCTGAAATCCTGGCCGGCGACGACCCGCTCCGGAGCGAGCACTTCAACGAGCTGCAGGTCGGGCGGCGTGGCCAGGCTGATCGACAGCGGCGTCGCTGCCAGGTTGTTGCCTTCGTCAGCGAATTCGAGAACCGTTCCGGCGGCGTCGCCAAAGCGAGCCAGCGGCGGCAAGTCTGCACGGATGCTGCTGGCTCCGCTGGAGTAAGGGTCGGCGAAGATCGCGGTGTCGGTGTTGACCAGAATGTGGAAATCGCCGCTGATCGATGCCGGCAGCACGGTGGTGATTGACGCGGTATAGGACTCGCCAGGGCGCAGGGTTTTCGGCTGGCCCTTGTCGTTCAACTGCACGGCGTAGGTCTGCAGCGCGTGGTCAGCATAGTCGAGCGAGGCGTCGCGCGACAGGTAGATGCCGTCGACCCAGCTGCTGCGGCGCGTCTCGCGGTTGCCGCGATTGCTTACCGTCCAGCTGATCGTCAAGGGCTGCCCGGAGAAGGCTTCGCTTTGACCCTCGGCGAGCGCCAGGACGATGTTGTCGATCTGCAGATCCGGCTCGCGATAACTGATGGTGAGCGTGCCGCGGGCGAGGTTGTTGTCGTTGCGCGGGCCTTCGAAGACGCTGCCCGGCGCCTGGTTTGCACCGGCATACCAGGCGCTGCTGCCGGCGAGGCTGCCTCCGGACGACAACTCCGGGCGCGCCCGGCGCCAGCTCGGGTCGCCGCTGTCGCTTTCGGCGTCGGTAATCACGTAGACGTAGTACTCGCCGTCGGCACCAACCGGCAAACGCAGCCTTGCCGTGCCGGTATAGCTGGCGTTGCTGGCGAGACCGCCGACGTTGGCGTGTACGACGCTGCCCAGCGGGATCGCCCTTGCGGCGATGAACGAGGGGTCGCGGCTGAGGTAGAGGCTGTCCACCCAGCTGCGCGTTCCCGACCACACCGGGCCTCCGAAGTTGGTGACGGTCCAGGTCAGCGTCGTTTCTTCGCCCGAGAAGTGCGGCGTATCGCCTCCATCGCTCGCATCGCCCGCATCGTCAGGCTGCGCGCTTATCGCGGTGACCCGCAGGTCGGCGGCTTCGGCCTCGAGTTGCGAAGCAGTGGCGCGGGCGTTGTTGCCGTCGTCCGACTCGGCGACGCGCTTGCCGCTATCGGTGCGCAGGATCAGGTAGCGCCCCTTGATCCACGGCGCGAGTTGCAGCGTCTGGCTGACGCTGTAGCCTTCGCCGAAGCCCAGGCTGCGCGTCTGGGCATAGTCGGCGAGGTGCCAGACTTCGCTTGCCGTCTGCCAGTCGGCGCTGTCGGCCAGGTAGACCGCATCGGTCCAGCTGCCGTTGAAGGCGTCGCCGCGGTTCTCGACGCGGTAGCTGAAGCTGTAGCTCGCGCCGATGGCCACCGTCGCCGGCGCGACGAGTTCACTGACCTGCAGGTCCGGTGGTGTCGTTCCGAGCACGCTGATTGCTCGCGCCTGGTAGTTGTTGTTGTCGATCTGGCTCGGGTCGTCGGCGTTGATGTTCGTCGCCAGCGTGTCTTCGAGAATCACGTCGTAGGTGTCGCTCCAGACGCTCAGGAAGTATTCCCCCGAGGCCAGCGCGTCGGGCAAGCTGACACGGACGCTGGCGAGGTAGCTGTCGCCGACGCCGAGATGACCGACGTGGGTGAAGGAGCCGAGCAGGAGGTCGCCCTTGTGGGCACCCGGGCGGAGTTTGTCGCGCGCCAGCCAGACGGTATCGGTCCAGCGATCGAGCGCCGCCGAGTCGCCGCGCGTCGTCGCGCTGCCATGGTTGCTGACCTGATAGCGGACTTCGATACTGGCGCCGTGCACCGCCTGGTCCGGGGCGACGACGGCGCTGGTGACCAGGTCGGCAAAAGGCACGGCGTTGACCGTGAAGTGGGCGGCGTAGGCGTTGTTGGCGTCGTTCGGATACTCGTCGAGCTTGAAGCTGCCGTCGGCGACGACGATCAGATAGGCGTCGCCGCGCAGGCGGATCGGGATGTCGAGCAGCGCCGTTTCGCTGGCGTAGCTTTCGCCGGGCGCCAGCGCGCCAGCGTTGGCCACTTCACCGAGCAGACGATCGTCGCCGCTGAGCGTGCCGTCGAGCGACAGGTAAATTTTGTCGGTCCAGCGGCCGTTGGCCAGCGCCGCGCCGAAGTTGCCGATCGTGAAGCGGATGGCGGTTGCCGTGCCGGCGGTGATCTGCTCGGGGACGATGACGCTGGCGACGCGCAGGTCGGCCCGCGTGTTGAGCCCGATGGCCGTCGTTGCGGCGGCGAGCAGGCTGTTGTTGTTGCGCGCTTCGCCGTGTTCGTAGATTTGCTCGCCGCTCGCGTTGCTTTCGCCGAGCCTGGCGTTGGTGATGAGCTTGAGCCGGTAGAGGCCTTCGACTTTCGTCGGCAGGCGCAGTTGCTCGGTGCGCGTATAGCGCGTTCCGGCGGCCAGGCTGCGCTGGTGGCTGAAGCTGCCGAGGGCGATGGGCTGGCCGCTGCCGCTGGCCGGCAGCAGCCAGACGCTGTCCACCCAGCTGCCATTGGCGTCGGCGTCGCCCTGGTTGACGACGCTCCAGGAGACGTCGATCAGCGCGCCTTCCTGTGCGCTGGCCGGGGCGACGAGGCTCTCGACCTGCAGGTCGGGCGAGCGCGAGAGTTCGACCGGCAGCGCCAGCGAGTGGCCGCTGTTGTTGTCGGTGAAGACGAACTCGAAGGGGCCGCCGGTGCGCACGTTGAGGTAGTGCGTGCCGCTGATGCCCTCCGGCAGGACGACTTCGAGACTGCGAGCGTAGCGGCGCCGACGGCGAGCTGGCCGATGTGGCGGGCCTGGCCGAACTGCGCGACGACGCCACTGCCGTCGGCGTTGCGGCTGAGCCAGACCTGGTCCGACCACTCGCTGCTGTCGGTGCTGCCGATGCCGTCATTGAGCACCTCCCAGCTCACTGTCAGCGGACGCCCGCTGGCGGCGAGGCCGGTGCTGGTCACCGAGCGATCTGCAGGTCGGCGTAGGCGACGGGCATCACGTCGAGCGGGTGTTCGAGGTGCGCAATATTGTTCGCTTCGGCGTGATTCTCGAAGACTTCACTGCGCGCATCACTGACGACGAAGAGCCGGAAACGGCCACTGCTGCGCGCCGCGAGCTGGATGTCTTCGCTGCGGCTGTACGACTCGCCTGCCGCCAGCGCGCCGTCGTGGCGGTAGTCGCCGATGAGCAGGTCGTCGGCGTTGCCGAGGATGTCGTCACGCGAGAGCAGCACGCGGTCGCTCCAGCTGCTGAAACGGCCGGCGCCCGTGCCCTGGTTGCTGACCGTCCACGCCACGGTGAGCCTCGCCGGGTCGGCGATCAGCGTTTGCGGCGCACTGACTGCGCTCACCGCCAGATCGGCGTAGGGCGAGAGCTCGATCTGCAGCGACGCGGTCGAGCGATTGTTGCTGCGCTGGCCGTCGCCGATGGCATTGCCGGCGTCGCTGACGACGATCAGGTCGTAGGCGCCGGAGAAGTCGAGCGGCACGACGATGTCGGCCACCGCGTCGTAGCTGGCGCCGCTCGCCAGCGGGCCCTGGCGGACGATCTCGGCGAGTCGCTGCGCTGGCGCCGAGCCATCCGTAGGCGCCAGGAAGACCTGGTCGCTCCAGCTGCCGAGGGCGACACCGCCGGCGTTGCGCACCTGCCATTCGACGTGCAGTACGGCGCCCGAGGAGAGCAGCGGCGCCGGGTCGGAAACGTGCACCGACAGATCGACACGGGCGACCCGCAGGGTGTCGCTGGCGCGTGCCAGATTGTTGTTTTCGGCGCCGCGCTCGTAGACGCTGTCGTCGCTGTCGGTCTTGACCAGCCAGCGCCATTCGCCGTCGGGCAGCGATGTCGGCAGGGTGAAGCTGGCGCTGCGCGTGACACTGTCGCCGGCGGCCAGCACGGCGCTGTTGAAGACACTGGCCACTTCGCGCAGCATGCCGGCGCTGTCTTCGAGGAAAATCCGGTCGCGCCAGGCGCCGCTGCTCGATGCCGCCCCGCTGTTGCTCAGGGTGTAGCTGACGCTGGCCAGATCTCCCGGTCGCAGGGCGCTCGGGCCGAGTACGTCGCTGACCGTCAGGTCGGGCGTCGGCGTCAGGCGGATGGCCAGGGCGGCGGCGCTCGCGGCGCTGTTGTTGCTGTTGCGGCCGCCCTCGTTGACGCGACGATTGGCGTTGGTTTCGACGAGCACGAAGTAATCACCGTCGAGATCGCGCGGCAGGATCAGCGTCGCCTGGCCGCGATAGTCCTCTCCCGGCCCAAGCGCACCGCTGTGCACCAGTGAGCCGGCGACGACCAGGTCGTCGCTGCTCACGTTCGTGTCGGCGGAGAGCACGAGGCGATCGTTCCACTGTGCGCGGTCGGTCGTCGCGTTGCCGAGGTTGCGCACCTGCCAGCTGATCGACACTTCTTCGCCACTACGCGCCATGCTCGGCGCGTCGACGCTGACGACAGTCAGATCGACGATCGGCGTGATCAGCTCGAAAGGCAGGGCGCTGCTGAAGTTGTCCGCAGCCGGGTCGGGCTCGGCTTCCCTGGCGCTGTCGGTACGGATGCCCAGGGTGTAAGCACCGGCGCTGCGCAGCGGCACCCTGACCGAGGCACTTTGCGTGTAGCTCTCGCCGACGCGCAGGCCGCCCTCGTGTCGGACACTGCCGATCACCAGGTCGTCGCCATTGCCGATGAGCGCGTCCGTGCTGAGAATGATCTGGTCGTTCCAGCCGCCGTCGGCGTCCACCGTGCCGCGGTTGGCGACGCTCCAGCTGACTTCGCCGAGCTCGCCGCCGACGCCGCCCGGCGGCGCATTGGCGGCTTCGACGCGCAGGTCGGGATAGTCCCTGCTGGCCGAGTAGAACGTGACGCCGGCGCTGTTGTTGTCTTCGGCGTCGCCCTGCGGGTTGTGCTCGAAGACGGCGCCGACCCCGGTCTGACTCTGATCGGTGGTGAGCGTGATCACGAAGCGGCCGCTGCCCTGGTATCCCTGCGGCAGAGTGAAGTTGAAGTGGCGCTGGCGTGGCTCTCCGGGCTGCAGTGGGCCAGCGGGCTGTCCATCGACCGTGCTCAGCGGATCGAAGGCCAGATGCGTATCGAGGATGACGACATCGGCGTCGATGTTGCGCACGCGGATGCGTTCGTTGAAAACGGCGTCGGTGGCGCTGTCGCCTTCGTTCCTGATTTCCCAGGCCAGCGTCAGCGTCGCACCGGCCTCGATGCCGCCCACATCGGCCGGCTCGACACGCAGGTTTCCGGGCAGCAGGTCCGGGCCCGTGACGCGTAGCAGTTCGGCGCTGTTGTTGGTCTCGGCGTTGCCGCCGGGATTGGCTTCGGCGAGCTGCCCGCCGGCATCGGCGATGACGCGCAGCAAAAAGCGCCCGGCCGCGGCGGCGCCGCTGGGCCAGGTGAACTGCGCGCTCCGCGAACGGCTGGCGCCGGCAGCGAGCGGGCCATCGCTGGCCAGGTCGACGGTGGCGAGCAAGGACTCCGTCTCGGCATTGCGCAGTTCCAGGCGTTCGCTCCACGGCTCCTCGGCGGCCCTGTTGCCCTGATTGCTCGTCAGCCAGTGCACAGTGACCGTTTCTCCCGGTTGTAGCGCGCCTTCCGGGTCGAGCGTCAGCGCGTCGACGACCAGGTCGACGGAGGGTACGAGCTGCACTTCCAGCGCTGCGGCGAGGCGATTGTTGCTGCGGTTGCGCTCGCTGAGCCGCGCATCGGCGTCGCTGACGACGAGGACGAAGTAGGCGCCACTGAGGGCGCCCGGCAGCGTCACGGTGACCGCGCCGAGATAGCTTTCGCCTGGCGCCAATGTGCCGGCATGTGGCAGGTTGGCCACGATGATGTCGCTGGCGTCGAGGCTGGTGTCGGACGAAAGCAGCACGCGATCGTGCCACAGCGCCTGGTCGCTGCTCGCGTTGCCATCGTTGCGCACGCTCCAGCGGATGTCGGCGCTGCCGCCGCTGAGTGCAAGGGCGGGTGCCGTGATCTCGACTACGGTCATGTCCGCGAACGGGCTTTGCAGCGCGAAGGCCGCGCTGAGGCTGTTATCGGCGCGCGTATCGGGTTCGATCGCTTCCTGGTCGGCGTCGGTGCGCAGCGCGAGGAACACCGGCCCCTGGGCGATGAACGGCAGGGTGAGCGTGGCGCTGCCTGTATAGCTCTCGCCGTGACGCAGGCCGCCGCTGTGCCGGAAGCTGCCAACAAGGATGTCGTCGCCATTGCCGATGACCGCGTCGCGGCTGATGATGAGCTGGTCGTTCCAGTCGCTGTCAGCGTCGGCGCTGCCGCGGTTGGCGACTTGCCAGTCGATGCTGATCTGCTCGCCGGAGATGCCTGTTGCTGGGGCGGCAAAGGATTCGACCTGCAGGTCGGCGTAGGCCGTGCTCGCCGCGAGCAGTTGCACGCTGGCGCTATTGTTGCTCTCGGCGTCGGCCGGGAGGGCGGCGGCACTGCTTTCGAAAAGGACACCGAGACCGCTGCCGTCCTGGTCGACGCTGACGCGAATTTCGAGAGTGCCGACCGCGCGCAAGCCGTCGGGAAGGCGAAAACTGAAGCTTCGCTCGCGGTACTCGCCGGGAGCGATAGCGCCATTCGGCTCGCCCTCCGTGGTGGCAAGTGGGTCGTAGGTGACGCTGCTATCGAGTAGTTGCTGGGCGCTGTCAAGGTTGGTGACCACGATACGCTCGGGGAATGCACCGGCGGTCGAGCTATCGCCGCTGTTCCAGTCTTCCCAGTGAATGGTCACCCTGCCGCCGGCCTGAATGTCGGTGTCGTCGGTGTCGTCGGTGCGCAGCACGCGCAGGTTTCTGATCTCCAGATCGGCGCCGACGAGGTGGATCAGTTCGGCCGACTGGGTGCGCTGAGCAGCGTCGGTGCTGCCGCTGGCAATGGCGACGACGCGGAGCAGGAAGCGTCCGGCGGCGCTGCTGCCGCTCGGCCAGAGCAGGCTCGCGCTGCGGCTGCGGCTGGCGTCGACCGCCAGCGGCTCTTCGCTCGTCAGATCGTCGAGGACGATGCTGGCAAGCAGTTCGCGGGTCGTCAGGTTGAGTAACTCCAGGCGCTCGCTCCAGCCGGGCGCGGCGGCCTGATTCCCGCGGTTGACGGTATCCCAAGCGATCCAAACTTCGGCGCCGGGCTCGAAAGCGCTGTCCGCGGCGAAGACGAGATTTTCGATGTGCAGTTCACTGGCCGGCGCCCGGACGACGTCGATCTCGATGGAGCGGGCGTTGTTGCGCTCATTCATCCCGCCGACGCTGCTTTCGCGGATGACATTGTCGGCGTCGGCGATGACCGTTATCCGCAGGCGGCCGGCAGCGCTGTCGTCGGCAGGCAGAGTGAGGGTGTGGCGACGGCTGCGCGAGTCGCCGGCGGCAAGCGCTCCATTGGCAGACTCGCTTGCGTCGTAGGGGACGTAGACGTCGGCAACGATGCGGCCACTGTCGAGATTGCGGACGACGATGCGCTCGTGCCAGTTGCCCACGCTCGCCTCGCTGCCACGGTTCTCAAGCAGCCACTCGAGGTCTATTGTCTGGCCGGTGCGCAGCTCATCGGTAGGGGCCACGATGATGCTGCTGACGGTGAGGTCAGCTGCCGGTTTGGCACGGAAGTCATCACGAGTCTGTGTGCTTGCCTGTGGCACCAGGCCGAGGCTGAAGGAAATTGGTGCCGCAGCTTTCGTGGCTGTGTTGGCGCCATCGATCACCAGCGTATAGCTGCCGGTAATCAGGAGTTCGGGCGTTTCCTGATCAACGCCGCGCAGGCCGTGCCGGTAGACGATCTGTCCCGTGGCGCTGTCGACATGGTCGACGGCGACGCTTGCCACGCCCATCGCGCTGGGCTGGAAAACTGTCCGCCCAAGCGGGTCGAGAAGTTTCCACTGCGCGACGGCGCGCGCCGCTCCCGAGCTCGACGTGCTGCTGGCGTCCAGCACGTTAAGGAAGTAGCGCTCGCCGGCGCGCGCCTCGAAACGGAACGTCTGCGTGCCATCCGCCGGTGCAGTGCTGATCGCCGTTGGTGTGTCACGAGCCAGCAGTGGGCTGTCGTCGAGCGCCAGCACGCGGAAGCTGCAGCTTTCCGGCGTGCCGCCGAAGTTGCGGATCAGCAGCGTGTAATCGCCGGCGGCGAGCTCGCCGGAATGATAGCGGGCGTGGTTGACCGTGCTTGCATAGGTGCCCGTGGCGGGGTCCAGCATGCGTCGCGAGAAGAGCAGCAGGCCGGCAGGATCGAGGAGTTGCCACCATAGATCTGCACCGCTGCTCAGGCTGTCGAAGGCGAGGACGCTGGGCTGCTCGAGGTGCAGTGCGTAGGGTGTGCTGCCGTTGCCGTCGACGGTCAGGCCAACAGTGCTGCCAAGTACGAGAGGCGGTACCTTACTGGCAGTAGCCGGCGGGGTGCGCAGTGTGAAGGCGTAGGGTCGATCGTGGGCGGTATCGGCAGCGCCGTCGATCAACAGCAGATATTCGCCGGCCGCATCGCCAGCGGGGAGCCGTGGCTTCTGGCGTCACCATCGGCTTGCTGTACTCCATCCGCCGAGAGCAGGCGCCAACGCAGAGCGCTGGCCGAGCTCGCGTCGCCGTCGAAGACGAAAGCGTCGCCTTCGGGGATGCTGAAGCGATAGCTGTCGACGACGCGGCCAGTGGACAGGCTGCCTCTGGTCAGGGTGTTCGGGAGCAGGCGTGCGGCTTCGCCGAGGGCGTCTGTTTCACTGAGCGCGAAGCGCAGCTGCCTGGCCGCCAGCTCGCTGGAGACATCCCGCAGTTCGAGGATGTAGCTTCCTGCTGCGGGGAGCTTGATCGCGCGTGGTGCAGTGTTGAAGGTATTGGAGCGTGCTGGCTGTGTCCGAGCTATCGGCGGCATACACTTGCCAGCCCGCGGCGCTACGGACCTCGACGTGGGCCGCGAAGTTCGCGCTCAGCGGGCTCAGCCATAGTGTCGCGGCGTCGCTGGTCGTGAAGCGAAAGGCGAGCTTGCCGCCAGCGTCGAGCATCGCAGTTGCGATGGCTGTTCAATGTTAACGCTGGCGCGGGTCCTTCATCGTTCGAGACCGTGAAGGCGAAGTGGCGGTTTGTCGCGCCATCGCCAGTGTCGGTGTCGCTGCCATCATCGCGGAGCAGGAAATAAGTGCCGTTACGGGCGAGGGGGCCGGCACTACCCGTGCCTTGTCCACGCGCCAGCTCCTGCCCGAACTCGTCGAGCAGCCACCAGCGCTCGCTGTCGCCGGAATGCTCTTCCAGCGTCAAGCAGTCGCCAGCGGCGGCAACGAAGCTGAAGACCGCGACCTGGCCGGCCAGGCGCTCGCCGCTGATCCAGGCACCCCTGCTCAAGGGCTGTGCCTGCGCCAGGTCGAGCAGTCGGAAAGCGAAGTCATCGCCGTGGTGGAGATCTGTATCTGCCGTAAAAGCAAGGTGATAGCTTCCTGCCGGCAATTCGACAATCGGCAGTCGATCGTCGAGACTTGCCGCGCTGGCCAGCCTCCCCTGGTCGATCAGCTGCCCATCGCGAGAAATCCGCCAGGTGAAAGCGGCACTGTCGCTTTCGCTACGGGCCAGGTCGATCAGCACTCGCGTGGCCGTCGGTACGCTGAAGCGATAGGCAGCGCTGGCGGTGGCGGCGAAAGCTTCAGCGCCGACCTGTTCGCCAAGCGCGATCAGCTGCGTCGTTTTCAGCGCGAAGCGGTACTCCGCCTCTCCGCCAGCCGCCGACTGCTGCTCGCTGTCCCAGACGAGGAAGTAGTGACCCGGCGGCGGTGCTGCGACAGTCGTCCTTGTTTCGTCGAGAGAGCCCGCCGCGACCTGGGCGCCGTCGCTACGGAGCAGGCGCCACCAGCCGTACAGTCCGCCGAGCTTGCCGGGCTGGTAGTCGAGGGGCGTCCCTGCGGAAAGATCGACGGCGTAGATGGCCGCTTCGCCGGCCTGCAGGCGACCGTAGACAGCTGTGTTGAGCGACAGGGTGGGTACCTTGGCGAGGTCGAACAGGCGCATGGCGTAGGCCGTATCGCCGCTTGTCGCAGCGATCGTCTGCACCTCGATGCGGTACTCGCCGGCCTCAAGAGCGAGCGGCTCCAGGGGGCGTGATGTCGTGTAGGCGTAGATCGCTCGCAGCCATGTGTTCCCCTCGTAGAAGGTAATTTGCAGCGGCGAATCAACTTTTTCCACATCGAGATAAAGCAGCTTTCTCTCGGTCAAGCGAAGGCGATAGCTGTGTTGCGCTTCGCCGGCGTCATTTGCTGGCAGTTGGCCTGCGATACGGCTGTCGAGCGTGATTGGCGGCTGTGGCCGTTCGATGGAAAGGCTCGAGTCGCCAGCGAAATCCCGGCGTCGCACGAAATACCAGCTGCCGTCCTGCGACGGCACAAAGCGCAGCACGGCGCCGTCGGCAAGCAAGTCCGCCTGCAAAAAATCCGTTCCGTGAATCGACCATTCGCTTCCGTTCGCGGCCTGGAGGAGATATTCGTCGCCGGCCGCGAAATCGACTCGATAGATGCCGGCGTCGGAGTCGCCGAAGCTGATCCGCTCGCCGATACTGTGCTCGGCAACTACCTGGATGGCGTTCGTGCCGCTATCGACCCGAACAGCGATGCTCCCGCCCCGGCCATAGTCGAGCGACACCTCCAGCGTGTAGTCGCCAGCGGCGAGTGTCAGTACATCGGTGCTGGCCTCGTAGCTGTTCCAGTAGCCGTGGTGACCGGTAAGCAAGCCGGCCGCGTCGCGCAGTACCCAGTGTGCTTCCCATGCGCCATCGCTGCCGCCGGTGTGACCCGTGATCAGTGCGAGGGCGTTGTGGTCGAGGGTGAAACGAAAAGCCTTGCTGGTCGCGCTGCTGTCGTCCAGCGTTTCGCTATGTTCCAGGCCCAGCACGAGAGGCACGCTGACGAGCGGCATTTGCTCATCGCCAGCGTCCCGCCTTGCCACGATGGTGTAGTTCACGGTTCCGGCAAGATAGTCGCCGCCAAAGAGGACGAGGGTGTAAATACCGGACTCTTCGACCGTCTCCTGCAAAGCGCCGCCGCCGCCGAGCCAGTGATTGGCAAGACGCCGAGCGAGCGGGTCGAACAGGGCAATAGCTGACGTTGCTGTAGCCATAGCGGTCGAAGCGCATGGCGCTGCTTACTTCGACCGTAAGCAGTTCGCCGGCTCGTGCCTGCAGGTAATAGATCTGCGTTTGCTGTTCGCCGGGAGCCAGGGTGCCGGCGACTTCCTCTTCGGGGTCCAGGAGCGGGTAGTCGGTACCCGCGGTGTTCAGCAGGCGGAAGCTGAAGTCATACGACGCATCGCGATTGCCCGGCGACGAACTGGTGTAGAGCCTGAGTACGTAGTCACCGGGTACGAGTTCGAGCAGGTCGTGGTACCTGCTGCCCAGATAGCTGTCGGCCAATTGCTGATCATCTGCGTTGCGCAGGTCGTAGTCGACATCCCATATCTCCGACAAGGCCTCGACGACAATGCGGCTGTGCTCAGTCACCGAAAAAGTGTAGGTGAGTGAGTAGATGTTCGACGCGTCCAGGCTGACCGTGCGCACTTCGTCCAGTTGCAGGGTCTGCGGGGCCGACGCGACGAGGGTAATGTGCGTGTTCAGCGCGCCGCTGGCCGCGCGCTCCGCTTGTCGCTTCAGTTCGAGGGTGTAGGTGTCACGCTCGCCGGGCAGCTCGATCGAGGTGCTGGCGCCGCTTCCCTGTGCGAGCAGGTCGAACCAGCTATCGAAAAGCAGCCAGCTGAGTTCTTCGGCCGGCTCCTCGGCTGAGTCCGTGTCGATGTCAAGGCGAAGGTATTGTCCCTCCAGTGTCGAATCGAGTCGGAAGACCTTGACCTGTTCGCCGCTTGCGAAGCTGGCCAGGGTTTCGCCGATCGACAATTGCGACACCTGATCCAGATCGACCAGTTGCACGCTGAAGGCCGTGCCGCCGTCTGCCGACAGGTCGAGCGCGTAGGTGCCGGCGGACAGATACATGCGGTCGGGCGAGTCGGCGTCCCGATCGCCGTCACCCGGCTGAGCCGGGCCAAGAGCGAACCAGTCGCCGGAATCGGGAGCTTCGCCGGCGTCGCGGAGTCGCCACTGGACGCCCGCGTCCGAGCCCTGGTCGTGGATCTGGAGATGCGTGCCTGTGGGTACCTGCAGCTTGTAGCTACGCGTCCCTTCGTTGATGGTGAGACGCCCGGAAAATCGATCGCCAGGGAGTAGAGTCGTCGCCGACAAGGCGAGGCTGAAGTCAATACCATCCCTGGCGTTGGCTTCGTCCTTACTCTGAGCAGCGCCGGAAAGGATGACCATGAAGCGTCCGACTTCGAGTTCGCCAAGCTCAACGAGGTGAACCATCGCGGCACCGCCGTTGACGTCCAGATTGTCGCCGCCTTGCACTTGCCGACCCGCGGCGTCGTAGATTTCCCAGCGGACGGGCGAGGTGCTGGTGGTGGCGATCTGCAGCTGATGATCACCAGCCCTATGGACATCGTAGTAGTAGACGACGGCGTGGCGAGCATTCGTCAGTCGGCCGTTCGTTCCCGTCGGGGAGAGTGCTTCCGCGTGTTCGGAGGCGAACAGTTGCAGGCGGTAGATGGCCTGGTCGGCTGTCGCCTCGATGATCAGCTCGTAGTCACCAGCGCCGAGCCGTTCCTTGTAGCTGGCGTCGTTGTCGGACCACCAGTCGGAGTCGGCCGAGCCGGGATCTGCGCCGGCGGCTAGCAGACGCCAGCGGATGTCGCGCGAGCCGGTATCGTGTACCCAGGCGCGCGTCGGCAGGCTGGCGGCGAAAGGCAGGCTGACCCGGTAGCGGACGCGGTCGCCCGAGTGCGTCAGGACGCCATCCAGGGTTTCATCCGGCTGCGTGCGCGAGAGGCTCGCCTGGTGGATCTGCAACTCATAGTCGATCGACGTCGCGACAAGCGGGTCGATTTCCAGGACCAGAAAGCTTTCCCCGTCGGTGGCGCTGTCCAGCTCGATCTGCTTGTCGAACGGAAGCGCGGATTGGTCAATCAGAATGCCGTTAGCGTCGTAGACTGTGAGCCTGCCTGCTGCGCTGTCACTGCTGCGGGCCGCAACCGTCAATGGCCGGCCATCGTTCGCCGGCGGCACGCGAAAAATTTGCACGCCGCTGCCGGCGTGCAGGGTTCCGCGTATTTCCTCGTCTGACGACAGCGTTTCGGCGGCGCCGACGTCGAGCAGGCGGAAAGCGTAGGGGCCGAGATCGTCGACCTGGTCGGCCTCCACGGCGAAGGTATAGGTGCCTGCATCGAGGGCAAGAAAGGCATTGCTGTCGCAGATGCCGGAGGCGAGAAGCGAGCCGTCGGCGGCGCGCAAAGTCCAGCGGTTTCCGGAAGCGGTGAGTCCGTCGAAGAGCAGGCGTGTCGGCCAGTCGAGCGAGAGTTGCCATTGATCGGCAAAGTCGGGGAGCCGGGTGTTTCCAGCGGCCTCGCTGCCGACGCTCAGCGTCGCAATCTCTGGGCTGAGTAGCGTCGCCGCATAACGCAGCGTCAGCGGCGCGTCAGCGACGCTCCTGCCGACGACAATCAGCAGGTAGGTACCGCTGCGCGGGAGCGTTGCTGCAATGGGTGAGTCGCTGGCGTCGGCAGAGGCGTTGACGATGCGCCGCAGGTCGTCGGGAGCCAATACTTGCAGCGCTGCCGCGCCGCCGCTCAGGCTGAGAACGTCGAGGCTCAGGCGGTCGCCGGCTGTACCGTCGATGCGGAAAAGTTGCAGGCGGCTGGCGGCGTCGAAGAGCAGGGTTTGCGTGCTATCGAGAGGCAGGGTTTCGGCCTGGCCGGCATCGAGCAGGCGGAAGCGGAAGTTGTCGGTGCTGCCAAAGCCAGGGACGATGCGCAGTCGATAGAGGCCGGCAGCGTCCAGCCGGATTGGCTCGACGGTGGCATTGCCACCGAAGCTATGGTTGCTGTGGATGAGTTCGACCGGTCCACGCAGCTCCCAGCTCAGATTGTCGCTATCACTCAGGGCCTCCAGAACGAGCGTCGTCGGCGCGTCGATCGAAAAAACATACTCGCGAACCAGGCCGGGCTGATCGATAACTCCGGAAACGTCGCTGCCAAGCATCATTTCCTGGCTGCGGACCAGCAGGCGGCGCAGCACGAACTCATAGAATTCATAGGTATCGCTCGGGTTGTCCGTGCTGTTGTCGATTTCCTGACCGTCGACGACGAAGATGTAGCTGCCGGCCGGCAGTTTGAAGAGTTCATTACTCTCCGACATGCGGCCGCTGAGCAGTGCTCTGCCGAGGCTGTCGAGAATGCGCCAGTCGCCGTCGTGCGTCGGCGTGATGGTAGGCGTGAAGATGAAGTCGCTGTCCTCCTCGACGCGCAGCGAGAATGCCTGTGCCTCGCTTGCCGGGCTAAGGGTCAGTGGGATGAAGCTTTCGAACGGAAGAAGCGGCAGGTCGGCCGTGTCGAGCAAGCGAAAGCTGAAGCTGCCGGTGGCCAGGGTGGGGCTGGCTACGTCGAATTTGTAGTTGCCGGCGGGCAGCGACAGCACGCTGGAGCGCGTAGTGGCGAAGCTGTTCAGCGGCGCCTTGCCAGCAGCTCCGTTGAGCGGCGCTTCCACGCCGCGCGGCCCGCTCAATCGCCACACGAAATCGCGAGCGTCGGCGCCGCTAATTTGGCCCGTGTCGATCAGCAGTGAGCTCGGTGCGGTGAGCGTGAAGCCGTAGCTGACGCCTTCTCCCGCGCGCTCGATGCTGCCGAAGCTGCGCTCGTTGAGCGTCAGCGGTGCCGTACGGGAAGTCGTCAGGGCGAAGGCGAAGGCAATGGGTCGTGGCGAAGAGTCTGGCGCCTCGTAGCCGAAGTCGGGAAACACAGCCAGCAGATATTCGCCGCTACTCGGCAACTCGGTTTCCGTGACGCTCGTGCGGAGAGTGGCGATCGGGCGGTCGTAGGGATCCCACACTTGCCAGGAGACTTTTTGATTGGCGTTGGCGGTGAGCTTCAGTTGGGAGACGATGCTGTGCTGGCCGGCTTCTGCGGTGAAGCGATAGAGACGCGTTTCACCCGCGGGGATCGTTTCGTTGCTGCTTGCCCCCGAGAGCAGGTCGATGGCGGCGTCGGCATTCAGGACGCGGAAGCGATATTCCGCGACCTGCGGGCTGAAAGTGTCCAGGGTCAGCAGGTAGTCGCCAGGCCCTAGCCGAAAAATCTGCCCCTGATCGTCGCGGAAGGAAGTCCATCCGCGTACCGTGCCGAGCGGACCGGCAAGCATCCAGCGGGAGGATGGCGCACTCGGGGGGCCACTCAAGGGACCGCTCAGGGCATCAAAGACGAGAGTGCTCGCCTGGTCGAGGGTGAAGCGATATTCGGCGACACTGCCGACGCCGGCCGAGCTGACGCTGATCGGGCGGTTGAAGACCAGCGCCTCGCTGACTCTGGTCTGCCTGGCAAGCGTGAAGCCGACATTTGACGCGCCTCTGGCGCCGTAGTAGCCATCGTTGAGCAGCGTGTAGCGGCCAGTCGTGGCGATGTTGATGCTGGTCGTGATGCTCGCGCCCGAGGCCGCCGCGACCTGGCGTCCGAAGGGGTCGAGCAGACGCCAGACGCCGCCAGCCGAATCCACGGCGTTCAGGATCAGGGTGCTGCCGGTCGTTGCGGAAACGCGGTAGCCGATCGTCGAGGCGGCCGCCACGCGCATGGTCACCACTCGCTGGCCGAGCACCAATTCCTCGAAGCTCTCACTGTCGAGTAGACGGAAAGCGTAGGCGCCGTCACCATAGACACTGCCTGTTGCGGCACTGCCTTTGACTGTCAGGGCGTAGTCTCCCGCCGGGAGATTCAGGAATGGGTTGGTGTCGGCGGCGTCGCTGCGGTAAAGCGGGCGGCTCTCCACTTCGCTGCCGCGTGGCCCTTGCAAGGACCAGACGGCGCTACTGAAGTCACCCTGCGTGTCGAACACCAGTTGACGGTCGTCGGCAAGCGTGAAGCGATAGGTCCGGGTGGCTTCGGCCGTGGGCAGCAGGCCGGCAAGCATCGTGCCGAGAGGCACTGCCTCACCGGTGGGCAGTGCGGCCAGGTCCAGATGGCCGACGCGCTTGAGCTGGAAGCCATAGTCGCGCGGCGTCGTCGCGTCGACGCGCCCTTCGAGCAGCAGGGTGTAGGCGCCGTCGCTGCTCAGCAGCCGGACGTCGGAGCTGTTGCCGGCAGCCGGTAGGGCGGTGGGTGCGCCGACGTCGCGGCCGAAACGGTCGATCAGCCGCCAGATGACTTCTTGGCCAGCGCTGTTACTGCTGTCACTGCCGCCGCTACTGCCACTCATGTTCTCGAGGGCGATCTGGTCGCCGGCGTTGGCAAGGAAGCGATAGCTGTGGGTGCTGTTGCCGGGGGGCAGGACGATGCTGCTGGTGGTATCGAGCGACAGCGCGGGCGCAGCCGCCAGATCGAGCAGGCGGAAGGAAAACTCGCCGCTGGCGGCGGCTGTGCCGTGCACCGTCAGCTGGTGTTCGCCGGGCGGTAGAGTCAGGATACTGAGGTGGCTGGCGGGCGTGCTGGCGCCGCTGCTCCCGCTGACTCCGCTATCGTCGAAACGCCGATCGGTGACCTCTTTGCCGCGCGGTCCGGCCAGTGACCAGACGATATCGGCGCGCAGACTCTGTGCTTCGAACGCTACTTGCGTTTCTTCGGCCAGATCGAAAGTGAAGATCGTCGACTGGCCAGCGCTGGCGATGGCTTCGGAAATGGTCTCGCCAAGGGTCTCGCCAAGGGTCAGCGTCCGGGTCACATCGGGGACTGCGTGCAGCGAGAATTCGTAAGCGAGCGCCACGTCGGCGGCGTTGTTGTCCGCGCCATCGAGCAGCAGCCAGTACTCGCCGCTCGATGGCAGCGTAAATGGTCGGGTCATGGTGGCGGGATTCGCCACGGCGCTGAAATTTCCGGCCGCGACTCGCACTCCCCAGGGATCGACCAGGCGCCAGGCGAGTGAGCCGCCGGCGACCGAGCGCGGCTCAAGGAAGAGCTTGTCGCCGGCATTGAGCGCTATCTTGTAAATCTGCGACGCGGTGGCCTGCTCGAGCTGGCCGCTCGTAACTGCGTTCGCGACGAGCTCCGGCGCCGCGTCGGCGGCGAGCAAGCGGAAAGGGAAACTACCCGTGCCTGTGCCGTCGAGGCCGACTGACAGGGTATAGCTTCCGGGCGGCAACAGCAGTCGCTCGACGCCGTCGAAGAGCGTGCTTTGCCACGCCATGACGCGCGCGACCTGCTGACCGGCCGGCCCGCTCAGCGACCAGGCGAAGCCGGCGTTGTTCAGGCGGTCGAAAATGACTTCTGTCGTCGCGTCCACATCAAACTTGAAGTGAGCGACTTTGCCGGGCTGGTCGATGTGGGCGATCTGCGTTTCGCCGATGCGCAGTGGCGAGACGCTGTCAACCACCGTTTGCAGGGTGAATTCGTAGGCCAGCGCTGCCTGATTGGCGATAGCGCCTGCGAGCAGGAGCAGGTATTCGCCGCTGTGTTGTACGGTGAAGCGCGCGCCATCGCGCCGGGCATCGAAGCTGACGCCCTCCTGGCGGCCAAAGGGGTCGAGCAGGCGTCCGAAAAGTGCAGCGGCGGCGGGCGTCGTGGCCTTGAAAGCGTAGCTGTCCCCGGCGTTGGCACGGAAGCGGTAGGCTGCGCTCTGGTTGCCGACTTCGAGCACGCCGTTGACCGGCGTGTCTGGCGCGATCACGCTTGCCGAAGCGGCGTCGATCACGCGCAGCGAGTAGGCGCCCAGCGCCTCCTGCGCGCCATCGACGCGCAGTTGGTATTGGCCGGGCGTCAGATCGTAGGCCGGCGGACTGGTGGATGGGGAATCGGTGGCGCTGAAAGAGCTCTGTCCTACCAGGCCGCCGGGACCGTCCAGGCGCCAGCTCAAGTCGCTGCGATTGCTCAGGCTGTCGAGGACGACACGGCTGGCTTCATCGACGGTGAACCGGTAGTAATCCTGCTCGCCGGGAACGTCGATGCTGCCGGCAAGAGTCATGACTCCTGCGGCGGGATCGCCGTCGAGAAGAATGCGCGGTTCGAGGGCCTCGAAATGGAGCTTTGCCGCCGCAACTTCGCGTTGCCTGCCTGTGGCTGCGAGCTGTATTGGCGCTGGCGGCGCTGCTCGCTGGCTTGGGCGCGCTGGCTGCGCGGGCGGCGGCTCACCGGGATGAAGGCCGCGATCGGAAGCATCGGGAGCGTCTGGAGCGTCGGGACAAGTGTTCTTGCCTGTGGACTTGCGCATGTTTGTTCCCCCTCGCATTGCCAAACTCAATGCCAACGGACAAAAAACCTACGTTTCTCAGCGACCGGTAGCGGTCGTCTGTGGGTCACCAGCGGCTGCAACTCATGCAGCTCCTGCATCTCCTGTAGCGTGTGCCGGCTGCTCGGACTGCAGTTTTTCTGCTATGATGCTGAGCCCGATTGTCAGCAAGATGTTGCGATATGTCAACAGTTTCTTGCGAGTTTTTCCTCGTTTTGTTTTTTACAGGTTGTTAATGACTGGATCTGCCGCCAATCCTGGCTCCAAGCCAAATACGACGACAGCCGAGCGGGCCCTCGATCCGCGACCGTTTGCCGACATCGACGCCGGCGCGCTCTCAGCGCGCTTGAAAGCGGCCATCGGCGACGAGTCGGTGTCGTCGTTTGCGCGCCGCTGCGGCATGGCCGAGTCGGTGCTGAGGACTTATCTCAGAGACGGGCGCATGCCGCCGCTGGACAAGGCTCTGGCCATTGCCGCCGTGGCCGGCGTCAGCGTCGACTGGCTGGCGACCGGGCGCGGTGCGCGTGGCATCGCGCAAGTCAGGGCCGCCTACACGGTGAACTCGGAAAGTGCTGCTGTGGCCGAGGCTCCGGTGCTTAACACAGCCGTGCTCGAAGGCATTGTCAAGGCCGTCCTGCAAGGGCAGGGCGGGCGCGCCTCGCCGGAACATCTTGCCGCCATGATCGTCGATCTTTATCAACGCGCGCTCGATCGCGGCACGCCCTGAGCAGGCCGGCCGCGCACTTGCCCCGCTGGCCCGCTTCCCTGCTGACCTGCGCCCTCTGTGCGCCTTGCGATCGCCAAGAAATCATCTCTCCGGGAAGAGCAGAAGTGAGACTTTTGAATCGTTTTGTTGTGGGTGGGTCGTATAGGATAGGCAAAAATCCTGCTTCAACGCAGCGGCGGTGGGCACAGGCAGCCAGCCCGCCCGCCACGCGCTTACCGCCGGCATGGCGGCTCATTTTCCTGATGAAGACGAAGGAGCTGCTGCGAGTTCTCGATACAACGAGGGCCCTGAATTGCGCGAGCGATCTGGCTGGCCATGCTCGAAACCAAGGCGGTAGAACGCTGAATTCTAGAGGAGAAGGATCATGGCTATGAGCTCACGCGCCATGTTCGACGGTCGCATGTCAGGGGTTCACGGCTTGACGAATTTTTCGCTCAAGCAGTTGATCGCCTGGGATGGTCGTCTCAATATCGGCCAGCCGCAAATCGACGCCCAGCACGAGGCCATCTTCGCCCTGGCGGTGAAAAGCTCGGATGTCTGGCGCAAGCACGGCGATGTCGAGCAGTTGCAGCGGATGACGGCCGAGCTTCATCAGGCGCTCGAGGAGCATTTCCTCTACGAGGAAGGGGTGCTGGCGGAATTGGGCTACGAAGACCTCGCCGAGCACCGCTTCGAGCATCAGGTGATGCTCGACGAGATGCAGCTCATCCGCGCTCGGGTAGACCAGATGGACCAGGAAAACGACAACGCCGAACCGGGATTTCTGCTCATGAATTACATCCTCAGCGCGACCGTCGGCCACATCTTTCACTATGATATGGACTATGGCGTCCTGGCCCGTGCGGCGGTGGGAGGAGCGGGGCCCGGGACAGTTCCGGCTCTTCCCGTGCTTTCTTGAGGCGGCGCGGAGCTGTTATCCTGCACAGCCAACGACCTCGCATCATCGCCCTTCCCGGTGCAGCCGATCGCGGCGCTGGTCTTTCGAGGCCTGACGCTTTGCGATCCACCGCTGAAAAACTGCCCATCCATCGATGAACTACACTTTCGCCTCGGCGACCATCCTGCTGATCCTGATCACCGATCCGGTCGGCAACATTCCGATTTTCGCCAATGCCCTGCGCTCGGTGCCGCCCGAGCGCCGCGCGTGGGTGATTTTGCGCGAGGTGCTGATTGCCTTTGTCCTGTTGCTGACTTTCATGTTCGTCGGCGATGGCTTCTTGCGGCTGATGAACCTCAGCGAGCTGTCCCTGCAAATCGGCGGCGGCGTGATCCTCTTTCTGATCGCGTTGCGCATGATTTTCCCGCAACCGGGCCTTACCGACGGGCCCGAAACGATCGGTGAGCCGCTGATCGTGCCGCTGGCCGTTCCGGCCATCGCCGGGCCATCGGCTTTGGCCACCGTGCTGCTGCTGGTTTCGCAGGCGCCGGAGCGGCGCCTGGAGTGGATCGGCGCCTTGTCTATCACGATGGCCGTTTCCGCCGTCGTGCTGGTGCTCGCCGAACGCATCCAGCGCATCGCCGGCGAGCGCTTCGTGGTGGCCCTGGAACGTCTGATGGGGCTGGTTCTGGTCGCGGTGTCGATCGAAATGATGTTGCGGGGAATCAAGACTTTCGTCCTGCAGCTCGCCAGCAGCTGACGCAATCGCTACGCTCGACCAGCGACTCGTACAAGCTGATGGCGCGCATCGCCAAATCGACGATGCCCAGAGTGCGCAATGCGATCGAGCTCGTCCAGTAGGTGGGTGGACTGGTGAAGCAAAGGGATTCCGTTGGTGGCGGCTGCCAACAACAACAGGCGCGCCTCGCCTGTGTTCGTTCGCACGAACCTCTACCGGCTCGCAGCTCACTGAAGGGGGGACGTGCCGGGCAAGCCCGGGCCACGTTTGTGCTTCAGGCGCGTGAGCTCATCGTTCTGGTAAAGCCAGTCTTCGCCGGGAACTACGCCCTCACCGCGGTTGCGTGGACCGCCAGGAATCGATATCACTATCCGGTCCTGCTCGACGGTGATCGATGGTTGGGCGCCGCCGCAGAAATCGATATTCGTCGATCGACTGGCGGGGCCGTCCGTTCGCAGCCCGAGCAGCCATAGCGGGCCGCCGTCACACGCGTTGCCCGCCATCTGCTGCTGAAAGATCACGACTTGCGAGAACGGTTTGGCGGGTAATCTGGAGTAAACGAGAATTTCCGGTCTCGGCGCGCCGGCGTTCGGATCCTGTTCATCGCCGCAGTCAGTCGCGATCAGCCTTTTTCCGTTGATGGTCACTTCGTAACGGCAATTGCGCTCAAGTTCGACGATCCTGATCTCACCGGCGACGGTATGCAAAGTGTCCCCATCCGACGCTTGGGGCCTGCCCTGCGCAGCCACGTCAGACAAACCCCAAGCCCAAAGAGACGAAATCGCAAGGAGGAAAGCGGCCTTTGGAGTGCTCAGCCGCATCAACCTTTGCTCGCCGGTTTTAGACCTTCATTGAGCTTGGCCCTGACTTTCGCGGCCGCTTCAGCCTTGGTGACCTTGCCATCCTTGTTGCTGTCGAGGCCCTTGTTCTGCTGGTATGCCATTGATGGGGCCGCGAAAAGAACGAAATCATTGTCTTTACCGACAGCCTTCGGCCAAAGTATTGCCATGTAGACGTCCTCGAGTTGCTTCAGCCTGCCTTGATAAGGAAGAAAGTATTTCTTTACGTAGTCGAGTTGTGTGACCGCCGTCATTTTGGCCAGGTCATCGGTGCTTGTCCCAAGGCCTATGGCCGTTTTCGGCATGAACTGGATCAAGCCCGTCGCGCCACTGCCCGCTAAACTCTTAACCGCGGGATTGAACGTACCGCCAGTCTCGAATGCCATGGCCGCCATCAGGTAGTCGACGTTCACGCCAAGCTCAGTGGCGATGGTGATCACCTTGGTCTTGAATTCCCCGGAAACCTTCTTGCCGAAGGCGATCTCTGGTTCGCCTGTTGCACGAAACGTGGGTGTAATCGGCGCAGTCTCCATGTTGATACCGGCAGACGGGCCTGCGGTCGCCGCATTCGTGCCTGTCTCACTACCACCAGCCATGACGGTCGGCGTGACGCTTGCTGCGTTCGCCTTCGACACTGTCCACGCGAAATTGACCGTGCCGTTACCATTGTCCGTCACGCTTATTTCGATCTCCAGCCCCTCGATACGGGCTTGTCGCCGCAGGCCGGCTTCCATTGTCTGCCGCTCGCTCTGGGGAAGATTAAGGTGTTGTCCGCTTTTCATGACTTATCCTTTCGAACAAGGAATCGATGGTGACTCTTGCAACTGTCGGAAGACCTTCGCCTGCCAGGGCCTAGGCACTCGAATGGCATGGCGTTTCTTGCTGGACCGGCGAAGCGAAAAATCGTTAACATTCATGGACTTATGACAAGGGCTTGTAAACCCCTCTGGAATCAGGTCTACTCTCGTCTTTTGGACGACCGAAATGAGTGTGACGAATGGAGCCAGCCTGATGCGCTGCTTGAGGGAAGTAGACGATCCGCGCAAACCCAGCAATGGAACGCTGCATGATTTTGTGGAGATTCTGGTGATTGCCATGGCCGCTGTGCTCTCAGATTGTGACACCGTCGAAGACATCGCCTATTGGGCGTCCGAGAAGGAGGATTGGCTGCGTGACTTTCTGCGACTCAAGAACGGCGTGCCCTCCAAGAAGACGTTTCTGAGGATCTTCCAAGCGCTGGACCCGAAGCAATTCGAGGTGGCGTTTCGCCGCTGGGTCGCTGAGGTGGTCGGTGCCCTCAATGGCGGCATCGCGGTCGATGGAAAGACCGTGCGTGGATCGGGCAGCGGCGGTGAGACGGCCATTCACATGGTCAGTGCCTTCGCCACAGCATTGGGCGTCGTTCTTGGCCAGGAAAAGGTCGCCGCCAAGAGTAACGAGATCACCGCCATCCCGGAACTGCTCCAGGCCCTGGATATCAAGGACTTGCTGATCACCATTGACGCCATGGGGTGCCAGAAGAACATCGCCCGTCAGATCACCGACCAAGGCGGTGACTACCTGCTTGCGGTCAAAGGCAACCAACCGGCGCTGCTGGAAGCGATCGAGACTGATTTCATTGACCAATACCAATCGGAAGCCGTCGACCGCCACCGCCAAATCCATAAGTCCCGTGGTCGGGTCGTCGGCCAAATCGCCTCGGTCCTGCCCGCAGAAGGGACCGTTGACCTGGCCGATTGGCCCAAGTGCAAGACGATCGGTCTGGTCGACTCCTTGCGCAAGGTCGGCGATCAAGAGTCGAACTTCGAGCGGCGCTATTACATCAGCTCTCGCGAATTGACCGCCGAACAACTTGCCGTCGCCGTGCGCGGCCATTGGGCCATCGAAAATCGACTTCACTGGGTGCTCGACGTCAGCTTCGGTGAGGATGCCAGCACCGTACGTAAAGACAACGCCCCACAGAATCTTTCCCTCTTGAAGAAGATCGTTCTCAATCTGATTCGGCTGGATACCACCGACCAGAAGAAAACCAGCTTGCGCCTAAAGCGCAAGGCAGCCGCTTGGGATGACGACCTCCGGGCGAAGATCATGGGTCTCGTCAGACTATGCCATTCGAGTGCCTAGGCCCTGCTTCGCCTGCCATGCCTCAGTCGCCGGTTGGTCATCGGAAATAAACGATTGGGTGTTTAAGCCATCTGGGTCGGGTCCTCCTACGCAAATATAGGCTTCTTTTATCGCTCTGAAGCGATTATCTATTTCTGCTTGATCAGTGATGCCAGGCGGGTTGGCATAAAGGCGTAGCGCCCTCGCCGCCTCGGATTGTGACAGTCCGGAGGCAACGTTCATCGCGCGCGCCGCTTGTTGGGTGAATTCATCCCGGATCCGATCGTTTTTGGCCAGGAAGCGGGCAGCCTGGCCGGTCGCGAAGAACTGGGCGTTGCGAAGCCCGGTCTCACTTGCTGTTCCCGCAGTAGCCGCGGTGTCGATGGAGGCGAGTATCGCAGGGTACACGTCAAAAGCATCCTTACCGGTGCCAACGGTTCCGATCGGAATATACGAGAATTCCTTGCGTCTAAAGCCAAACGTCAGGCTGTCCGGCAAACCGGTAGTGAAGCCCACTTTCAGGCCGGTAGTCGTCGCCGTACCAAAGAACATGAGCTTCTTGCCGCCGCTAAGCTTCGGACCGCGCTCTGACGACTGGAGCGGATCGGCTCTGGCCTTGACGACGATCTCCGCAGCATCGCCGGTCGCGTAGACCTGGCGGATTCGCGGGTTGAAGATTGCGCCGTCGGACTTGACCAATGCGATCACGGGCGGGATCTCGCCATTGTCGTAGCGCGGGCCTATGTACCCCTCCACCCGATCATAGGCGAGGCTTGCCGACGCCGGTTTCGAATCCAGGTCGATTCCGATCGAAGTCTTCGTCACGAACAACACGTGGTCGGGTGCCGCACAAGCGGCCACAACCAGTATCGACCCGACCATCAGCGTGGCGTTCGCGTAATTTCGCATGGCTTTCCCTCCGTACAATATTGCAAGCTGAGCATATGGATATCGTTACCCGCGTACTCGATATAGACCGATTCGTCGCTTGGAAGTCGAGCGCTGAGCGTGTTGTGACTGTAGCCCAGCGACACACCTGCGAGCGGTGCGACCGCAGAAATTTCGAGCCCGATCGTCATGAACTCCTGCGCCAGTGCCGTGTGATGTGTTGCGGGAAGCCATAGGAAGTACCATCCTGGACGCAAGGTGTCGTCGGCAGGAAAAACGTAGGTTCGTTGCGAGTAACCAAAGTGGGCACCAAAATCGTCAGGACGCGTGCGCAGATGCAATCCGGCAGAATACAGATCCAGAATGCAAGCATCACCGTTTATCTCTACCTTGGCGGCAAGCGTTCCGACATTTCCAATGGCGCATGCACTCAGAGCACCAGAAAACGTCAAGAGGAGAGAGATTTTCGGAGCGCGATTCATTTGGCGAGTGGTCCGCGGTTATTGTTCGTGTTAGTTCTTGGCATTGTTGCCGACGTTTTGGAGCACGACGCCGGCCAAAAACATCTATTATTTTAGTGCTACCAATTGCCACCCAAGCTCTCCACAATATTGGCGTCGGCGGGACGCGGTTAGCGTGGTTCTATTCATGCAAAGCTAAAGATATCAAGCCAAAAAATAGCAATGAGCAGGGAGGTTCGCTAAATAAGTTTCTAACGAATAAGGATAGATCGTGCGCAGCCACGATCTGATCCGTTTGTTGGACGAGCCCGGGCCGGAGGGCTGAGCGCCCCTTCTGCAAATATCTTTTTTGGATTTACCACGCAGGCATAAACGCCGGAGGGCCGGGAGCGAGAAGTCCCGGCGCGCTGCTGGACAGGCAACGAAGATCTTGCGAATCCGGCCGTTTTGGCGTCCCGGCCACCGAACTCCGGGCGACCGCATCAATCAGCTTGGGGAAACTGAAGTCCCGAACGCGGCCAGATAGCGCTGTGAAGGCGGATTACATGATCAGATGGCGACCGCAACGACCGGTGGCACAGCAACGACACCGGACGACGTCGATCGAATCCGCGTCCTGACGATCACCATCACGGCGCCACAGCACGAGCAAAGCATCGCTGGCCGCTCCTTGCGCGGTGGCGTGAAGCGGCTGGGATCGAACTTCAGCAAGAGATGCAGCAAGCCGATCAGGCGCTTGCAATTGGCGTGCAGGAAGCCGAAATTGCGCGCGCGGCGAAAGCCTTTGGGCAGCACGTGCTGGAGAATCAGCCAGAGGAAATCAGCACCGGTGAGCGAGCGCTTTTCCGACTTGCCGGTTTTCGCGTTGCGATAGCGGAAGCTCACCCGGCCATTCTCGCAGGCAAGGATGTCCTGTTCACGGATGACACCGCGGTAGAGGTAGCGACCGAGGTAGATCAGCGCCTTCTCGCCGCTGCCCACCGATTGGCAGTGCGCCACCCATTCCCGCGGATAGCACGCCGGCAAGCAAATGCCGGCCGCCTCGATCGCCGCCAGCATTTTTGCCCGGAAGACCTTGGCCATCGCCTTCTCGTTGAACAGATAGACGCCGTTCTTGCCGCGCCGCTTGCGTCGCCAGCGCTGCTTCGCTGCATCGAGCGCCGCCGCAGGGACGACGAGATGGACATGCGGGTGGAAGTCGAGCCGGCGCGAGTGCGTGTGCAGGACCGCGATCGCCCCCGGCGTGCCTTGTAACTGCCGGTCGTTCTGGCTAAAGCGGTGCACCGTTTCCCAGGCACAGCGCATCAACAAATCGAAGACGACGTCGGCGTGCGCTGCAGCGAGCCCACGCAATTCAGCCGGCAGCGTGAAGGTCAGCAAAAAGTAGTCGGCCGGGACGAGGCGCTGCATCTGACGTTCCAGCCATTGCTGGCTCTCGTGGTGCTGGCAGTGCGGGCAAAGGCGATGGCCGCAGGAATGCGGAACGAGTTTTTGGTGATCGCAGCCTTCGCACTGGACCTGCATCATCGGGCTGGCCGGGCTGCGGCAATCGCGCATCGCCGAGAGCGCCCGAAGCTGCTCGAAGCTCAGCCGGTGGCGAAATTGCGTCATGAAGTCCGCTTCGAACTGGGCGATGACAGAGCCGAAGCGGATCATCGCGGCGTCCCCTTGCCCACGCGATAGCCGTCCATCAGCGCGTTGATGCGCTCGATGGCGTGATGCCTGGTTTGATCCGTCAGATGGGTGTAGCGAACGGTCGTGAGAATCGAGTGATGGCCGAGAATGCGCTGCACCTCGGTGAGCTCGACGCCGGCCTCGACCAGGTGCGTGGCATAAGCGTGGCGCAAACTGTGTGGCGAAATGTTTTTTTTAGCCCGCAGGATTCGACCACCGCTTTCAGTGCTTTCTGAACGCCGCCGCGGTCGAGCGGCGTCCTGGCCGTGCGTGCTCCCGCCGAGCCGCCGCGGCGATTGGGAAACAGCAGGACGGGATGACGGTGGCGCTGCCAGAAACGGCGCAGGAGTTGGTAGGTGGCCGTCGGCAGCGGCACCAGGCGATCCTTGTTGCCCTTGGCATCGCGGATATGCACACGCCCGCGCGCGCCGTCGATGTCGGCGACCGTCAGCCGCAAGCCTTCGCCCAGGCGCAGGCCGAGACTGTAGAGGGTGAAGAAGAAGACCCGGTAACTGAGCACCTGCGTGGCCAAAAAAATCCGCTCGGTCTCCTCGACCGTGACGATGTCCGGCAGGCGCTGCGAGCGCGGCGGTTTGATCAGACCGGGCGCCACCCAGGGTTTCTTCAGCACGTGCTCGTAGTAGAACTTGAGCCCGTACAGATCGAGCTTGAGCGAACTCCAGGAGTGCGTCTCACGCAGGTCGGCGAAGTAATCCAACAGGTCGGACTCGCTCAGATCGTCGATCTGATGAGCGAAGTAGTCTCCCACCCGGCGCACGGCGCGCGAATACGCCTCGATCGTCTTCGGCTGCAAGCCCTTGAGCGTCAGGTGCTTCTGGTGGAGCTCGTAGTTCGTGTCAAAATTCGTCGTTGCGACAGCGGATATGTCTTCCATCTTGCGGTAACCTCGCATTCATCATGAACATCCCTCGGATGAGGGGCGAGGTGACATCTTGACTTCAACACGACTACAGCGCCGCCGTTTCCTCCGCGTAGCGGCTTCGTCCAACAAGCACGGTCAAGAGCGGCTGACGTTGTATGGATTCGAATTCCGGAGATCTGAGAACCGAAACAAGGTAAGGCTTGCCAGCAATCGTGTTTCTTTCATGGGCTCGAGCTCGTTCTCCTTTCCCCAGCCTTTGTTATATGCTTCAATGATCTGTGGGTCACTGCGCCCGACCAGTAAAGATTGCGGCCATCGCCAATTTTTAGCGTCTGAAAAACCTGCTTTGATGGGCATCCAAATACTGAACGTGTCTCATACGGGAATAAGCTTAAAACATGCACTACTTCTTGTGTTCTTAGGCTCCAAATTCGCCCCTTCCGCTTCATTAGGGCTGACGGCGGGCATTAACTCGCGTTAAATTCCCGAGTTGGCCCGCGTCAGCCAGGCTGCTGCGAGAACCATTCATCTTCGTCTGCAGCGCCGCTTCGAGCGACTATCTCTTAAGGCCGAATCTATCGGATACCGATCGAGCAAGCCCATCCAGATCGGGGAACATCGTCCAGTGATCGATTCCAGCTAGCGCAAGGAACTCCCTTGCACCTGGAATTGCGGATTGCGGAATCTCAATCTTGCCGAGGATGGAGGACCGATCACAAAAAGTATCCTCCAGCGGGCGCCGGTCTAAACCATGAATTGTGAACCATCCGCACTGAGCGAACATTCGCTCACTTCGTTGGTGTGTGTATATTGCAAGTGGCGTTTCCCATAACAGTCGCTCACCCCAATTATATGGGTGCGTTCCGAGAAGCAGCTCCCCGTAGTCGTAGGACCGATTGGCGCCCTCCTCGCGTGCGAGGTATTTTGGATCGAAAAGCCGATGCAAATTCCAGGTTGCTTTGTTTAGTGCGTAGGGGTTCAGCATCCAGACGCAAGGGCTGCGTATGGACGCTTCATCGTGTTCCAGCGTCGCAAAGTACACCGCTACTCCGAACGTCGAGGTCCAGTCGAGCAACCGCGTCGGAAGACCATGATGCTGCATATGAAAGAGGATGTCCCAATCAGTATACTCGTCTTCATAGAGCTGCCTGGCCCGAGCCCTAAACTCAAAGAATACACGCCGCTCCAGCTTCCAGTATTCGTCAAACGATTTCGTCCCCTGTCGATAGAGCGATGGCAACAGCTTGTAGGCGACATCGGCGTGTCCCCGGAAAAAGCACTCCTGGTGCTCTCGAAGCCCAAGGCTCTGCCTAGCTTTACGAACCTCGTCAACGACGCGCGCGAACGCCGCCGACCCGGTCATGCCGTCTCCAGAACGGGTCAATGGCGCGATCCTAAGCTCGATGGTTCGTGCACGCCCACTCCTTCTGCCCGACGAATAGCGTTTGTCGGTCGGCCCGAAAGCGCCTGGCTCAACCGCTGGCGGCTCGTGGTAGATTAACGCTATTCGTCAGGCTTCACTTCCAGGCAATCTATACTTTTCAGCGCTGAAGCATGACGACGCCGGCCCAGTAGTGGCAAGGCGTTGCGGTGGGTAGGCAAAAAAAACCTTCGCACAAGAGGGCTAGACAGCCGGGCGGACTTCTGGCAGGATAGGTGGAGCGTAATCAATCTGCGCTTCAGTCGGAGGTTTTGCGATGCTTGCAACGAGTGCGGGGGAATGGGTGCACTGTGGTCGCGTGTTCAGCGCGACGGAGATTGCCGAGCTCTGCGCGACGGTCGCGTGGCTGCCGGGATTGGCACGCAAGGAGTTGGCGGCGACGGTCTGCGAGCACCTGGGGTGGACCACCCTGACGGGGACGGCGAAGATCAGCGCCTGCCTGGAGCTCCTGGAACGTTTGCAGGCGGCCGGATTGCTGGTCCTACCTGCGTTGAGGCCCTCGCCGCCGCGCCGTTGCGCGCCGCCCTCGGCATCCGCCACCCCCGTTGCCGAGCCGGCGGTGCACTGCGCCCTGTCGGCGCTCGCGCCGGTGTCCCTGGCAGTGGTTCGCGACGCGACCCGGGTGGCGCAGTGGGATGCGCTGGTGGCGCGTTGGCACCCGCTGGGTTTCCAGGGGGCCTTCGGTTACCGGCTGCGCTACTTCATCAAGGCGGGCGACCGGCGGCTGGGCTGCGTCCTTCTGGCCGGTGCTGCCCGCGCGGTAGCCGTGCGCGACCGCTGGATCGGCTGGACGCCCCAGACCCGCCGCGAGAACCTGGCGCGGGTGGTGAACAACAGCCGCTTCCTGATCTTTCCGCACGTCCGGGTGCCGCATCTGGCCAGTCATGTGCTCGGACAACTCGCGCGCCGCGCACGCGCGGACTGGCTCGAACACTGGGGCTTCGAGCCCCTGCTGCTGGAGACCTTCGTCGATCCGCGTCAGTATGCCGGCACCTGCTACCGTGCCGCCGGTTGGCAGTTGCTTGGGGCAAGCAGCGGGCGCGGGCTGGCCCGCCCTGGCCAGTCCTATCACAGCACGCCCCGCCAGGTGTGGGTCAAAGCGCTGACCTCGGATGCTTGCGCCTCGCTGTGCGCCGCGCCGGGGAGCCCGCGGTCATGAGCAAACCTTGCCGTCGCCCGACACGCGTGGCCATCAAGAAACTGCGCTCGGAAAAGAAACGGCAGGAGAAGGTACTGAACGCCAAGCTGCGCGCAACGGGACAAGTCCCCCACTCAGCCGCTCCATTGCCCAACAGAAGCTCGGCCTTCGCGACCGTCGACGAGGAACACCGCGAGGACGCCGTGAGCAAACAGATGCGCCTCCTGCGCAAAGAGCTGCCCGCCTTGCTCGCTCAACTGGAACAAATTCCCGACCCGAGAGATCCCAAAAAGCGCCGGCACAAGCTGACCGTGCTTCTGCTCTACGGCTTGCTGATGTTCGTCTTTCAGTTCTCCTCCCGGCGCGAGACCAACCGCGAAATATCCCGTCCCCAGTTCATGGCCAACCTCCACCTGCTGTTCCCGGAGATCGATACCCTGCCACACGCCGACACCCTGTTTCGGCTGCTGCGCGACATCGACCTTGACCACCTTGAGCAGGCCCACGTCGATCTGGTGAAGCGGCTGATCCGCGGCAAGAGCTTCCGCCGCTATCTGATCAACCACTGCTACCCCATCGCCATAGACGGCTCGCAGAAGGTCGCCGGCGACACCCTCTGGGCGGAGGAACTCCTGCAGCGCACCGTCGGCAAGGAGGAAACCCGCCACACCCAGTACTTCGTCTACGTCCTCGAGGCCAGCTTTGCCTTCCACAACGGCCTGGTCATTCCACTGCTCAGCGAGTTCCTCGAACACGCGCTGGGCGATACCGAAGCGCAAAAGCAGGACTGCGAGCTGCGCGGCTTTGTGCGCTTGAGCGACCGGCTCAAGACGCTGTTCCCCCGCCTGCCGATCCTGCTCCTGCTCGACGGCCTCTACGCCAACGGGCCGGTGATGCGGCGCTGCTTGCGCGCCCACTGGCAGTTCATGATCGTGCTCAAGGACAAGGATTTGTCCACGGTCTGGCAGGAGTTCCGCGCGCTCCACGCCCTGAAGCCACAAGTTGGACGAAGCCGCTACGCGGAGGAAACGGCGGCGCTGTAGTCGTGTTGAAGTCAAGATGTCACCTCGCCCCTCATCCGAGGGATGTTCATGATGAATGCGAGGTTACCGCAAGATGGAAGACATATCCGCTGTCGCAACGACGAATTTTGACACGAACTACGAGCTCCACCAGAAGCACCTGACGCTCAAGGGCTTGCAGCCGAAGACGATCGAGGCGTATTCGCGCGCCGTGCGCCGGGTGGGAGACTACTTCGCTCATCAGATCGACGATCTGAGCGAGTCCGACCTGTTGGATTACTTCGCCGACCTGCGTGAGACGCACTCCTGGAGTTCGCTCAAGCTCGATCTGTACGGGCTCAAGTTCTACTACGAGCACGTGCTGAAGAAACCCTGGGTGGCGCCCGGTCTGATCAAACCGCCGCGCTCGCAGCGCCTGCCGGACATCGTCACGGTCGAGGAGACCGAGCGGATTTTTTTGGCCACGCAGGTGCTCAGTTACCGGGTCTTCTTCTTCACCCTCTACAGTCTCGGCCTGCGCCTGGGCGAAGGCTTGCGGCTGACGGTCGCCGACATCGACGGCGCGCGCGGGCGTGTGCATATCCGCGATGCCAAGGGCAACAAGGATCGCCTGGTGCCGCTGCCGACGGCCACCTACCAACTCCTGCGCCGTTTCTGGCAGCGCCACCGTCATCCCGTCCTGCTGTTTCCCAATCGCCGCGGCGGCTCGGCGGGAGCACGCACGGCCAGGACGCCGCTCGACCGCGGCGGCGTTCAGAAAGCACTGAAAGCGGTGGTCGAATCCTGCGGGCTAAAAAAAACATTTCGCCACACAGTTTGCGCCACGCTTATGCCACGCACCTGGTCGAGGCCGGCGTCGAGCTCACCGAGGTGCAGCGCATTCTCGGCCATCACTCGATTCTCACGACCGTTCGCTACACCCATCTGACGGATCAAACCAGGCATCACGCCATCGAGCGCATCAACGCGCTGATGGACGGCTATCGCGTGGGCAAGGGGACGCCGCGATGATCCGCTTCGGCTCTGTCATCGCCCAGTTCGAAGCGGACTTCATGACGCAATTTCGCCACCGGCTGAGCTTCGAGCAGCTTCGGGCGCTCTCGGCGATGCGCGATTGCCGCAGCCCGGCCAGCCCGATGATGCAGGTCCAGTGCGAAGGCTGCGATCACCAAAAACTCGTTCCGCATTCCTGCGGCCATCGCCTTTGCCCGCACTGCCAGCACCACGAGAGCCAGCAATGGCTGGAACGTCAGATGCAGCGCCTCGTCCCGGCCGACTACTTTTTGCTGACCTTCACGCTGCCGGCTGAATTGCGTGGGCTCGCTGCAGCGCACGCCGACGTCGTCTTCGATTTGTTGATGCGCTGTGCCTGGGAAACGGTGCACCGCTTTAGCCAGAACGACCGGCAGTTACAAGGCACGCCGGGGGCGATCGCGGTCCTGCACACGCACTCGCGCCGGCTCGACTTCCACCCGCATGTCCATCTCGTCGTCCCTGCGGCGGCGCTCGATGCAGCGAAGCAGCGCTGGCGACGCAAGCGGCGCGGCAAGAACGGCGTCTATCTGTTCAACGAGAAGGCGATGGCCAAGGTGTTCCGGGCAAAAATGCTGGCGGCGATCGAGGCGGCCGGCATTTGCTTGCCGGCGTGCTATCCGCGGGAATGGGTGGCGCACTGCCAATCGGTGGGCAGCGGCGAGAAGGCGCTGATCTACCTCGGTCGCTACCTCTACCGCGGTGTCATCCGTGAACAGGACATCCTTGCCTGCGAGAATGGCCGGGTGAGCTTCCGCTATCGCAACGCGAAAACCGGCAAGTCGGAAAAGCGCTCGCTCACCGGTGCTGATTTCCTCTGGCTGATTCTCCAGCACGTGCTGCCCAAAGGCTTTCGCCGCGCGCGCAATTTCGGCTTCCTGCACGCCAATTGCAAGCGCCTGATCGGCTTGCTGCATCTCTTGCTGAAGTTCGATCCCAGCCGCTTCACGCCACCGCGCAAGGAGCGGCCAGCGATGCTTTGCTCGTGCTGTGGCGCCGTGATGGTGATCGTCAGGACGCGGATTCGATCGACGTCGTCCGGTGTCGTTGCTGTGCCACCGGTCGTTGCGGTCGCCATCTGATCATGTAATCCGCCTTCACAGCGCTATCTGGCCGCGTTCGGGACTTCAGTTTCCCCAAGCTGATTGATGCGGTCGCCCGGAGTTCGGTGGCCGGGACGCCAAAACGGCCGGATTCGCAAGATCTTCGTTGCCTGTCCAGCAGCGCGCCGGGACTTCTCGCTCCCGGCCCTCCGGCGTTTATGCCTGCGTGGTAAATCCAAAAAAGATATTTGCAGAAGGGGCGCTCAGCCCTCCGGCCCGGGCTCGTCCAACAAACGGATCAGATCGTGGCTGCGCACGATCTATCCTTATTCGTTGTGCAGCGCGGTTGGGGAAGACGCCGACAACACTTCAGCTGGGTCAACGACATCGACTACGCCTTCGCTGCCAACGGGCGTCAGCGTCTCAAGCTGAATCTGGTGGTCTGTGAGGAAAGCTGGGAGAAGATCGATGAACAGGCCAGGACCGTCACCGAAACATCGCGCCACGCCTGGCTCTCCAGCCAACCGCTCAGCCAAGACAATGTCCATGAGCGCTGCAACCTCGGGGCCCGCCACCGCTGGGGCATCGAAGCGGGCTTCCTCGTCGAAAAACATCAGGGCTACCACTACGAGCATGCCTTTGCCCTCGACTGGAATGCCATGAAAGGCTATCACCTCCTCATGCGCCTGGCGCATGTGTTCAATACCCTGGCACGCTTCACCCGACAGCTACGCGATCTCTATCAGCAACTCGGCGTGCGCGGTGCCATCGCCTTCATCCGAAGCTCCTGCGCCGCCAATGCTCTCAACTTACCAGAACATAGTCATACTCCATTTTTGTAAGCGTGGGATAGATGGGGCTTTTGAGTGAAGTTTCTGGGGTATGACCGGTCTGGTTTTATGCGGACGAGGTTCTTGATGAGTTCGTCGAAGACGGAGGTGATATTTTCGAGAGCATCCCGACCCTGGAGGAGCCAGCGTCCGAGGGTACGCTTGATACGAGAGAAGGCGTCGCCGCGGTTGATGAAGTAACGTGCGCAGATGTTGGGATCGAGAGATTCACTGGCGGCGTGGACGGCCAGAGCATTGATGTTGTCGCAGAGGATTTTAGCGCTGAAGTCTTGTTGTGCGGCCAGCCAGGACATGCCCGAGAGTTGCTCCAGTGCCAGACGGTGCTTGATCCGTTTGAACGCCTCCTCGATTCGCCACCGAGAGTGATAGAGGCCCCCGAACGCGGCGGCGGGGAAGGCGTTCATGTCGAGGAGCGAGGTGACGAGGACGCGCACCTTGTGGCCGAACACCTGGCGAATGAGGCGAACTTCGCTCGGCGTGGCGGCGATTTCGTAGTCGAGCGCGTCCTGTTTGCAGGGGGCTGGCAGCATCACAACCTGCTCGGCCAAGCCCGATCGGCGGAATGCTTGGATAGCGCTGAAATTGAGGCTATCGGCCCGCATGCAGAAATGGCGTTCTCGCTGCAACAAGACGGCGAAGAGCCAGTAGGCCGGGTAACCTCGGTCGAGTACCAGGATGTCATTGGGACGGAGCTTGCCGAGGTGTTCGAAGAGCATCTGACGCTCGCCGGTGTTGGGGGAATAGAGCTTGGCAGCCAGGGTCATTTCGATACCGGGCAGATAGAGCGCGAAGCCAATGGCGTCGACTATGTGGCGGACGAATCGCTTGCCGTCACGGGTCTTCCCGAAGAGGGTCAAGCGCAGGACTGTGGCATCACCGGCGACGACGCGCAGGCCGTACCAGAGGGGAAAACCGAACTGCGCATCGACCAAGGCCAGGAAATGATCGTTGAGGAGTTCAAAGGCTGCGCTCGAGACCTGCATCCTGGCTTTGGCAAAGGCCTGCGCCGAGACTTCTCGCAGCAGATCGGCGCGGTTGGCCAGGTTGGCAAAGAACGCGTCTAGTTCCGACTGCACTTTGGAGGTGTATCCGCCGAGCATGCAGGCGATCAGGCGGGGGAAACTGAGGATGCCGGTTCGTGAGAACGCTTTTTCTGTCAGGCGCGACTTGAGGAAAAAAGCTTGAGAAAAAAGGAACTTAGAAAACGAGTCAACGACGTTGACATAACGATCTTGGCATATAAAATTTTACATCCGTATCAATGGGATACAGATCATGCCGGGTGCTGCTCCGGCGCGCAACCCATTTCGTGCTTTGCTGATCAAATTATGACAACGGCGCGTTAGGTTGGGAGCATTGCCTGCGCCGCCCCCTGGCTCGACCCAGCACGAATCCGCGCGCTCCTCGCCGCTCCATTCCTGCTTCAACTTGAGTGACCTCACACAGGCGTACCCGAAACATCCTCTCGAGCGCGGCGTACGCCGCGTTCGGAAAGGCTCGCCTGGCGATCGTACCGCCGTCCAAAAAATTCTTTCGGCATCCTCCTGGCTGACTCCACCACCCGTCCTTTGCCGCTAGCCAACCGCAATTTGACCGCCTCGACCGCAAAAGCGGGCGTTACCGGCAAATGAGCCTGATTCGGCTGGGTCATGCGTCAGGGCTGGAAAGGCGTTCTTATACTTGTCCTCTGCAAGGAGATCTGATAGCGTCAAGTCTTTGACGGCGACAGTTTCCAGAGCTGCTTTATCGGAAACAAATCTATCAATGAAACTCCGATGCAGGAGATACAGCACTTTCCCGTTTTGATCGACGACTGGTAATCGGTTTTTGGAATGCTTGTCAAGTACATCGTCAATTATATTAGACCTTAGTTTTATATTTTTTGCCTCTTCCGCATTAGGTAGAATAAGTTTTATTGTGCTCGCATCATCCATCTTTATCATTACGTCTGCGACAGATATGCTTTGTAGCTTTTGTTCAGTCGTTAACTGTTTAACCAGGTCCGAGGTCTGCTTGGCAGCCGCGACGAAGTTTTCCTTTGAAAAGTAGAAGGCCAGGACAGTTCCGACCCAAGTGCCTACAAGCGGCAAGATGATTGCTAATATGTCCTTGACGTAGGAGAAACGAGTCCCCGAAGGTACGTCTGTTCCCGAGAATAATGCGACCATTATTGCGGTAAATCCCAAGATTCCGGTAACTATAAGCGCGAAGTATGTTACTTTTTGCCCAATCATTGCTCTGAAATTCGATTCTTCCTGAGAGCCAGGTTGAGAGACAATCTGTTCTCCAGGCGGCGTTTTGGCTTCAAGCATGACTTTCCCCTTGTTGGTGGCAGAAGCGTTTTGATGCGCAGGCTCGGAATAAATCTGAGAAGCGTTGGTGCAGTATAAGGACAGGATCCCCAGAGTCGGGGCCGACCGGCAATAGAGGAAAGGCCGGATGGCAGTGAGGGTAAGGTCGGACACTGGCGAGGCGACGCCAGAGAAGCGGTATG
Source organism: Candidatus Accumulibacter meliphilus (assembly GCF_036625345.1). Lineage (NCBI taxonomy): Bacteria > Pseudomonadati > Pseudomonadota > Betaproteobacteria > Candidatus Accumulibacter > Candidatus Accumulibacter meliphilus. The sequence continues at coordinate 163,547 of NZ_JAZKTZ010000003.1, read as the reverse complement.
GGGTGACGAACTGGTCTGATTACGAGCCCGCGCTGGCCAATCGGGGCAACCGCACGATCTGGTTCGACCACGTCAGTGTCAAATACAACTGGACGGTGGCGGTGCCGGTTGGTAGGCGCAAGCCCGGGCTGTACTCTGAGACGGCTATCCAGACCTGTCTGATGATCAAGGCTCTGTTCCAGTTGCCGTACCGCGCCACCGAAGGTCTGATGGAGTTGTTGATGCGCCTGTGCCAACGGGACCTTCCCGTACCGGACCACACCCACATGTCCCGGCCTGCGGGGGCGATCTCGGTGACAGTTCCGCATCGACCGTGCAATGGGCCGACACATGTCGACTCGACCAGACTGAAAGCTGGCGGCGGTGGCGTTGTCAGATAGGACGCGATCGACCTTCATTTGCATTTCACGCGGGGCTGTTCATATCCGGAGAATGGAGCATTAATTGGTAATTTGCTATTTGTGAGTGCCTTACCCTCAAGCTCGACGGTCTGCTAACCCCCGTGTTTAGAGGCTACAGATTTAAGTTTTCTTGCACTACGGTCGTTTTGTATTGCTAGTGAAAAACGCACGGACGTGCGCACCCTCGTGGCGCACCTACGCTGCTTGCCAACGGAAATCACGTCAAGGGAAAGGACGTGCCGTCAACGTTTAGATTTTCTGCCTGATGCTGTCGACGATAAAAGTGCCGAAAGAGATTTACATTAGGCAATCACGCGCCGCGCGTCCAATAGATAAAAATTATAAGGTGAAGCGTTTTTGGCGTAGCAGTGGAAGAAGCTGAAGAAAATACGTTTTGTCATGGTTAGCGGCTCGCGATCGAAGTTTCAATCCACTGTCCAATGTTTTGGTCGATGTGCGCATACACATCGCCGCTGAAGAGCCAGACCATGAATTCCTGCGCAAGCTCGACAACGGCATCGAGATTCGACAGTCCCTGCGCTGTGTGATCGCCGAAGTGCTTGTCCAGAGTAGCGCCGATATGGCGGGTCGATGACTTGACTGCCTTCTGTGCCGGGAAAGCCGACGTAGCCCAGACCGCAGTCCGGGCCATGTGGGAGTCGATCTCAATCAGCGCCATCAACACCACGGTGAACGGTGCTACTGGGCGCTTACTTGTCGCCGAGCCTCCACAGATGAGGTTCGCACCCGTGTCCGTGTACATGCCATGCGCCGCATGGTGCGGGATTTCCGCTTCTGTGTTCAGCTTTCCTGTGACCCCGCGAATCGCTGACTGAAGCATGCCAAGCGAGAGGCTACGGCTACGGGTTCACCGAATGCTTGCGCCGGTTCCGGCCATTGCCGGGCGGCTGACTATTCCCACTCAATTATCAACAAAAGTAACTCCTCAATAACCCCGGGCATGGCCGTTCGCTGAATCTGGAATTCTTGCTTGCAGGTAGTGCTGGACACAGCTCGCGAAGCGTGGTTCAATTGCAGGCATGAGCACGGAGCCCCCTCGGACACTACCCCGTATCCCTGATATCTCTGCCGACGAGATGACGCCGGTGGTCGTGCTGCTGCTGGAAATCTGTCATGGGCAGCAGGAACAGATTCAGGCGCTGCGCGATGAGCTTGCGCAGCTGAAGGGTCAGAAGCCGAAACCGGTGATCAAGCCCTCGGCGCTGGAAGGCGAGCGAAGCGGGAAGGAGAAGGGGAGCCGGCCGAAGTCCCGTGGCAAGCGCGACAAGACGGCAAAGCTTGAGATCCACGAGTCGGTCAAGCGGCCGCCGGCGGCGGATGTTCCGCAGAACAGTCGCTTCAAGGGGTACCAGGATTTCGTGGTGCAGGACATCCGGATCGGCGTGCACAATACCCGGTATCGGCTGGAGCGCTGGGTTACCCCCGAGGGAGAGCGCTTGATCGGGCAGTTGCCTACCGAGATCGGGGGTATGCACTTCGGCCCGCAGCTGCGCGCTTTCATCCTCTATCAGTACCACCATGCCCATGTGACGCAGCCGTTATTGCTCGAAGAGTTGCGGGAGTGGCAGATCGACATCTCGGCCGGGCAGCTCAGCGCCTTGATCACCGATGGCCATACGGACTTCCATCGCGAGAAAGACGCTCTGCTGCAAGCCGGACTACAAGGCAGCCGGTACGTTCAAGTGGACGATACGGGGGCGCGCCATCAGGGCAAAAATGGGTACTGTACGCATATCGGTAACGAACGCTTCGCCTGGTTCGCGAGCACCGGCAGCAAGAGCCGGATCAATTTCCTGGAATTGCTCCGCGCCGGGCACGATGCCTACACCCTTAACGAAGCGGCACTGGCCTACATGGCCGAGCACAAGCTGCCCGGCGCTCAACTCCAGGCACTCACCTCCCTGGCACCGGCGGCATGGACAGGTCAAGCCGCCTGGCAGGCGCTGTTGGCTCAGCAGACCATCACGGATCCGCGCCATGTCCGCGTGGTCACCGAAGGCGCGTTGCTGGGTACCGTCGTCGCGCACGGCGTCGCCCCCGATCTGGCGATCCTCAGCGATGACGCCGGGCAGTTCGATGTGCTGATCCACGCCCTGTGCTGGATCCATGCCGAACGGGTGCTCGCCAAACTGCTCGGCTTCAATGCGCCGCAACGCGCGGCGCTGGCCTCGACGCGCAGCGAGCTGTGGGCGATCTACGATGCGCTCAAGGCGTACAAAGAAGCGCCTGATGTGCTCACCGCCGCCGCGATCGAAGCACGCTTCGGGAAGCTTTGTGCCACCCGGACCGGCTATGCCAGCCTCGATCAGGCATTAAAACGAATGCGCCGCAACCAGGCGGAGTTGTTGCGCGTGCTGCAACGTCCCGAGCTGCCCCTACACAACAACCTCAGCGAGTCGGATATCCGCGACTACGTGAAGAAGCGCAAGATCAGCGGCTCCACCCGTAGCCCGTCGGGCCGCCGCTGCCGCGACACCTTCGCCAGCCTCAAGAAGACCTGTCGCAAGAACGGGCTGTCATTCTGGAAATATCTGGAAGACCGCATCTTCGGCTGGCATCGGATTGCGCCTCTTGGACAGTGGATCTTCGAGGGCCCGCCGACGGCGAGCATTCCCTGACGTGACCTCTGAGGCGACTCCCTGGCGCTATTGCGGGCGCCCCTTCAGCAGAGTGGAACTCGACCAGATCCGGGAGCTGATCGCGGCCAATCCGGCTGCCTTGCGCGCCGAGTTGTCCCGGCTCGTCTGTGCCAAGCTTGGCTGGAGCCGCGAGGACGGGCGGCTCAAGGACATGAGCTGCCGCGTGGCGATGCTGCGCATGCAGGCCGACGGCTTGCTGCAACTCCCCCCGCCGCGCAACGGCAATCACAACGGAAAACCCTGGCGCCGTCGCACCGCTCAGGCCGAACCCGAGGGGCCCCTAAGGGCAGATGGCCCTCGTGCCCTGGGGACACTGCAACTGCACCGGGTCAGCAATCGCGCCGAATCGCACCTGCACAACGAGTACCTCGACCGTTATCACTACCTCGGCTATCAACCGCTGCCCGGCGCCCAATTGCGCTACTTCGTTCGGGCGGGCGGACGGCTCGTCGCCTTGCTCAGTTTCGGCGCCGCCGCCTGGAAGACCCAGCCGCGCGACCACTACATCGGCTGGACCCCCTCGCAACGCCAGGCGCACCTGCACCGGGTCGTGAATAATGCTCGATTCCTCATCCTGCCGTGGATCGAATGCAAGAATCTGGCCTCGTCCATCTTGGCTCGCGCCGCCCGGGAGATCGCCGCCGACTGGCCAGTCCAGTACGGTTACCGGCCGCTCTTGCTCGAAACTTTCGTCGAGCAAGAGCGCTTTCGCGGCACCGCTTACCGAGCGGCCAACTGGCTCTGCCTTGGACAAACCACCGGTCGCGGCAAGCTCGATGTCCACCACCAAGCCTTGCTGCCCATCAAAACCGTCTGGGTCTATCCCCTCGACCGAAACTTCAGGCGCGTGCTCTGTCGGTGACCGTAGCGTTCCGGCTCCGACCCAAGCGCATGCACGCACGCCCGGGGTTATTGAGGAGTTACCAACAAAAAACATAAGCAACTGATAGTAAAGACGAAAATAAGGACTGACGTCAGACGATACCAAGAATAATACCAGCACCAAAGGAAGGCTCGAACTGGCGTTCGTCTGTTTGGCGATGCGGTTGCATCGTCAATCATTGCGCTGGTCGCACTCCCCAAGCAGCAATCTTTGCGAGTCTTCAACGGACCCCTTTAGCCGGGTTCGGTTCAGCCGACGAGTTGGTTTGGCGGTACCCGTTGAAGTTGTGTGGCGCCGCGCTACCATTCGGGCCGGCACCTTCGGCCTTCCGCAAGGCGGCCTTGCGCGAGAGAGATTCTACTCGCCTTCGGGGAGCTTCACCCGAGTGTGGTCTGTCGGAGAATTCTCAGCCTCCACCACCGGACCCTCGCTCGCGTCAGCCACCGTCTCGCTCGCCGTCTCCTTCCGCCGTGCCGCCAGCACCGCACGCGTGGCGAGCTGCCGGATCTGTCCGGCCAGACGAAGAATCCGCCGCTTCCATTCATAGACCCCGCGCGCGTATTGGTTGTCGCTGATGACGCATGAAAGCCAGAGCGCATCCAGGTGGGCCATCATCCCGTCGAACTCGCGGATGATCGCCAGGTACTTGATCGAGCGCGGCGAGGTGATCTGCACATCGATGGTCTTGGCGCTGGTGTAGCCGATCGCGGTCTCGATGCCATTGCCTTCGGCCACTTCCTTCAGCCGCAGCGACTCCTTGCGAATCTCCTCCAGGGTCTGGTCGATCTGAGTATCGACCAGGGCATCGACTTCCTGCGCCTGCTCTTCGCTCCCGATGAATCGCAAGACCACACTCAACGAGAACAGCGCGTTGGCGCACATCTCGTAGCCACGGTCGAAGATCTGCTGCGCGTGCAGCGAATTGAGCAAGGCCTTCTGCGTCAGGAAGGGCCGGCTGTTGTCCTGCCGGACCGATGGAATGTGCGTCGAATCGTTCCTCTGTCGCTGTGCCATCTGCCGTCTCCCGGAGTGTCGATCAAGCCCAGCGTATCGCTTGCACTGCGAGCGCGACCTTCGAAAAGCGACCAGAAGCAACGCATTTCGAACCCCTGCGACGACCGTGGCGGCAGAGAATTCAGCCATCTCTCGTTCCGTCTATGACGATCGAAGTGAAGGTAGCTGGCCTTCTTCATAAACAGCATTCTCTCCAACCCCCGGCGGGGTAGCCCCGTCAGGATACGGCGGCGTCCCTGCCTTCATTGTCAGGAGGCAACATGCCATCGTTGAACAGAGTCACCCTCATCGGCCATCTCGGCGCCGACCCCGAGGTTCGCTACACCCAGAACCGAGAAGCGATCGCCACGATCCGGATCGCGACCACAGAGATCAGCAAGGACAAGTCGTCCGGTGAACGCAAGGAGACCACCGAATGGCACCGCGTGATCTTCTTCAACCGTACCGCCGAAGTCGTCGGCGAGTACCTCAGGAAGGGCTCTCCGATCTACGTCGAAGGTCGCATCCAGACCCGCAAGTGGCAGGACAGCGCAGGTCAGGATCGCTATGTGGTCGAGATCATCGGCAGCGAAATGCAGATGCTCGGTGCTCGTTCATCGGCGAAGGACGCCAAGGCATCGGGTTCCGTCCCTCGTCGTGCCGGCACGGCCGCGTCTGATCAGGCAAGCAGTTCAGCCGTCGACGAAGTGCCGGTCATGGAGCCGTTCTGAGCCGGTCGTCACGTCTTTCCCCTACCGGGCGGTCATTCTCCCGGGCCGGGAGCCGACCGCCCTTCACCTCAGGAGGTTCGCTCATGGAACGTGTCATTCTCGTCCTCGCCATGCTGGCAGGGCTTCACTTGCTTCTGTCGTTTCTCCGTTGCTCGGCACAAGGCCTCAGGAGCTTCTTGAGCCGTCGACCCGAAGCGACGGCAGCGCCCGAGCCGGTGAAGGTCACAAGCACCCATTGGCAGCAATACGACCGACCGGCTTACCAGCGCCGGATCGGGGTCGACATCGATCCCGCCAAGAGCGGTGAGGCTTCGTTTGAAGTGATCGCCTGAACGCTCATCCCCCTGCGGGGCATCGCCTCCGCATCAGGGGAGGGATGCCCTTTTTTTTCCTGGAGGCATCTCATGGCACTCGTTCTTCTTTCTTGCTGCATCACCGGCTGGATCATCAGCCGTCCGATCGTTCGCGCGCTGGGGCTCTGAACATGGCTTTCGACCCCGCACACGATCAAGTCGTGCAATCCAACCCGCTTCTCGTTCGACTCTTTTCGGCTCTCTCGATGAATCGTGCCTGCGATCTCCACCAGAGACTCCAGGCAGGGCGCACCGACCCGGAAACCCGCCAGCTACTCCGACGGGCTCTGACCCTCGCGAGTCAAGAACAAGCAGCGAACTGAAGCACGCCCCGGCTTGCCGGGGCTTTCCCGAGTGCGTTTCCTGAGCGCCCTCCGGAAAGCAGCCTTTGATCGAGCGATTCTTCGCCCGAGCAAGTCGCGGTAGCTGGCCGCACGAAACAAACAGCATTTTCATCCACCCAGCCGGGGAGGCCCTCTCCGGAAGGGGCAGGTGACTCCGGCTTTTTTCTTCTGGAGGCACTATGCACGTAAGACATCCTGGCCTGCTGCGCATGCCGGCCAAGCAATACCACGCGGATCAATCGATCGGCCATTCGGGAATCATCAAACTGCTCAAGAGCCCCGCGCATCTGCGCGAAGCCCTTGATCATCCGTCGCCGCCAACGCCGGCGATGGCGTTTGGGTCTGCGGTTCACACCCACGTCCTCGAACCGGATCGTTTTTCCGAAGAGTTCGCGGTGGTCGAGAAGTTTGATCGCCGCACCAAGGAAGGCAAGGAAGCCGCCGCCCGCTTCGAACAGGAAAATCAGGGCAAAACCCTGATCACTTCCGACGACCTGGCGACATTGACCCGAGTGCGCGCCGCCGTTCACGCGCACGAGGGGGCGGCCCGCCTGTTCAAGCAAGGAGAGGCCGAGCTGTCGGCGTTCTGGACAGACCCGCTCACCGGGATCCCCTGTCGCTGTCGTCCGGACTGGTTCAACGGGACGGCCGTGGTCGATCTCAAGAGCTGTGTCGATGCCAGCAGCCGAGGTTTTTCTCGCGCCATCGCCAATCTTGGCTACGACATCCAGGCGGCGTTCTACGTCGATGGAATGAAAGCCGTGACCGGCACGGAGTTGCCCTTCCTCTTTGTCGCCGTCGAAAAAGAGGCTCCCCATGCCGTGGCGCTTTACCGGGCTGACCCAGAAATCATCGAGGTCGGTCGCAAGAAGTACCGGGCAGCACTGCAGCTTCTGAAGTGGTGCCAGGACTCGGGCAACTGGCCGGCTTACCAGCCCGGGGGTGAGATCGAATTGATTTCGCTACCGCGTTGGGCAGCCAACGCCGACGCCTTCGAGTTCGACGCCGCCTGATCGGCGGCCATTTTTAGTTCATTGACCCCGGCGGGGAGACCAGTCCCCGCTCCGGGAGGCATGGTGTCTCCGCCATTTGTATTTGGAGGAAACCATGTCTCAAACCTTGCGTAACATCCAGAGCGCCCGTCAGGGGAATCCGACCAACGTGGTGTCTTTTCCAGCGATGCTCGAACAGCTCAAGGGCGAAATCGCCCGCGCGCTGCCCAAGCATCTCAGCGCGGAGCGCATGGCGCGGATCGCACTGACTGCATTTCGCATGAATCCGAAGCTGTCCGAAGTGGAGCCACGCAGTGTCGTCGCGGCGGTCATCCAGTCTTGCCAGCTCGGTCTGCAAATCGGCCTGATGGGCGAAGCGCATCTCGTCGTGTTCGGTAGCCAGTGCCAGTTGATCCCCGGCTATCAGGGGCTCGTGAAACTCGCGCGCAACAGCGGCAGCGTGCAGGACATCTATGCGCACGAAGTGCGGATCAACGACCGGTTCGACATCGTCCTGGGCCTCAACCGTTCCTTGATGCACGAGCCGTTGAAGAAGAACGGCTTCCCGGCGTCCGACGACGAGCGTGGAGCGATCGCCGGTTTCTACGCCGTCGCGGTGTTCAACGATGGCTCACGCACCTTCCACGCCCTGTCAAAGGAGCAGGTCGAGTGGGTACGTGATCACTCCCGCGGCTACCAGATGGCGAAGAAGAACCGAAAGGAGAGTCCGTGGGACACGCATTTCGTCCCGATGGGCCTCAAGACGGCCATTCGCCGCCTGTGCAATTTGCTGCCGAAGTCGCCGGAGCTGGCCATGGCTCTAGCCATGGACGAACTCAACGAACGCGGTAAAACCCAGAACATCGGGATGGCCGAGGCGATCGACGGCTCCTGGGCTCCGATCATCGACGACGAGTCGAGTGACGCGAAGGCTGAGGAGACGGGGGCGGGCGACCAGAAGTCCGGTCGTGAAGGTGGCAAACCGCCGCTCGATACGCTCCTCGCCAGCATCAGCCAAGCTGCATCCGTTGATGAACTCGACGAACGCTATGCCAAGGCCGAAGACGCCGCCGACGACGGCGATCTTGAGCAGTTGCTTCGCGCCTATCGCAGTCGTAAGGCGGCGTTGACCGACACGGCTTCACCGGTCAGTGCGATTGTCGGCGTAGCGAAATGAGCGCCCCGCGAGGAAGTGATCGCGGTGTCTCTATCCATGGCCGATGGCCCGAGGCCACGACGAAAGGCTGCGGTCCGCACCGAGCGAGCAGAAGCACCTGGCGAAGGCTGCCCGTGGTCTGACGATGAACTCGTCAGGCTTCACAGGCGCCTGCTGCACAAGTCGCTGCGCGCTCTGTTCGATTCGAGGGTCTGCGCCGCTACACGGGTGGAGATCCTCGACTGGCTGCTGTCCCCGAAGGAGTGCTCGAACGCCTTCTCGTACCACGCGTGCTGCGCGCTTTCTGGCCTCGATTCCGAAGTGATTCGGGATCGGGTGCTGGAACGCTACCGGCGACGCGATCCCCGATAAACCCCCGGCGGCAACGCCGGGCTTTCCGCAGAGGGTTGACGCAGCCCTTTGCGGAAAGCGCATCTAGGCGTTGGCGCCGGCCGGCCGGTGGAATTCTCCGTGTTGCTGCGAGGTTGTGCGCTCCAGGTTTGCATTTCGGGACGGGCATGGCTCTGGCGAGAGCTCTTGCCTGACACGATCTGACGACAGACCGAACTGCGCGCGCGGTGGACACAAGTAAGCCAGGACTCTGCAGTCGATGGTTGCCGCGGGTCGGCAAGATCTGTTCGAAGTGCTGCGACGTCAATAGTGACGCGAACGTCCGCTGTGCCGCGTATAGCGGTCTCTCCCATAGGACGACCCGTGAGCCGCTGCCGGCCAAAGGCTGGCGCTCGTCCGTGACTGCTCTCTGGTACTCGCCCCCCCCAATTTGTACCGATGCAGCGCTGGCCTCCCCACCTGCGATCGGCGAACAGCCCCCACGTAACTCGGGCGCGGGTTGCTGGATTAAAGTAGATGTTGCTGACATCACCTAGAGAACCGATCCATGAACGAAGCTTGGATTCTTCAAACCTCTGAAATTCGGCGTCCGTTCTCTCGGGCGACCTGGGTCCCACTCCGGGCGTCGCTCAATGACGAGAAGGGCAACGTGACGGAGGTTGGGTATATCGGCAACATATTCGCTTGCGGCTCCGTCGCCTTTCCAAACAAGCATCGCGAACTTGCCGAGCGCTTGAGCTGGAGCGACATCGGTATCGGGCACACCGTGGCACCGTATGCGTACTCAGACGGACATTACTCGCCGATGGATGAGTACCAGTACAACGACAAGGAGTCCATCGGGATCAACCTTGTTTTCGAGCACCCACAGCCCGTGGTCGGCGGCCGGCAGTGGATCCTGAATCCTGACCTGGTGGTCGCGCTTCGCCTGATTAAGGAAGGGCCGAACTGGGCCAGGCCGGAAGAGGACTTTGTCGTGGTCGCTAGGGAGACGGTGGACAGCGATGGCAGCCATCGCCTGATAGAAATCAAGCGCGAGTTCCTGATGGACTATCTGGCCGCGCGCGGCCTCTCCCTTCGTCTGTCCTATGACCGCCAGCGCGTCGAGAACGTGGCCGACCACAAGGACAGCCCCTATGCCGGCCTGAACGAGATCCAGGATCAGCGTGAAGGTGGAAGGTACGAGCTGCGCATCCGGGAGCTGAGCGCCGTGTTTGGCGGGAACTGGGCGTCGCTTCGTATGTGGCGCACTGTATCCAACGGGTCAGAGTGATTTCAGTTTCCAAATCACTCTGACCCCCATGGCACTACCTTAGGCCGATAGCATGGACAAATCACTCTATTTCTTGCTTGCCAACGTACGTCACCACCGGCGCAAGCCGGTGCCCGGGAAGGTCCGTCGATGCTGGATTCAGGTTTTTTCTTGGATGCAAAGGCGGCTTACGTTTCTGTAGCAACTGCTTGTCGTTAAACGAAAAACATGGCATGTCAAAAGCTTAAGGTAGTGCCATGGCACTCTGACCCGTTTAGTTTCACGGGCAGTGGCAATGTATCGACCATGCATGATATTTGGCTTAAGACCATAATTCATAAGCTGCTTGATTCGATCACCCTGTTCTCGAAGACCTGCCGTCAGGCCAATTCACACAACGCGGCTATTCCAAGCGATAGCGGTTGTACGGGTGCCAGAGTTACCATACCTTGGAAGAAGACGTTTAGCCCAATTCAGACGATCGGGACCGGCAAGAGGAACCGGCCTGAGCAAACGCAATCATTGGCACAGGTGTCTCATAGAGTCAGTCCGCATGCGCATAGGGAAAACCTTATGCTCTAGCAGCCTGTCGGACTTACCCCGCTGCATGCGATAATCATAGTTATTGATTGAGACGGGCGTTGCCATGACCTTTCACGCGATAGATCGAGACACCGACTACCTGTTGCCCCCGTCGGTGCAAGAGTGGCTGCCAGAAGCGCACCTGGCACGGTATGTCGTGGATGTAGTGGAAGGACTTGATCTATCGGCGCTGGAACGAGCCTATGCCGGGCGTGGCAGCGAGGCCTATCACCCGGCGACGCTGCTCTCCTTGTTGATCTACGGCTACGCCACGGGTACGTTCTCCAGCCGCAAGATTGAACGGGCGACCTTTGATTCACTGGCGTTTCGTTACATTGCCTGCAACCGGCATCCCGACCACGATACGCTGTTTTACTTCAGGAAGCGCTTTGGCAAGAAGTTTCAATCCGCCTTTGTCCAAGTGCTCCAGATTGCTCGGGAGAACCAACTCTCGCGTTTTGGTACCGTCAGTCTGGATGGCACCAAGATTCACGCCAACGCCAGCCGGCACAGCGCCCTATCGTATGGGCACGCTGAGAAGATCGAAGCCCACCTGAAGGCGGGGGTACAGGAACTGCTGGCTCTGGCGGAGTCAGCAGATCAATCGTCGGTGCCGGACGGAGCGAGTCTTCCCGACGAGATCAAGCGCCGAGAGGATCGCTTGGCGGCGATTGTGGTCGCCAAAGCCAAGCTCGAGGCACGGGCCAAAGAACGGTATGCGCAGGAGAGCGCGGAGTACGAGGCCAAGAGGGCTACCCGTGCAGCAAAGGAAGCAGCGACAGGCAAAAAACCGGGCGGCAAGCCACCGACGCCACCTGAGTCCGGACCGCGTGCGGATGATCAGATCAACCTGACCGATGAAGAATCCCGGATCATGAAAGTCGCTGGTGGCGGTTTCGAGCAGTGCTACAACGCTCAGGCAGTGGTCGATACCGAATCGATGCTGATCCTCGTCCCGGACGTCACGCAGGCGACGAACGACAAGGAGCAGGTCGAGCCGATGGTCGGGAAAATGCAAGAGAATCCCGAAGGACTCAATCAGCCGGAGACTCTTTTGGCCGATACGGGCTACTTCAGCCAGAGGAACGTCACCGCCTGCGTCGACACCCAGATAACGCCGCTGATTGCGGTCAAGCGCGATGCGCACCATTCGCCGTGGCGGGAGCGTTTCACCGAGCCGACGCCGCTGGCCGAAAACGCTTCGGCCGTCGATGCGATGAAACATGCGCTCAAAACCAAGGCTGGCCGCGCGGCCTATGCACTGCGCAAACAAACGGTGGAACCGGTGTTCGGCATCATCAAGTCGGTGATGGGCTTCCGCCAGTTTCTGCTGCGTGGCCTGGAGAATGTCCAGAACGAGTGGACGCTGGTTTGCCTGGCGTGGAATTTGAAGCGCATGGCCGCTTTGCGTCTGCAGTAGGAAACGACGACAGGGACACCACCACTCCATGACCAAGCAACCAGATTTCACCCCAAAACGCGCCGACTCGTCCCGGATCGCGGAATTGGCCTACCAGCCAATTCCAAGCCCGACAGGCTGCTAGGCACTTGAAACAACTGGCAAAGACCCCATCTGCATAAGCTATATCAGTGGATGAGCAAAATGGCTGAAAAAAGCAAGCCCTTCAGAGTGTTGTGCTTGGACGGTGGCGGCATGCGCGGGGTCTACCAGGCTGCATATCTTGCGACCTATGCCGCCCGCGTGGCCAAGACCGAGCGCTTGGGGGAAAATGCTCTCGATATCGGCAGTGCTTTCGATTTGATCGTCGGCACCAGCACGGGCGGCATCGTGGCTTGCGCGCTCGCCAAGGGCATCCCCCTTCACGACGTGCAAGATCTGTACTCGGATTACGGCGGCAAGATCTTCCCGCACCAGTGGGCGCGAGCGCTGCCGTTCATTGGCAACTTCGTGGTCCGGAATCTCGGCATAGGCCTGCGACGCGGTGAACTCGCGCTACGGGAAGCACTGAAGTTCAAGCTGGGGGAAACTACCATAGCTGAGGTCTACGAGAAGCGTGGGATCGCGCTGGCGATTCCGACGATCGACATCAACCGGCATTCCGCTGTCGTCTTCAAGACCAAACATCTCAACAGACTTAACGGCCGCGACGACCCGCGCACGCTGGTGGATGTGTGCATGGCTACCACAGCAGCGCCTATTTTGCGTTCGATGGCGAAGCTGGATGAGCCCGGCGGTGACGGTGCAACAACGGCAACCTATGTCGATGGCGGCCTGTGGGCCAACAACCCTGGCTTGATTGGCATGATGGAAGCGGTCGAAATCCTTCATGACCGGGATGAGCAGCGCCCGATTCAGCTGTTTATGCTGGGCACACTGCCCGCGCAGGGGGGCGAGGAAATTTCCGATCGAGCTCGCTATAGGGGAGCTCCAGGCTGGAAGTTTGGTTTGAGGGCCATTGAGGCCGGAATGAACGCGCAGGCCGTTGGATACAGTTACCTCACAAATAAGGTTGCAGAATTGCGCCATGACGGGAGCTTTGCCTACCGTCTGCCGGCTCAGTGCCCATCTAAGGCCCTGCAGGAGTATCTGTCCAACATGGATGACGCTCGGCCTGAGTTGCTGAACGCGCTCGCACGACAAGCAATTTCCGACGTTGACTATGCTTGGGCAAGCCAAGACCAGCACCCTCAGATGAAGGCCTTCCGGACCGCGCTATCCGATTCTCAGCCTCACGCACCTACAAACCAGGAAGAAAAGAATGACTGACATCAATTGCAACGCCGACATGACCGGCTATCACCGTAGCGAGGTCACGCTAGCACTGGGCCAGCAACAGGACATGCGCGGCCGAAGGGACAACGGCCGGGACCGTCTGCGTAAAGGCCTCGACACTGCATGCAAACCGCAGCCACGAGAGATTCACTCTCAGGGCTCGTACCAGATGCGCACCATGGTGCAGGACCCTAACAACGACTACGACATCGACGATGGCGCCTACTTCTGTTCAGAAGACCTGAAAGATAACGACGGTGTAGACTTAACCCCGCTAGCCGCGCGGCAGCGTGTGTGTGACGCCTTGAAGTGGGATGGCCGCTTCAACCAAGAAGCCGAGGTGAAGGACAACTGTGTGCGCCAAGTTTACGCTGCGGGCTATCACATTGACGTGCCGGTCTACCGTATCGGTATGGAGAAGGACTTCGCCGGCAATCACGTCGAGAAGTACGAACTTGCCAGCGGCGACTCGTGGGTCATTTCAGATGCACGCGCCGTCACGAAGTGGTTCAACGACCAAGTAGGTGAGCTGAATTCCGGCCAAGCCGACGGCAGCCAGATGCGGCGTATCACCAGGCTGACCAAGAAGTTCGCCCGGCGCGCGGATTGGAAAGCGAATACCACCAGCGGGATCACGATCTCGAAGCTCGTGGTAGATCATTTCGTGGTCAACGCAGATCGCGACGACAAGGCGCTGCGCCAGACCTGGCAGCAGATCCACTGGGCTCTAACTTTGTCAACCCAGGTTGCACATCCCGTTGTCGCGAAGAACCTAGCCGAGCAAGGCGAGGTCCAAGTCACGTACTTCCGGAACTGTCTGAAGGGGGCGCTGGACACCCTCAAAGTACTCGACCGCGAAGACTGCAGCCGCGCAATGGCCCGTGAGGCCTGGGATAGCGTGTTCGACACGAACTTCTTCTCCGATCAGCCGAATCCCGATACCACCAACGAGGCATCCGCTCTTGGCTCAGTCATGAATGTCATATCGGTCGAAACTGCGCGTCGCGAGGATGGTGGTGGACGCTTCGGCTGAATGACGTCGGCAGAAGTCATCACCGCCGTCGAAGCCGAGCTGGACCAGTGGTGTCCAGGCCACTGGCGAAAGCTATCCGTCGAGGAGATGCAGCCGGACCCTATGCCGCTGTTCCACTGCGGCTGGCGGGTAACTCTTGCAGAGGGCACGATCCGTGCCCCAGGAGTCGGCCACCTTCTGTTCGCCATCGACGTCGCGTTCCCTAACTCCCAGCCCCGTATTTTCGCCCCGGAACTTGGAAGCGATTTCCGCTGGCCCCACGTCGAGCCGAATGGGCTGCTGTGCCTGCGCCCGACGTCGATCATGGCCCCACCGGGCGATCGCGCCCGCGTCCACCTCGATGATGCGGTCGAACTGCTAAACTATTCCGATGCGAAATGCCGGACCGAGTTCGAGCGGGAGTTTGGCTCGTATTGGTCTCAGCAGGCCATCCAGCCAAGCGGAAAACTCAAGGTCCTCAGCCTAGTGAAGCCAGGCGGCAAATCGCGCCAGGTGGCTTTCCACTTGGATGCGCAATTGGGGCGCATCGTTGTCGCCGATACCAAGGCTGAGCTCAAAGCTTGGCTGGTCAGCCTCGGCGTTCAGGTGGGAGACCATTTCCTGTGGCCCGCTCTGCTGGTCAAGCTCCCACGCCCGTGGCAGCCGACCGAGTTTCCGCAAACCGTTGGCGATACGATTCGTGACCTTCCCATGAATGTTGTGCAGCCGATGCTGGTGCATAACCACCGCACGCTGTTCCTGTTCGAAGCTGAAACCTCGACAGGCCCAGTATTCGCCTCGGTCGTGGCGACCGGTGACAAGAGCCGGAGGCTTCGAAACGGATTCCGGAGCTGGGAGCAAGTTCCGCTGGACCACGTGAAGCGTGCTTTGTCTAACGAATAAGGATAGATCGTGCGCAGCCACGATCTGATCCGTTTGTTGGACGAGCCCGGGCCGGAGGGCTGAGCGCCCCTTCTGCAAATATCTTTTTTGGATTTACCACGCAGGCATAAACGCCGGAGGGCCGGGAGCGAGAAGTCCCGGCGCGCTGCTGGACAGGCAACGAAGATCTTGCGAATCCGGCCGTTTTGGCGTCCCGGCCACCGAACTCCGGGCGACCGCATCAATCAGCTTGGGGAAACTGAAGTCCCGAACGCGGCCAGATAGCGCTGTGAAGGCGGATTACATGATCAGATGGCGACCGCAACGACCGGTGGCACAGCAACGACACCGGACGACGTCGATCGAATCCGCGTCCTGACGATCACCATCACGGCGCCACAGCACGAGCAAAGCATCGCTGGCCGCTCCTTGCGCGGTGGCGTGAAGCGGCTGGGATCGAACTTCAGCAAGAGATGCAGCAAGCCGATCAGGCGCTTGCAATTGGCGTGCAGGAAGCCGAAATTGCGCGCGCGGCGAAAGCCTTTGGGCAGCACGTGCTGGAGAATCAGCCAGAGGAAATCAGCACCGGTGAGCGAGCGCTTTTCCGACTTGCCGGTTTTCGCGTTGCGATAGCGGAAGCTCACCCGGCCATTCTCGCAGGCAAGGATGTCCTGTTCACGGATGACACCGCGGTAGAGGTAGCGACCGAGGTAGATCAGCGCCTTCTCGCCGCTGCCCACCGATTGGCAGTGCGCCACCCATTCCCGCGGATAGCACGCCGGCAAGCAAATGCCGGCCGCCTCGATCGCCGCCAGCATTTTTGCCCGGAACACCTTGGCCATCGCCTTCTCGTTGAACAGATAGACGCCGTTCTTGCCGCGCCGCTTGCGTCGCCAGCGCTGCTTCGCTGCATCGAGCGCCGCCGCAGGGACGACGAGATGGACATGCGGGTGGAAGTCGAGCCGGCGCGAGTGCGTGTGCAGGACCGCGATCGCCCCCGGCGTGCCTTGTAACTGCCGGTCGTTCTGGCTAAAGCGGTGCACCGTTTCCCAGGCACAGCGCATCAACAAATCGAAGACGACGTCGGCGTGCGCTGCAGCGAGCCCACGCAATTCAGCCGGCAGCGTGAAGGTCAGCAAAAAGTAGTCGGCCGGGACGAGGCGCTGCATCTGACGTTCCAGCCATTGCTGGCTCTCGTGGTGCTGGCAGTGCGGGCAAAGGCGATGGCCGCAGGAATGCGGAACGAGTTTTTGGTGATCGCAGCCTTCGCACTGGACCTGCATCATCGGGCTGGCCGGGCTGCGGCAATCGCGCATCGCCGAGAGCGCCCGAAGCTGCTCGAAGCTCAGCCGGTGGCGAAATTGCGTCATGAAGTCCGCTTCGAACTGGGCGATGACAGAGCCGAAGCGGATCATCGCGGCGTCCCCTTGCCCACGCGATAGCCGTCCATCAGCGCGTTGATGCGCTCGATGGCGTGATGCCTGGTTTGATCCGTCAGATGGGTGTAGCGAACGGTCGTGAGAATCGAGTGATGGCCGAGAATGCGCTGCACCTCGGTGAGCTCGACGCCGGCCTCGACCAGGTGCGTGGCATAAGCGTGGCGCAAACTGTGTGGCGAAATGTTTTTTTTAGCCCGCAGGATTCGACCACCGCTTTCAGTGCTTTCTGAACGCCGCCGCGGTCGAGCGGCGTCCTGGCCGTGCGTGCTCCCGCCGAGCCGCCGCGGCGATTGGGAAACAGCAGGACGGGATGACGGTGGCGCTGCCAGAAACGGCGCAGGAGTTGGTAGGTGGCCGTCGGCAGCGGCACCAGGCGATCCTTGTTGCCCTTGGCATCGCGGATATGCACACGCCCGCGCGCGCCGTCGATGTCGGCGACCGTCAGCCGCAAGCCTTCGCCCAGGCGCAGGCCGAGACTGTAGAGGGTGAAGAAGAAGACCCGGTAACTGAGCACCTGCGTGGCCAAAAAAATCCGCTCGGTCTCCTCGACCGTGACGATGTCCGGCAGGCGCTGCGAGCGCGGCGGTTTGATCAGACCGGGCGCCACCCAGGGTTTCTTCAGCACGTGCTCGTAGTAGAACTTGAGCCCGTACAGATCGAGCTTGAGCGAACTCCAGGAGTGCGTCTCACGCAGGTCGGCGAAGTAATCCAACAGGTCGGACTCGCTCAGATCGTCGATCTGATGAGCGAAGTAGTCTCCCACCCGGCGCACGGCGCGCGAATACGCCTCGATCGTCTTCGGCTGCAAGCCCTTGAGCGTCAGGTGCTTCTGGTGGAGCTCGTAGTTCGTGTCAAAATTCGTCGTTGCGACAGCGGATATGTCTTCCATCTTGCGGTAACCTCGCATTCATCATGAACATCCCTCGGATGAGGGGCGAGGTGACATCTTGACTTCAACACGACTACAGCGCCGCCGTTTCCTCCGCGTAGCGGCTTCGTCCAACCAGCGTGTGGAGCGTGTCGTCGTAAGTCGCGTCGACGCGCCCTGGATTCATGGGCGGGGCCACTCCCCGGATCAACTCGATTTGCAGGGCCGCAAGGTAGTCATCGTGGGCTGCGGCGCTGTGGGATCTGAAATCGCGGAGTTGCTGGCCAAGGCTGGTGTCGGTGAGCTGACGTTGATCGACAGCGATACCTTTCTGTCCGCGAACGCCAGCCGTCACTTGTTGGGTCTTGGCTCCCTCGGCTGGAACAAGGCCCAGGGCGTGGCTACTGAGTTGCAACGCCGACTGCCCCACCTGAAGATCGGCGCGTCTTACACCAAGAAGTTCGAGCGTCTCACAGCCGCAGACCTAGGGAAGCTTGCCGGCGTGGACATGATCGTAACCGCGGGTCTGGACATCGAAGGCGAAGCGGCCGTGAACGCTTGGCGTCAGTCGTTGAACCGTCCTCCCGCCTACCTCAGTACTTGGGTCGAGGCATATGCCATCGTGGGACATGCCGTGCTGCTCTACGGCAAGGACGATCTGATGTCGCGCTTCGAAGGTGAGCGTCCGGCTTTCCGTTTGACGGACTGGCCGGTGGGGGCCGGCGAGGTCATCGTCGAGGCCGGTTGCGGCAACGTTTTTCAGCCTCATGGCGCGGCCGATCTCCAACCGACCATTTCCATGGCGAGCAAGTTAGCCCTGGATGCGCTACTCGGGCGCGTGCCCGCATCCTGCAGGCGCGTGTGGTTCGGAGACCGAGAGGCCGTGGAGGCGCTGGGCGGTGTGACCCGGGACGACTTTACTGAAACCAATGCCATGCGGCAGCTGACATGGTGACGCGGCCGCCACCTGATGGCACCGCTGCACCCAGCTTAGTCGGTCGGCTTGAAAAGGTTGCGCAGCTGGTGCTCTTTACCGCTGACGCCTTGGCGCATGTGCGCCGGTACCGTCAGTGGTTGCCTTGGGCAAAGGAAGCCGGCGGCCAACTGTTCGGAACCATCAGCGCCGAACAGATCCTGGTGACTACCGCGACAGGCCCGTATCCCCGTGACGAGCGATCGCGCTACCGCTATCGATCCGACCCCGCCGCCGCACAGCACGCTATTCGCGCTCAGGCCGAATCCGGTCTGCTCTACCTCGGGGAGTGGCACACGCATGCCGAAGATCGCCCGGATGCGTCTGGCTTGGACGGCGACGCCATGCGTCTGCTCTTGGCCAAGTCCCAATTGAACAGCAACACGTTGCTAATGCTGATCATCGGACGCAAGACCACGGTCGATAGCCTTGGACTGTGGACCGTAGCGGCTAAGCGCGTGGATCAATGGCGCCTGGAATACATCGCCACCTAACTCCAGAGGCTGCACGATCAGAACGACTTCGATAGCCGCTGGAGATGAGCTTGTGCCTCGCTGGCTTTTCATTCGGTGGTGGAACTTTCGAAAGAGCCACCGTAACCTGAGTTACCAGGGTGACATTGTAGTCATCGACCAATGGAGCTGCGACACGGAACACTCGGAGATTATTTGTCTTTTCGCAGGGTACAGAGCGGCAGCTAACTGGTATATAGCCGCCCGAGTCTTTCCACAGCCCAAGGTCAGCAATGGCACGACCAGACGAAGCGCGCCTCGTCGCGAAAGCCCGCTTTGAAGCAAACACCGGACGCTGATTGTTGTCGCTCACGCCGGCACTCATCCCCGCCAAATTCCGCCGCCAATTTTTGCCACCAAATTTGTGCGGTTTTACTCCGCCGCTAGCGCCGTTCCCTGGCGCTGGCAAAGCGAGGGCGGTTGGAAATCGCATCCAACCGCGCTGTTCGGCCGTACGCACCGAGATGCCCTGTCGTCGAATTCGATCCTGTCAGGACGCATTTCGCCCCCCGTAGACCGTAGTCACTGCGTAACATCGTAGCCGTTTCCTCCCCTGCAGCACTTTCCTCGGCCACCGTGCCGGGGCTTTTCGGAGGGGGTTCGGTGAGCCTCCTGCGAACAGCGATTGAGTTTCGATCCCGCACCGTAAGGCGCAGGATGGACGTGTGGTAGCTGGCCACAAGAAAACAAACAGCATCATGACCCCGCCGGGGAAGCGTATCCCGGCAGGGCTACCTTCATGCCGCGCGGAACGTTCCAACCGGCCTTGCCGTGGCCTTCCCCAGGACCCCGGCATGGGGTGCTTCGGAAGGTCTCGACCGGGACATTCCATGGAGGCAACTGCAATGAAACAGGCTTATCAAGCACAGAGCGTCAAGGATGACGCACGCGGACGCTGGGAGCGGGTCTTGCCCGATCTGGCGCCGGCGTTGAAAGAGGCTGTGGAGCGGCGAGGGAAGCATGTCCCTTGTCCGGTCCATGGTGGTCGGGATGGCTTTCGGGTTTTTCCTGACGTCGATCAAACCGGCGGCGGAGTCTGCAACACCTGCGGGTTTTTTGCCGACGGCTTGTCTTTGCTGATGTGGGTCAACGACTGGGATTTCAGTCGCACGATCCGCGAAGTGGCAGAGCATGTCGGCGGCCAGCCCGTCAGCAGTACCCGCAGGCAATGGCCGTTGGTCGCAAGTGGTATGTCCGACGATGCCACCCGCCGCGAACATCTCAATCGCACGTGGCGGGAAGCCGTCCCGCTGACGCACCCGCAAGCCGAGCCGGCGCGTCTTTACTTGGCACGGCGTGGTCTGGCGGCAACGTCGCCACAAACCCTGCGCTTTCATCCCGCACTGGGTTACTACGCCGATCGGTGTCTCGTGGGGCGCCATCCAGCCATCCTCGCCCAAGTCACCGGGCAGGGGTGCGATGCAGTGACTCTCCATCGCACCTATCTGACGGTCGATGGCCACAAGGCGCCGGTCGACGCGCCCAAGAAGCTGATGTGCCATCCCTCGGCGCGACAGCTGACCGGCGGCGCCATTCGGCTGATAGCCCCCGGGAGTCGCCTGGCGGTGACCGAGGGCATCGAAACCGCGCTTGCCGTCATCGAAGCCACCGGTCTGCCCGCCTGGGCGACCGGAAATGCCCATCTTCTGGAAGCCTTTGTTCCTCCTCCAGGAGTGCGCCAGGTTCTGGTCTTCGCCGACAAGGACCGGCCGTCGCGACAGCACCCGTCCGGACACGGACAGGAAGCGGCGAGGGCATTGGTGACTCGGCTCTGGGCCATGGGGGTTCAAGCCGGTGCGATTGCGCCAGCGCTCACGATTCCCGACGGCCAAAAAGGGGTCGATTGGCTCGACGTGTTCAATCTCGCAGGGAAAGCAGGTTTTCCCACGCTCGGCAGCGTCGACAAGGCGCTGACCCGGGCCGCCTGACGAGGAGGTGATCATGTACGGACTCATCGACTTCAGCCGGATAACTACCCGGCCAGGGGGCTTCGGGCCTTTCGCACCGCCAGTCGGATGGCAGGGCGACTACTGGCAATACCTGCAAGTCCGCTTCGCGGAGGACATCGGTGTGCGACAGCAGATCCTCGTCGTTCGCCGAATCCTCGTTCGTCAATCTGGCGGTACACGCACCCGGTTTCTCGGCCCGCATGCCGTCGAAGCTCGGGAGTTTGCTCTTTCCGCGGGCTCATCGCTCAGCGCCAACTAACGCAGCAGAGCTGCCCGGCCTTGGCCGGTCCTTTCATCCCACGGGGAGTGTATCGCTCCCCGACGGGGACGGTGCCTTCCCGTTTTTCACTGGAGGCACCATGTACGACAAATTCGCACCGCTTCTCGAACAGGCTCTCACTGAGCCCGGGATTGTCAGCCAGGCTTTCCGCCGGTTTCACCGCTTCAGTGTTGGTAACCAGATTCTGGCGGCCATCCAGCTCCGTCAAAAGTGCCTGCCCTTGTCCCCCATCGCGAGCTTCAGTCGATGGAAGGCGCTGGGTCGGTCCGTCTGCAAGGGACAGAAAGCGCTGTTCCTGTGGATGCCGATCACCGTCAAGCGACGGGAACCCGACGTTGTTTCCGGTGACTCGGGCGATTCCGACGGCAGCGACGAGGTGTTTACGCGCTTCAAACTGGCGCCACGCTGGTTCAGTCTGTCCGCGCCGGGGCGAAAGCGGCGTCCACGAGCCGACATAAAACTGGTGCGAGCAAGGCGCGGGCTCTGGGGCTGGGATGTTTGGTTTGAGTGCGCAAAGAGAGGGCCGACCCGCCGATGGGAAGGCGGTCGGTACAGGCTGGTCGAGGACGGGTTGAGAATCAGGCGTCGTGCTGCTCGCGCATGCGGTAAGAGGAACCTTCGATGACCAGCGTCTCGGCATGATGCAGCAGGCGGTCGAGCAAAGCGGCGGTGAGGGTGCTGTCGTTGTTGAAGATCTCCGGCCATTGTTTGTACGCTTTGTTCGACGTAATGATTGTCGAACCGCGCTCATAGCGCTGGCTGATGTAACTCCTCAATAACCCCGGGCGTGCGTGCATGCGCTTGGGTCGGAGCCGGAACGCTACGGTCACCGACAGAGCACGCGCCTGAAGTTTCGGTCGAGGGGATAGACCCAGACGGTTTTGATGGGCAGCAAGGCTTGGTGGTGGACATCGAGCTTGCCGCGACCGGTGGTTTGTCCAAGGCAGAGCCAGTTGGCCGCTCGGTAAGCGGTGCCGCGAAAGCGCTCTTGCTCGACGAAAGTTTCGAGCAAGAGCGGCCGGTAACCGTACTGGACTGGCCAGTCGGCGGCGATCTCCCGGGCGGCGCGAGCCAAGATGGACGAGGCCAGATTCTTGCATTCGATCCACGGCAGGATGAGGAATCGAGCATTATTCACGACCCGGTGCAGGTGCGCCTGGCGTTGCGAGGGGGTCCAGCCGATGTAGTGGTCGCGCGGCTGGGTCTTCCAGGCGGCGGCGCCGAAACTGAGCAAGGCGACGAGCCGTCCGCCCGCCCGAACGAAGTAGCGCAATTGGGCGCCGGGCAGCGGTTGATAGCCGAGGTAGTGATAACGGTCGAGGTACTCGTTGTGCAGGTGCGATTCGGCGCGATTGCTGACCCGGTGCAGTTGCAGTGTCCCCAGGGCACGAGGGCCATCTGCCCTTAGGGGCCCCTCGGGTTCGGCCTGAGCGGTGCGACGGCGCCAGGGTTTTCCGTTGTGATTGCCGTTGCGCGGCGGGGGGAGTTGCAGCAAGCCGTCGGCCTGCATGCGCAGCATCGCCACGCGGCAGCTCATGTCCTTGAGCCGCCCGTCCTCGCGGCTCCAGCCAAGCTTGGCACAGACGAGCCGGGACAACTCGGCGCGCAAGGCAGCCGGATTGGCCGCGATCAGCTCCCGGATCTGGTCGAGTTCCACTCTGCTGAAGGGGCGCCCGCAATAGCGCCAGGGAGTCGCCTCAGAGGTCACGTCAGGGAATGCTCGCCGTCGGCGGGCCCTCGAAGATCCACTGTCCAAGAGGCGCAATCCGATGCCAGCCGAAGATGCGGTCTTCCAGATATTTCCAGAATGACAGCCCGTTCTTGCGACAGGTCTTCTTGAGGCTGGCGAAGGTGTCGCGGCAGCGGCGGCCCGACGGGCTACGGGTGGAGCCGCTGATCTTGCGCTTCTTCACGTAGTCGCGGATATCCGACTCGCTGAGGTTGTTGTGTAGGGGCAGCTCGGGACGTTGCAGCACGCGCAACAACTCCGCCTGGTTGCGGCGCATTCGTTTTAATGCCTGATCGAGGCTGGCATAGCCGGTCCGGGTGGCACAAAGCTTCCCGAAGCGTGCTTCGATCGCGGCGGCGGTGAGCACATCAGGCGCTTCTTTGTACGCCTTGAGCGCATCGTAGATCGCCCACAGCTCGCTGCGCGTCGAGGCCAGCGCCGCGCGTTGCGGCGCATTGAAGCCGAGCAGTTTGGCGAGCACCCGTTCGGCATGGATCCAGCACAGGGCGTGGATCAGCACATCGAACTGCCCGGCGTCATCGCTGAGGATCGCCAGATCGGGGGCGACGCCGTGCGCGACGACGGTACCCAGCAACGCGCCTTCGGTGACCACGCGGACATGGCGCGGATCCGTGATGGTCTGCTGAGCCAACAGCGCCTGCCAGGCGGCTTGACCTGTCCATGCCGCCGGTGCCAGGGAGGTGAGTGCCTGGAGTTGAGCGCCGGGCAGCTTGTGCTCGGCCATGTAGGCCAGTGCCGCTTCGTTAAGGGTGTAGGCATCGTGCCCGGCGCGGAGCAATTCCAGGAAATTGATCCGGCTCTTGCTGCCGGTGCTCGCGAACCAGGCGAAGCGTTCGTTACCGATATGCGTACAGTACCCATTTTTGCCCTGATGGCGCGCCCCCGTATCGTCCACTTGAACGTACCGGCTGCCTTGTAGTCCGGCTTGCAGCAGAGCGTCTTTCTCGCGATGGAAGTCCGTATGGCCATCGGTGATCAAGGCGCTGAGCTGCCCGGCCGAGATGTCGATCTGCCACTCCCGCAACTCTTCGAGCAATAACGGCTGCGTCACATGGGCATGGTGGTACTGATAGAGGATGAAAGCGCGCAGCTGCGGGCCGAAGTGCATACCCCCGATCTCGGTAGGCAACTGCCCGATCAAGCGCTCTCCCTCGGGGGTAACCCAGCGCTCCAGCCGATACCGGGTATTGTGCACGCCGATCCGGATGTCCTGCACCACGAAATCCTGGTACCCCTTGAAGCGACTGTTCTGCGGAACATCCGCCGCCGGCGGCCGCTTGACCGACTCGTGGATCTCAAGCTTTGCCGTCTTGTCGCGCTTGCCACGGGACTTCGGCCGGCTCCCCTTCTCCTTCCCGCTTCGCTCGCCTTCCAGCGCCGAGGGCTTGATCACCGGTTTCGGCTTCTGACCCTTCAGCTGCGCAAGCTCATCGCGCAGCGCCTGAATCTGTTCCTGCTGCCCATGACAGATTTCCAGCAGCAGCACGACCACCGGCGTCATCTCGTCGGCAGAGATATCAGGGATACGGGGTAGTGTCCGAGGGGGCTCCGTGCTCATGCCTGCAATTGAACCACGCTTCGCGAGCTGTGTCCAGCACTACCTGCAAGCAAGAATTCCAGATTCAGCGAACGGCCATGCCCGGGGTTATTGAGGAGTTACTGGCTGATCACCTGAAACAGGCCATCGGCGCCAAACTTGTCGATTGGCAGATAGCCCAATTCATCGACACAGAGGACGGCGGGTTTGAGCAGTCTGGCCATCTCGCGTTTGACCCCGCCG
The DNA here is from genome assembly GCF_036625345.1 of Candidatus Accumulibacter meliphilus. NCBI lineage: Bacteria > Pseudomonadati > Pseudomonadota > Betaproteobacteria > Candidatus Accumulibacter > Candidatus Accumulibacter meliphilus. The sequence goes on along the minus strand of NZ_JAZKTZ010000003.1, from coordinate 138,670 downwards.
GTGGCCTGGGCGGCGGCGAGCGCATTGACGATATCGACGGCGGTGGTGAACAGCGTCGTCAGGCCCTGCAGGCAGGCCGCATGAGCGAGAGCAATGGCCAGATGAGTCTTGCCGACACCGACCGCACCGAGGAGGATCACGTTGCCATGGGGAGGCACGAAGTCGAGGCGAAACAGATGCTGGATTTGCGCGCGATTGATCTTCTTCGGCCATGACCAGTCGAAGCCGTCGAGCGTCTTGATGCCGGGCAAGCGCGCGGCCTGGATGCGGCGGGCAATCAGCGCCTCATCGCGGCGAGCGACCTCGCCGGCCACCAGGCCTTCGAGAAAGCGACCATGAGACCACGACTCACGGGCCGCCTGAGTCATCAAGTCCGGCGCGTGCTGGACGAAATACGGCAGCTGCAAACGACCCAGATGCTTCGCCAGAACCGCCTCAGTCATGGTCATGATCGCCTCCTGAATTGTCTTGCGGATGGTTTCCTGTGGGGATGTCCGGATAAGCGGACAAGTCCGCCGGTGGCAGTTCAATCTCCAGCAGATCCTGCCGGCGGATAAGATGTAGCGGGCTCGGTTCGGGCAATTGGCGGCGACGTGCGTCAATCAGATGGGCGATGTATTCGCTGCTGAAGGCCTCGAAGGCCAGGGCATCGGTCATCGCCCGCACGACGGCGTCGTCGCCATGAATCTCGACCAGCGCCACGATCTTGCGCACATGCGCCATCGCATTCCCGCGGCGATCGAGCAAGCCCGCGTGATACTTCTCTGCCAAAGGCGTCAGACCCAGAAAGCGCTTGAGCAGCAGCGCATCGCGCGCATGCCGACGTTGAGCGATCAAGGCCTTCGGATGATCGGGGTCCTCAATGTCCTGATGGCGCTCGAACGAACGACCATGGCGGGCGACCAATTCGCCGTCGTGATAGATACAGACGCGATCCGGATAGACCTTCATCGTCACCGGTCGGCCCGCCAGGCGGGCGGGGACCGAATAGCGATTGCTCTCGAGCGTGACCCGGAACTGTCGGTTGGCACGCACGCTCAGGACGCGGCCGACATCGAACAGGCGGGGATTGACCGGCTGCAGATGAGTGCGCTCCTCGACCCAGAGATCTTCCGGCCGGCGCTGCGTTTCGCGATGCTGGCGGACGTTGGCCACCGTCTCCAGCCACAGCCTGACGGCAGCGTTGAGCGCGCTGAAGTTGGGCAGCTCCAGGCCGGCCAGGAAATTGGTTTTCACATAAGCGACACCCCTTTCCGCGCGTCCCTTCTCATTTCCTTTTCTCGGCGCACAAGCGACGATTTCGAAGCCGTAATGGCGGGCGAAATCGAGATAGCGGGGATTGAACTGCACCGGTTCGCCACGCACATGACGCAAGACCGCACTGCGCAGATTATCGACCATGACCTTGCGCGACACCCCCAGGGCAGCAAAGGCGTTGATGTGTGCCGCCAGAAACTGCTCCATCGTTTGCGAGAGCGTGAACTCGACGTACATCTTCCGGCTCCAGGCGAGCACCATGACGAAGAAGGAAAGACGGCGCTGGGTGTTGCCCACGCTGATCGTGCCGTATTCTCCCCAGTCGACCTGGGCCGCTTCGCCGGGGGCGAAGGCCAGGGTCAGGAAGGCCTCGCGTCGGGGTGGACGTATCTTGTGGACATAGTCCTTGACGATGCTGATGCCGCCATCGTAGCCAGCATCCCGCAGCCGTTGAAACACCTGCTGGGCGGTAAGCGGGTGCGCATCGAGCCAACCGACGATGCGCCCCTTGTAGGGATCGAGCTTGCTGGCCCGCGGGACGGGCGCCCGTGGCGCATACGGGCGGTCGATCCAGTGGCGGACGGTCTTGACGTCCAGGCCCAGGCTGGCGGCGAGTTGTGGGGCCGTCAGATGACTGGCCACCCCCTCGCGAATGGCGCACCACGTCGCGTAGTCGATCATGACCGGCCCTCCAGAACAGCGCGCAGCCGCGCCAGACGGGTGTCGACCGGCACGCACTCGGGCACGCTCAGGACCTGGTACAACGGTGCGTCGTAGGCGATCAGGTCGAGGACGATCAAATCCCGGCGGGCGCGGGCCAGGCGACCGGCATCCATCTGCAAACGTCGGCAGAGGCTGGCCTCGCTGTAGTAGGAAAGGCCGCAGGCGTCGGCGACGGTGACGAGAAACAGGTACAGCGCCCAGGCGCAGACGTCAGCCTTCTCGATGTAGTGTTCCCGCACCAGTCGATGATCGAGCCAGCTGAAGTGCGCGGGCACCTGCCGCTGACGTTCCGGATTCACTAGCCGCTTCGTCGGACTGTTCATACGAGCCTCCTCGAATGTCCTGTCCCAGTTGTAGCAGCCGGTTCAGGGCCGAGGCGATGTCATCTTGTAACGTACTGCCCCAGATATGGGCGATTAAGCCAATAAGAACAGTGGGTTGAGCGTTCAAGAAATCTTGTAACGGTGGTGCCAGTTCGATCTCGGAAGCGTTACAAGATTTCTTCACTGGCCGCGCGGCCTCGGTTGGCAGGGGCACCGAGATGTCGGGCTCGAACAGCAAGGTTTCTTGTATCGCGGACTCGGCAAGCGGCGCACGCTTGCGGCGGCTGTATCCCGGGTGCTCCTGTCGCCAGGCCGTCACCCGCGCCACGGCTTCCGCTCCGCGGTGATAGTCGGCGTTCTTGGCGAGCCATTTGGCTTGGCTGGCCCGCTTGCTCGCCGCCTTGCACGCCGCCGCCCCGCAATAACACTGATGCCGCGCGTTACGCCTGTCCGGCACAAACGCCTGACCGCAATTCACGCAGGGGTCCTGCCTCTCTCTGCCCATCTCGCGTCCCCTCCTGCCTCATCACAGGACGGGCTACTACACGATCTGGAAAGAAAACCAAAGAAGACCCAAACAGCGAAGAAAAACCAGGTCTAGATCAAGCCCTCGAAGAACATCAAGAAACCCAAGAAAATCCAGTTTCACGTCCGCCGGTGGCGACCAGTTTCAGGTTGGCCGCGACAGTTCAGTCTGGAGCAGACCGAAGGTGAGGCCTACGCCGAGCCTGTCGAATCGCCCCAGTGGGATGCCGAAGCGGCTTTGGCCGCGCTCGACATCACGCAGGAGCACTTCGATTACCTGGACGGCAATGTCGAGGGCTATGCGGTTCAGCGCCGCATCGCGGTCAGTCAGTTGGCCGAGCACCCCCACTCGACGCGTTTTCACGAGATGGCTCACGTCGTTCTCGGGCACACCCTGGAAGCTGACTGTCATGACGCCCCGTCGACGCCAAGAAGTGTTCGCGAAGCCGAGGCCGAAGGCGTGGCCTTTCTGCTGTGTTCGCTCCTTGAGTTGCCAGGCCGGGATGAGTCGCGAGGCTATATCCAGTCGTGGCTCAGAGGCGGTCAGCTCCCGGAAAGATCGGCACAGCGGATCTTCAGCGCCAGCCAGAAGATTCTCGAAGCCGGCAGGCCCGTTAGCCAGCCAACCGTAACGCATTGAGTCGCAGTCTTTGAACCCCGCGGGGCGTGCATCGTCCCGCAAGGGGAGGGTGCCGTCCCGCTTTTCTATTGGAGGCACCCCAGATGATTCATTCAAGCAACCGCGAACTTCTTGCGATCGTGCTTGGTGACGAGGCAACATCGCTCGCCACGCGCTCGCTGGCCGAGCTCTTCGGGCTTCGCGCGCCTCGGCAGACCACCACCCTTGGCACAGCACAGGAGGTTCTCACCTATGCCGTGCCTGACCGACTGATGGCGGCCCGGGAACTCGTCCGGCGCGCGTTGGCGGAAGAGCTTGCGGATTCGGCTGTCAGCCTGTCTTCACCGGCGGCGGTTCGCGATTACCTGCGTCTGTTTCTCGGCGGGCAGGAGCACGAGAGTTTCGTCGCGCTGTGGCTCGATGGGCAGAACCGGCTGATCGCCGGGATGGAGCTCTTTCGTGGAACGACGACGCAGACGTCGGTCTACCCCAGGGAAGTGGTCAAGGCCGGCCTGAAACACAACGCCTGTGCCGTTATTCTGGCGCACAACCACCCCTCCGGGTATCCCGAGCCGTCACGCGCCGACGAGCTGCTGACCAGCGAGCTCAAGAACGCCTTGGCACTCGTCGACATCCGGGTGCTCGACCACTTCATCGTGGGCGACACCGCCGTCATGTCCTTCGCAGAGCGGGGGCTGATCTGACAAAAAAATACCCGTCGACCTGGCGGGTATTTTTTTGTCAGCAGCAGGCTGCAGCCGAATGGTCGAAAGTAATAGTCAATTATGAAAACGCTCGGCGAACGTAATGATCAGCGTAGCCGACCTGAGAAGACCACTGTGCCGCGGATCATGGCGTCGTGCGGCAGACGCATGATCGGTGTCGGCCAACCGGGATTGAGCGTCTTGAGAAAACGGCCTTCAGGCGTGACTACCAGCCGCCGGAAGAGGGCGGTTTCGCCATGGAGCACCACGACATCCTTGCCGTGCGAAGCGGGGACACACGGGTCGACGAAGAGGAACTCACCTTCGCGGTAACCGTCGTCTCCACGCATGGCCTCACCGAGCACCGGGAGGGCGAAGGTCTCGTCGCTGTGTTCGACGGGGCAGGCCAGCCACGCACTCTGACCGCCGTCTCCCGATGAGTCGGTGGGCAAGAGCTGTTCCCACCTCAGCACCGGCACCACGCCCCTGGCGAGCATGTGGGCGGAGATCGGCTCCCGGCCAGCCAACTGATCCGGTGTGACGCCGAGCTCGGCGGCGAGCTTTTCGAGCGTGTCCTGCCGCGGATGTTTGGCCTTCGAGCGCTCCCTGAGAATTCGGTTGATGGCCGGCTGTGAGACACCCGAACGATGGGCCAACTCGGTCTGATTCAGGCGATGTTTGCTCATCAGCGCTTCAAGGATTTCTGCCACCGGGCTGTTGCTGGCGACTGTTCTGGGGTCGGTCATCATCATGGATCATCCGATTCGTGGTTGTGCCATGCCTAAAGTGTAATATATAATGCGTTCATGTGGCAACTTTATGATTGTCTATCATGGAAAAGCGCGACGTACTCAAAATCAACAGGCAGTTTCTGTTGCTCACGCGCCAGCTGGCGCGTGAGGGAAGGGCGGCAGAGATCATGACCGGCTTACCCCGTGCCGTGATCGAGAAGGTGGCCTCGCTCGACATGGACGAAATCGACGAGCTGGCGGAGACAGTCCCCGTGTCGCTTTACACCTTCCGATTGACGGACTCGGCGCTTGAGCGGCTGCTGCAGATGCCCAGGGATGCGAAAAGCACCTACGCCGAAGCCACACTTCTCTAGCCGTCATGTCGGCGCTGCTTGCCCCTGATGAGTTGGAAAACAGCAGGGTGGCCCACGAGCTGATCCGGTTGCGCCTGCGCGTGCCGATCGTTCATTACCTGACGAATATCCATCCGAAACCGCTGCGGCTTCGCTGGCGGCAGATCCACGGGGAAAGTCCGCACAACGGGAAACTCCCGGACTCCGTCCGACCCTTCATCATCAACCCAATGATGCTGGCCAAGCTCTCCAGTTTCGTCGCGCTCTACAACCGTCTTGACGAGGGGGATGGCCGGTCGGTCACCGCAGCGATGTTGTTGTCGGCATGGGAAGTACATGGCCGTGTCGGCAGCGGTGGCCTGGACATCAATGCCGCGTGGTACGCGATCAGGGATGTGCGATCGAGAATCGTCGGCTGGCAGCGTTGTGCAAGGTGTCAGGCCATGTACATCTACGAGCCCAATGTGTCGCATGCGCGCTCGTGCCCGTTCTGTCGGCTGGCGCTGGCCAGATCGCGATGCTGACGTTTTCTCTTGAAGGGTGAAGGTTCAGCCGGTGAGGGTGATGTCGCGCCAGGTTTTCGGATCTGGGTTGCTCTCGGCAAGACATAGCGCAGTCGCCAGCCTCGCGGTGGAAGGCAGCGATCAGGTCGCGAAGCACAGGACTCGTTTTCGGGCGTCACCACGAGATGGATCGATAGCGGAGGAGGGCCGGTCCTCAGATGGTGTCGGCACTGCTGGTGGTCAGCAATTGACCCGAAGGCGACGCGTGCATCGAGGCATGTCGTCGAAAAACGGTACCAAGAGTTCGAATCCCCGGCGTCCCGCCAGGCCAGCAGCCCGCAACTGCCTGCACCAAAAACGATCGCCCCGCTGAACGCCTTGTTCCGCGGGGTTTTTCGTTTATACCTGTTGACCTCGCCTACCCCACAAATGTCATTTTTTGCCGATTTTGGCGTCTTACGGGCCGTTTCTCTCGAAACCTCGTGACTTCGCGATTTTAGTGCAGAACTTTTAAGCCGTTGTTTTTGCTGTAATAAACTGGCATGGCTTGATGGGTGGTTTTCGGGCATATCGTCGTTGGGTCAGACAGCTACGCCAACGCGAACTTTCTGGTTGGTGACGGCCGGCCAAGGTGGCAGCGTAGCGTTAATACCTAGCCACATCAGACACTTACGTACGCCCCCCCCTTTGGGCTCGTGAGTCGGCGCCGCGAGGCGTTTCAACATTCTCGCAGCCCAACGCCTTCATCTGCTCGCTTGCGCGCGTGAAGCGTCGCCTGGCCAGTCATGCAATATACTGTGCATCCATACAGCTTATTGGCGATCGGCGCCCTTTTTCTTCCGCCCTACCTCTCCATGATTTTCAAGGTCTATCTGATGCGCATCGGTGGTCGGCGTCGCCCGTGGCGCGACATCCTGAACAGCGTCGCCTACGTTGGCGACCTGCGCACGTGACCGAAAAACGTGGCGATGCCATCTACACCCAAGCACTGCTCGTCAGCGCCGGGGCATTGGCGCAATCGCCAGCTGCCCGCCCTCTATGAGCCGGTGTTGGTGACAATCGCGCCGATGGCGATCCAACTCCGTGGATTCGAGCGTATGAAGGAGCCCGAGGGGTTCTACAGCGTCGTCCAGGAATGGCATTGCGTCGCACCGTAGCGGCCCGACCCTACGAGGCGCGCCCAGGGCAAGTGCCGGACGTCCGTGAAATGCAGCGACCTTCCACTGCTCGGCCATCGCTGAATTTTGGAAGCGGATGGGATATCCACGCGGCTCGCCGGCGTGCCCTATCGATTGGCGAAAAACAGTGGGCTATCGTCCCCGTACACATCCGTGGATCTTATGCTTGGGGCGGATGAGCCCGATCAAATTCTCCGCACCTATTTCGTCGGGGGCAACACGAGTTGAGGCTTCAGTGTCATTTCCAGCTCAAACTTGCGTTCGTCAATGAGTTGTCTCAGGAAGGCTTCGTGCTCTTCTTTAGTCTGCAGCGCTTCTAGTCGCTCAGTCTCATTCTCGTCGAGTTCCAGTGTTGTCTTGTACTCTATCGCCGTCACCGGATCGGTTAGGAAGACGTCCGTCGAAAGACGCCGGCGACGCACGTTCATCCGAGCCTTCGAGAATTGACTAAGGTCGATCGGTTCTGCACGGCCAAGAGCCGGGTTGAACCTCATCGGGCGGATAGCAGCACGGAACTGCAACCCTTTCACCATTTCCATATCCACCGTGCGAGCTTTGTCTCGCGGCACATGAATTGCGCCGGGGCGCTCAATTCGCGGGAAGGGCTTGTAGGTGCTGCGAGCTCCGATATCCACGAGGAAGCCCCCCCAGAAGTTGATGACGTTGGTCAGAGCTTCTGGCACGTCAAGTTCCGAACCGTCCTCAAGTCGGATGACCACAATCTTGTCTACGTCAAAATACGTACCAGCATCATCTTCGTATGCGACGCTTACCATGAGTTCGACAATATCCTCTACTCGACGAACTCGGGGGGCTCCCTTGTTTAGCTCGCGGTGTTTAGCGACGTTAGAGACATCCTGGACAATTCCGTAATCGGGGCAACGGAGCGAGGCCTCAGAGACCGACAATTTATGTGAAGTCGGCAAGTGCTCGCGAAAGTGATAAAGAGACGTCGCTGCCACAAGCGCTGCGCGCAGATCATAACTTGAGCCAAAGGGCTTACTCTTCCTGGCTTCGAGATAAGCCAAGTAGTCAGCGACGACGGTGTAGTAGAAGTAACTGTTTAGCGTTTCAAACATGCGCAAGTTCAAACCAGCCGAAGCGGGATGCTTCCGCTCGCTATTGTCCTACTTTCAACGCTGGAGAACGAGTGATAGCGATGATCTGGCATAGGAACACTCGGCGCCATTATGACCCAGGGCCTGCTGGTGGCAGATGAGAAAGAAAGGGGAGCAGGTCAACACGGTCGAACCAGCCGTCGGAACGCGGTATCCGTCCATTGTGCGTGCGCCTGCAACGGCTAACAAACCGCGTGTTAGGGCAAGTTGGCGAGCGGCAGCGTCACCCGCGTAGCGAACCTTCCCGACACCGAAGATCGAACGGCTCTTGGAGAGCGGAGGCGAAAATCGACCTTCCCGATCTCGAGGTGACGATGGGGAGCAACACCAGCCCAGACGGTAGAATGCCGACATGACTCGCACTGATTTGATCGCCGCCGTCGCATCGCGCTTTCCTACCCTGACGGTGAAGGATGCCGACATCGCGGTAAAGGAAATCCTCGACGCCATCGGGAGTTCTCTCGCGCAAGGCAATCGAGTCGAAATCCGTGGTTTTGGAAGCTTCCGCCTGAACCACCTTCAAGCAAGGACCAGCCGCAATCCAAGAACCGGGGCCGCGGTTTCGGTACCCGCGAAATATGTACCCCACTTCACCGCTGGCAAGGAACTACGGGAACGTGTCCAGGCATCAGTCAAGGACATACCGCTGCAGCAGGCGGCCTGACGACCACCCTCCATGTCTGACGCCGCCGAACTCGACCGCCTCGCCGGCCTCGTTGAACGCGTGACCTTCCACAACGAGCAGAACGGTTTCTGTGTTCTGCGCCTCAAGGTGAAGGGCGAGCGAGAACTGATCACCCTGATCGGCCACGCCCCCGTCGTTTCTCCCGGCGAATACGCGTCCGCTTCCGGCAACTGGGTCACCGATCGCGAGCATGGTCGGCAGTTCCGCGCGGTGTTCGTCAGAATCTCGCCGCCGACCACCTTGACCGGGATTGAGCGCTACCTCGGTTCAGGCATGGTCAAGGGAATCGGCCCGGTCTATGCCGGCAAGCTGGTGAAATCCTTCGGTGCGGCGGTGTTCGACGTCATCGAGCAATCCCCCGAACGTCTTCGCGAAATTCCCGGCATCGGTGAAGTCCGCGCCAGAAAGATCACCTCTGGCTGGGCAGACCAGAAGGTCATTCGCAGCATCATGGTCTTCCTGCACGCGCATGGCGTCTCCACCTCGCGAGCAGTGCGCATCTTCAAGACCTACGGCCCAAGCGCCATCGACATCGTTCAGGAAAACCCTTACCGGCTCGCTCAAGACATTCGCGGTATCGGCTTTCTCTCGGCCGACACGATTGCCCAGAAGATCGGCATTGCCAAAGATTCTCCCCTGCGAGCCCAAGCCGGTATCTCCTACGCACTGACCGAAGCCTCGGGCCAGGGCCACTGCGGGTTGCCCTATGCCGAACTGGTGCCCCTGGCGGTGAAGCTGCTCGACATCCCGGAATCCATCATCGAAACGGCGATCGCTCAGGAAATCGCCGAAGAGGTACTGCTGCCCGACACCGTCGAAGGTCGGCCCTGCGTGTTCCTGGCACCGCTGTATTACGCCGAGCGGTCGATAGCCGCCCAAATTCAGCGTCTTGGTACGGGCGGGAGTACCCTGCCAGAATTCGATGCCGACAAAGCCATTCCCTGGGTCGAGCAGAAGCTTTCCATCCACCTGGCCGATAGCCAGAAAGAAGCCATCCGTCTCGCCCTGTCTTCCAAGTTACTGGTGATCACCGGCGGACCTGGCGTCGGCAAGACGACCTTGGTGAATTCGATTCTGACCATCATGACTGTCAAGGGCGTCAAGCCGCTGCTGTGCGCGCCCACCGGACGAGCAGCCAAGCGTCTCTCCGAATCGACAGGACTCGAAGCCAAGACCATCCACCGCTTGCTGGAGGTCAATCCGCTCAACGGTCAGTTCAAGCGCAACGCAGACAATCCTCTCGAATGCGATCTTCTGGTTGCCGACGAGTGCTCGATGATCGACGTGCCTCTGGCGAACCAGCTACTCAAGGCAGTGGCCACCAGCACGGCGATGATTTTGGTGGGTGATGTGGATCAACTGCCCTCGGTCGGTCCCGGACAATTTCTCACCGATTTGATCGACTCCGGCACAGTTCCCGTGATTCGACTGACTGAAGTGTTCCGACAGGCAGCGACATCACGCATCGTTCGCAGTGCCCACCAGATCAACCGGGGCGTCTTTCCCAGCCTGCCCGAGAAGGGAGAAGCCTCGGACTTCTATCTCGTCGCCGCCGAGGAGCCGGACATCATCGCGCAAACCGTGGTGGATTTGGTGCAGACCCGCCTACCCAGGAAATTCAAGGTCGATCCGATCCGCGACATCCAGGTGCTTTGCCCGATGAACCGGGGGATCACCGGCGCCCGTGGCATCAACGAAGCCTTGCAGGCGGTGCTCAATCCGCCCGGCGAGCACAGTGTCGATAAGTTCGGCAACCGCTTCAGCGTGGGCGACAAGGTGATGCAGATCGAAAACAACTACGACCGGGATGTGTTCAACGGCGACATCGGTTTCGTGACCGGGGTTGATCTCGACGAAGAAGAACTCGCCGTGGCCTTCGATGGCCGGGTGGTCAGTTATCCGTTCGGCGAACTCGATGAACTGGTGCTCTGCTACGCAACGACCATCCACAAGTCGCAGGGTTCCGAGTACCCGGTGGTGGTCATTCCCATCTCGACCCAGCACTACATGATGCTCAAGCGCAACCTCATCTACACCGGGATCACGCGTGGCAAGAGGCTGGTGGTGCTGGTCGGCCAAAAAAGAGCACTGGCCATGGCGCTGAAGGGGGAGCAGGTCGAACGGCGCTGGTCGAAACTGAAAGAACGTCTGCTCACGACTGACCGATAGTCGAGCTGCCACGCTCGCGTTACCGGGTAAGTCGCGTGGGGTCCTCGCTGCGGCGGGCTATGTCCCCTCGGGACAAAAACCCGTCTGATGACGTCTGTAAGTGCCTTTGCCGCTTGCCGATATTCAAGGCGCCGATCGCAGCAATGTCACGTCGGACTGGTCGTCGGCCGTCTCGGACTTCATCTCCAATCCTCAACCTGCAATCCGCTGACTCGTTTGAACTCGCCAACATTCGATGTAACCACCACCAACCCACGCGCCAGCCCTGTGCCAGCTATCAGGACATCGTAAGCGCCGATTGGCTGACCCTGGATCTTGAGCGCCGCACGAATTGCTGCGGCTGCCTGTGCATCAGCTTCATCAAACGGCAGCGTGGCGATGGTCGAAAAAAACGCGTCCAGTATTGGCGCCAGCTTCTTTGCGCGCTCGGTGTTGAGCGCCAGGCCGTAATCAACCTCCATGCGCGTAAGCGCAGACATGCCAATCAGATTCGGCGGTGTGGCTTTGACGCGCGCCAAGACGCCGGGTTGGCCTTTGACGAAATCAGAGACCGTGCAGGTGTCGAGCAGATACTTCATGCCAGTGGGTCAGCTGCCGGCGGCTTGAGGCGGTCCCTGCCTGCTTCAAATAGCGGCATGTCGGCCATACCCTTGAAGGCAAGTAGTTCAGCCGGCCATTGGGGTTTGCCGCGCCTCTTCAGCCACTCGCTCACTGCCTGGCGAACCAGCGCATTCCGGCTTTCACCAATCTTTTTGGCAACTTCGTTGAGCTGCTGGCCAGTTTCGTCGTCAAGGTAGATGTTGAAGTTCATGGTTACGGCCTCCACACGCATAACTGCTTTATATGTTATGTGAAGGCGGTTTGAATTGGAAGGTGTCCGAGTGTGATTGCGTAACCACGAGTATGGAGTAGCAATCCTGACAGGCCGGTTGACAGCCGAAATTCAGGCGGGGGATTCAAGGTGAACTTGGTTCATTCAATGGTCACTCACGGGAAATAACGCTGGTCCAGTGTCCGCAATGGAGGCGCGACCCCACTGTCCCTTGTAGGCCGTGACTTGCCCGATGCTCAGTCAGACCCATCGGCTGCTATGCGCTGCATTGCTGCCGATGGGGAGAAAAATCTGAACGGATCCTGAGGGTCGAAAGGGCGAGTAGCGCTTTCGGGTAAGCAGCCACTCGGATTGGTCTGCCCCGACTTATCCGCCGGACCTGCTCGAACGGCAACAATGTGGCACAGCTGACGCTCAAGGCGCCTGCCCCAATGACCGCGGTGGCCGACGACCGGCCCGACGGCGCACAGGACAAAGTGGTTGGTCTCCGAGTAGCTGGCTGCCGTTCGGGACGCTCAATTTCTTGGGGCTGGTATGGCCGCTCCCTGGCTGTAAGCCGACTCCTGTAGATCAGCCTTGATCGGGGCTGCTGCCGTTCTCGCCGCCTGGCATCCAAGCGGTGGTGCAACAGGTGGCCGCCAGCTCTCATGCGACTGAAGACAGCGCCATCTTGATGCGTTTCAGGCCACTACCGACGGTCTCTGCCAACTTGGCCATGCTTGGATCGTCGAAAGACTGGTCTACCGTCCATTCGCAGAAGGCAGCCATGTACGCGGCGCGGTCGACAGAGAGTCGTGAGTCGGCCAAGCCAGCCTCGATAATGGGGATGAGCGCTGCGGCGGCTCTGAGGCGACTGATTTCGGGGGGCGAGGGCGGGATCTGTTTGGGCATTCCAATATTCTACCGAGGACCAAGGCTCAAGGATCCTCGGCGTGGTCATCAAACACGACACTTCCCGCAGCGATCGCGCCGCGCCCGTAAGTTCACAGGTGGTAGCGCCTGTGCTTACTGCTGCTCAGCGTTGGCGCGCTGCCGCGCGAAGCTCCTGGGTGACCGAGTTCAGGGCACGTCATTGGGTGCGCCCAAGTCGTGGCTCAGCCGACGGCTGCGCGCCAAGACAAGGATTTGCCGGAGCGTTGCTTCAACCGCATTTCGATTTCTTGGAGCCCCACACTTCAGGCGTGCGCGTTCTTCCAGTTGCCTGACGCGCTCCCTCGATACGCCAAGTTCATCGCCAATCTCCTGCAACGTGGCCACGTCGCCGTCCAGCCCGAGGCGGCGGGACAGGACGAGGAAGTCGCGGCTCCCATTGCGCAGGCCCTGAAAGCAGGTGCTCACCGCGTCGACCACTCCGTCGCATGCGTCAGCGACAGCGTGTTCCCGGAAGTGTCCGATCTCCTCTGCGCTCGCGCCAAGTCGTTCGAGCAGGACGCTGAGTCGAGTGTCTTCACCATACACGGCTGCCGACAAGCCGTTCACCGCTATCACTCGCCGCCGTAGATTGGCCGCCATCGCCCTTGAGTCCTTGTCACCTTGGCTGTGCAACGCATGGCGCTGATCCGCCGCAGCGAAATCACCCGGTCCATCCGTGGTTGTTCTCGCCGCAGACCGCATCGAATACCCATGTGAAATTGGCGCTACGTATGACGATTGTAGGGGGCGACGAGTTATCGCGCCACAGCAGCGCGCGCCGACGAGAAGGATTCGGATGAAAAAGGCGCCGACTGATCTAACCTACAGCGAAGACAACCGAGCCCCGCCGGTATGACGAATATGCAAGCGGCTGGCTGCCACGAGGAGCCCTGTTTTCTCGGCCGTGACGTCGGCCTCCGGGTAGAACAGCAAGGTTTCCTCCAGCCGCTGGAGAAAGCGCTTCTTGAAATCCAGCAAACCGCGCGGTGTATCGCTGTAGTCGGCGCCGAATTGAAGCTTCAAGGATTGCCAGGGGATGAGGGCACTGGGGTGACGGGTGACACGCAGGACAAAGATGCGGTAGACGAGCCAGGAATAGATGTCCATCGCCAACGGCGACTGGGAGAGCGCGTGCAGCACGCGCATGTCGATCGGTACCGGCGACTCGGTGACGTTGCGAAAGAACGCCCCCGATAGCTTGAGGGTGCTCTTCCAGCGCCTCTGGTCGTCAGGCCGTTCGGGATCCCAGAAGAAAAAGGCCTCGTCGGCGATCGCCATGTTTTGCAGACAGAATCGCCCCTGCCTTTGAAAGACGATCGACAGCACCGAAGAAAACAGCTTCATGGACTGCTCGCGGAGCCGCTGCCCATCGCGGCCATCGGTTCTCATGCCGAGCTTGTGGAGGAACTCGTTCTGGCTTCTTCCGAGGTCCAGCCGCGGGCACTTCGTCTTCACGGCTTCGGTGCAGATCCACGCCAGAACCAGCCGGGGAACCGTGCCGAAGGGCAGGCCGATTTTCGGGTCGGCGATAATTGATAGCGACACGGCACCGCTTGTACGTTCGAACGATGACACGCCGGGGTCGGTGTGCGGCAAGGTGGTCTGAACCAGCGCCTGGCCCATGAAAGCGAGCGACTCGGCATCGACCTCGACATCGCTGATCTCGAAAGCGATGGACATCAGCTTGTCGGCGCGCGCGACCCTGGTCACGGGAATACCGCTCCCTGGATGCCGGACAGAAGGTGGGGCCGCCGGGATGGAATCGTGAGAAGGGGGGATTGGGGGCTGGTTCGCATGCTGTCACTGTTGCACCCTGCCGGCCCTCGGTGCAGGCGAAAAGCGTCCAGAAAGGTGACTTTTTGGACGCAAGGCGTGGGAAGACGTCAGATCGCGAAGGGCTATGGGCCGCGGAGCTACGGTACGCGGCAGCCTGAATCGCTGTGGAATCGGACGATTCGAAATCCACAGTCGAGATTCCGGGTGGTGACGGTGCGTGTGATGGACGCTGACGCTGATCGTTTGCCCCTCGTGGGCCATACGCGCAGCGAGACGTCTTGCACGGTGGTGGCGTGAAGGCTTCTCAGGCAGCACGTTGCACGGTGACCGTTTCACAGCCTGCACAACCCTGCCGCGGTGAGGTACCGATCTGGCCATCCCCGCCTGATTGCCACGACCGTGGTTTTTCTCCTGGCAGGCTGCTTTTCGCTTTTTTTGCCCTTTTCAACCTCGATTCCGCTGCACGTAACTCGGCGCGTTGGTTCTTCTGCGGCTCGAACGGCGCGGCGGCAGGTAGTTATCCACAGGCGCGACCGCCCCTTACTTGTAAATTACTTGAATTTACTTGTTTACTACTTGTAGACCCCCCTCAAACCCTTGCCACGCAAGGCCTGTAGCCGAGGTCGTGAGACAGGTTTCACGTCGTTATGAGACAGGTTTCACGTTAACTGAGACAGATTTCACGTGGATAACTTTTTCCCTCCTCTGAAAGTCCCTTGTAGCCTGGGTTTGCGGCGAATGGCGTTTGAGACAGGTTTCACGTGGATAACTCCTCTGAGGGGCGATTTCTGTGGATAACTTTTTCCGAAAAGCGGCGCGAAAGGACGCTTTTCGGGGACTTGCATTTTTTTAGCCATCCGTAGAATCGTTCTGGATAGCGTCTCGATCGGCGCCGCTCGCGGTGGATCGGGAGGTTGCAGGGCGCTCATTACGGAGGAGAAGAACATGCGCAACGAACAATCCGGACTGATCACATCCCTGGCGTCGCACTGCTGGCGCCTCTTGAGCTTTCGTGGTGACTGGAAATCCATGCCGGACTCGGCAGGCTTTGTCTGGCTGGCTATGGGCGCGACACTTCTCAGCGGCCTGACGGAACAGCTCGTCAGGGGCCGGTCGCTGGACGTAGCCGTCCTCAGCGCCGTGGTCTGGGCGGGATTCATTCTCGCCGTTTCCAGACACGGCGGGATCTTCAATCGTCGGTTCGCCGGCGCTCTCGCCCTGCTGTCGATCGGAATCGAGGGGCTGCTAGTGCTCACGATCTGGATTCCGGCGGCCGAATGGCCGGTAGCGATCTGGGCCGGCGTTGCCGTCATGCACCTGCTTTTCCAGGCCAACGACGCGGGTGCGGCGGCAGGGCGCTAACGCCGGTTAGCATCGAGCGCCGTTTTCCTCCGATGACAACGCCGGTCATCGACTTCAGTGCAATGATGCGCACAGGATCGGGCGGCCAGCTCCCTGAGCCGCTGCTTCTCAGGGATGAGGGCGACGCCGATCGCTGGCCCGACTTGGATCAGTCCATCGTCTTAGCGGTGCCGACGAGCCAGCCCGACCATACGTTCGATCCTGCGAAGCGGGTCATGGCACACGCCCAAACGTGCCACAGAAGAAAGCGTGCCGGCCATCCGTCGGCGCCATCGTCGAGGAGCGTGTGATGGCTGCCTCCTCGCCCTACGACTTCGAGGTCCCGTGGCGCCCCAACTTTGAAGCCAAAATGGCGCTGGTCTGGGCGCTGGCGTCGGCCCTGATCATCGCCTTCTCCTGGGCGGTTCCGTTGTTCTCCCAGTTCTCGGCGCTGCTCGCCGTCGGATGTGCTCTCGCCGCGGCCTGCCGCGGTTACCAGGCCTACCAGCGGCTGCTGGATGCCTCGCGTCTGCGCTCGTTCGGCAAGGCGTTCATTGATCTCGGGGAACTCGAAAAGAAGGCTCACCAGGCCGCTCAACGGCAGGCGCTCTGGCTGGGAACAGGGTTTCCCTGGACCGACATCGAGGCGAGCAAGCTGCATACTCTGATTTCACTCGGCGTCGTCAGGACGCTCGGCAAAGCCGCCCAACAGACCGAGGGCGCCTACTGGGTCCACGGTCTCGCCCCCGAAAATGACCTCTATTCGGAACTCGCCCACCTGGTCGGGCACACACTGATCGTCGGCACGACCCGTGTCGGCAAGACACGCCTGTTCGATCTGCTCATCGCCCAGGCGATCTTCCGGGGCGAGACGGTGATCATCATCGATCCGAAGGGCGACCATGCGCTCGCCCGGAATGCCCGCGCCGCGTGTGACGCCAGCGGGGCAGGGGAGCGTTTCGTGTATTTCCATCCGGCGCATCCCGATCGATCGGCGTGCATCGATCCCTTGCGCAACTGGAACCGCAAGACCGAGCTGGCCAGTCGCGTGGCGGCGTTGATCCCCTCGGAAACCGGCGCCGACCCGTTCACCGCCTTCGGCTGGAAAGTGCTCAACGACATCACCAACGGCATGATTGCCACCGGCCACCGGCCGAATCTGGTGCAGCTGCGACGCTACGTCGAAGGTGGCCCCGAGAGCCTCCTGCAGCGGGCCCTGAAAGTTCATTTCACTCGACAGGTAAGGGACTGGGAAAGCCGGGCCGCGTCCGATATCCGGCGCTACAAGGATCGGCTGCTGGAAGCCTACATCGCCTTCTATCGGGAGATCGCCATCCATGAAGCGCAGTCGGTGGATCTCGATGGCTTGATCTCGACCTACGAGCACAATCGCGAGCACTTCCAGAAGATGGTCGCCTCCTTGATTCCAATTCTCTCGATGCTCACCAGCGACCCCCTGCAGGCGCTCCTGTCACCCGACTTCGAACCCGGCCACGAGCGGCTGGTGACCGACATGTCGAAGATCATCCACGCCAATAAAGTGGTCTACATCGGTCTCGATTCGCTGGCCGACTCGACGGTAGGCAGCGCCATTGGCTCGATCCTGCTGGCCGATCTCGCCGCCGTCGCGGGCGACCGCTACAACTACGGCATCGACTCGCTGACGCCGGTCAATCTGTTCATTGATGAAGCCGCCGAGGTCCTCAACCAGCCGGCCATTCAACTGATGAACAAGGGCGGCGGCGCCGACTTCCGAGTGACCATCGCGACGCAGACCTTTGCCGATTTTGCCAGCCGACTCGGCGACGAAAACAAGGCCCGCCAGGTGCTCGCCAACACCAACAACAAGATCGCCCTGCGCGTTCTGGATTCCGAAACGCAAAAATACCTGGCCGAAGGCATGCCGCAGATCAAGGTGCGTTCAATGGCACTGCGCTACGGGCACAACGTCGATAGCCACGTGCAGGACGAATACACCGCGTCTTATCAGGAACAGATCATGGAGGCGGAGGCGGAATTCTTTCCGGCGGCGATGCTGGGTGAACTGCCGCCGCTGCATTTTATCGCCCGGCTTTCGGGCGGCCGGACGCTCAAGGGACGGTTTCCCATCCTGCTAACGCAGCCATGAGGGCGGCGCGCACGGAGAATGCCTGGAGTACCTTCGTCGCCGTCGCGCTGTTTCTGGTGATGGCGGCCACCTGGGCGCTCATTCCGCCGGCAGTGATCCGCAACGCCTGGATCGCCGAGCGGGCTGAGGTCGACGCGATTGCTGGCAAGGGCGAGAGCGATGTCTACGGTCGTACCCTGGACGATATGGAAAAATCGCTGGCGTCGGATTTTCGCAGCTTCATCATTGACGCTCAATCGACAGGGCAGGGACCCTTTGGGAGTTCCGACCTCAGCGCTTGGGCGCAGGGCCGGATCGTCGCGACCTGGTTGTGGATCGGCCTGGTCGCCTACCGCCTGCAAGTGTTGATGGGATGGCTGGTGCCAGGGATTCCCTTGGTGATGGCGGCCTACAGCGACGGCCAGCTCGTGCGGGAAATCCGCAAGTATTCCTTCGTGGCCCAGAGCCCGATCCGACACAGCCTCGGGGTGCGCGTGCTATGGGCCGTTCTGGTAGGGCTTGCCGTCTGGATAATCGTGCCGTTGCCGATGCCCTCGCTGCTGCCACCCTTGTTGATCGTCTCGATCTCGTACGCCCTGTGGCTGTGGGTGAGCAATTTGCAGAAGCGGCTTTGAGGGGTGTGCCATCCAGGGGGCGCTACGGCTGTGGTGTGACGGCTGGTCGACGGCGGCGAATCGTGGCGCGTTCGTGCTGCCTCGACCACGACCTGGTCATTGCCGTCGCGAAGAAACGAGACCTCTGAACGGCCGCTGCCACCGTTCAACGTGACGTTTGGCGGTGTAGCCTCTGGGGCAGGTTCTCGGCCGGAGGGGCCGTTGGGTTGTCGCACCAGGAACGACTGCAATGAGACGGTCAGCGGTCGTTCAACACTACGGGGCCACGAACGACGGCTTTCTCATCCGTCGAACGCGAACTTTCACCAGATTGAGGTCGGAAGGTCGGAAGGTCGGTAGCGCTGCTGCTCGAAGCTAGGGGACGTCTCAGAAAACGGAAAATAGAGCACGCTAAGCCTTTTCGCCGCGCCATGACGCAAACAGCCCGCGCAAAGGCGGGCTGTCGACGGTGCCGGGGAAAGCCTGGAATTACCCGCAACTCCTGTTCTGCGCCTGAATCCGTGGGCATTTTGCCGAGCCGAAGGAACAGAATACGCAACAGTCGCCGGAGTTGGGGCGCAGCAGGTTCTTGCAGTTGCGGCACTCGTAGTAGAACTGGCAAGCGTCAGTCGACATGGTTTCCTGCTGGGCGAATCCACAGTGTGGGGGTAGAACAAGCAGCCGTGTCACCAGCCGCCATTTGAGGAATCAGCTCACGAAACGGGAAAAAGTTGTACGCCAAGACCTCGATTAGCCGAGGTGCGTATGCCTTTCATGCCGAGGTTCTGTTTCCATAGACGCCAGCCCCTGCAAGATTCCACAGGCGTCCATGGCCTGCTCGCTCTGGCAGCGCTGACGCAGCTCACTCAGCTGCTGCTTGAGCTGGGACAGCTCGGCCATACGCACATCGACGTGGGCAATGTGTTCGTCGAGTAGTTGATTGACGCCACCGCAATCACCGGCAGGCTGATCCATCAGACCCAGTAGCGTGCGGATTTCCGCATGCGTCATATCCAGGGCACGACAATTCCGTATAAAGCGAAGCCGCTCGACGTGGAACTCGCCATAGCTGCGGTAGTTGGCCATCGTCCGTGCCGGTGCGGATAGCAGTCCTTCCTTTTCGTAGTAACGCACGGTTTCCACCGTGCATTGCGCCACTTGGGCGAGTTCACCGATCTTCACGGGTAGTCTCCAAAACACTTGACCCTATAGTAACTTCAGGGTGTGAAATGGACAATATACCAACGATTGGACGACGCCATGCCCTCTCGCCCCGTGAAAATTACGCATGTTCACCACGCATGCGGCGACGATCAGTCTCATGCTCACGACGCTTTGCCCGCTCATCACGATCATGGGCATTCGCACGACCATGGTCATGAGTGTTGCGCTGCCGATCCCTTACCAACATCGGCATCAGGCAACGCCAGTCTGATCACAGCCAAAATTCCGGCCGGCTACACACTCACTCGGTTACGCGTCGCACAGATGGATTGCCCGACCGAGGAGGCGTTGATCCGCAACAAGCTGGGTGGCATAGCCACGGTGAGCGGGATGGAATTCAACCTCATGCAGCGGGTCCTGACCATTGTCCACCAGAACAACACGCTACCAGCCGTTGAGACGGCCATCCGTGACTTGGGCATGAGTACCGAGCCAATGGAGGCAAGCAGCCAAGGCAGCGCGCCCACCGAGGCAGTCAGTAAGCCTTGGTGGCCGTTGGCGCTGGCCGGGGTTGCCGCTCTGGGCGCGGAAATTGTCCATTGGGCTGGCTTGCCAGAATGGTTGTCCGGATTGCTGGCACTCGTCGCCATCACAATCAGCGGTGTCGGCACTTTCAAGAAGGGCTGGATTGCGTTGCGCCACGGCAATCTCAATATCAATGCCTTGATGAGCATTGCCGTGACGGGTGCGGTATTGCTGCGGCAGTGGCCGGAAGCGGCCATGGTCATGGTCTTGTTTACTGTTGCCGAGCTGATCGAAGCGAAGTCACTTGATCGGGCACGCAATGCCATTCGCAGCCTGGTGCAGTTGACGCCGGAAATGGCGACAGTACGGCAAGCGAACGGTGCTTGGGCCGAACTGCCAGCCAAGGCTGTCACCATCGGCCAAATCGTGCGCGTCAAACCAGGCGAGCGCGTCGCCCTCGATGGTGTCGTGACGGCTGGGCGATCAAGCATCAATCAGGCGCCTATTACCGGCGAGAGCTTGCCGGTCGACAAGTCGGCTGGAGACAGTGTATTCGCCGGGACCATCAACCAATCTGGCTCCGTCGAATTCCGGGTTACTGCCGAATCCACGCATTCGACCTTGGCACGTATCATTCACGCGGTCGAAGAAGCGCAAGGCGCACGTGCGCCAACCCAGCGCTTCGTCGATCAGTTTGCCAAGATCTACACGCCGGCGGTGTTCGTCTTCGCCATCGCGGTAGCCCTTGTGCCGCCCCTGCTACTTGGTGGCAGCTGGCAGGATTGGGTATACCAGGCGCTGGTTCTGCTGGTCATAGCCTGTCCGTGCGCCTTGGTCATTTCCACGCCCATCACCATCGTCAGCGGTCTGGCAGCAGCAGCCCGCCACGGCATTCTGATCAAGGGCGGTGTTTATCTTGAGGAAGGTCACAAGCTCGCGTGGCTGGCATTCGACAAGACCGGCACCATCACGCACGGCAAACCGGTATTGACCGATACGGTCTTGCTCGATCAGACGGACGGAGTGGATGCCGTCCGAGTGGCCACCAGTCTTGCTGCACGCTCCGATCACCCGGTTTCTCACGCCATAGCCACAAGCGGACAACGGAACGACACCGTCCTGCTTGATGTAGCGGACTTCGCCGCCATTCCAGGGCGAGGTGTGCTCGGAACCGTTGGCGGCGTGCAATATCAGCTTGGTAACCATCGGTTGATCCATGAGCTTGGCGTATGTACTCCTCCCCTGGAGGCTCGGCTTGGTGAATTGGAAGAGCAAGGCAAGACGGTCATTCTGCTCACCGATGGCGAGCGCGTGCTGGTCCTGTTTGCGGTGGCCGATACGGTCAAGGACAGTAGCCGCGCCGCGATCCGGGCGCTACATGAGTTGGGTATCAAAACAGTCATGCTGACCGGCGACAACGCACACACCGCGCGAGCCATCGCGGCCCAGGTTCAGATTGACGAAGCCTTGGGCGATCAACTGCCGGAAGACAAGCTGCGTGCTATCGAACGCTACGCGCAAACAGGCAAGGTTGGCATGGTGGGTGACGGCATCAACGATGCACCGGCCCTGGCGCGAGCTGACATCGGCTTTGCCATGGGCGCGGCGGGTACCGATACGGCTATCGAGACTGCTGACGTCGCACTGATGGATGACGACCTGAACAAAATTGCGCGTTTTGTCCGCCTGTCGCGCACTACCCGGACGGTACTGGTACAGAACATCGCGCTGGCATTGGGCATCAAAGTCGTTTTTCTCGTACTCACGCTGCTCGGTATGGGCACCATGTGGATGGCGGTATTCGCTGATATGGGCGCGAGTCTGCTGGTTGTGGCTAACGCTCTAAGGCTGGTGCGTCAGTAGCAAATTGCTCTCAGATTGGAGTCGTTGGTTGCGTGCTCCCCATGGGCAACACGAAACCAACGGTCGTCCTGCCTGTCGCGGACTCTGCGAATGTCTTGCCGCCATGCATGCGCGCGATGGCGGCGACGATCGACAACCCTAGACCATGGTTGGTTTCGCTATGTTCACGCGCAGGTGACGCCCGGTAGAAGCGATCAAACAGGCGAGATTGGTGCTCTTCCGGGATGGTCGGGCCGATGTTGCTTACCGAAAGTTTGACGGCATTTGTCGCGTCGGAGTCGATGGCCAGCTCAACGATTGAGCCTGGATCGGCGAAGTGGGTTGCATTCGATAGCAAATTTGACAGTGCCCGGCGTAGCAACGCTGTGTCAAAGAAGCCTGAAGAGTCTCCCTGCACCTCAGCACGTAGGCCAGCTTCCTGTAGCGACGCGTCGTGATAGTCGATGACTTCGGCTGCGATCATCGCCAGGCTATCAATACGATCTCGTCGTGCGAGCGCGCCACAAGCGGCTCTTGACAGGAACAGCATGTCGTTAACGAGGCCGGCAAGGCGCCGCAGTTCTTCAAGGTTTAAGCCGAGGACTTCCCTCAATTCATTCGCTTCTCGATTGCCACTCAACGCCAATTCCGTCTCGCCAATCAGTATTGTCAGGGGATTTCGCAACTCATGTGCGACGTCCGCATTGAAGCCATCCAGCTGCTTGTAGGCGTAGTCCAGCCGCGCGAGGAGCGCGTTGAACTGCGTAACCAAAGGCTGCAACTCTTCAGCTTGGCCTGACCCATCCAGCGACTGGTCAAGGCTGTCCGGGGCTAGTGCTGCCGCCTGCCGGGCGAGGTCGTGAATCGGCGCCAGTCCCCGTCTGACGAGCCAAACGCCACTCAGGTAGATCAACGCGGAACCGGCCAAGGCACACGCTAGAAGCGTCCATGCCAAGCGTCTCATTAGTTTAGCATCTGCTTCCGTGTTCAGCGTCATCTGGGCGCGAAGGGCCGATGTGCCGAATAGCATCGACGGAACATCAAAAGTAAGCTGCCTCTGAGAGATGGCGGCTTGTGCGGTAGATGCGGTGCTGTAGACGAGAGCGCCAGCGGGTGTGCTCAGGCGCAACTGAAGATCAGCATGGCCGACAAAGAAATCGTCAAGCTTGTGACGCAGGCTGGTCAATTCGTCCTCGGCTCCAATTTCAGCCACCAGATGGCGGATTACTTCCTCCTTGTGCTGAAGCTCTTCACTCTGGCGAGCCACAAAACTGAGGTTCGTGACGAAGTACACCGCCACACAGACTAGCCCAAGCCCTAGAAGAGCCTGCACAGCGAGCCAACGAGACAACCAGTGGTCTATCGACCCTGGAGCACTCGTCTTCATGACTTTCGGCTTTCTAGGACGTAGCCCATTCCACGGACGGTGTGAAGGAGTTTCTCGTAGAACGGATCGTCGAGTTTGCCTCGCAGGCGACGCACGGCTACTTCGACGACGTTTGTATTGCTGTCAAAGCTCATGTCCCACACCTTCTCGGCCAGTGCTGCGCGCGAAATCACCTGCCCGTGTCGGCGCAGTAGGAGGCTGAGCAGCGTAAATTCCTTAGCGGTCAGGTTGATGCGCTCGCCGCCTCGCGTTACCCGTCGCCGCCCGAGATCAACTTCGAGGTCCGCCAGCCTGAGGATATGGGCGTCCGGACCTAGGGGCTCTCTTGTTCCACGACGCAGCAGGGCCTGCACCCGGGCAAGTAGCTCGGAAAGGGAGAAGGGCTTTACCAAGTAATCGTCGGCCCCAGTTTGCAGGCCCCTCACCCGATCCTCAACCTTGTCCTTCGCTGTGAGCATCAATACCGGCACAGCGCTCTGTCGTCGAAGCGCGTGCACGATTGCGAAACCATCCAGCCCTGGCAGCATGACGTCGAGAAGGACGGCGTCGTATCCGCCGTTCAGCGCAAGCTGCAACCCGGCCGGGCCGCTGTGTGAGACATCAACGACGTAGCTATTCTCCGTAAGCGCCTTGCGTAGGTACTCGGCAAGCCTCAATTCGTCTTCGATGACCAGGATCTTCATGCGCGAATTATCGCGGGATCGGCGATGCAAAAGGATTACGAATTCGTAATTTGGCAGTTCGCAAATTGACGTGCTCGGCGCGCTATCGTACCTCCCGTGCCGAACGTTCAACCCAAACGGCATCGTTACCGCACACCAGCGTGTTTTCAAGTTCCATCAAATTCCACTTCGCCTACAAGAAGGAAACCCATTATGTTGATTCGTACCGCCATACTTTTCCCCATCCTCTCCATCGCCCTCGCCGCACCGACGCTTGCGCTGGCCGAATCGGAGATGCATTTCTCGAGAGGCGAGGTGGGCTACACGTTTTACCCCAATCATGTGAAGTCCACCAAGACCACCGCCCAGGTCATGCGGGAATTGCAGGAGGCCAAGGCAGACGGGAGCTACCAACAGTCTCTGGAAAACTATCCGGCTCCTGCCAAAAGCGTCGGGTCGGGCAAAACTCGAGCCGAAGTGCTCAATGAGCTAAAGAATATTACCCCCGCCGAGCGCGCGCGAATGCAGGCAATCTATACAAAAGGTGCGGGGTAACATCTGAGCTCTTCGTCTTTGAGTTACGGTGATGTTGGCGGCAGTTTCGATCCGTAAAAATTTTGTGACGGTCACGCCTCTGGCATATCCGTACGCACTGTACTCGGGTGCGAACCGGTATTCCAGAGGCGACCGTGATACCCGATATCTCAGGCTCGAAGGCTACCATCTCAACCGCCCAGACCAATCGGCATTGCTATGACGAACGTGCAAAAACCACCTACCTTCCCGGGAAACCAGCGGATGAAACCGACGCAGAGGCAAGGCTTCTTGGTTATACTTCGCCCGTGATCAAGCGCCTCGTCCTTATCCTCTTGCTAGTAGTTGCGCCGCTCCAGGCTGCTTGGGGCGTGGCGGGCGGCTATTGTCCGCATGACGAGCGGAGTGCGGACACGCAGCATTTTGGCCATCACGTACACCAGCATCAGGCGGCCGACCAGAACGACGTCGGCGATCCAACCGCGACAGGTTCTGATGCCGACTGCTTCTCGTGTCACCTCGGATGTGTCGGCGTCACCATGTCACCTGCCCCAGTGCTGTCGTCCACGCCAGCATCGTTGGCTGTCGCCCCCCCCGCTCGCTTTCCCCTCTCCGTCTTTCTCCAGGGTCCAGAACGACCCAATTGGATGCCCGCCGTCTGATCCGGCGGAACGTCCACAGCTTTCAACCGCAATTCCTCTCCTTAAGCCCCAGAACAGGGGCTAAGCGGCCGTCGCAAACGGTGCTTCAGAGTAATGGCGGCCACCAAGCTAGAACCGTGGCGCAATCGCGCAAATCGGCGGCAAACGCCTGCCGATACGGGCTTTTAGCGCGCCTCCCGCGGCAACAACTGATAAATCCAAGGCCAACTTTCTGGTCGCCTTGCCGCCTACATGCGCGGGTATCAAACGGAGATTTCAACGAGACATGCATTCAAATATTCATCGTGGGCGCGTGGCCCGCTTCATCACAACGCTGATCTTGGCGGCCGCCACGTCGGCGGTGCTGGCTGCAGAGTCACCCCTGACCTTGGCAGCGGCCTTGCAGATTGCCGAAGCGGCCAACCCCCAACTTCGGGCAGCGCAAGCCGATCTGGCCGCCACCGAGGGGCAACTCGCTGATACCCGTGGCCTGCTCTGGAACAACCCGCAACTAACCGCCGAACAGGCCCGCCGCAAGGTTCCTCTCCCGGGCCAGGGAGATGACACCCTGCGGGAGTGGGGTGCCGATCTTTCCCAGACCCTGGAGATCGCAGGTCAGCATGGCTATCGTCGCAGCGCGGCTGAGCAGGATCTGGCCGCACTCCAGGAAAGCATCGAAGAGACCCGCCGGCGGGTCCTCGCCGAGGTCGAGCAGAAGTTCGTCCAGGTATTGGGCCTGCAGACGCGTGTTACGACCGAGGCTGAACTGGTCAGCTTGATCAGGGATGCTGCTGGAGCGGCAAGAAAACGCTTCGCGGCGGGCGAAGATACCAAGCTCGACAGCAATCTCGCGGAGGTTGAGCTCGGTCGCGCCGACAATCAGCTGCAAGCGGCGCGCGAACAGCTCATCCAGGCCCGCGCAGATCTCGCCGCCACTCTGCAATTGCCGGCCGAAGCGCTGCCGGAAGTACGAGGGACACTGGCCTCCGAAGTGGCCACGCCATACACCCTGGACGAGCTGCTGGCCGCAGCCGCTGACCGGCCGCGATTACGTGCGCTGGAGTACCAGGAGCAGGCCGCCCGCAGTCGCCTGGGCTTGGAGCGTGCCGCGGCATACCCGGACGTGACTGTTGGCGTTTTCACGGCCCGTGAAGGATCAAGCGATGCACGCGAGCAGATCACCGGCGTTTCCGTTTCCTTACCCCTGCCACTGTTTCGCCGCAACGCCTCCGGCATCGGCAGAGCGGTCACCGACGTGAGCAAAGTCCAGATTGAGCGCGAGGTGGCCAATCGGGACGCGCGCGCAACGGTCCTGGCTCTGTGGCAGAAGCGGGAAAGCCTGCGTGGTCGGGTAGAGCAGCTTGATCAAGTTGTCCTGCAACGCCTGAACGAGAACAAGCGTCTGTCCGTAGCAGGCTACCGGGCCGGTGAGATCAGCCTCACTCAACTCTTGCTAGCAACCCGGCAAGTTCTCGATACCCGCCGCGAAGTGCTGGAGGCCATGACCGATCTGGCCCTGGTGCGCATCGAACTCGAGCAGGCAGCGGGCTGGCATCGGCAGCCGAAAGGCTCGTGATGAGTCATCACCGAGTCGCACACCGCACCCGTCACCTGAAAATGTATCCATTGAAAGATCATTCATGAACAACCTATTCCACGTACTCCCGGCGCATCGGGCTGCACTTTTCGCACTCGGCTTCTCCGCCCTGATTCTCGGCGGCTGTGGCAAGACCGAATCTCCGGCCACCGCCGCCAAAGCCGGCACGGCAATGAGCAGCGCCGAAGAGCAGCACGCCGCTGCCGAGAAGCCAGGCGAACACCGGGGCAAAGACGAACACGCTGCGGGCGAGAAAGCCGGGGCACACGCTGGGGAGGTTAGCAAAGACGGGAACGGCCACGGCGACGAGCATGAAGCAGGGGAGGTGGAAGCGCTCAAGCTCAGTGCCGAAGAGATTCAATCTGCCGGCATCGAGAGCGCAGAAATACTGGTGCAGGAAGTGAGCGAACCGCTCACCCTGACCGCCACCATCCGCCCGAATCAAGACCGCATAGCGCACGTGGCGCCACGCGTCCCTGGGCGCATCGTCAATGTCAAAACCAATCTCGGCGACCAGGTAAAGGCCGGGCAGACGCTGGCCGTTCTCGATAGCCTGGAAGTCGGCGATGCGTACTCGGCTTACCTGCAGGCAGCGACCCAGCAGTCGGTAGCCAAGGCCGACTTCGAGCGCGCCGAGAAGCTGCACGGCGATCAGATCATTGCCCAGAAAGACCATCTGCGCGCCCATGCCGAGTACGAGAAGTCCAAGGCCGCTCTCGCAGCGGCCAGGGACAGGCTGCGCATGCTGGGTGTGGACGCCTCGCCTACGGGCGACGGCAAAGCACGATCCACCTTCCCGGTCAGCACGCCGTTCGCCGGAACGGTAATCGAAAAGCACGCCATCCTCGGCGAGCTCTCCCAGCCAGACAGTCCGCTTTTCGTCGTCGCCGACCTGTCGAAACTGTGGATCGCAGCCGATCTGTTCGAGAAGGATCTCGGCCGCATCCAGGTAGGCGCCAGTGCGATTGTTACCGTTGCCGCCTATCCAGACGAGTCCTTCGAGGGCACGCTGACCTACATCGCGGCAGTGGTCGACAAGGAGACCCGTACCGTGCAAGCGCGTGTGGAAGTGACGAATCTGGACGGCCGGCTCAAACCGGAAATGTTCGCCACCGTCGCCATCCGTACCATCGAGACGACCAGACAGGGTGCGACAGTCAAAGCCTTGCTGGTCCCCACCGAGGCCGTCGTGTTGATGAATGGTCAGCCCACGGTGTTTATCGAGGACAGCGACGGCTTCGAGCCGAGAAATGTCGTGCTCGGGCAGAAACTGCGTGGGCGCCTGGTGGTCAAGAGTGGCCTGGCGGCGGGCGAGCGGGTGGTGACGGCGGGCGCTTACGCCCTTAAGGCACGCATCATGAAGTCGGAGCTTGGCGCAGGTCACGGGCACTGAGGGGAAAACCATGCTGAACCGTATCGTTGATCTCTCATTGCGCTACAAGCTGCTCGTCTTGCTGGCTTTCGTGCTGATGGCTTTCTTTGGCGTCCGCGCCTTTCTCAACGTCCCGGTGGATGCGTTCCCGGACGTTACCCCGAACCAGGTCAACGTCTATACAGAGTCGCCTGGACTGGCCGCCGAAGATGTCGAACAACTGCTCACGACGCCGATTGAAACGGCCATGGCTGGCCTGCCGGGGGTCGAGCAGATTCGCTCGGTTTCCCTATTCGGCCTGTCTTACGTCGGTGTCTATTTCAAGGATGATGTGGACATCTACTTCGCCCGGCGCCTGGTCGGAGAGAAGTTGCAGGAGGCCAAGGAACGTTTACCCGCAGGCTATGGCGAGCCTTCTCTCGGACCGAACAGCTCGGGGCTTGGCCAGGTTTTTTGGTACACCGTGGAATCGGCCGACGAGAAACTCTCGGCCATGGACCTGCGCACCTTGCATGACTGGACCGTGCGTCTCATGTTGCGCACCGCGCCGGGGGTAGATGACGTCACCACCTGGGGGGGGCAGGAAAAGCAATACCAGGTCCAGATCAATCCAGAAAAACTGATCAAGTACGGACTCTCCTTCAAGGCCGTCATGGAAGCGCTTGCCGCCAATAATCGGCAGGTGGGCGGACAGTACATCAACCTCGGCCAGGAGCAATATCTGGTTCGCGGCCTTGGTCTGGTGGCCAACACCACGGACATTGGCAACGTGGTCATTGCCGAGCGCGAGGGCGTGCCGATCCACGTGCGCGAGGTGGCCGAAGTCAAGGAAGGCCCGGCGCTGCGCTTCGGGGCAGTGACGCGCGACGGCAAGGAGGTGGCTCTCGGTATCGCCCTCGCACGGATCAACGAAAACCCCAAGAGTGTCGTTGATGCGGTGAAGCAGAAACTCGATCTCGCGCGCCAGGCACTACCCCCTGGTGTCAGCATCAAGCCGGTCTACGACCGTACCGAGCTGGTCGACAAGGCGCTCGCGACCGCCGAAAGCGCCCTCGTGGAAGGATCGATCCTGGTGGCGATCGTGCTCTTCCTGTTCCTCGGGGAAATTCGCTCGGCAGTGGTCGTGATCGCCACTTTGCCGCTGGCGATGCTGTTCGCCTTTCTGATGATGCAATATTTTGGGCTGTCGGCCAATCTCATGTCTCTGGCAGGTCTGGCGATCGGCATCGGCATGATGGTGGACGGTGCCGTGGTCATGGTGGAGAACGCCTTCCGCTTGCTCTCGCATAAGACTGGTCAGGTCGTAAACCGCACTCACGTGATACTGGAAGCTGCGCGCGAGGTCATCAACCCGATCGCTTTTGCCATTCTCATCATTATCGTGGTGTTCCTGCCGCTTTTCTCGCTGACCGGTCTGGAGGGCAAGCTGTTCAAACCCATGGCCTTCACGATCACTTTTGCCATGGTGGGCTCGCTGATTCTCACGCTTACCCTGGTGCCTGTGCTCGCCGCGCTGATCCTGAAACCCAAGGAAGAAAAAGACACGTTTCTGGTTCGCTGGATCAAGGCGGGCTACCTGCCGATTCTCGACTGGGCGCTGGAAAACAAGAAGAAGGTGATCGTCGCTTCGCTGACCTTGCTCGTCTCGGCCCTCGCCACCTTCCCCTTCCTCGGCAAGGAGTTCATGCCGACGCTCCAGGAAGGCGCCATCATGTTCAGAGCGACCGGCATCCCGTCGACTTCGCTGGAGGAGTCGATACGCGTCTCGCAACAAATGAATGATGTACTCAAGAAAGAGTACCCACAGACCAAGATGGTGCTGGCCACCATTGGACGCGCAGAAAAGGGCGAAACCGCCGACGCCAACTACATGGAGGTGCTGGTAGAGGTGAAACCGCAAGCTGAGTGGCCTGAGAAGATGTCCATACCGGAACTTTCAGACCGCATGAAGGAAACCCTGGAGGTGGCGCTACCGACCGTGGTGGTAGGCAACACCCAGCCAATCCAGATGCGGGTCGAAGAACTGATTTCGGGCGTACGTGCAACGCTTGCCCTCAAACTTTACGGACCAGACCTCGCCGAACTCGACCGCCTGGGCGCAGAAAGCAAGGGCATCCTGAGCAGTGTACCTGGCGTCGCCGACCTGTCTCTGGAAGCCAACAAGGGCAAGCCGCAACTGGTCGTGAAGGTCAACCGCGAAGAAGCCGCGCGTTTCGGGATCAACGCTGACGAGATTCTGGAGATGGTGCAGGCCGGAATCGGCGGGACGGCTGTCAGCACGCTCATTGATGGCGTACGCCGCTTCGACATTCAGGTGCGTCTCGATGCAGCATTCCGTGATACGCCGCAGGCAATCGGTAATATCCCGGTGCGTACCTCATCCGGCGCCATGGTCCCGCTCTCGCGCGTGGCGACGGTGGAGATGGACGAGGGCTATACCTTCGTGCGCCGCGAGCAATTGAGCCGCTATGCTGTCTTGCAGATGGACGTGAGAGGCCGCGACGTGGACGGTTTCGTCCAGGAAGCGGACGAGAAAATTCGGAGTCAGCTGAAGCTTCCCGAAGGCTACTGGATTGAATGGGGCGGGGCTTTCGAGAATCAGCAGCGGGCGATGGCGCGACTGGCGCTTATCGTACCGCTCACCATTGGACTCATCTTTGTCCTGCTGTACACCGCCTTCAACTCGCTGACCCTCGCCACGCTAATTATTGCCAACGTGCCCTTCGCGGCAATTGGCGGGGTCTTCGGACTGGCGATAACCGGCCAGTACGTCTCGGTGCCCTCTGCGATTGGCTTCATCGCCGTGTTCGGGGTAGCCATGTTGAACGGTATCGTACTGGTGTCATTTCTCAACGACCAGCGCGGCCAGGGCCTGTCGATCCGTGACGCGGTACGCCAGGGGACGGCGCTACGCCTGAGGCCCGTACTGATGACCGCCTCGGTGGCCATCCTCGGCCTCATCCCGATGTTGCTTGCGCAGGGCGTTGGCGCGGAAACACAACGGCCTTTGGCGACAGTCGTCGTCGGTGGCCTGCTTACCTCGACGGCCCTGACGCTGCTCCTGCTGCCGCTCATGTACGAGTGGGTCGAGACGCGCCGCGAGCGTCGCACCAGAACTTCACAGTGAAAGGAACAAAGATGAATACGGTGTTCGCTATCGTCGGTCTGACCGCGCTGACGCTTACCGGTTGCGCAGGGCATACGCACGCGCTTGCGCCGGCAAGTGGAAACCCGAGCGTCACGGTTGGCACCTTCAGTCACGAGGGGCGCGGGGCGCCGGCAATGCTCCTGGAGGTCGAGGGGCGGCGTTTCACCGCCAAGGACTTCGCGATACGCCGCAACGCCAACCTCTCGGCCTTGCAACAGCACGACAGTCGTGGCCGGCGTCACAGCGGGATCTCGGCTGGAAGCGATAGCGAACACTACGACTACTCGGCCAACCCGGAATTGCGCGCGGCGGATGGCGCGGTGCTGCGATGCACCCTGACCTGGCCCGCTCGGCAAGCGCCTGCAGGCTATTGCGAGATGGATGAAGGGACGCGTATCGCTGTCCGCTTTGAGTAAGCGAATCGGCAATCATGAAAAATCCAAAGGAGAACTGACGTGAAGGAAATTAAGGCATTCATCCGGCAGCACCGCATCGCCAACGTGCTTCAGGCGCTGCGCGATCTGAAGGTTGCCGACATCAGCTATCACAACATCACGGTCTCCCAGGTGCAGCGGCCCTTGGCGAGTGAGGACCCAGCGCAGCAGCACTACTCCCTGGATCTTGCCGAAGCCGTCGTCTCCGAATACAAACTGGACCTCGTATGTGCCGATGAAGTGGTCGAGGAGCTGATTGCCGCCATCACGACAGCAGCGCATACGGGTCTGCCAGACGCCGGCTGGATATTTGTGAGCGAGGTGACGACGGCGATTGAAATTCGCTGAAAGCCTGCACAACTTGCAGCTTTCCGAAGCTTCACCCTCAAGCCGGACGTATGATGGCCAGATGGAAATTATGATAATGATCGGGGCAACGGCCAGTGGCCACAGATTGCGACTCACGAACAAGAGCGCGGCCAATGCTCCGCCCGCGCTCACGCAGGCCGACATGGTGGTGATGAACGACGACCTGCGTCTGCAGAGAACGGCGAAGGGCGTGTCATGACCGGAGCAGCATCACCACGGATCGAGGCCTTCGAGGCCAAGATAGCCGTGTCGGCGCGGCACCGGCTTGCCGGCTACCCCCGGCGTGCGTTCGCTGCCCTGGAGCGGGCACATGTGCTGGGGCAGCGGGACTTCAGTGCGCACCTGCGCGTGCATGGGTGGATGCTTCGGGTCGGCTGGGAAACGGGTGACTCGCGCGAAGTGGTCGGGCAGCTGATGCGACTCGCGCTGGTGCCGCTTGGCCCCCTCCTGCCAATTGGCAACACCGGCGGCGCGAGCGTCAGCGCCTTCGCGCCGATGGGCATCCCGCCCGAACTGAAACGGCTGCTGCAAGGCCGCGACCGATGACCCCCCCCTCTGCCAGCGCGGCGCAACCCCACCCTGTGGCCGCCGCCTCGAGCGACCGCTGGTGGCTGTTGATGGGGATCGCCGCGTCAATGCTGGCGCTCGACCAGGGCGTCAAGTGGATCGTCGCGCAGAATCTGCCGCTGGGCGCGAGCATCGCGGTCACCGAGTGGTTCAATCTGGTCCATGTTCTCAACCCGGGTGCTGCGTTTTCGTTCCTGGCCGATGCCGGCGGATGGCAGCGCCATGTGCTGACCGTGCTGGGTGTGGCCGTCAGTGTCGTGCTCGCCGGGCTGCTGTGGCGCGGCGTCGGCAGTCCTGTCGAGCGCGTGGCCTATGTCGGTCTGATCGGTGGCGCGCTGGGCAACGTCGTCGACCGGGTTCGCATTGGCGCGGTGATCGACTACCTCGATCTGCATTGGCGCGACATGCACTGGCCTGCGTTCAACCTGGCGGACATCTTCATCGTCGGCAGTGCGGCGCTGCTGGTGCTGGCGGCGTTCAGGCCGGGCCCAAACGGGCAACAAACCGGACAAGGGAGTACTGGATGATGAGCATTGCTGTTTCGAATCGTCGACTTGCGCGCATCGCCGCAGCCTTGTTGATATTGGGTGCGGCGTCAGCCGTCCATGCGCAGGTGCGGGTCGACGGGGCGTGGGCGCGTGCGACCGTGCCGAGCCAGTCGGCCACGGGCGCCTTTATGCGCCTGACCGCCGACAAAGATGTCGTTCTCACCGGCGTCAGCTCGCCGGTCGCCCGTGTCGTCGAAGTGCACGAGATGTCGATGGACAAGGACATCATGCGCATGCGCGCAGTCGATCAACTTCCCTTGAAGGCCGGCCAGACGAACGAGCTGAAGTCCGGTGGACTGCACATCATGATGATGGGGCTGAAGAAGCAGATCAAGGTGGCGGAGGTCGTGCCCTTGACGCTCTCGTTCAAGGCGGCCGACGGCCGCGTGTCGACGGTCGAAGCGAATGCAATGGCCAGTTTCGCCCCGCCCGAACGATGAGCACAGCACAGTCGGTGGGGCCGCGCCACGGCGGCCGGTATGCCACGTTCTGGACACCGCTGTTCCTGGCCTGGCTGCTGGCGTTGTTGGCCACGGCCGGCGCACTGTTCCTGGGCGAGGTTATGGGCAATACACCCTGCGTTCTGTGCTGGTATCAGCGCATCGCGATGTTTCCGCTGGTGCTGGTGCTCGGCATGGGCTTGTTCACCTCGGACCCTCGCTGTGCGCGCTACGCCTTGCCACTGGCCGCGGTGGGATGGGGCATCGCTGCCTACCACCTGATGGTTTTCTGGGGCGTGGTGTCCGAGGGCCTCGTGCCCTGCGGCCAGGGATCGTCCTGCACCGATATCGATGTGCAGGTGGCCGGTTTGATGCCGATTCCGCTGCTGTCGCTGGCGGCGTTCAGCGGCATCCTGGTGCTGCTGTGGTTTTCAATGAGGAGGGAAAAGGCATGAGCAGGAAGTGGATGGTTCTGGCGACGGTCGCCGTGGTCGTTCTGGCCTTCGCGGCAGGGGTCGTGGTCTTCACGGGGCGCACGAACCAGGAGGTGACGGCGGCGGCCCAGACGCACAGCGACGCGCTGGTCAGGCCGCACTCGCCCATCTACGGCAATCCGGCGGCCAAGGTGACGATCGTCGAGTTCTTCGATCCGTCCTGCGAGGCCTGCAGCGCCTTCTATCCGATCGTCAAGCGCATCGTCAACGCGAGCTTCGGCCAGGTCCGGCTCGTCGTGCGCTATGCGCCCTTGCACCACGGGTCGGATACGGCCGTGCGGATCATCGAGGCGGCGCGGCTGCAGGACAAATACTGGGACGCGCTCGAGCGGGCGCTGGCTGCGCAGCCGCAGTGGGCCGCGCATGGCCGGCCCCAGCCGCTATTGATCTGGGACGTCATTGGCGACATCGGCCTGGACATGGCGAAGGCGAGAGCGGATGCCGATGGGCCGGCCGTCGACCAGGTGTTGCGGCAGGACATCGCCGACATGCAGGCGCTGAAGGTGAATCGCACGCCAGGCTTCTTCGTCAATGGCACGCCCTTGCGTGACTTCGGCGAGGCGCCATTGAAAGCGCTCGTCGAGCAAGAGCTCAAGAAGCGGTCGGCTCAGAAAACGGAAAATAAAGCACGGTAAGCAATTTGGCAGATGCCTCTCTATTGAGGTCGTCATGTGACTGGGGTTGTAAGCCGGAACCGCCGAATATGTAGTGCACCGCATATTCTGGGATATGCAGAGTCCAGGAATATGAGGAGTATTCTTTCCTAGGGCGGCAGCATTTGCCTTGAAATCAGGTGGTTGCAGCGGTTTCTTTTGCCGGTTTTCTCGGCATATTACTGTCGTCCTTGAACGGTTGGTTAGCCAAAGGAGGACAGTATGCTTACGACCTATTTCACGCGCCCGGCAACGCGCGCGGGGTATTATGCGGGACCTGTCGGTCCCTATCTAGACCCTTTCACTGACTGGTTGGTGAAACGGGGTTATTGCAAAGACGCCATCCGGCATCTTCTCCTTGGGGCGGTCGGCTTCGCCAACTGGATGCAGGTGGCCGGTGGTGACCTGACTTCCTTGCACGAAGGTGTTTGGAATACCTTCTGCGATCATTTGGCCAAGCAGGGTCGGCTGCATGGCACGAAGGGACAGCATTCGATCTACTGGCGCGGCGCGAAACAGTTCACGGAGTTTCTTCGCGCCCAGCAAGGCATCGTCGCTACCAAGGCGGCGCTAGCTCCGCCGGAACTGGTGGCCGCATTCGAGCACTGGATGCAAATTCACCGTGGCGTCAAACCCTCGACGCTGATCACCTATCGCCAGCACGTCATGGACCTGCTCTCTTCGCTGGACCCGCAACCAGAGCAGTTCAATGCCACCAAGCTCCACGGCTTCATTCTGACTTACGCCAAGCGCAACGGCCGCGCTGTTGCACAAACCCGTGTAAAAGCCGCTCGCATGTTTCTTCGGTTTTTGATCGCCACTGAACGTTGTCAGCCGGGCCTCGACGCCGCCATTCCGACCATTGCCGAATGGCGCTTGGCGAGCTTGCCCCGCTATTTGCCGCCGGCCGACGTAGAGCGTGTTCTGGAGGCATGCAATGGCGCAAGGCCTATCGATATCCGCGACAAAGCCATCCTTCTGCTGTTGGCACGACTCGGCCTGCGCGCCAGCGACGTCGCCTCGTTGAAGTTCGACGATATCGATTGGTTGCACGGCACGTTTACCGTCATCGGCAAGAGTCGGCATGAGGCCAAACTGCCTTTGCCTCAGGACGTCGGTGACGCCATCTTGAACTATTTGCGGCAAGCGCGTCCCTCGGTAAACGACGTCTACGTTTTTATCACCGCTGTCGCTCCATGGGAGCCGATCACCCGAAACGTGGTCAAGCATGTCGCTACGCGTGCCATCCGGCGTGCCGGTGTCGAGGCGCTGTCGTTCGGTTCCCATATTTTCCGCCATTCGGCGGCAACCGGGTTGCTCCGCCAAGGCGCTTCGCTCCAAGTCATTGGCGAAGTATTGCGCCACCGCAGCATCGACACCACCGCCTTGTACGCCAAAGTCGACATCGGACTATTGCAGCAAGTCATCAGGCCGTGGCCGGGAGCGACATCATGCTAAAGGACGCGCTTGATACCTATTTGGCTGTTCGCCACGCGGCCGGTTTCGCTCTCGTCGATGACGAACACCGCCTCCGAGGCTTTGTCCGCTTCGCCAGTGCGCAAGGAGACACCGTCATAGTCGCCGCGACGGCCATCGCCTGGGCAGGGCAAGGGCGGTCGGAATCGCAACGCAGCAACCGTTTGAAGATGGTCATCCGCTTTGCGCGGTTTGCTCATGCTACCGATGGTCGCCACGAGATCCCGCCGCAGGGCGTGTATTGTGCGCGGCGGCAGCGGCCAACCCCCTATCTGTATACCGAGAACGAAATCCAGGCGCTGATGGCGCAAGCGCTGCACCTTGGTCCGCCAGGGACGCTACGGGCGCAGACCTACAGCACCTTGATTGGCCTGCTGGCCGCGACCGGGCTGCGTATTTCCGAAGCCATCAGCCTCCATTTCCAGGACATTTCCGCTGACGGCTTGGTGATCCGCAACACGAAGTTTAAAAAAAGTCGGCTGGTGCCGTTGCACTCGACGACCCAGGCGGCACTGGAGCGATATCTGGTCGAACGCCGCCGAGTTGCCACCAATGATGACCATATGTTCCTCTCGACACAGCTCGGTCCATTGAGTCTCGACGCAGTGTATCCGACATTCCACAAACTCCTGTCAGCCTGCGGTCTTCCCCGCCAAGCAGGGCAGCCGAGGCCCCGGCTGATCGATTTTCGTCACACCTTTGCGTCGAATGCGCTGATAGCTTGCCCGCATGCTCGCGACCACATTGGGAGCCACATGCTGGCACTGATGACCTACCTTGGTCACGCAGTCCCAAGCAGCACGTACTGGTATTTGGAAAGCTCGCCACGATTGATGGAGGATATCGTCGACGTATGCGAGCGCTTGTTCGAGGAGCAAACGCCATGACACCGATCGCCCCCCATATCACCGCCTTTTTGCGCGAACGCCTTCCCCTGCAACGTGGCGCGAGCGAGCACACCTGCGACAGCTATGCCTACGCCTTCCAGTTGCTGTTCGAGTTTGCCGGCAAGCGACTGCGGCTTACGCCATCGGCGCTAAGTCTTGAGCAGATCGACGCCAAATTGGTGATGGACTTCCTGCAACACCTTGAAACCGAGCGCCACAATGGCCCGCGCACGCGTAACGCCCGCTTGGTGGCGATCAAGTCCTTCATGCGCTTTATCGAGCATCGCGTGCCGGCGCTGCTGGAACAAAGCCGGCGCATTTTGGCGATCCCGGCGAAGCGCACCGATTCCCACTTGATCAGTTATTTGTCGATGGATGAGATGCAGACCGTTCTCAATGCGCCGGATCTCCAGCGCCACGACGGCATCCGCGACCGCGCTATGCTCCACCTATGCTTCTCCGCCGGGTTGCGCGTTTCGGAACTGGTCAACCTGCCGATAAATGCGATCGAGTGGCAACCATCGCCCAATGTGCGGATCATGGGCAAGGGCCGTCGGGAACGTTTGCTCCCACTCTGGAAGCAGACTTGCGTGGATTTGCGCGCGTGGTTGGCGGTGCGCGGTCCGGCGCCGGCGACGGAGTTGTTCGTTAATGCGCGCGGCCAGCCGCTAACTCGATCCGGCTTCGAGTACATTCTCAACAAATACGTTCAGACGGCCGCCGAACGATATCCCGTGCTTAAGCAACGGCACATCTCGCCGCACAGCCTGAGGCACAGCGCCGCGATGATGGTGTTGCAGGCAACGGGGGATATCCGCAAAGTCTCGCTCTGGCTCGGCCATGCAGACATCCAGACGACCGAAATTTACTTGCGGGCGGACCCAACAGAAAAGCTGGATGCAATGAGCGCCGTTGTGCCGCTCTCACTAAAAAAAGGACGGTTCCGGGCGCCAGACAAACTGATCGCCTCGCTGCGGGGCGCTTGAATATGCTGAGCGATGGGAGCCGACATGGCCGTCAGCACAAGGCTCCCACGCCTGCAATTCTGCATATTCCTGGACTCTGCATATCGCCGAAAACTCCGTCATCCCCCCGCCGGCCCTGCCACGAGCGCATCAAGGTCCAGGTCGATCACCTTGGTGTCGATGTGGAGCGTGTAGTGCCCGTTCCACATCGGTGATTCCGCCCGCCGTATCCTTCATTTCCTTGTCACGGAGCCCGGCTGCTCACAGGCCAAGTTCGCTGTGCGAACCGAGACGGACGAGCTGGAGTACGTTGTCGTCCGGTTTTCTGTAAATCAAGACCACGTTGGGCTTGACGTGACAATCCCGGTGGTCCTTCCAATCCCCACTGAGCGAATGATCGTGGTGCTTGTCGGCCAGAACCTGATCATGGAGCGACGGCGGCGGTCGGTCCTGTCCTTTCTTTGGCGTTCAACCTTGTAGGCTTTGCTTACCGTAAGCTTTGCGTAGAAGAAGGGAAGTGTTGTGCAGCAAAGACGAATGGATTATTTTGGTTATAAAGGGTTAAAAGATGGTTAACGGCCCAAAAAAAAACTAGAAAAACCTTTTGTAGCAATGGCTTAGAAAAACACCATACCCGCCGTCCGCGTCATGTGGCGCCAGCGTCGGCTCAGGCCGAGCTGCCGCCCTCCGGCAAACCTACGCGAAGGTCTGCTGCACTCGGCGCAGCCGACCTTCGAGGACGAACCACTGGGACGTCCCTTTTGAGCCGTAGGGCGCTGTCCGACGCCGTGCGAGCCGAACCCCGAACCCTCCGCTAACCGAAATGCGCCCTTAACGGTCACATTTCAGCGACGCAGGAACCGTCTGGCTTCCTACCATGGCAGCCATGACTCGCGCCTTCCTGACCATCCTCCTGCTGCCCGCGGCTTTTTCCGCGCAGGCCGCCTGCTTCGAAGAAGCCGGTCGCCGCTACGGCATTCCGCCATCCCTGCTCAAAGCAATCTCCGCAGTCGAGTCCAATTCCAACCCCTCCG
Organism: Candidatus Accumulibacter meliphilus; assembly: GCF_036625345.1. Classification (NCBI taxonomy): domain Bacteria; kingdom Pseudomonadati; phylum Pseudomonadota; class Betaproteobacteria; genus Candidatus Accumulibacter; species Candidatus Accumulibacter meliphilus. Next base: position 99,461 of record NZ_JAZKTZ010000003.1, on the reverse strand, counting down.
CGCGCCATCGCAACCGCGACGGCTCGGAGGACCTCGGGCACATGCAGATCAACAGCCGCTGGCTGCGCAAGCTGGGGCCGTATGGCATCGGCCGCGATCAGCTTTTTGATGCCTGCACCAGTACGTACATCGGCGCCTGGATTCTCGCGCAGAACATTCGTCGCCTCGGCTATGGCTGGGAAGCCGTAGGGGCCTACAACGCCGTCTCTCCCGACAAGCGCGCGGCCTATGCCCGCAAGGTCGCCTCTCGGGTCAAGCCATGGCGCTCGTGAACCCTGCCGCGATTCTGCTCTTCACGGCCTCGATACTGGTCGGTTGCGAGATCCTGCCTCCAGCGCTGCCTCAAGCGCTGCCCGAAGCAAGGCCCAAACCCATGGCGAGCGACAGGGTCGCCTGGATCGAACGCCAGTTTAAAACCTGCAGCGGCACCGCCTGCCCGACGCCCACACGCAAGACGCTGGCGATCGTCGAACTTCCCGTGGTCACAGACGAGTCAGCGCCTCCCGTTGCCGCGGTTCAGCCGACCCCCTCACCGGTCGCCTCTGCCTTTCCAGTCGCCACCGCTGCCGAGCCGGCCACCGCCAGCATCCTCTTCGAGTACGGCCAGGACACTCCTAGCGCCGATGGACAACGGGAGTTGGAGCGCCTGGCAGCCATCTCAGCGGCGTACCAGCGCATCGAGCTCTACGGCCGAACCGACGATATCGGCGGCAAAGCCTACAACGATCGTCTCGCCAGACGGCGTGCCGAGTCCGTCCGCTCATGGCTCCTCGACAGAGGTGTCGAGGCCGAGATCGTGGTTCGTGCCGAGGGCCTGTGCTGCTACCTCGATCCGGCACCCACCGAAGCGGCGCGCCGCAACAACCGCCGCGTCGAGGCACGTCTCGCTGGCCCGCGCGACGGGCTCAGTGACCGCAACCGCAGCACCCACCGCAACAGCAACCGCAAAGGAGCGCAGTGAAGTGAAATTACCGCATACCCACAGCTTCATCCGCGACGTGGTCATTACCGGCGGCTTCATCGCCATCGGAATCCTCGCCCCGGGCTCGCCGATCGAAGGCGGGTTCGAGGCCCATCTGGGCGGCATCGCCGTTGGCCTCGGCCTCGGATGGCTCATCAAGTCTTGTGTTGATCTCAAAGGGAATCGTCATGGATAGCCGTCGTAACTGCATCAAGGGCGCCCTGGCGCTCGTCTTGCTGACCGCCGCCACCGGGGCGCTGGCGGGAAACACCGGCACCGAGTTTCAAAGTCTCTATACCTGGCTGACCGGCATGGTCCAGGGCTACTTCGGCAAGGCGGCGGCCATCGCCGCGATCGGCCTGGGCGCGCTCTTCTCGCTGGCGCGGCTCAACCCGATGCCGATTCTTTCCGGGGTCGCGTTCGCGGTGTTCCTGCAATACGCACCGACGATCTCGACCGGCATCCTCACCGCCACGATCTGAATCCGGAGAGCGCACCGTGGACGAGATCGGTTACATCCCCAAGTCACTCGAAGCCCAGGAACGTTTCCTGTGGTGGGATTTTGATCAGGCCATCCTCTTCCTGCTGATCATGGGGACGGGCGTGATCTCGGGGGCCATGCTGGCCGGGATGATCTGTGGCGCGCTCCTCGCCTGGCAGTACGGTCGGATCAAGACCGGGAAGCACCCCAAGTTCGCCTTGCACGCGCTCTACTGGTGGCTGCCGAGTGGGATCGTCGTCCGCCTGCGGGCGACCCCGCCGTCGCATTTGCGCTTCTTTCTCGGCTGAGCCATGCGCCTTCGAACCTTCACCTCCGAGCGGGACAATCATCGTGCTGAAATCACCTTCATGCGCATTGCCGTCGGCGGACTCGTCCTGGCGCTGCTGGCCAATGCCGGCGCCTTGCTGGGCGTGGCCGGCTCGGAAAGAACCGTGCTGGTACCGCCGGAAGTTCACAAGAGCTTCTGGGTCAGTGGCGAGAAGGTGTCCGGGGATTACCTGCAGGAGATGGCGTACTGGTACGCCGGGCTCGCGCTCAACATCACGCCGCACGTCGCCGAGTACCAGAAAGATCTCTTCCTCAAATACGCCGCCCCCAGCGAATACGGCCGTCTCCAGGCCGAGTTCGGCGCCCGTACCGATTTCATCCGCAAGAACAACGCCTCGACCCAGTTTTCTGCGCAATCGGTGATGCCCGACGAGACCGCCATGAAAGTGGCCCTCGCCGGTGTCCTGATGACCTGGGTCGGGGACAAGAAAGCTTCCGAGAAGCAGACCACCTATGTGGTCGGCTTCCGCTACCGCAATGGGAGACTCCATGTATCCGAATTCAGGGAAACCAGCGATCAGGACCCGTTTGGCGCTGACGTTAGTCCTCGCTAGCGTCGCGTCACCGCTCTTAGCCGCGCAGCTCCTGGAGGGCCGTCCGGACGATGCGCTGATCGCCACGGTATCGCGCAACGAACCGAACCTCATCCGCATCGACGGCGGAAAAATTCGCCGTATCCACGGCGTCGAAGGTGAGTTCGTCGTCAGTGCCGACCGGGAAACCGGCGCCGCCTACCTCAAACCGACGACCGAGCAGCCGCAGCTCACCGTCTTCGTCGCCGATGATGCCGGCCGCCACTGGAAACTACTGCTTCACACCGCCGACATCCCGGCAGAAACGCTGGTCATTCGCGATCGCACTCAGGCACGCAGCGAGGGCAAAGCCATTCTGGCCGACGACTCACGCCTCGGGGCGATCCGCCGTGTGCTTCTCGCGCTGGCGCGCGATGGCGAACCCGAAGACATGACCGCCCGAAACACGCTGGAGATCGTCCCTCTCTGGAACGAAGCCCGCCTGATCCTGGTAAGGACGCTGGACGGCGCCTTGTTCGGCGAGAAGTACCAGCTGATCAACGTCTCGTCGTCGCGCATGGTGATCGACGAGCGTGAGCTGTATCGACCGGGTGTGCTGGCGGTGATGGTCGATTCGCTCGAACTTGAACCGGGTGAAAGCACGGACGTCCTGGTCGTCCTGGAGGGACGTGATGGCTGAGTCACCCGGCAACCGGATCGCCTCGGCGATCGCCAGACTGTCCCCGAAACAGCGGCAGGTCCTGATCCTGGGGCTCGGGGGGGCAGTGTTCGCAGTGCTCATCTTCGGCGGTGTGGCGCTATGGGACCAACCGACCACCCTTCCCGAGGGAACGCCGCCGGTACGCCCGCAGCCCTTGCCGATCAGCGCTCCAGGCGCCCAGGCCGACCCCCGAGAGATCTGGATGAGCAAGTCCGGCGAGCAGATGCGCCAGATGGAGGAGATGATCCAGGGGCTACGCCAGCAGGTCGACCTGATCGAGCGGAAGCCGCCGCTTTCGAATCCGGTTTTGCTAGCAATGCCGCCGCCGCTGTCCTCGCCACCACCACCGGTGGTCGAGCCCCTCAACCTGCCACCACTACCCCCGCTGCCGACGAATCCGGGCGCAGGGATGAACTCGGACGGACAGCTGGCGTTACCCAGGCCACCGGGGATTGCCACCTTCGAAGTGAGCGACGCCAAGGTCAGCCCACCCGCGGCGGGTGGGCAGGGGGCCGACCAGAAAGACGCTCGCAGCTACGTGCCATCGGGCTCGTTCTTCCGGGCGGTATTACTCGGTGGTCTCGACGCACCCACCGGAGGGCAGGCGCAAAGCAACCCGCACCCGGTCCTCATGCGCGTTCAGGACAACGCCTTCCTGCCGAACCGCTACCGCTTCAAGATCAAGGAATGCTTTGCGCTGGGCGCCAGCTATGGCGACATCAGCGCCGAGCGGGCCTATATCCGACTCGAATCCTTGTCCTGTGTGCGCCGCGACGGCAAGGCGATCGATGTCCCGGTCAAGGGCTACGTCGTCGGTGAAGACGGCAAGGCCGGCATGCGCGGCCGTCTGATCAGCAAGCAGGGGCAGGTGCTCGCCAATGCCTTGCTCGCCGGCATCGGCGCGGGTATCGGGCAGGCCTTCCAGCAGAGCGCGATGACGGTTTCGACGAGCCCGCTGGGGTCGATCGGCTCCGTCGATCCCGGGAAACAGGTCCAGGCCGGTCTGGGAACCGGGGTCGGCAAGGCGCTCGATCGCCTCTCGCAGTACTACATCACGCTGGCCGAGAAGATGTTCCCGATCATCGAGATCGACGCCGGTCGCACCGTCGAGGTGGTGTTTACCAAAGGCTTTTCTCTCGCCGGCGGGTCCGCCGGAGGCGGCGATTCCGACAGCTACACCGACATCTGGCGGCGCGGCCGCGAAGTCCAGAAGAAACCCCTCGAACCTTTCAAGGAGTGATCCATGTCGTTCAAACCTCTACTGGTCCTGCTCTCCCTGACTCTTTCCCTGGCACACGCCGACGAGAACGTCGAGGCGATGGCCGCGCGGCTCAAGCAGATGTATCCGGCGACCCGCATCGAGCGTGTCGACCCCTCGGAGATTCCCGCCCTCCATGAAGTCGTGATGGGGCAGAACGTGGCCTATACCGATGCCTCCGGGCGCTATTTCGTCTTCGGACATCTCTTTGACATGCAGACGCAGCGCGACCTGACGGCCGAGCGCCTGGAGAAACAGCAACGCGTGGGGTTTTCCGAGCTGCCGTTCGCCGATGCCATCAAGACGGTTCGTGGCAAGGGTGAGCGCGTGCTGGCCGTGTTCTCGGATCCGGATTGCCCGTACTGCCAGCGGCTCGAAAGCGAACTCGAGAAACTCGACAACCTCACCCTGTACACCTTTGCCTATCCGCTGGAAAGCCTGCACCCGGAAGCGAAGGACAAGGCGGTGTCGGTCTGGTGCGCGCCCGATCGTGCGCGTGCCTGGGCCGAACTGATGAAGAGCGGCCAGGCACCGACGAAGCGCAGCTGTGACCACCCGGTCGATCGCAACATCGCACTCGCCCAGCGGCTGGGAATCCAGGGCACGCCCACGCTGCTGTCCGCCGACGGGCGTGTTCTGCCAGGTGCCGCGAGCAGCGAGCGGATCGAGCAATGGCTGGCGGAGAGCCGGCCATGAGCCGGGCAGTGCTTAGGGTCTCGTCCATGCTGGTGCTCGCTCTCCCGGTATTCCTCGTGGGATGCGCGGGCACGATGTCCGGGCTCGACGGGCAAGGCAAGTTCTCCTGCAAGGCGCCGGACGGGATTGCTTGTGCTTCACTCGCTGGCGTCTACGCCAACGCGCTGCAGAACAACCTGCCGGGACAAGTTCTGCCGGAGGCGACGGACAAGGCCGCTCCGGTCGAGAGCCCCGGCGAAACCCTCCGCTCGTCGATCAAGCGTGCCGTTCCCAGCTCCGGCGAGCCGATCCGCAGCGCCCAGAAAGTGCGACGGATATGGCTCGCGCCCTGGGAGGACGACGAGGAAGTGCTGCACGACCAGTCGTATGTCTACTTCGTCGTCGATCCCGGTCGTTGGCAGTTGGCCCACACGCGGCGCGGTGCCAGTGAAGCCTATCGGCCGGTCATGCCGCCAGCGGCCTTCACCCCCGCCGCAACGAATCCCGACGAGCGTCCGACTCTCCGGATGGAGCGCGAGGCTTCGGGGTCTGCTAATCCGCCGTCGCTTCCCCTGCGGGGGCGCGAGTTCCTGCAGCCGCCAAGCGCTTCGGAGGGTAACGAATGAGCCTGTCCGATAGCCTTCGCGAGGCCTTCCTGCCGGAGCGATCGGCCCACGCCGATCGTCTGCCACGGCGGTTGTTGCGCGAGATTTCCCGCATGCCGCGACTCACCGGCATCCTGCCGTACGTTGCCTGGCAGGACGAGACGCGACTCTTTGCCCTCGATCAGGGCGCTTTCGGGGAACGTGAATCGCAGGCCATCGGTTTTTGCATTGAGGTCTTGCCGCAAACCGGCGCCAACGACGAAATGGAGAAGGTGCTGGCGAGTCTCTTCGTCTCCTGCCCGCCGGGGACCGGCATCCAGGTCACGCTCTACGGGAGCCCGGACATTCTCCCGGTCCTGCGGGCGCAGGCGAATCTCCTGCCGCGAGCGGGCACTCATGCCCCCACCGACTATTCGTGCGCATGGGAAGATCGCCGTCACGACAACATCTTCCGGCTGCTCGCGCGGCGGCGCATCGACCACTACCTGCACGGTACCGGACAGTCAATTTTTTCGCATCAGACCTATCTGCTACGGGATTTTCGGGGGGTGATCTCGATCACCTTGCCGCTCGACCCCGAGGTGCCGGCCGACATCGACGAGGCGCTGCGCGTTCGGGAGAGCGTTCACGCCACCTTAAAATCGGCGCACTTGCCGGGCCACGACTGGGGACCCGAGCAGCTGTTGCACTTCGTCGCGCCCTTCTTCGATCACGCGTCGCTGTTCACGGGTCGTGGGCTGCGCCCCCTCGAATGGAACGAGGCACAGCCCCTCCGGGACCAGGTCTCACACCACGAGATCGCCTCGCGGCTCGGCGACAGCGACATTCGCTTTCGTCAGGCCGGCGGCGACGAATCAGTGCTGCAACTCTTCTCGGTTCGCCAGTACCCGCGCTACTTTCGTCTGGCGGGCATGAACACCCTGATCGGCGACCCCTACCAGCTCGCCCTGTCGATGCCGTGTCCCTTCCTGATCACCATGGGGGCGGTCGCGCTCGACTACGAGGCGGCCCGGAGCAAGGCGCAGATCAAGGCGACCCGCGCGACGCAGAGCGCGGGCTCGTACATGGCGCACTTCCAGCCCGACCTGCAGGAACGCAAGCGCGACTGGGACATGGTGCTCAAGACCTTCGACAGCGGTCGCACGGTGGTCGGGATGTATCACCAGATCTGCCTCTTGGCCAAGGTCGCGGACGCCGGACGCTGCGAGCACGCCGTGCGCGCGGTCTGGCGCGCCCGCGGTTTCGATCTCACCAAGGATTTCTATCTGCAGCACCAGGCGCTGGCAGCGGCCTTGCCGATGACGCTGACGCCCGCCCTGCAGGCGGACGTGCGTCAGTTCGGGCGGATCAGCACCAAGACTGCCGACAACGCAGTGATGATGTCGCCGCTGATCGCCGAGTGGAAAGGTACGCCGACGCCGGTCATGACGCTCTTTGGCCGGCGCGGCCAGGTGCTCGGTTTCGATCTCTTCGACAACACCGGCGGCAACTTCAATTTCGCGGTCGCGGCGCTCTCCGGTTCCGGCAAGTCGGTCTTCGTGAACGAAATGACCTATCGCTACCTCGGCGCCGGCGCCAAGGTTTGGATCATCGACGTCGGACGATCGTACAAAAACCTCTGTGACTTGCTTGACGGCGAGTTCATCGAGTTCTCGGACGAGCGGCGCAACACGCTGTGTCTCAACCCGTTCTCGATGATCATCGATATCAACGCCGACATGGAAATGGTCTTGCCGCTGCTGGCCCAGATGGCGAGCCCCCGCGAACCCCTGGACAACTACAGCTACACCGCGCTCGGCTCGGCAATCAAGCGCGTCTGGGATGCCAAGGGCCGAACCGCGACGATCACCGACATCTACACCCTCCTGCAGACCGGCCGGTTGTCGAGCGAAGGCGAGTACGAGCGCGACCTGAGTCGCCTGGCGACGGCGCTGGAGCCCTATACCCGGCACGGGGTCTATGCGAGCTACTTCGAGGGGGACGCCAATATCGCCTTCGACCGGGATCTCGTGGTGCTCGAACTCGAAGAGCTGAAAGCCAAGAAGGACCTGCAGTCGGTGGTGATGCAACTGATCATGTACCGCATTACCCAGGAGATGTACCGCGACCGCTCCCGGCGCAAGCTGGTGATCATCGACGAAAGCTGGGATCTGATGGGCAGCGGCGCCAGCGGTAGTTTCATCGAAGCCGGTTATCGCCGCGCCCGCAAGTATGGCGGCGCCTTCGGCACCATCACCCAATCCGTGGACGACTATTACAAGAACGAGGCGACCCGGGCGGCGATCAACAACGCCGACTGGCTCTTCCTGCTGCGCCAGAAACCAGAAAACATCGAGCGCCTGGGAACAGAAGGGAAACTCGTGCTCGACGAATGGCTGAAGCGCCAACTCGCCTCGGTGAGTACCGAGCACGGCCACTTTTCTGAAATCTATATCCATTCGCCGGTCGGCTCGGGCCTCGGACGACTCCTGCTCGATCCCTTCTCGATGCTCGTCTATTCCACCCGCGCCGAGGATTTCCAGGCGATCAAGCACCTGCGCGAGCAAGGGCTGTCGGTTTCGGAAGCCGTCGAGCGTCTGGTCATTGAACGTGCGTCACGATAGGGCGGCCGCGTCATGAACCCATTCAGAACAGCGTTGCTTACCGGCGCCCTGACGCTGCTGCTCGGCGCCGGCATCGTGGCGTCCTGGCTGCACTTCCGGCCGCTGGAGATTCCGCGCTTCGCGCGCGTCAATATCGGCGCCTTGGTCGCTCAGCAGCAGCAATCGCTGGTCGAACGGGTCAAGCCGGGCATGGACGCCACGGAACAGGCCAGGCTCTTCGAGGACGCCAAAGCCTTCGGGCTGCGGCTCGATGCAGCCCTCGACCAGGTCGCGCAGGAGTGCCAATGCGCGCTGATCAATTCAGCGGCCTTGCTCAAGGCCTCGTCCGCTGCGGCGATTCCAGATCTTTCCGCACGGGTGGCGGAACTTGTTGGCACGGCGCCAGCAAGCCCGTCGGCGCAGTGATCGATGCGATCCCTCGTGATGGCCGTGTGCTGCCTCTGCTTCGGCAGCGCCTCAGCGAACAGCGGACTGGAGTACCCGTCGATGTGGATCTGTGACGAGGATCGGTTCAACTGGTATTGCGACATCCCGCCGGAAGCGGAGCCGACCGACAGCCCTACCGAGAACCCCGAAGCGAAGGCGCTCAGGGAGGAAGTCGAAGCCGTCGCGGCCCTGAAGGCCTTGCGAGAAGACGCCGAGCGGAAGAGGGCGCTGGCCATCATCAAGCCGACCCCGGAGAACTTGAAGCGCTACATCGTTGCGCAGGAAGCGCTGATGGATCGGGCGTCCGTCTTCTCGGACGTCTGGCGGCGCGTCATCTGGGCGAATCCCGAACTCAACTACCAGTTGCGTAACCCGTCCAACAACGCCGCCATTCAGGTCCGCGATACCCAGCGCTCGCGCAAGGCAAGCGAGACGCTGGCCGGGCTCGCCGGCGAGTGGGGGATTTTCTTCTTCTTCCGCTCGGATTGCCCGTACTGCCATCGCTTGGCGCCGGCCCTGAAGTGGCTCTCCGAGCAGTACGGCATCGCCGTGTTTCCGATCTCGCTCGATGGCGGCGGACTACCCGAGTTTCCACAGCCCTCGCGAGACAACGGCATGGCCGCTGCGCTGGGCGTTAGCGTCGTGCCTCTGGTGGTGCTCGGCAATGTCAAGGATCGCCGGCTGCTCCCGATCGGCTCGGGCGTGCTCTCGGCGCAGGAGATCGTCGAGCGCATTTACATCCTGACGCAAACGCGTCCCGGCGAACTCTATTGAGGCGGATCGTGACTACTCCAGGATTTCGGCGAACGCTTGCCGTCACACTCGTTTTTGCGGCCCTCACCAGTCAGGCAAGCGCCAACGTTTCGCAATCGATGCAGGACTGGTTCAACGACATCGGAGCTTATGGCAATGTAACCGGTGCCAACGCCTACCGCGGGCAGACGATGAATTTCTATACCGGCGGCAGTCTCTACATGCGCACACCGGTGCGCAACTACCCGCTGGCGAGCATCACACCGCCGTCGTTTCGGGCGGGCTGCGGCGGCATCGATCTTTATGCCGGATCGTTTTCCTTCATCAACAAGGACCAGTTCGTCGCATTGCTGCGAAACATCGGTAACAACGCCATCGGCGCGGCGTTCAACATGGCGCTCTGCTCGATGTCCCCGGACCTTTGCGATCTGCTGAAATACCTGCAGGACCAGGTGTCGAAGATGAACAACCTCAACATCAATTCCTGCCAGGCCGCCGAAGGAATCGTCACCGCCGCCGGGAGCCTGCTGACCGACCGCACCCAGGAGAAGGAAGGCAAGACCGCCGGGGCGAGCCTGAACCTGTTCGGCGATGTCTTCGAGTCCTGGGACGAGTGGAAGAAGAGCCGGGTCACGGCCAGGAACATCCGGACGGCAGCCAGGAACGCGTCAGCGGGCTATCGCGAGCTTTTCGAGCCGGGCAACGTCGTCTGGCGATCGCTGTCGCGCGTCTCCGGTGTCAGCGATGAAACCAAAGAACTGCTGATGAGCCTGACCGGCACGATCATCGTCACACCGCCCGGTGAGAACGGTGACGAGAAAGCGCGGTGGACCTATCTGCCCGGCGGCAAATTGACCTTCCGGCAGTTCGTCGGTGACGGCGGAGCTACGACGGTGACCCTGCCGGGTCTCAAGTGCGGTGTCGATACTGCCGAGTGCATGAGTCCGACCTTCTCGGAGACCGCCTTCTCCGTGACGCCGTTCTCCCGGCAAGTGAGGATCCGGATTGCCGCCATGCGCGACAAGATCGTCAACCGCGATGCCTCCGGCCAGTCGAACCTGGATACCGCACTGATCGGCACCTCGTCGCTGCCGGTCTGGAAGATGCTCGCGGTGTCGAGCAGCATCCCCGGTGGTGACCGGATCACCGAGGACTACGCGCAGCTCATCGCCGTCGATGTGGCCTACGCCTACTTCACGAACCTCTCGAAGACTCTGCGCAACGCGCTGCAGAACGAAACCGGCAAGAGCGGCCCCGATGCCGTCGCGGCGGCCGAGAAGATCCTGGTCCGGCTCAACGAGATCGAGCAGGAGGCCCGCGACATGCTGCGCGCCGAGTACCAGAAAGGCATGCAGGTCGTCGAACTGAGTCGTTCGCTGCAACTCCTGCATCAAAGCCTGAACGCCGGGATGCCGACCAACATTTTTCAGTCGATGATGGTCTTCAACCGGTAGTCACGACGGGTACAAGCGGCAGGGGAAAGCAAACATGTACGAGGTCTATGCCTACTGGAATGTCGCCGAGCTGGAGGCGATGTTCAATGCCGTCGCGGCGATCATGGGCAGTGGCGACTACCTCGGCTTGCTGCGCACCATGGCGATCGTCGGGGTGATCGTCGTCGTCATCGCTACCCTGAGCGGACGCGAGCGGCTCGACGGGATGTGGAAATGGCTCTTCTTCCTGGCCATCTTCCAGGCGCTCCTGCTGGTGCCCAAGGTGACGGTGACGATCATCGATCGCACCGGCAACGAGCCACCGCGTGCGGTCGCCAACGTCCCGATCGGGCTGGGCGCCTTCGCGCACGCGATGAGCAAGGTCGGCGACTGGCTGACCGGCGCTTTCGAGACGGTGTTCTCGCTACCCAACGATGTGAAGTTCCGCAAGAACGGCACCCTGTTCGGCCACCGTGTGCTTGCCGAGCGTCTCGCCGTGAAGAGTGGGAATCCGGTGCTGACCAGCAACCTGCTGGAGTTCTACCGCGAGTGCGTCGCTCCGGATGTGGCGACCGGCTACATCCGCATGAAGGAAGACATCATCGAGGTCAATAACGTCTGGGCCAGCCTGAACGGCAAGACCAACCCGGCGCGACTGGTGACCGTGCGCGATATTGGCGATTCGACGTTGCTGAACACCGTCGGTTGCGATGTCGCCTATCAGAGCCTGACCACCCAGATCACCGCCGAGTCGAACCGTCAGCTCACGTTGCTGGGTTCGCGTCTTTACCCAAAAATGAGCCAGGCCGACGCCGGCGCGGCGATCGTCGCCTCGCTGGCTACCTCGACCAACTATCTCCTGGGCGTCGCGGCGTCGGCACAGGACGCAGTGAAACAGGCGATCGTCGCCAACTTCATGATCGATGCGCAGTACCTGCTGCCCGCGCAGCTCGGGGATGCTGCCAGCGCGCAAACCAACCTGGCGATGGCGCAATCGCTGCGCTCGACCAGCGACTCGTACAAACTGATGGCCCGCATCGCCGAGTCGACCATGCCCAAGGTGCGCAATGCCATCGAACTCGTTCAGTACGCGATCTTTCCGGTCTTTCTGCTCTTCGTGGTGATCAGCGGTCACCAGGCCGGGGGTGTCATCAAGTCCTACGCCGCGAGCCTGTTCTGGATTCAGCTCTGGGCGCCCCTCTACGCGGTGATGAACTTCATCATCACCATGTATTCGCGTAGCCACTACAGCAATGGCAGCGCTGGCGGTGGCCTGGCGATCGAGCAGATGAGTTTCCTGAATACCGCGATCATCAGCGATCAGGCGATCGCCGGGATGCTGGTGATCTCGATCCCGGCCATTGCGGCGGCCATCGTCAAAGGCGGCGAGGTCGGCCTGCAGGCCGTTGCCGGCCTGGTGGCCCCGCCGCGGGATCCCGAGAAAATCGCCAGCGCGCTGGCGATGGGCAACATGCAGATGGGCCACGCCTCGCTCAATAATGTCAGTCACGACACCCAGAAGGGACTGACGGTGGACATGAACCCGAGCTTGCGGCAGGGGATGACCAACTATCAGGCGCGCGGGGGGTTCGACTACAGCCACTTTTCTGGTGGCGGCTTCGTCGTCCGGCAGGGAAAAAGCGACGTGCGCGCCGACATGGCGCTCAACGATTCCCTGGGCGCTGCGGCGAAGGAGAATTACGAGCATTCCCAGCAGGCCACCCGCCAACACTCCGCGGAGTATGCCGAAAGCGCGCTCGCCGCGCTCAAGCAGGAGGCGGGATTCGAGCGCAGCCACAGCCAGGGCAGCAGCGACACCACAGGCTACCGCCACGGCATGGGGTCGAGTCGCCACCACGAGGCCAACGACAGCCTGCGTCAGGTCGATCAGTGGGCCAAAAAGCTCGGCGTTGGCGAAAAGGTGGCGATGGAAATGATGATCGGCGCCTCGATGGGCATGAATACACCGAAGCTCCTCGAGATCGCCGGGCTTCGCGGTGGGGTGGAGCTCGCCGCCAAGCTGCGCAACTCTGCCGACGCTTCGCGATCGCTGGAGGAGATGGCGCAGTTCGCCAGTGAATCGGGCTTTGGCAAGAAAGTCGGCACCGTGCTCGACAACGGCTGGGAGCGCAGCTATCGCAGCACCGACGAGGGAAGGGAAGCCGGCAGCGAGGGGATGCGCGCATCGCTGGATCACGCACGGCAATCGCGTGAAGTCTTCAGCGCCTCACTGCAGGAAAGCGAAGGGCATCGGCAGATGTGGGAGCTGTCGCACAGCGGCCAGCTGGGCTCGAACCTGCAGCTCCAGGATCATTTCATCAAGGATTTCCTGCTGCCCAAGCTCGATTTCAACTACGAGACATTCCAGGGGATCATGGGCGACCCGTACAAGCTGCGTCCCTACATTGCCGAATACACCGCGCAGAACTACGACCGGATGCTTGGCGAGATGGCCGGCCAGGTCCAGGGGGCGGATGCGATCGGCGCTCGCCACGAGGCAGATCGAAGCAGCGTTCCCGGTGCCGGTGCGGTCGGGCAGGCGGGGGAAGGCTACCGGGGACAGGTGACGGGCTGGGCGGCAGGTGCCGGGGTCTCGCCCCAGGGGCGACCGAGTGATGAGACCGCGCATACGGCGATGCGTGAATTCTCAACGAACGCGTATGCGATACGAGACCGCAAGGAGGGTGCAGCGCAGACGCACCAGGAGAACGCGACGCCAACCGATTTCGACAAGCTGGAACCGGTGTCGCCGGTCGGTAAGGGCGCGGCAGTTGTCGGCGAGGTCGGGAAAGCAGCGGGACGGGTGGTCGAGGGGCTGAGCGGGGAAGATCCCGGTCAGTACGTCCAGGACAAGCTGGTCGGAAAGAAGAAGCCTTGAGCCGAGCGCGGTCGCGATCTGGGCGAAGGCAGCGTCTTTCCAAAAACCCGTGGTCAGCCACGCGTGCGGTCGGCGACGCGCCGTTCCAACGATTCGAGCGCCACTCGCTGTGCGGCACTCGCCAACGCGTGTGCCGTTCGCCGGTACTGTGGTCGGTCGTGCTTGGCGAAATCCTCGATAATCTGATCGACGCTGGTCGCGCAATCCGCGGCCGTAACCGTCTCGGGCAGGCAAAGGAAGTAGGCGGCAAACACGTTGCGCCAGTCGATGTCAAGTTGCCAGGAGCCGCCCTCGTCGGGGAAGAAGATCACGTCCTCGTGCCCTTCATCGATATACCGAAGCAGCCGGCAAAGGCGCTCGAACGTCTGGCGGGCAAGTTCGAATTGCCCGCTGTCCGCGGCGCCGATGCATCCGCGCAGGAGATGCTTGAACTCGGCGATGAAGGCATCCGTGCCCCGCGAATGTTCCGTACAGTTTCTGGAATTCACCGCGAAGTCTTCGAAGGGGCGACCGGCCAGACTATCGGCGTGGAACGTCTGCACTTCGTCGAGTAACGCTTTTGCTGTTGCGCTCGCTTCCGCCAGGTCGTCCACGTGCGCGTAGTCGCCGACGAGGCCCTTCAACTTCGCTTGTGGCAGGAGTTCTATCGCGCGTTCGGCGATGATCAGCAGATCGCCGCTGCGCCTTCCTCCCAGTGCCTTTCGCAGCATCTCCGGATTGGTGATGCGCCCGCTCATCAGTCCGTCGCCACCTGAAGTAGAGGAGGGCAGCGGGCTTCCCTGAGCAACCGCATTACACTGCCCTCATCCGGCGGCGTCCCGCCGCGCGCGGAGGCGAACAGCGCTGGAGGATCCGTTTCCAGCCGTTGCGTGGGGCAACGGCCTCGCGCAGGATGTCCACGCACTCCGGTGCTGGTGCACCAACTTGATGGGCAGGTTCTGTCACGCACTTGCCGTGCGCATAATCCGCATCAGGGCCTTGACAAACCACCGGAGACCACCGGTCGCCCTTGGCTGTGCAGCCTCGGTCGCACGCGTTACCAGGCAGAGGGCGGTCAAGCGGGGCCGCTGGTCATCTCGTAGAATCCCCCAAATAATCGCGAACGCGCCCAAGAGTCAGAATATGAGCGGATCTCGGGCGCTATTTCTTTGAAAGCGTGACGCGCGCCTGGTGGGCGCGCTGAGCTTCTGGCCAGGTACTCTTGATATAGGCAAGGCTGGCACGAATCTCTTCCTTGGCGAGTACGTTCGCGAAACCCGGCATGTCGCTGCTATAACCCGGCGGCGCGTACCGGCCCGCCTGCAGACCGTTGCTGACGATCTCGATCAGGACCGCGTCCGGGTGATGCCAGGTGTGCCCGCTGGCATCGTGTGGCGGTGCCGGCAGGCGGCCGTTTTCGCGGCGTTCACGCCAGGCCGGCTGCCCTTCCAGATTCGCGCCGTGACAGCTCGCACAGTGCTCGGCATAAACGCGCTGCCCGATTGCCAGCAGCCGAGCGTCATTGGCGTCGATCAGTGGCGGACTGCTCTGCCAGGTGCTCCACGCGATCGCGCGCGACGAGAAAGGCGACACTGGTCGCCAGCAGCGCGCGGAATACCGTGCCACCGTGATGCGGCCTGCTCCCTTGGCGCGCCTGAATCGACTCTCCGCTCAATGGGTCATGCAGCCCGGGTCCATGTGTTTTGCTCCCTGGCAGCGCAGGGCGCGCTCGTTCCAGAGGCTCTTCATATAGGCGACCAGGTCTTCAGCATCGCGTGCGCTCAAGCGTCCCTCGAAAGCCACCATCCGGCTGTTCGGCACTGGACTACCCTTGAGGATGGTGTTCTGTAACTGTTGATCGCTGTGGTGCCAGGCGTGCGCGCTATCGTCGAGCGCGGGCGCCAGGCCCTGCAGGCTCTTTGCCGAACTGTGGCGCTTCACCTATGCCGACCGCACCGTGGCAGGCCTGGCAATTCTCCGCGAACAGCTTTTCACCCCGTTTTTCCGCCGCGCTTTCCGGTCCGCGAGCCCCGCTTATCGCCTGCCAGCTGCGGCCATCATCGGCGCTGACGAAGAGTCTGCCGATATGGGTCGCGGCAAACAGCCGCGTGCCATTTCGTGCCATGACCATGATCGCCTGTCCGCCGAAGCTGTTGGCCAGCGGCGTCCATGCCAATTCGGGCTCGTGTGCCTTGAGAAACCCCTGCCCGAACTGAAAACTGTAGAGCGTTCCGTCAGGCTCGGCGCTGACCATGGTCACCGGAATGCGCAGCATCGACGCTGGCCGCCACGAAGCACCGTCGTCAGTCGAAAAACGCAAGCCCTCCTCGGTGCCGGCGTACAAGCCGCTGGGCGACGCCGAGATGTTCATCAGCTTTTCTGGCGCGTCGCCGCTGCGCGTCCACGTACGGCCGCTGTCGGTACTGTGGTAGATGCCATCGGCGACACCGTACAAGCGCTTTCCGTCCGTCGGGCTGACGGTCAGCGCCGTGAAGCTGTCGGGTCCGCCCTGGCTCTGCCGTTGCCACTGGCTGCCACCGTCATCTGATCGCAGCAAGCCGTCCGAGGGCCACTTGCGTACAGTATTTTGGCGTCGGAAGGGTCCGCAGCCAGGGCGACGAAGCCGCCATCACGTTTGGCGCGCAGGCTCAAGCGACCATCCGGCTGAGCGAGGTACAGGCCCTGCTTGTTTGCCACCAGCACGCCATCGCTGCCGTTGGCATAAAACTGGTGCGAGCAAGGCGCGGGCTCTGGGGCTGGGATGTTTGGTTTGAGTGCGCAAAGAGAGGGCCGACCCGCCGATGGGAAGGCGGTCGGTACAGGCTGGTCGAGGACGGGTTGAGAATCAGGCGTCGTGCTGCTCGCGCATGCGGTAAGAGGAACCTTCGATGACCAGCGTCTCGGCATGATGCAGCAGGCGGTCGAGCAAAGCGGCGGTGAGGGTGCTGTCGTTGTTGAAGATCTCCGGCCATTGTTTGTACGCTTTGTTCGACGTAATGATTGTCGAACCGCGCTCATAGCGCTGGCTGATCACCTGAAACAGGCCATCGGCGCCAAACTTGTCGATTGGCAGATAGCCCAATTCATCGACACAGAGGACGGCGGGTTTGAGCAGTCTGGCCATCTCGCGTTTGACCCCGCCGGTGGCCTGGGCGGCGGCGAGCGCATTGACGATATCGACGGCGGTGGTGAACAGCGTCGTCAGGCCCTGCAGGCAGGCCGCATGAGCGAGAGCAATGGCCAGATGAGTCTTGCCGACACCGACCGCACCGAGGAGGATCACGTTGCCATGGGGAGGCACGAAGTCGAGGCGAAACAGATGCTGGATTTGCGCGCGATTGATCTTCTTCGGCCATGACCAGTCGAAGCCGTCGAGCGTCTTGATCCCGGGCAAGCGCGCGGCCTGGATGCGGCGGGCAATCAGCGCCTCATCGCGGCAAGCGACCTCGCCGGCCACCAGGCCTTCCAGAAAGCGACCATGAGACCACGACTCGCGGGCCGCCTGAGTCATCAAGTCCGGCGCGTGCTGGACGAAATACGGCAGCTGCAAACGACCCAGATGCTTCGCCAGAACCGCCTCAGTCATGGTCATGATCGCCTCCTGAATTGTCTTGCGGATGAGTTCCTGTGGGGATGTCCGGATAAGCAGACAAGTCCGCCGGTGGCAGTTCAATCTCCAGCAGATCCTGCCGGCGGATAAGATGAAGCGGGCTCGGCTCGGGCAACTGGCGGCGACGTGCATCAATCAGATGGGCGATGTATTCGCTGCTGAAGGCCTCGAAGGCCAGGGCGTCGGTCATCGCCCGCACGACGGCGTCGTCGCCATGGATCTCGACCAGCGCCACGATCTTGCGCACATGCGCCATCGCATTCCCCCGGCGATCGAGCAAGCCCGCGTGATACTTCTCTGCCAGTGGCGTCAGACCCAGAAAGCGCTTCAGTACCAGCGCATCGCGGGCATGCCGGCGTTGAGCGATCAAGGCCTTCGGATGATCGGGGTCCTCGATGTCCTGATGGCGCTCGAACGAACGACCATGGCGGGCGACCAACTCGCCGTCGTGATAGACACAGACGCGATCCGGATAGACCTTCATCGTCACCGGTCGTCCCGCCAGGCGGGCGGGGACGGAATAGCGATTGCTCTCGAGCGTGACCCGGAACTGTCGGTTGGCACGAACGGCCAGGACCCGACCGACATCGAACAGCCGGGGATTGACCGGCTGCAGATGAGCGCGCTCCTCGACCCAGAGATCTTCCGGCCGGCGTTGCGTTTCGCGATGCAGGCGGACGTTGGCCACCGTCTCCAGCCACAGCCTGACGGCCGCATTGAGCGCGCTGAAGCTTGGCAGCTCCAGGCCGGCCAGGAAATTGGTTTTGACATAAGCGACGCCCCTTTCCGCGCGTCCCTTCTCATTTCCTTTTCTCGGCGCACAGGCGACGATTTCGAAGCCGTAATGGCGGGCGAAATCGAGATAGCGGGGATTGAACTGCACCGGTTCGCCACGCACATGACGCAAGACCGCACTGCGCAGATTATCGACCATGACCTTGCGCGACACCCCCAGGGCAGCAAAGGCGTTGATGTGTGCCGCCAGAAACTGCTCCATCGTTTGCGAGAGCGTGAACTCGACGTACATCTTCCGGCTCCAGGCCAGCACCATGACGAAGAAGGAAAGGCGGCGGCGGGTGTTGCCCACACAGATCGTGCCGTATTCTCCCCAGTCGACCTGGGCCGCTTCTCCCGGGGCGAAGGCCAGGGTCAGGAAGGCTTCGCGCCGGGGCGGGCGGATCTTGTGGACGTAGTCCTTGACGATGCTGATGCCGCCCTCGTAGCCAGCATCCCGCAGGCGTTGAAACACCTGCTGGGCGGTGAGCGGATGCGCATCGAGCCAGCCGACGATGCGCCCCTTGTAGGGATCGAGCTTGCTGGTTCGCGGCACGGGCGCCCGCGGCGCATACGGGCGGTCCATCCAGTGGCGGACGGTCTTGACGTCCAGGTCCAGGCTATCGGCAAGTTGGGGGGCCGTCAGATGACTGGCCACCCCCTCGCGAATGGCGCACCACGTGGCATAGTCGATCATGGCCGGCCCTCCAGAACAGCGCGCAGCCGCGCCAGACGGGTGTCGACCGGCACGTACTCGGGCACGCTCAGGACCTGGTACAAAGGTGGATCGTAGGCGATCAGGTCGAGGGCGATCAAATCCCGGCGGGCGCGGGCCAGGCGACCGGCATCCATCTGCAGACGCCGACAGAGGCTGGCCTCGCTGTAGTAGGAAAGACCGCAGGCATCAGCGACGGTGACGAGAAACAGGTACAGCGCCCAGGCGCCAACGTCAGCCTTCTCGATGTAGTGTTCCCGCACCAGCCGATGATCGAGCCAGCTGAAGTGCGCGGGCACCTGCCGCTGACGTTGCGGATTCAATAGTCGCTTCGTCGGACTGTTCATACGAGCCTCCTCGAATGTCCTGTCCCAGTTGTAGCAGCCGGGTCACGGCCGAGGCGATGTCATCTTGTAACGTGCTGCCCCAGATATGGGCGATTAAGCCAATAAGAACAGTGGGTTGGGCGTTCAAGAAATCTTGTAACGGTGGCGCCAGTTCCGTCGTGGAAGCGTTACAAGATTTCTTCAGGGGCAGCGAGGCCTCGGCTGGCAGGGGCGCCGAGGCGTCGGGCTCGAACAGCAAGGTGTCTTGTATCGCGGACTCGATCAGCGGTGCCGGCGAGCGCGAAGATGCGACCCATCTCCGGGGCAGCGACGGCTGCGAGCGGGACGACAAACAGCAAGCCAGCGAGGTGGCGGGCGGCTAACAAGGCAAATGTCTTCATGGGACGGCCAATCCTTCGATGGTTGAGACGGATAACAGGCCCCGAGGCACGGCGAGCACAAAATAACGCCATCCATCTGTAGCAGAGCTGAAAACGACCATGGCAGATGATGATGCGCACGCCACCCGGTCAGGAAGCTGACATGCGGATTACATTCTCGTAATGGGCGTCAAGCGGCGCCGCAAGCAGGCACAATCTTCGCAAATTCTCAGCATGGGGCGACGCACATGAAGATCCTGATTGTCGAAGATGAGCCAAAAACGGGCGATTACCTGCGCAAAGGCCTGCTCGAGGCGGGTTTCGTCGTCGATCTCGCGCGCGATGGTCTCGATGGCCTGCACCTGGCGCTGACCGGTGATTACGACCTGATCGTGCTCGATGTCATGCTGCCCTCGCTGGACGGTTGGGGGGTGCTCAAAACGGTGCGCCGTAGCGGCCATGAGATGCCGGTACTCTTCCTCACCGCACGCGACGGGGTGGAAGACCGGGTACGCGGGACTGGAACTGGGCGCGGACGACTATCTCGTCAAGCCCTTTGCCTTTTCCGAGCTCCTGGCGCGTGTCCGCACGCTGTTGCGGCGCGGCCGATCGCAGGAGATCGATACGCTGCGGGCCGCAGATCTGGAGCTGGATCTGTTGCGCCGCCGCGTCAGCCGCGCGGGCGTACGCATCGATCTCACGGCCAAGGAATTCGCGCTGCTCGAGTTGCTCCTGCGCCGTCAGGGTCAGGTGTTGCCGCGCTCACTGATCGCTTCGCAGGTGTGGGACATGAACTTCGACAGCGATACCAACGTAATCGATGTCGCAGTGCGTCGCTTGCGTGCCAAGGTGGATGAACCCTTCGAGCTGAAGCTGATCCGCACCGTGCGCGGCATGGGCTACGTGCTCGAAATTCCGGAAGGCCCCTGAGCGTGCGAGGGTGGCCGATGTCGCTGACCACGCGTCTGGCGCTGCTCTTCGCGCTGCTCACGGCCACCCTGTTGATAGTCGTCGTGCTGGTACAGGGAGCTGCCGTCGAAGGCCATCTTCGCGAGCTCGACGATCAGGAACTGTCGGGCAAGGTGACTCTGATCAAGAACCTCTTGCACCGCGCCGAGCCGTACAGAACCTGCGGCAACGGCTTGACGATGCCTTCATCGGGCACGATGCGTTGGCGGTGGTGTACGTGACGCCGAAGGCACAGTGGTCTATGCGATCCGCCCGGAGATTCTTCGGCGAAAAGCAGCTTGGCCGAGGACGCAGTTACCGGATGTAACCCCGACGCTTTGGGATAAGGGTGGCAAGCAATACCTTGGGCTGGAAACCACCGTCGAGGCGCTCGATTTCTGGTCGCAGGCCGACTCGCTTGCGGGCTCTGGTGGGACTCGATGTCTCGCATCAGGTGCTCTTTCCTCCAACAGGTGCGCAAGCGCCTGTGGATCGACATCTACTTTGGCGGTGATCGTCGCTGCCTTGTTCGCCCTGTTCGCCGCCCATCGCGGACTGGCGCCGCTGCGTCGCGTGACGGCCACCGCACGCAACTTGTCGGCCGAACATCTCGGCGAGCGTCTTGCCGAGCGCGACGCACCGACCGAGGTGCGTGCGATCTGGTGATCGCCTTCAACGACATGCTGGAACGACTGGACTCATCATTTCGCCGCCTGTCCGATTTCTCCGCCGATATCGCCCACGAATTGCGCACACCCGTCTCGAACCTGATGACTCAGACCGAGGTTGCGCTGTCGCACACCCGGAGTCCGGACGAGTACCGGGAGGTCCTCGCGTCCAACCTGGAAGAGTACGAACGCATTGCGCGGATGGTTAGCGACATGCTGTTTATTGCCCAGGCAGAGGAGGGGCGCCTACCGAAAGCGACGCTCGAAGCGGTCAATCTGGCCGATGAGGGACGGGCACTGATCGATTTCTACGAAGCGCTGGCTGATGAGAAAGGTGTGCAGATCGTTATCGCCGGGGAGGCGAGTGTCACCGCTGATCGCCTGATGATACGTCGCGCGCTTTCCAACCTGCTGTCGAATGCACTTCGTCACTCACTAACCGGAAGCTCCGTCGAGATCTCGATCGCCAACCGGGCCAGCTTGGCGACACTGGCAGTGAAGAATTACGGCGATACGATACCGTCCGACCAGTTGTCGCAGATCTTCGAGCGCTTCCATCGCGCAAGTCCAGAGCGACACCGCCACGGAGAGAGCGCCGGACTGGGGCTGGCCATCACACGCAGCATCATCGAGATGCACGGCGGTCATATCGAGGTGACATCCGAAGCAGGTGTCACGATCTTCATTCTACATCTGCCGCTAGCCGCAGCAGTCTCTCCCGCGAACACCTGAGCAGTCGGTCGTTTCCTCTGGATTAGTTGCGCGCCAGACAGCAGCCATGGCGACGCCTACCCCCGCAGGTGACTGAACCGTAATCCGGCGGTCATCTTTTCGTGGGGACCCGGCTGGCACCATACGCAAAGGGAAAAGATTGTGCAAAGCGGGAAACCCAGCTCGCCAGGCAGATGCAGGACATGCGCGAATATCTGTTGCTCGCAGAGTCAAAGATAGCAGAGGCTGACGAACAATGCCTCCTTCTGGCGACCACTCTCTTCGCTGAAAAAGCCCCTTGCGGGGCTGCTCATTGTTGGTTCTGGACAGGAGAAATATCGTGAAAGTCAGCGAGGTGGCGAATCTGGTGGGCGTTACACCGGATACCGTCCGCTATTACACAAGCATCGGGTTGCTGGTTCCAGCCATTGATCCTGACAACGGCTACCGTCGTTTCAAGGATACCGACGTCCATCGCCTGCGCTTTGTCTTGCGTGCCAAGCGTCTCGGTTTCCATCTGGATGAAATTGCCGAAATTCTCGGCATGTCCGCTCACGGCCGAACCCCGTGCCCGGTCGTCAGAGAGATCGTCCAGCGGCGCATCGTCGAAACTCGCGAACGCGTGGCCGAGATGCAGGCACTGCAGGCACGCCTGGAACAGGCGCTGACGCTGTGGGCAGAAATGCCCGACGGCGAGCCGGACGGTCACGCCGCCTGTGCGTTGATCGACGCGACTGGCGACGCGTGCCGATACCCGGCCGATGCTTGACCTGCGAGCGGCTCATGGGTCCAGGCTGGGTCTTCTTACAAGTCAAACGGTAACCGAAACATGGATATGAAGCGAGAAAGGAATGACGCTGATCTCCGCCCTACCAAGGGGGGCTGCGTCTTCTGTGGCGCCCTCAGCACGGGCCGCTCAGCCGCCCTCAGCAACCGTGGGTGCTACTGCGAAGCATGCTATCTGAAAAGCCGCAAGCAGGAAGCGAACGCGTCGGCGCACGCCTACGAGGGTTTCGCCGAGGCACTGGTCGCAGCACTCGACCTGCGTGAACACGAGACCGGCCTTCATTCAAAGAGGGTGGCCTGTCACACCCTGGTCCTGGCGCGCTGCTTCCTGTCCAGCCCCGAGCACCTGCGCGATGTGTACTGGGGTGCGCTGCTGCACGACGTGGGAAAGATCGGTATCCCGGATGCGGTATTGCTCAAGCGGGGGGCGCTCGACGAGGCAGAGTGGGCGGTCATGCGTACGCATCCCGAGGCTGGCTCGCGCATCCTGGCGCCTTTGCCTGCCCTCGCCGAAGCCGCCCGACTCGTCTTGTGTCACGAGGAGCGTTACGACGGCAGCGGCTACCCGGCCGGGCTACGTGGCAACGAGATTCCGCTTGGCGCGCGACTGTTCGCCGTCATCGACACGCTGGACGCGATGACTTCCGATCGCCCCTACCGGCGCGGCGTCGATTTCGACACCGCCAAAGCGGAGATTGAGCGGATGAGTGGCAGCCAGTTCGATCCGCTCGCCGTCGAGGCATTCATCCAGGAAGAAGCAACTCTCCGGAAAATGGTCGCGCTCAAGTGCGACGCGGCTCTAGTGCCATGAACGACACCAGCAACGAAATCGATCGACTCGCCAAGGAGAAAATTGTGAATACGCATGAGCATTCCGCCGACGAAACACCCCCCGCCTCGCCTGGCGCTGGCAAGAGCCAACGCGCCAAATGGGTATTCGGCGGCTTTGCCGCCGTCTCGCTGATTCTGCTCGCCGTCGAGCATCGCACCCACGTGCTTGCCTGGGTGCCATCCTGGTGGCCCTGGCTGTTCCTGCTTGCCTGTCCGCTGATGCATATCTTCATGCACGGCGGCCACGGCAGCCACGGCACTCACGGCACTCACGGCAATCACGATGCTCAAGGCGGCGTATCCAGCAAGGCCGACGACAAATGAGCGACTCGTCTTCTGCCTACGGCCTGTGGTCCCTGGTAATCATCAACTCTGCCGTATTCATCTTCTTCGCCTTCAGTTTCTTCAAGCCGCATAGCAAGCGCGACTGGCGAACACTGGGCATGTTTTCGGCATTCGTCGTCGCCCTGTTCACCGAGATGTATGGATTCCCGCTGACCATCTACCTGCTCTCCGGATGGCTGACGCAACAGTTTCCGGGCGTGGATTTCCTCCAGCACGACTCCGGTCACCTGCTGGAAGTGATGTTCGGCTGGCGATCGAACCCGCATTTCGGACCGTTCCATGTTCTGTCGATGGTCTTCATCGGTGGCGGCTTCTGGCTGCTCACTGCGGCGTGGCGCGTCCTCTACACAGCGCAGGCGAGTGGCGTGCTGGCCACCGCCGGACCCTACGCGCGGCTGCGCCATCCGCAGTACCTCGCTTTCATTCTGATCATGGTCGGTTTTCTGCTGCAATGGCCGACCCTGATCACCTTGACGATGTTCCCGATCATGCTCGTTGTCTACCTGCGCCTTGCACGCCGTGAGGAACGCGATGCGGCGGCAAGCTTCGGCGAAGCATGGGTGACTTATGCGCGGCGCACACCGGCCTTCCTGCCGCGTTGGCCCGTCGCTTCCGGGACCGCGCCAGTGGATTGGAAAGGCAAGGAACGTCCATGATGCGTGCCACGAACCCCGTGTTGGCAGGCCTGGGCGTTGCTGCGGCCGCATTGGCCGCTTTGGCCACAGAGCCCCGAGTAGCCGTGGCCGGCACTGCGACGGGCGAATCGACCTACCAGTCCAGTTGCGTCGCCTGCCACGGTGCGGATGGTGCCGGCGTGCTGCCCGGCGTCCCCGATCTGACCTCCACGGACGGCCCACTGGCTCTCGCCGACGCGGTGCTGGTCAAGCGTATCGCCGAAGGTTTCCAGAGCCCCGGATCGCCGATGGCGATGCCACCGCGGGGCGGCAACCCGGGCTTGAGCGACGAGGACATCAAGGCGGTTGTGCGTTACATGCGCCAGGAATTCGCCATCCGATGACACAACGAGCACTCGGACGCCATGATCAGGCGCACTAGGGCCTGACGAAAGCTGCTCTCACAAGAAAGGATATCACCATGAAACTCACCTTCAATCTGGCCGCAACGGCCATAGTCATGGCCCTCTCGGCGCAGTCCGCCTGGGCCGGCATGACCGTCTACATCCCGCTCGGCTCCGCCAACAAGGTCATTGCGGTCGACGCGGCGAGCAATCGCATCACCGCGACCTACGACGGCGTCGACAATCCGCACGGTCTGGTCGCCACCCCGGATGGCGAATACCTGGTCGCCGGCAGCCTGTCGGAGACCCCCTTGCCACAGGGTGCGCCGATCGATACGACGAACAGCAAGCTGGCAGTGATTCATCCCGCGCACGGCCACGTGATGTCGACCATCCCGGTGGCCGGCTGGACGCATCATCAGGCGATCACGCCCGATGGTCGCTACGTGCTGTCTACGCATCCCACGCGCGGCGGCATCAGCGTCGCTGATCTGACCGAGAACAAGGTCGTGCGTACGGTCGCCACCGGACCGGCGCCGAACTACGCCGCGGTGACCCCCGATGGCAAGCGGGTCTACGTCAGCAATAGCGGCAACGGCACGATCAGCGAGATCGATACCGCCGACTGGAAGGTCACACGCACGCTGGACGCCGGGGCGTCGCCCGAGCACATGCTGCTGGCACCCGACGGCAAGCGCCTGTACGTGGCCAACGCGCGCAGCGGCGCGGTCAGTGCGGTCTCACTTGAGACCGGCAAAGTCGAGCGCGAATACGAGATGGGCAAGCGCCTGCACGGGCTCGACATCAGCGATGACGGCCGCTGGCTCTTTGTCAGCCTGATCTCCGAGGACAAACTGGTGGCACTCGACCCGCAGACCGACGTGCGCCGCGTTTTACCGCTCGCGCCCGCGCCGTATCACCTCGGTGCCGTGCGCGGCACCGGCAAGCTCTACGTCTCCAGCCGCAAGGAACCGAAGATCTGGGTCGTGGACCAAACCTCGCTGGAAGTGCTGGACACCATCTCCTTACCTGGCGGCGAAGGACATCAGCTGGCAGTGGTGCCTTGAAGAAATAGCGCTTGACCTGTGAGCGACACACAGGTCGAAACTGCTAGCAGTACTACCTTGAAAGGACTGCCATGGACACGAAGACAAACGAGGCACGGTCGAGCGGGCACGAACATCATCATCACCAGCCCGAACATTCGCACGCCACCCACGACTTGCCCCCTGGTCATGATGCCGCCGGCGCCAAAACGGTAAAGGATCCGGTCTGCGGCATGTCCGTCACGCTTGGCGCCGGCAAGCCGAGCTTCGAGCACGACCGGAAGACCTGGCACTTCTGCTCGCAGAAATGCCGCGACAAGTTTGCTGCGGATCCTGCGCACTACCTGACTGGCGCGCACAAGAAACAAGCGGAGCAAGCGCCTCCAGCGCCCGCCGGCACGCAATACACCTGCCCGATGCACCCCGAAATCGTTCGCGATGCGCCCGGGGATTGCCCGAAATGCGGCATGGCTCTGGAGCCGATGGGGGTTCCGACCGGCGACGAAGGTCCCAATCCGGAGCTGGTCGATTTCAGGCGCCGGTTCTGGATCGGCGCCCTGTTGACCGTACCGCTGCTGGTACTGACCATGGGGCCCTTCCTGGGTCTGGGCTTCGTGCGCGATCTGCTCGGTGAGCGCACGGCGCAATGGGTCGAACTGGTGCTGAGTACGCCGGTGGTGCTGTGGGCCGGCTGGCCGTTCTTCGTTCGCGGCGTCAAGTCCGTCGTCAATCGCAGCCTCAACATGTTTACGCTGATCAGCCTGGGTGTTGGCTCGGCCTATTTGTTCAGCATCGTCGCGGTCCTGTTTCCGGACTTGTTCCCGGATGGCTTCCGCGATGCAGAGGGGCACGTCGGCGTTTACTTCGAGGCCGGCGCGGTCATCGTCGTCCTGGTCCTGCTCGGCCAGGTGATGGAGCTGGGCGCACGCGAGCGCACCGGTTCGGCGATCCGCGCGCTGCTCGACCTCGCCGCCAAGACGGCGCGCGTGATCCGTGCCGACGGGCGCGAGGAGGAAATCCCGCTCGAGGAAGTCGTCGTTGGCGACCACGTGCGGGTGCGCCCCGGCGACAAGGTGCCGGTCGATGGTGTCGTAGCGGAAGGCCATTCGTCGATCGATGAGTCGATGATCTCGGGCGAACCGGTACCCGTCGAAAAGATCGCTGGCGACACGGTGACCGGTGCGACGATCAACGGCACCGGGTCGTTGATCATCGAAGCGAAGCGGGTCGGAGGCGACACGGTACTTAGCCAGATCGTCGAAATGGTCGCCAACGCGCAACGCTCGCGTGCCCCGATCCAGAAGCTCGCCGACTCGGTCGCCGGCAAGTTCGTTCCGGTGGTAATCGGCATCGCCATCCTGGCGTTCATCGCCTGGGCAATCTGGGGACCGGCACCAGCGCTGTCCTATGGTCTGGTGGCGGCGGTGGCCGTTCTGATCATCGCTTGCCCTTGCGCATTGGGCCTGGCGACGCCGATGTCGATCATGACCGCCACGGGGCGGGGTGCGCAGGCCGGTGTGCTGATCAAGAACGCCGAGGCGCTGGAGCGCTTCGCCAAGGTGGACACGCTGATCGTCGACAAGACCGGCACACTGACGGTGGGCAAGCCGAAGCTGGTAGCCGTGCTGCCCGCTGCCGGGCATGAGGAGGTCGAGGTGCTGCGCCTTGCCGCCAGCCTCGAACGTGGCTCTGAACACCCGCTGGCCGAGGCCATCGTCAGGGGAGCCGAGGAACGCGACATCGAACTGGCCAAGGCCGACAGGTTCGAGGCGCTCACCGGCAAGGGTGTGAAGGGCGTCGTCGACGGCCAGGCGGTCGCCCTGGGCAATGCCGCACTTCTCACCGAACTGGGCCTGGATGGCGGCACGTCCAGTGCTTTCGTCGAGGCGGCTAACGCTCGCCGTGACGAGGGTGAGACCGTGATGTTCATCCTGATTGGTGCAGAAATCGCAGGCCTGGTAAGCGTCGCCGACCCGGTCAAGGAGAGCACACCCGAAGCACTCAAGGCGCTGCACGCCGAGGGTCTGACAATCATCATGGCCACTGGCGACAACGAACGCACGGCGCGTGCCGTCGCCGGCCGCCTGGGCATCGACGAAATCCGTGCCGACGTATTGCCCGCGGACAAGGCACGCATCATCAAGGAGTTGCAGGCCAAAGGCCACAAGGTGGCGATGGCCGGCGACGGGGTCAACGATGCACCGGCACTGGCGCAGGCCGACGTCGGTATCGCCATGGGTACCGGCGCCGACGTGGCCATCGAGAGCGCCGGCTTCACCTTGGTAAAGGGTGACCTCAACGGCATCGTGCGGGCACGGCGTCTAGCCCGGGCGACCATGCGCAACATCAAACAGAACCTGTTCTTTGCCCTGGTCTACAACGCCGCCGGGGTCCCGGTCGCCGCTGGCGTGCTGTATCCCTTCCTGGGCATCCTGGTGTCACCGATCTTTGCCGCCGCGGCAATGAGTCTGTCGTCGGTCTCGGTGATCGGCAACGCCTTGCGGCTGCGCAGGACCTCTATCTGACTTGAGGGAGAAAACGATGCCCATAGAAACCAAAGTAGAAGACGTGGTGTGCGACATGATGGTCGAGCCGGATAGCTATCGCTTCCACTATCGTGGGAGAGACTATGCGTTCTGCTCAGCGCAGTGTCGCGAGCGTTTCGAGGCCCATCCGCACTTGTATGTCGGCACACCGGGTCATCCCGCGCCCAAGAAACAGGGGGTGGTTGTGTTGAAGCAACGACGGTTCGTCGTGGATAGGGCGCTCGATGAGACTCAGGCAAAGCACCTGCAAGCAGAAATCAACGCCATGATGGGCATCAAATCCTTGGAAGTGAGCGGTGCGGAAGTCGTGGTGACCTACGATCTGCTGCAGGCGACTGCTTCACAAATTGAAGCGGAGCTCGAGAAAGCCGGGGCACACCTCGGTAACGGCTGGGGAGAGAATTTGCGCCGCGGGTTCATCCATTACACAGAAGAGTGCGAGATCGACAACCTGCAGGTTAGTCCATCCGCAGGATGCCACTGATGAGTTATCAAATCGCCAGGTCACCAGGATTCTTTCGCCTCGAGAGATTGCTCGGCAGGTGTCCTCCACTTGATCTCCGGCCTGTGGGTGCCGCAGATCTTGGCCGCGACCGCGAATAGCCCGTCATGGTTGCTGTGGCTACCAATGCACGACAGCTGCAAGAAATAGCGGGATAGTCCCGGATCGCATTTGCCATCGGAAACAATGCAAAGGAGAAACACATGGAATGGATAACTCAAAACTGGTTGTTGATTGCGGGTGGCATCGGCATCTTCATGCTCATGCGTTGGGGGGGGATGGGCTGCGGCGGCCACAGTGGCGGAAATCATCATCGCGGCGCAGGTGACGGGGGGCAGCATGATGACAAAGCCCACGGCAGTCATGGCGGCGCAGCGGCCGAAGCGACGCTACCCGCCACAGACCCGGTCAGCGGTCGCTCGGTGGATCCGCTCCAGGCCATCGCGTCGATCTATCGCGGAACCCCCGTCTATTTTGAGTCGCGCGAAAACCGTGATCGCTTTGAAGCGTCGCCCGACCAGTATCCGACCGTGCAGGCGGCAAAGCCGGCAGAACCCGGTCGCCGGCATGGCTGCTGCTGAACGAGGCGCTCTTCGGCAACCAGCAATCGCGAATGCTACTTGACGAAAACGACCCGCGAATGACAGAGAACGCAACCTCCAGAAGGATTGCCGCGACGAACAAGGAGTTCGCGCCAATCGAGATCGTGGGCGCCGGACCCGCCGGTCTGGCTGCCGCGATCACGCTTGCGCGGGGCGGCAGGAAGGTCGTGCTGCATGAGGCTCAGCGTGAGGTCGGCCATCGCTTCCAAGGTGATCTCCAGGGCCTTGAGAACTGGTCTGGTAAGCGCGACGTCCTCGATGTCCTGCGGGCTGCTGGCATTACGACCGATTTCGCAATGACGCCGTGCACCCACGGTATCGGCTTCGATGCCTGGGACCGCCGCTACCCTCTGCGCAGTTCAGCGCCGATCTTGTATCTCGTGGAGCGCGGCCCGGGCCGCGGCAGCCTCGACCGGGCGCTACTCGATCAGGCCCTCTCGCTGGGGGTCGAGCTGCGTTTCGGCAGCCGCAAGGACCAATTGCACGGCACGGGTATCCTGGCCACCGGTCCGCGCACGGCCAGCGCCATCGCGGTCGGGTACCACTTCGAGACATCCTTGGCAAACGGCTTTTGGGTGATCCTCGACGATGCACTCGCGCCGGGTGGCTACGCCTATCTGCTGGTGATGGGCGGCCGTGGCACGGTCAAAAGCTGCATGTTCAAGGGTTTTGCCGAACAACGCACTTACGTCCAGCGCACCGTCGACCGCTTCCGCGGTCTGCTCGGTTTCGCGATGCAGGATGCGCGTTTCCACGGCGGCGCGGGCAATTTCTTCGTGCCGACAACGGCTCGCCGTGGCCGCCACCTGGTGGCCGGCGAGCAGGCAGGATTTCAGGACGCGTTTGCCGGTTTCGGCATGCGATACGCGATCCTGTCGGGCGTGATGGCAGCGCGCAGCATGCTGGAACACACCGACTACGACGGCTCATGGCAGCGTGAGATGAAGGGCCCGATCGACACTGGCGCATTGAATCGTGCGATCTACGACCGCCTCGGCAACCATGGCTATCGCTGGCTGCTGCGCGCACAGGCGCGGATCAGCGACACCACGACGTTCCTGCGCTGGCTCTATGGCCCATCGCACCTGCGACGCCTGCTACGGCCCTGGGCCCAGCGGCGCCTGCTAGATGCCGGCTAACCGCCTCGACCGCGCGACACGCTAACACAGCAGCATCGCCACAACACGCAAGTTATGGCGGCTTCATACACCCATTTCAACGCAACGCAAGGAGAAGATGATGAACAGGAATGACAGCAAAGCAGTACAAAGAAAGCGCGAAGACCGCGATCCAGTCTGCGGCCAGCGCATCAACCGCAACAAGGCGCACATCACCATTCAGTACAAAGGCAATGAATACCTGCTTTGCTGCCCAATCTGTCAGGCGGAGTTCGAGCGCGATCCGGAGCGCTATCTGCAGTGAGCGTCGATGGTGGCGCGATCTCGGTACGGGCTTGTTCAGGCAACAGGACCGATGTGCAGCCGGCGCCACTTGCTTTCCGAGTGTCCGCTGCTTGCGCGTTCTCGGCCGTCGCGCCACCTATCTGGTACCGCCGAGCCGGGCACCGGACCAGCTGGAAGCTGCGATGACGCTCAACAAAGGTGAAACTCGGGATCTCTATCGCCGACGCGCGAAACGATATGACTTGTCAATCCAGCTTTATCGGCTTTTTGGATTCGCGATGGACCAGTACCGGCAGGACGCGATATTGGCACTTGGCCTTGCTCCTGGAGATCATGTCGTTGAACTGGGCTGCGGGACCGGTCTCAATTTCGAGTACGTGCAGCGGATCATCGGTCCCGAGGGAAAGATCGTTGCTGTGGACCTCACCGATGCGATGCTGGATGTCGCCAGATGTCGAGTCGCCAGAGAGCGCTGGACGAACGTAGAGATCGTGCAGGCTGACCTTGCCAAATGGCAATTTCCCGCCGGTGTTTCGGCTGTGTATTCGACGTTTGCAATTACCTTGGTACCCGAGTACGACGCGATCATCGAGAGGGCGAGCCGTGCGCTGAGGCCAGGAGGAAATCTGGCGGTCTTGGATATGAAGGAACCTGAGTGTTGGCCCGCATGGCTGGTCAAGCTTGCGGTGTGGCTGAACAAACCATTCGGTGTAAGCCTGGATTTGGCTGATCGCCATCCCTGGGATTCCATCGAACGGTATTTGAGGAAAACCGATTACAGGGAATACTACTTTGGCGCCATCTATGTCTGTGCGGGTAGAAAAGACGCTTGAGACAGACCTTGGCAAAACACACGGCACATTGCGCATCTTTCGCGGAGCGAGGCGTAAGGGGAGGGTGGAGGCTGGTCCGCTGACGCCGCGGTCAGAGGAGGTCGCCCACACCCTGAAATCGACATTCCCTGATTGCCGGGGTTGGCTGATGAATGCTGTATCAGCAGACCTCCCGGAATTGCGACTCAGACGCCCCGCTAACCGCGTGATTCAAAAGCCTTATCGTCGTTTTTTGGACCTTCGTCACGCCGGGAACGGAAAACGTTTATTGGACAACGATGCTTATATCCTATTGTAAATACGCAATAACAAGTGCAATAAGCATAAATCTCATGCTAGAATCGCGTCAGGCAGCGGGGACCTGGGGGTGAGGGGTGACGCAGAGCGAGTTATTGGAACCAGCGGTTAAGCAGGAAGGCCGTTTCGACTTGGGCAGAGGCTATTGTCTGCACCTTCCGCGTGGCCCTCGCAGCCAGGGTGACCTTTATCATCATGGCAGTCTGAGCAAACGGGTGAATCTTGCCGACAAGGCCGAGCGGCGCCTCCTGGTGGTTGAGTTATTACAGAGGAAGCTGAACCAGACGCGCTTGGCCGAGGTGCTCAATCTCAGTCGCCAGACGCTGCACAACTATCGCGAGTGCTATCGGCTCTTTGGGGTGACCGGCCTGCTGCATGGCTATAGTCCGAGCCACAGCGTGAGCGAAGAACGGCAAGGTCGGCTGCATGTTGACAAACGCCGCCCCGGCTCCAAGGCCCGCGAACTCGAAGCTTTGCGGCGTGCCGAGAAGAGGCTGACCGCGGAAGTAACACAAGAGGAACTCGCGTGGGATGGCGAAGCCGCGGCGCGGTGTGCGCTGGAGGAAGCGCCCCTCGAAGAGGTCGTGCGTGTCGATCAGCCGAGCCGCCAGACAGTCGCGGAGCAGGCCTCACCGGAACAGGTTCCCGCCGCAGTGATCGAGCTTCCCTATGCGGAACACCATGACTGGGAAGCCAGCCGCTATGCCGGCATTTTCCCTGTCTTGCTGGTCCTGATGAGCCAAGGGCAGTGGATGCAACGACTCTCCCAGCTGTTCGGCAACGGTTGGCGCATCTTCCAGGTGTTCGTGCTGATGGCGGTGCGTAACATCCGCTCCATTGAGCAGCTCAAACATGAGCGGCGCGAGGAGGCGGGACGGCTCCTGGGCTTGGGGCGGCTACCCGCTCTCGACACGCTGTGGTCCTGGTTCCATGACGTCGCCGGCAAGTCGCGGGCCGAGGCGCTGTTGAAGGCGTTTTTTGCCGATCAGATCCGCTGCGGCCTGGTCGCCACCCGGCTGTGGTTTACGGACGGTCATCTCTTGCCTTATACCGGACAGGACAAGGTGCATGCGGCCTGGAATACACAGCGGCGGATGCCGATGCCCGGACAGACCAATCTGGTCACTTGTGACGAACAGGGGCGCATCGTCTATTTCGACATTCAGGAGGGCAAGGGAGACCTGCGCGCTCAGATTCTGAAGCTTGGCGAGTATGCGCGACAACAGTCCCTGGGAACCCCGCCGGTACAGGTCTTCGACCGTGAGGGCGATGGGCTGGGCTTTTTCAGCGAACTCGTGCGCCGCCGCACCCCCTTCATCACTTGGGAGAAGAACGCCAATCCTGCGCGGCTCAGGGCCTTGCCGGCCGCAGACTTCACGCACAGCGTGTCGATGAACGGCACGGATTATCGCCTGCTCGAAGAGACCAAGGCGTGCCTCTACCCACCTAAAACCGATCCCGATCCCGATCCCGATCCCGATCCCGACACCGGCATGGCCGAGCTGGCGCATACGTTCGACCTGCGTCGGGTGGTGTTGTGGAATTTGCGTACCAATCACCGCATCAGCGTGCTCTGCTGGGACGCTGACCTTCAGTGGTCGCCGCAAGAGGTGCTGACCGCGATGCTCAGTCGCTGGGGCGCCTCGGAGAACACTTTCAAACACCTCAAGGGGCGTCATCCCTATCATTACCATCCGGGTTTCGGCTTGGCCGAGAGCGACAAACAGGACATCGCCAATCCCCAGATCAAAGGGCTTGCGCAGCAGATTGCGAGCACCCAGGGCCATCTCGCCAAGCTTTACAAGCAACAGGCCAAGACTCAACCCAGCTTCAATCGGGACGGAAGTGAGCGCCACAACAGTCGGCATCGGCGGCTTGCTGCGGCCATCGCCGTGAGCGAAACGCAACTCAAACAACTCCAGGCTGACAAGGCTCGCTTGCCCGAGCGCGTCAATGTCACGGGGCTGTCCGATTACCGCTCCTTCAACGCCATCGATAACGAGGGCAAGAATCTCTTCGACTTCGTCACGAGTTCCGTATGGAACGTGCGCCGCCAGCTTCTCGATTGGCTTGACGACAGCTATGCCAAGGATAGCGATCGGGTGGACCTGCTCTATGCGATTTTCAACTGCCATGGCTGGGTACGCAGTGACGAACACTGGGTGGTCGTTCGCCTGGAGCCGCTACAGCAACCCGCACGCCGTTATGCCCAAGAACAGCTGTGCCGTAAGCTCACTGGTCTCGGCGCCAGGATCCCCGGCGGAAAATGGCTGCGCATCGAGGTCGGCCAGTCTCCGCTATGAGACGGCCTTCGCCGACCTACTGTCCAAAATTAGACCACGTTCCCCGGGGATTCCGGGAGGTCTGTATCAGTGTCGAGAAGCGTAACTCCTCAATAACCCCGGGCATGGCCGTTCGCTGAATCTGGAATTCTTGCTTGCAGGTAGTGCTGGACACAGCTCGCGAAGCGTGGTTCAATTGCAGGCATGAGCACGGAGCCCCCTCGGACACTACCCCGTATCCCTGATATCTCTGCCGACGAGATGACGCCGGTGGTCGTGCTGCTGCTGGAAATCTGTCATGGGCAGCAGGAACAGATTCAGGCGCTGCGCGATGAGCTTGCGCAGCTGAAGGGTCAGAAGCCGAAACCGGTGATCAAGCCCTCGGCGCTGGAAGGCGAGCGAAGCGGGAAGGAGAAGGGGAGCCGGCCGAAGTCCCGTGGCAAGCGCGACAAGACGGCAAAGCTTGAGATCCACGAGTCGGTCAAGCGGCCGCCGGCGGCGGATGTTCCGCAGAACAGTCGCTTCAAGGGGTACCAGGATTTCGTGGTGCAGGACATCCGGATCGGCGTGCACAATACCCGGTATCGGCTGGAGCGCTGGGTTACCCCCGAGGGAGAGCGCTTGATCGGGCAGTTGCCTACCGAGATCGGGGGTATGCACTTCGGCCCGCAGCTGCGCGCTTTCATCCTCTATCAGTACCACCATGCCCATGTGACGCAGCCGTTATTGCTCGAAGAGTTGCGGGAGTGGCAGATCGACATCTCGGCCGGGCAGCTCAGCGCCTTGATCACCGATGGCCATACGGACTTCCATCGCGAGAAAGACGCTCTGCTGCAAGCCGGACTACAAGGCAGCCGGTACGTTCAAGTGGACGATACGGGGGCGCGCCATCAGGGCAAAAATGGGTACTGTACGCATATCGGTAACGAACGCTTCGCCTGGTTCGCGAGCACCGGCAGCAAGAGCCGGATCAATTTCCTGGAATTGCTCCGCGCCGGGCACGATGCCTACACCCTTAACGAAGCGGCACTGGCCTACATGGCCGAGCACAAGCTGCCCGGCGCTCAACTCCAGGCACTCACCTCCCTGGCACCGGCGGCATGGACAGGTCAAGCCGCCTGGCAGGCGCTGTTGGCTCAGCAGACCATCACGGATCCGCGCCATGTCCGCGTGGTCACCGAAGGCGCGTTGCTGGGTACCGTCGTCGCGCACGGCGTCGCCCCCGATCTGGCGATCCTCAGCGATGACGCCGGGCAGTTCGATGTGCTGATCCACGCCCTGTGCTGGATCCATGCCGAACGGGTGCTCGCCAAACTGCTCGGCTTCAATGCGCCGCAACGCGCGGCGCTGGCCTCGACGCGCAGCGAGCTGTGGGCGATCTACGATGCGCTCAAGGCGTACAAAGAAGCGCCTGATGTGCTCACCGCCGCCGCGATCGAAGCACGCTTCGGGAAGCTTTGTGCCACCCGGACCGGCTATGCCAGCCTCGATCAGGCATTAAAACGAATGCGCCGCAACCAGGCGGAGTTGTTGCGCGTGCTGCAACGTCCCGAGCTGCCCCTACACAACAACCTCAGCGAGTCGGATATCCGCGACTACGTGAAGAAGCGCAAGATCAGCGGCTCCACCCGTAGCCCGTCGGGCCGCCGCTGCCGCGACACCTTCGCCAGCCTCAAGAAGACCTGTCGCAAGAACGGGCTGTCATTCTGGAAATATCTGGAAGACCGCATCTTCGGCTGGCATCGGATTGCGCCTCTTGGACAGTGGATCTTCGAGGGCCCGCCGACGGCGAGCATTCCCTGACGTGACCTCTGAGGCGACTCCCTGGCGCTATTGCGGGCGCCCCTTCAGCAGAGTGGAACTCGACCAGATCCGGGAGCTGATCGCGGCCAATCCGGCTGCCTTGCGCGCCGAGTTGTCCCGGCTCGTCTGTGCCAAGCTTGGCTGGAGCCGCGAGGACGGGCGGCTCAAGGACATGAGCTGCCGCGTGGCGATGCTGCGCATGCAGGCCGACGGCTTGCTGCAACTCCCCCCGCCGCGCAACGGCAATCACAACGGAAAACCCTGGCGCCGTCGCACCGCTCAGGCCGAACCCGAGGGGCCCCTAAGGGCAGATGGCCCTCGTGCCCTGGGGACACTGCAACTGCACCGGGTCAGCAATCGCGCCGAATCGCATCTGCACAACGAGTACCTCGACCGTTATCACTACCTCGGCTATCAACCGCTGCCCGGCGCCCAATTGCGCTACTTCGTTCGGGCGGGCGGACGGCTCGTCGCCTTGCTCAGTTTCGGCGCCGCCGCCTGGAAGACCCAGCCGCGCGACCACTACATCGGCTGGACCCCCTCGCAACGCCAGGCGCACCTGCACCGGGTCGTGAATAATGCTCGATTCCTCATCCTGCCGTGGATCGAATGCAAGAATCTGGCCTCGTCCATCTTGGCTCGTGCAGCCCGGGAGATCGCCGCCGACTGGCCAGTCCAGTACGGTTACCGGCCGCTCTTGCTCGAAACTTTCGTCGAGCAAGAGCGCTTTCGCGGCACCGCTTACCGAGCGGCCAACTGGCTCTGCCTTGGACAAACCACCGGTCGCGGCAAGCTCGATGTCCACCACCAAGCCTTGCTGCCCATCAAAACCGTCTGGGTCTATCCCCTCGACCGAAACTTCAGGCGCGTGCTCTGTCGGTGACCGTAGCGTTCCGGCTCCGACCCAAGCGCATGCACGCACGCCCGGGGTTATTGAGGAGTTACCGAGAAGCGCAGTAGTGCGCTACGCGATCGATGCTTTTGGAAACACCAACCCAGCAAAGCCGGAGAAAAGAAGATGTACAAGAAGCTCGTATCGCTCGCCCTTGCGGCTACGTTCAGCTTGCCGACACTCGCCGACGAAGCCACCGTGAAGAAGGCGGTCGAAGCCAAACTCGGAGGCGTGGTGACCAGTGTTACCAGGACCCCCTATCTAGGGCTCTATGAAGTCTACGCCAATGGCCGGGAGGTCATTTACACCGACGAGAAAGTCTCGGTGCTGCTCGTCGGCTCGCTGATTGATGGCAAGACGATGAAGAACGTAACCGCCGAGCGAAAGCAGAAACTCAGCGCGATAAAGTTCTCTGACTTGCCTCTGGCGCTCGCCGTCAAGCAGGTGCGCGGTGATGGCAAGCGTGTTTTTGCGACCTTCGAGGACCCGAACTGCGGCTACTGCAAGCGCTTGGCCAAGGAAACCGCCAAGCTGGAAAACGTGACCATCTACACTTTCCTCTACCCGATCCTCTCGCCAGATTCTCTCGAGAAGTCCAATCAGATCTGGTGTTCCTCTGATCGGGCGAAGGCGTGGAACGAGTGGATGATCGATGGCAAGCCGCCGGCAGGCAAGGGCGATTGCGATACCACGGCAGTCAAGGAAAGCATCGAGATGGGCCGCAAGCTGGCGATCAGCGGCACGCCTGTTACGTCCGCCGCTCTCCAGTAACTGACGGCGTCGCCTATCCCATGAACGGCGAGAGCGAAGGAAGGCGTGCTGCCTGAACGAGGCTGGGACGACGTGAACGAAAGATGGGCCGGGACACCTCTGTTATCGTGGGAAGTTATCAAGACAACCGAGATAGAAGAGAGCCCAGCCCATGCAGCGAATTGTAGCCGGCATCGACACGATCGAGCAGCATCTTGAGGCCGTCAGGCAAGCCCCCGAAGTGTATCGGCCGCCGTGCTGCCCGCATTGCGGGCTCAAGATCCTTTGGCCACACGGGCACTATGAGCGCAAGGCCGACCGACGAGCCGGGCAGGTTTCCCTCAACCCGATACCGATCTGCCGCTACCGTTGCTCTGGTTGTCGGCGCACCTGTTCACGTCTGCCGGCGTGCATCGCACCGCGCCGCTGGTATGACTGGTCGGTGCAGCAAGCCCACCTCGAACGGCAGTTGAGCGAACGCTCCGATCGGCGCCGTGCACTCGGCAGCCTGCCGGACCGGCGTACCGCCGGTCGCTGGTGGGACTGGCTACAGAAGAGCAGCCTGCTGTTCGAGTTTCACCTGCGCGCCCGCTGTGCCGAACTCGGGCGGGCCGCCGACTTCGGCGCTTTCTGGCGTCGGGTATTCGAATCCATGGGCCTGGTGCAAGCCATGACCCTCCTTGATCAAGAGCTGAACATCCCGTGATGTCCTGATCCTGAACGAGCGGCGGACAGGGCAGACCCCGCCCGGGCGGGGTCCCCACACAGTTTGCTCCTGTCATTATCCGGGTCCTTCTGGTTTGATCACCTCTCCGATTTATCACAAGGAGTGGTCATGAACCCGATTGATCCGAAAGCCCTGTTTCGCCTGTCCGTCCTGGGTCCGCTGATTAGCCGCGAGCGGCTGGAGCGGGGAGAACTGCAACAGATTCTGCGCGAGCTGGCCAGCCGCGAATACGCCATTCCCGGCACCCGTCGGCGGCATCTGAGCGAGAAGACGATTCAGGCCTGGTACTACGCCTGGCGCCTCCACAAGCTCGATGGGCTGACGCCCAAGGTACGCGCCGACCGCGGGCAATCGAAGCTCTCCGCCGCCACCCAGGCCGCCATTCTTGCCGCCAAGCGCGACAACCCGCGGCGCTCGCTGTGCCAGATTCGCCAATTGCTCGAAGCGGCCGGCACCGTCGCCCGTGGCGGCCTCGCCCGCTCGACCATTCACCGTCTGCTGCAGCAGCACGGTCTGTCACGAATCAGCGGCTCGGCCAGCCTGCCGGAAGAGAAACGCAGCTTTGTCGCCGCGACCGCGGGGGCGATCTGGTATGGCGACGTGATGCACGGCCCACGCGTCCCGATCGGCGGCAAACTCGCCAAGAGCTATCTCGTCTCACTGTTCGACGACGCTTCCCGGTTGCTCACGCACAGCGCCTTCTGCCCTGGCGAGACCGCTCTGGACATCGAAGGCGTGCTCAAGCAGGCGGTGCTCAGGCGCGGCATTCCGCTCAAGTTGGTCGTTGATAATGGCGCCGCCTATCGCGCCGAAACTTTGCAGGGGATCTGCGCCCGGCTGGGCATCCATCTCATTCACTGCCGGCCGTACGCGCCCGAGGGCAAGGGCAAATTGGAGCGCTGGCACCGTACCTGCCGCGATCAGTTTCTCAGCGAACTCGACGAGCGCCATATCGCCAGCCTGGACGATCTCAACGCGCGTTTGTGGGCTTGGCTCGAGCAGGTTTATCACCGCCGCCCGCATGCCAGTCTGGACGGCATCAGCCCTTTGGCACGTTACCAGCAGGACCTGTCCAGGATTCGCCCGCTCGGGCCGTTGGCGGCGAAGCTCGATCTCTTGTTCCGGCATCGCGTCAGCCGTCTGGTGCGCAAGGATGGCACGGTGTCGTATCACGGCAAACGCTTCGAGGTGCCGTTCGAGCTCTCCGGTCAAACGGTGTCTCTGGTGGTCGATCCGCATACCGAGGTAGTGATCGGCGTCGAGGACGAGGAAGGGAAAGCGATCGGCGCGGCGACGCCGCTCGATGCACTGGCCAACGCCACACGTCGGCGACGCCAGCCGGACCCGGCGAACACTGACCCAGCGCCCCCGACGAAGAGCGGCCCGAATCTGATCGAGCTGATCTATCAGCAATATTACGACTGCAAGGGGGAGTGAAATGGACTTGCAACACTTTGGTTTGCGGCATTCGCCGCTGGGCAAGGAAGCGGCCGAGTTGTGGGATGACGGTGCGCTGGGGCTGTTGGCGGAGCGCTTCGCCTGGTTGTTGCACTCGCCCGGAGTCGGCCTGATCACCGGCGAACCGGGAGTGGGCAAGACGGCCGCCTTGCGCCAGCTGACCCGCGGCCTGAATCCGCATCGCCACCTGGTGATCTATCAGGCGGAGACGGATTTCGGGCGGCTCGATATCTATCGCGGTCTGGCGCGCGCTCTGGGAGTGGAAGCGGGCTATCGGCGGGCGCAGCTGTGGCGCGATCTGAAGGAGCGCATCCTGCAACTGGTCGATGGCCGCCAGTTGGTGCCGGTATGGATCATCGACGAGGCGCAGAATCTGCCGCTGGAGTTCTTCCGCGATTTGCCGGCCTTTCTCAACTTCGCTTTTGATACACGCGATGTGATGTCGGTCTGGTTGATCGGCCATCCGGCACTGGCGCAAACACTGGAGCGGGCGCCGTATGCGGCGCTGGCCGGGCGCGTTCAGGTACGCGTGCAGCTCAAACCGGTGCTCGAACGCGAGCGCTTTGCGCAACTGATCCAGCACAGCCTGAAGAGCGCCGGTTGCACGCATACGCTGCTCAGCGATTCGGGTCTGGAGATCTTGCGGCAGGCCAGCAAGGGGCTACCGCGGCACGCCGGGAGAATTCTGCGCACGGCGATGCGCCTGGCGGTACCACGCGGCCTCAATCATCTGCCGGACGATCTCTTGCAGTTGGCGATCGAGGAATTGCGATGAGCCGCCGCTCTGCTCTCCCGTTGTTCCCCGATGGGCTCTCCGATGAAAGCGCGGCAGTGCTCAGTGAATTCCTTAACCAGCTCGCCGTCGCATGCGAAAGCCGTTACTTCGTACAGCTGCGCCGCTACCACCAGCGGCAGATGAATCTGTACGATCCCGAAGCCCCCTGGCGGACCACGCCGCTGCCGCCTCGGTAGCGCCTTCATCCCACGCTGCCGCCGGGATAGATGTTCCCGTCGCAGCGTGGGACTCGGCCAGCGTTTCAACCTCGAAAAGCTTGGGCCGAGGGCTCTAAATCAGCGCAGGACGTAACACACGCCGACGATTTTCTTTGCGGACGGCGAGCGAATTGCCGGCGCTATCCCGCAGGCCAAGATCGAGCAAAAGCTCGCCGAGGTTCGAGCTCCGGTCGAGTAGGTGGCGGTAGGACCCGCGAAGGCGAGCAGCGCGCCGACGATGGAATTCGCGAGAGCCTGCTGCTTGCTGCCGTGGCGGTCGATATTTCTCAGGCTCCAGATCGAGAACCACATTGACTGTGTGACGAGCAGCAATATCGCCGTTATGGCGACACTCGGGAAGCCGTACTCATACAAGCCGCGGAAGCCATGAGCCCGAATTCCCGCGCTCTCGCCCCGTGCGCTTGCGACGCTGATTCTGCCGGCGACGTTTCAGTGCCGCTGTCCGCCCCAATGGAGATTGGGCTGTTCACCGAAGGCGATGCTCTCTACGCGGCAATGCTCGCGTCGATCAAGTGCGCCTGCCGGGTCGTACGCATGGAAAGCTACATCTTTGCGGGCGACGAGATCGGTTGGGAGTTCGCTGTGGCTTTGGCCGAGCGCGCGCAGGCGGGTGTAAAGGTGCGGCTGCATCTGGATGCAGCGGGTGCGGTCGGCGAGTCAACACTGCCGCTCGTGCAGTACGTCCTTAAGCAGGGCGTGCAAGTGCGCTGGTTTCACTGTTGGAACTGGCTCCGGCCGCTGCGCTACAACCGGCGTAACCATCGCAAGCTGTTGGTGGTCGACGAGCGTCTCGCCTATGTCGGGGGCTTCAACGTTCACCGGGAGAGCTCGCGGCGTTTCTACGGTGAGACGAGATGGCGCGATACCCATGCCTCGATCTCGGGAGCGCTCGTGCTTGAGGCGGCGGGCCTTTTTGACGCCTTCTGGGGCGGCCAGCGCCGCTGGGCATCGACACATGGCGGTGGCGCCAGCCTGATCTCGAATCACGCTGGTACCTGTAGACACCGTATTCGCTGCCTCTACTCGCAGGCCTTCTCCGGAGCGCGTGAGCACATCTATCTGACTACCCCCTATTTCGTTCCCGACCTGCTCATGCAACAGCGCCTGATGATGGCTGCACGACGTGGTGTCGACGTGCAGCTACTCGTCCCGTTGCGCAACGACGTCCCGCTGGTGCGCTGGGCAGCGCGGGCGTTTTACGCCGCGTTGATCGCCGCCGGGGTGCGGGTCTACGAGTACCAGCCGCGCATGCTGCATGCGAAAACGCTCACGATCGACGGGCAGTGGGCCGCACTTGGCACCGCAAATTTTGATTACCGGAGCTTCTTCCTGAACTACGAGCTGGTCTTGGCTGTGGACGAGCCTGACGTTTGTACCCTGCTCGAACGACAGTTTCTCGATGATCTGTCCCAATCGCTAGCGGTCACGGCCGGAAGCTGGGCTCGGCGACGTTGGCCGCAGCGCGTGTTGGAGTGGGTCGGCTGGATAGCGCGTCGCTGGCTGTGAACGGCGGCCGGCATCCGTCAGCCGGACTGCTTGAAGCTTGCACTCATTTATTTTGATCAATGGCCAGGATTTGGCTTGACCTCGTAGGTAGTGCCTGACCGAAAACCCCGGTTTTTGGCGCGCGCGCCGACTTGAAAATCTCGGTTGGCCGTGAATTTCTCGTTCGTCCCGAGTTGCGCTGGCCGACTTCTGTCGATCGCGGGCCATAATGCCCGAATGTCATGGTGTTCAAACAAGCCGTTCGGACAGCGGCCGGAGTTACTGCATGGAAAAACGCTTGGCGGGCTATGCCGCCATTTTGTGGGGCATGTCGCGATCTGCGTAGCGGGTTTTGCGCTTCGCCCGCCGATTTTCCCCGTCCCGCAGGATGGCGCCGATGCGATGGATGTTCCTGGCCACTACAGCGAGCGCCACGTAGCGTTTGAATCCGTAAATCCCATGATCCGGACAGTAATCAAGACCATGGACCTCCAGTGCGTTGATCGCCGACTCGACCGCCGAGTGCTGACGTCGCGCCTTGACGAAATCCTCCGCGCTTTCCGCAGCTTGTGCCTGTTGCGACAGTTTGCCCTTGCGCGGCAACACCACCAGTTTCAAATGCGCCTGTAGTTCCTGCTGGTTTGCCGGTGAGTGAAATCCTTTGTCAAAACTACAGGCCTCCAGGTTGGCAAAATGCTGCTTGGTCGCTTTGACCATGGCCACTGCGAC
Organism: Candidatus Accumulibacter meliphilus; assembly: GCF_036625345.1. Taxonomy (NCBI): domain Bacteria; kingdom Pseudomonadati; phylum Pseudomonadota; class Betaproteobacteria; genus Candidatus Accumulibacter; species Candidatus Accumulibacter meliphilus. The sequence goes on along the minus strand of NZ_JAZKTZ010000003.1, from coordinate 56,347 downwards.
CTGCTCGTCCGTCTGCCTTTCCATGACTTGATGATGCAGGATGAAGCGGTGCTGGTCTTCCATGACGCAGACCCGTAAACCGAGTTCGACCGGCACGCCGGCTTTGCCTTTGCTGATCCATTCCGTGTGCGTCTCGAATATCGAAAAGACCTTCTCGGCATGCGGAATGGTTTCTCCCAGAATGACGCGCCGCCGGGTCTGGTCAATCTGCCGTACGGCATGTGCGATGAACTGTTCGATCTCGAGTTTGGCTGCCAGATGTTCAACACCGCCAGCACCGCTACACGCAGGGGTCTTGCTCAGCGTCTCCTGGGCCTTGTCCAGGTAGGCTTGGGCGACCCCCAAGTAGCTTTGGTAGGCCTCGATAAGGCGATGGTCATTGGCTTCTTTCTGCGCTTCGCTACGGGCCTTGCGATGCTTTGTGCTCTGCGCGCTGCGCAGGTGCCGCTTCAGGTGCTTGACGTTGTAGGCGTGCTGCCGCCAGTCGCTCATCCCTTGATCGGCGCTCAGGCGCGCAGTCAGTTCGATCACCTTGCGCGTGGCGTCAAAGAGCAGGTTGATATCGGTCGGATAATGGACATCAGTCTCAACAACGAAGGAGTCGCAACGCCCATGCAGGACTTCGCCTGCCGGTTTTTTTTTGACCAGTTCATGACCCGCATCGACGACGATTTGGTTGATCTTGTTCAGCAGTTCCGGCGTGAATAAGGTGACGTTGTCTTTCAGTGTTTGGTAGTGGTACGACGTCGGGTCGAACAACCCATGCCCGAGCATCTGCCGAATGGTGTTGTGCTGATTGACCAACTCATGCAGACGGTCGTAGTCGATGTTCAGGTCAAGCCGGATCACTCCGCAGACGAAGATCGACCAGAGCGTCATCCCGGGACGCCCCGTCCGTTTGTCGACCTTCGGGGCCATGTCTGACTCAAGCAACTGGAAGAGCTTTGCCCGCTTGTCTGGATCTTGGTAGAGGTACTGCAAACCTCGCAGAATCTGCGGGATGTCGTCGCGCGACTTGGCGTCAAGAATAATATGGCAAACATCGACTTCGCCAATGTGCATCTGGGTATTCTCGACAACTCGCATCGCTTGTCTCCAAAAACTCGCCTGTTTGTACTCTTCGGTAACCGCAATTATAATGCCTTTGGTCTACCCGTGACGGGCCTTTCAAAAAAGAACGAAGATTATTTCCGCTGCCGGATTGATGACCAGTTCTGGCACGAAGATCTCTACCTATTTGTCCTCAGAAGCCCGAATTTCGATGATTTCACCACAAATCATCCTGTGGCTATCAATTCTTCATCGCTCGGAAATCCGCCCAAGCCCTTGCTACTGCTCGGATGAAGGGGTTTTCGGTCAGGCACTAGGTACACACAGGTCTAGATTGACATACAACTTCTCTTGACAACTGTACGCCATGGCATATACGGCGTCGGTTGCTCGGGCGTATGTTCTTCGCCGCAGCGACGATATCGGGGTTGCGCGCGACGACAAATACAACACAGGAGCGCTTCGGTATCGATGGGCGCACTTCCATCCAGTTGAAGTCTTCTAGGTCGCCGGCTGACAAACGCTCCAGCATTGAACAGAGGAAAAATCATGATCAACAAGCACGAAGAAATCCCCGCGCCACCGGCCAAGGGGCGCGCCATAGCGAGAACGTCGCGCCAGGAAAAACCGGGCCAGGCGCCGATAGCGACGACCGAGATCACGTCAGCCGCCAACGCTGACAAGTCGACCGCGAACCCACTACCGCGCACGGCGTTCGCTCGCCGCCTCGGTGATCGCCACACGCTCGATTCCAGCGCGCTGGAAGAGATCGACCGCATGACCAATATCGCGCTGGGCCAACTCAGCGGTGGCGTTTCTCCGGCGTCGCTGGCCATGGCTTACCTCGACTGGACGGTGCACCTCGCCTCTTCGCCCGGCAAGCAGTTTCAACTGGCCGCCAAGGCAACGCGCAAGGCAATGCGCCTGGGCAGCTATGCGTTGCGATCGTTGGTCAGCGGCGACACTGAACCGTGTATCGAACCTTTGCCCGGGGACCATCGCTTCGACCATCCCGGCTGGCAGCGCTTTCCCTACAACGTCATCTACCAGGGTTTCCTGCTCAATCAGCAGTGGTGGTACAACGCGACCACCGACGTGCGAGGGATTTCCAAGCACAGTCAGGCCGCCGTTTCGTTCACTGCCCGCCAGATCCTCGACATGACGGCGCCGTGCAACATCCCCTTCTTGAACCCCGAGATTGCCGAAGCGACGATCAACGAACGCGGCGCCAACCTGGCGCGCGGGGCGAGCAACTACCGCGAAGACATCAAGCGCTCGCTGCGCGACGAGCCGCCCGCCGGGGCTGAAGCCTTCCGCGTCGGCGAGAACCTCGCCATCACACCCGGCAAGGTGATCTACCGCAATCACTTGATCGAGCTGATTCAATACACGCCGGCTACCGACACCGTCCAGCGTGAACCGGTGCTGATGCAATCGGCGTGGATGATGAAGTACTACATTCTGGACCTCTCGCCGCACAACTCGCTGGTCAAGTATCTCGTCGATCGTGGCCATACCGTGTACATGGTCTCCTGGCTTAACCCGGGTCCGGAACACCGTAATCTGGGCATGGAGGATTACCGCAAACACGGCACGCTGGCCGCTGTCGAGGTCATCTCAGAGATGCAACCCGGGCGCAAGATCCACGCCGCCGGCTATTGCCTGGGCGGCATTCTGCTCACCATCACGGCGGCGGCAATGGCGAGAGACGGCGACCACCGTCTGGCCAGCGTCACCCTGTTCACCACCATGACCGACTTTACCGAAGTCGGCGAGATCAACGTCTTCATGGACGCCAGCGAAGTGACGCTGCTCGAAGACATGATGTGGCAGAAGGGCTATCTTGATCACAAACAAGTCTCGGGCGGTTTTCAGGTGCTCAAGTCGGCCGACCTGATCTGGTCGAAGATGGTCCGCGAGTACTACCTCGGGCATCGCGAACCGATGTTCGACCTGATGGCCTGGAACGCCGACGGCACGCGCATGCCGTATCGCCAGCACTCCGAGCTGCTGCGCCGGCTGTACGTGGACAACGAGTTGTTCGAGGGCAAGTACATGGTCGAAGGCCGCGCCATCTCGATCAGCGACATCCACTGCCCGATCTTTGCCGTGGCCGCCGTGACTGACCACGTCGCCCCCTGGCACTCGGTCTACAAACTGCACCTGCAAAGCGACGCCACCGAGCTGACTTTTGTCCTGACCAGCGGCGGTCACAACGTCGGCATCGTCAACGAACCCGGGCACCCGCGCCGCTCTTACCAGCTCAGCGTGTGCCACGAAGGAGACCGCTGCATCGATCCCGAAACCTGGAAGGAAAAGACGCCGACCACGGAAGGTTCGTGGTGGCCCGCCTGGCAGCAATGGCTAGAAGCGCACTCTTCGGGCAGCGAAGCGCCGCCACTGATGGGCGCGCCCGAGAAGGGCTACGCGCCGCTTTGCGACAGTCCGGGAACCTATGTATTGAAGGAGTGACCAGCATGACTTGCGATGACTCACCAGTACTGCAAGGCGTCGATCCGCCTGACGCAGCGCACGAGCAACCAGACCTCACACGGCGACGCGTTCTGGTCGCGGCGACGACAGCCTTGGGCGGGGTCGGCATTGCCGCGGCCACGGTACCGTTTATCAGCAGCATGCTGCCCAGCGAAAGAGCCAAAGCAGCCGGCGCCCCGGTCGAGGTGGATTGCAGCAAGCTCGAACCCGGCACCTTGCTGACGGTGGGATGGCAGGGTAAGCCGATCTGGATTTTGCGTCGTACCGACGAGATGTTGCGGCTGTTGGGAACAGATGACCAGCGCTTGCGCGATCCCCAGTCGGAAGAGCCGCAGCAGCCTGCATACTGCAAGAATCCGTCGCGCGCAATCAAGCCCGAGTACCTCGTCGCGGTGGGGCTCTGCACGCACCTGGGTTGCATCCCGACTTTTCGCCCAGACATCGCGCCTGACGATCTTGGCCCAGAGTGGCGCGGCGGCTTTTATTGCCCGTGTCACGGCTCAAAGTTCGATCTCGCGGGAAGAGTGTACAAGGATGTTCCGGCGCCGACCAACCTGGTCATTCCGCGTTACACCTATTCGAGTGACGTTCAGGTCATCATCGGCACCGACGTTGGATAAGGACTCGGACGCAAAAACCATGCAATGGCTCTGCAACGTGCCGCGTGCGGAACATGGCGGAGAGAAAACAAGGATTCCCCATGGTTAGCGGTCGATGATCGCTAACACCGCGTTGTTCCAAGCCATCAGTGTGGGAACACCAGCCGCACTTGGGTCGCTGGCGTGGTTCTTCAGTCTCACTGGCAGCTACTGGACAGCGCCCCTGATTCTCTTGGGTCTGTGGTGGTGGTCGAACTCGGCCACCGATCCAGCGCGTGCCCGTGCCGGGCGACTCCAGTTCGCTGGCTTTGGCATGGCCTTCATGCTGGCTATTCTGGCGGCCATCATCATGAAGCTGTGGCTCGATTTCCCGCGCCCGCCCGTCATCCTCGGCGACCTGGTGCGTGTCCTCGGTGAGATTGAGCAGCACTACAGCCTACCCAGTGGGCATGCCACGTACTCGGCATTGGTTGTCGGCGCACTCTGGCCCTTGGTTGGACGCTATGGCCGTATCGGTTTGATCCTGTACGTCGGCTTAGTCGGCTGGTCGCGCATCGCCACCGGGAGGCATTTCCCGGTCGAGGTGCTGGCGGGTTGGGGTCTCGGATGGGGCTGTACTGCTCTTGCCAGATGGCTTATATCGCTGGCTGTGCCGGCATGGCACACGGCGTGTAGCATATCAGCTTTCGTCTGGTATGGAGTGGCCGCCTGCATCATCATGGTCGATCAGCTCGCAAAACTAGCCATCAACCACACGCTTGCTCATGGCGAACAGGTCGAAGTCACCCCGTTTTTCAACCTAGTCTATGTACTAAATTCGGGGGCTGCGTTCAGTGTTCTAGCGAACGCGAGCGGTTGGCAACGCTACTTCTTCATCGCCATCGGCTTGGCCATTTCAGCTTGGCTAGTGCGCATTTTGCGGCAGCACCTGCCCCGCCTCGAAGCGCTGGGCTATAGCCTGACCCTCGGCGGAGCGCTTGGGAACATCACGGATCGCGTATTCCGTGGGCAGGTCGTGGATTTCCTCGATTTCTATTGGCTCCACACACACTTTCCTGCCTTCAACCTTGCCGATGTAGCCATCGCGTTGGGAGCCGCCTTGCTCATTGCGGAAGCACAGAACAAAAGCGCGATAGAGGGGGCAAAGTCAAGTACGACTTAGAGCCGTTGTCTTGCCACGACTCCTCTCTGTGGTGTCTTGGTCCTTCGATGCCATCTCAAATCGCCTTTGCGTTGGATCACTGAAACAAGGAAACGGCGTCAGGCTTTCTTAAAAATTGCCCCGTAGTGGTAGGGCGGCAGATTGACCAGCCCTTCCAGTTGGAAGCCAGCCGGTTCAACTACCGCGCGGGTGTCCTCTGCAGAGATGCGAAGTTCCGTGCGTGGCCCGCGAGGCAGGCCCAGTACAGGCGTCTCTTCGCGTGTGATGCGACACCAATTGACGATTGCGAAGCGACCGGCGGGCAGGAGGATGGCGGCGATTTCCTTGGCCAGTGCGGTCTTGTCCGGCACGCCGTGGAAAGTGTTTGCCATCCAGACATAGTCTACCGGGCTGGCTATCAACCGACTTAAGTCCATCGCATCGCCGAGTAGCCAGTCACAGTTCGACATCCCGTCGCAAGCGCCTTTCGCTTGCTCCAGCATTGCCGGGTCAAGGTCGACCCCGATGACGCGGCCTGGGCCAAGCCGGCGCGCGATGGCGGCGGTGAAATAGCCGTCGCCACAACCCAAATCGACAACAGTCATCCCGGATTCGACACACAGATCCCTGACGATGCCATCGGGGTCGGGCCACAAGGCATGCCACCAGTTCTTGTCCGGCATCCCCGTAGCTTGAAACAAGCGGTCATGAGGCTTCATTTGAGGATTTCTTTGCTATTCGAGATCATGAGCATTTACGCGGTGCTGCAGAAATGGCCAAGCCGATGAAGGCCGCAAGCGCGGACAGGCTGTGCCGCTGCTCACGCTTTCTTCGTCATTCTGCGTGCCTCTCTAATCGTCCGACCTCGCCGGTTTCGCATCCACTGCGCAGAATCCCTGGGGTTCAACGCCAAGTGCCGCATTGAATTTACTCGACATGTTCTGGAACGCCACGAGCGCGGTCAGCTCGATGATTGCATCATCGTTGAAATGTGCACGCAGGCGAGCGAAGTGTTTCGCTGTCGTCTGCCGGTCAGACCACGTCATCGCCTCGGCATAGGCGAGCGCAGCTTTTTCTTGCTCAGAGAACTTCGTGCTGTCCTCGTAAACCGGGAGCTCGGCAAGCTTCCCCGAATCCACGCCGCGTTTCAGCACGGTCGCAAAATTGATATCGACGCAGAACGCGCACCAGTTGATCTGCGACACCCGCACGGTCACCAACGATCGCAAGGCGGGCGCAAGCGGTGATGTCTGCCGGTCGAGTGCGCCATAGAGCATGGCAAGGGCGGCAAAAACCTTTGGGGTACGGCCCCATAGCCTTGCCGGCTCAAGCACCGAGCCATATCGACGCCGCTGGTTCCAGAAGAACAACCTGACGTACCAGGGAAATCGATGACCCCTGGATGTGTCAACGAAAACCATGCGCTTTTCTCCATGTGTACGCCGGAAAAACTCTGACTACTCCGGCATGGTTGGCACCGAGAAGTCGTGGGCAGGGCACGCGACCGCGGATGCGATGCTTGCCTCCCGCCGCACACATGAGCCTTGGTTACAGTCATCTGACCAAATCGTAACTCGCCAGTCAGCATTCTGTTGGCATGCGTCTTCTAAGATGGCATCAGCGTCGGATGAGGACTGTCCGGCGCATTCAACCCCATCTCACGAGGAAAACATCATGAACTACAAACTCGCCAAACTGGCCCTGATAGTGGCTGCGAGTGCTACCGGTGCAACGACCGCGTTTGCTCACCAAGACTACTCCGAAGCACAGACCGCACACTGGATTTCGCACGTCTCGGAAGCCGGTGGCCAGCCAACTGCCACGCAGCTCTCCCCCTATGGTTACGCGTCACCCGGAGTCGCCACACGGGAGATCAAGATCGATAGTGGTACCAGGTTCTTGAACGTCAAGCAGCTGGAAACTGTGCGCATCGACGCCGGTGGCAAGAGCACCATCTGGACATTCGATACGCTCGGGACCACGCCGTTTCCGCTTTCAAACGTCGTTGCCGGCGCCGATGGTGTGACGGTGTATGTGAGCGAAAGTCCGGATCGCCTGGGCAGCTGACACAGGTCCAGGAGCAAGAAAACCAACCGGGGATGATGCACATTTCATCGCCCGGAGGCACTACCCGAAGTGGCTCGAGAAACATCTCTGCAATCTTTATTGAACTAACTCCAGGAGAAAGAAAATGTTGAAAAATCTGTTAATGGCCGTCGCACTGACTGGCGTTGCTGTAGCCGCCAACGCCGACGATGCTGCTCGTGCGCAAGCTGAAAAGGTGATCTCGATGAAGGACGGCTCGACGGTCTTCATCTTCAAGGGTGGCAAGATGGCCATGGAAGACAAATACGGTCGCGCCACGCGCATGGACGAGGGCCAGGTGATGGAAACCACGGATGGCCAGAAGATTATCATGCACGGCGACGAGGTCAGTCGCCTCAGCTCACTTCTCAAGGACCATAAAGGCCCTTGAGCGACAGCTGAACCTTTCGAAGCCTTGTCGCCCATTCTGACGACACGCGACATCAGACCAAACGAACGCTGCTCGTAGCGAATGGGATCGACATGATCTGCAGGCTTCTTGATCAGAGAGCTTAGGCCACTCGTTCCGCGCCTGTTCGCACGAGCACTTCGGTCGTGGTGGCGCAGCGGGGAGCGCACACAAGCCCGTAACTGTATAAAGGCGCTGCGGATATCTGGCGAAGGCCAGATACCGCGGCGTCTTCCGCTTGGACAAAGCCGGTAGAGGCACTAAGCGGCGTACCAGCACAAGCGAAGGCGGACCAGGAACGGAGGCTCAGCGCGAAGATCCGCAGGAAGCCGGCCCGCTGACGTGCATGACTGGGCTCAATGGTGGAGCAGCATTACACGAATGTAATCTATAGGTCAGCTTGTTGAGCGGATGCAATAGGTATTATTTGCGGCCTTGGCCACCGTGAATGCAGTTGCTGTGACATGTTTGCGCAAGACTGAAACTCAGAGCCTATCGACCTCCGATCATCTACCCACAGGATCCGCCATGAAACCTTTGTTTCCCGTCATTTCCCTGCTTGCCCTGGTCCTTGCCAGCCCAGTGTTTGCCGCCGCTGAACACGATTCTCATCATCCGGCGGGCAGTGCCGCAGCTAGCGTCAAGGCGGCAGCATCTGAAGGCACCGTGAAGAAAATAGACAAAGCGGCCGGCAAGATCACCATCAAGCATGGCCCGCTGGCCAATCTCGGGATGCCACCAATGACCATGGCCTTCCGTGTCAGTGATCCGACGTTGCTCGACAAGGTCAAGGCGGGCGAGAAGGTGAGCTTCACTGCGGATAACGTCGGCGACGCCTTGACGGTCACCGCACTCGAACCTGCGAAGTAGTTTCCTTTCTCCCCTACGGGAGCCGCGCGCTTCGTGAGTCGCGTATGCGACTTTCACATTAACCGGATTCCCGACAGATGATGCTTTCCACGCCAAGCGCGCTCACGGCACGCCTTGCCGCCGCCGGCTGTGTGCTGCTTGCGCTCGTGCTTGCCAACGCGTCGGCTTACGCGCAAGGCCCACTCGCCCCCCCGCTGGGCGCTTCGCTCAGCGGCTTGCTGAACTATGCGCGCGAGCACAACCCGGAACTCGGCGTGCGCAAGTTCGAAGCGCAGGCGGCGCGCGAACGGGTGGAGCCGGCGGCGGCATTGCCCGATCCGCGCTTCGAGCTCGAACTGATGGACTTCACCAACACCATGAATCCAGAACGTTCTCCTTCGCTGTTGCCGGGGCAGGTGGGCAATACCCGCTACCGGGTGGTCCAGCCCTTGCCGTTCTGGGGCAAGCGAGAACTGCGCGGTGAGGTCGCCGAGGCGCTCGCCGAACAGGTCGAAACCATGCAGGAAGGTACCGCGCTGGAGGTCGAGAACCGCATCAAGACCGCTTACGCCAGGCAGTTCCAGGCCTCGGGACAGATCCGCATCCTCCGTGAGACGCTGTCGCTGCTCGATGCCATCGAGCAACTGGTGCTGACCCGCTACGGGGTCGGCCTGGTGCCGCAGCAGGACGCCTTGCGGGCACAGAGCGAACTGACCAGCGTCAAGCTCGACCTCGTCGAGGCCGAACGTCGCCGGCGCGACAACGCCGCCAAACTCAACGCCTTGCTGGCGCGCGACGGTAATGCGCCGTTGGCCGAGCCCGTGCGCCTGCCGTCGGCTCCTGACCGGATTTCCTACAAGAGCCTACTCGAACAGATCCGCACCCGCTCGCCTGAGGTCGCACGCGAACGCTTCGGCGTCGTCGCCGCAGAAAAAGGGCGCGAACTCACCTGGTTGAACCGTTACCCGGACTTCGCCGTCGGTCTGACCAACAACCGCCCGTACAACGCTCCGGACAACTGGGAGCTGATGGTAGGGGTGACCATTCCGCTGCAGCAGTCGTCCCGTCGTGCCCAGGAGCGCGAGGCCGAAAGGCGCCTGGAGGCTGCACAGACCCGTGTGGTGGCCGCTGAAACGCGCCTCGCCGGGCGGCTCGGCGAGACGCTCGCCGCCTTCGAGGCGAGCCGCGACAAGGCCCGTTTGCTGAAGAACACGCTGTTGCCCCAGGCCAGTGCGACCTTCGAAGCCGCTCAATCGGGCTACGAGAGTGGCCGGGTGAACTTCAACACCCTGCTCGACGCAGAGAGGCAGATTCTGCGCGCGCGGCTGGCACTGCTCGACGCCGATGTCGAGACCGCCGTTCGCCTGGCCGAACTCGAACTTCTCGTGGGAGCACCGCTGTGAAACGCAATCTGACCGTGATCCTGGCGCTGGTCGCCATCGCCGCAGCGCTGGGTGCCGGCTACTGGGCCGGCAGTCGGCAGCCGGCCAGCACCGGGGAAATGGTCGCCAGCACCAGCGCAGAAGGCGCCGCGCCGGTCGAGCCTGCCGGCAAGAAGGCGCGCAAGATTCTCTACTACCGCAATCCGATGGGTCTGCCCGATACCTCGCCCGAACCGAAGAAGGATTCGATGGGCATGGACTACATCGCGGTCTACGAAGACGACGAACCCGACAGCGAGGGCGTGGTCAAGGTCAGCCCGGCGCGCGTCCAGACGCTCGGCGTCAAGACCGCGCGTGCCGAACAGCGCACCCTGGATGCGGCACTGCGAACCGTCGGCCGGGTGGAGGTCGACGAGCGCAAGGTCCACGACGTGGCGCCGCGTTTCGAGGGCTGGATCGAACGGCTGCAGGTGAGTGCCACCGGCGACCCGGTCAAGAAGGGGCAAGCGCTGTTCTCCGTCTATAGCCCGGAGCTGGTCTCTGCCCAGAAGGAGTTGCGCATTGCCGAAACGTTCGAGCGGAGTGCCGGTGATGCCGATCCGGCGGCTCGTGAGGGCGCCCGCCGGCTGGCGGAGGCGGCTCGCGAACGGCTGCGCAATTGGAAAGTCGCCGGTGCGGCCGGTTCGCAGAACGCGCTGGTCACTTTTTCGTCACCAGCCACCGGCGTGGTGCTGGAAAAGAAGGCGGTCGAGGGGATGCGTTTCATGGCTGGAACGGTCATCTACCGCATCGCCGACCTGTCCACTGTCTGGGTGATCGCCGACGTCTACGAACAGGATCTCGCACGCGTGAAGCTCGGCGAAGCCGCGCAGGTGATCATCGACGCCTTTCCGGGACACCTCTTCGAAGCGAAGGTGACCTACCTCTATCCGACCCTCAACACCGCGACGCGTACGGCGCCGGTGAGGCTCGAACTGAAGAATCACGACGGGATGCTGCGTCCGGGCATGTTCGCGCACGTCGAAATCGCCACCGCCGGGAGCGCAGCGCGCCTGACCGTGCCGCCTTCGGCGGTGATCGACACCGGCGACCGCCAGGTGGTCCTGCTCGTGCTGGGCGAGGGCAAGTACAAACCACAGGCAGTGAAAATCGGTCTGCGCGGACGTGACGCCGTCGAAATCCTCGCAGGGATCCAGGCCGGCGACGAAGTGGTGATCGCAGCCAACTTCCTGATCGACGCGGAAAGCAATCTCAAGGCCGCCTTGTCGACCTTCACTGCGCCAGAGGCGAAGGAGATGGCAAAGGCGGCGGCGAAGTCGTATCAGGCGCTGGGTTCGATCGATTCGCTGGACGCGGCGTCGAACACTGCGTCCGTCACGCACGAGCCGATTCCGGCGCTGAAGTGGCCGGCGATGACCATGGACTTCGGCCTGGCGACTCCCGAGGTGGCGAAGGGCATTCCGCCCGGCGCGCCGATCCGCTTCGAGTTCGAGGACCGGGGCGATGGCGAGTTCGTGATCACCCGCATCGAGAAGGCCACCGCCAGGCACGAGGGCCACTGAGATGCTCGATCGGCTGATTGAATGGTCGGCGCGCAACGTCTTCCTGGTGCTGCTGGCTACTCTGGCGGTGGTCGCCGGTGGCATCTACGCAGTCAAGAAAACGCCGCTCGACGCCTTGCCGGATCTTTCCGACGTGCAGGTGATCGTGTTCACCCCATACGCCGGGCAGGCGCCGAAGGTGGTCGAAGACCATGTCACCTATCCGCTGACCACCGCCATGCTGGCCGTACCGAAGGCCAAGGTGGTGCGCGGCTTCTCGATGTTCGGCGCTTCCTACGTCTATGTGATCTTCGAGGACGGCACTGATATCTACTGGGCGCGCTCGCGGGTGCTGGAATACCTGAGCTCGGTGCAGGGCAAGCTGCCACAAGGCGTCGCACCGCAAATCGGACCGGACGCCACCGGCGTCGGCTGGGTGTTCCAGTATGCGCTGACGGGCAAGGATCAATCGCTCGCCGATCTGCGCAGCGTGCAGGACTGGTACGTCCGCTACCAGCTGACCAAGGCGGGTGGCGTCGCCGAAGTGGCCAGCGTCGGCGGCTTCGTCAAGGAGTATCAGGTCACCGTCGATCCCCACCGGCTGGCCACTTATGGGGTTTCGCTGGCGCGCCTGTCGCAGGTGATCCGCGAATCGAACCGCGATGTCGGCGGTCGGGTGGTGGAGCTCGCCGAGAAGGAATACATGGTGCGCGGGCTCGGCTACCTTAAGGGCGTTGGCGATATCGAGACGCTGGTACTCAAGAGCGATGGTGGAACGCCGGTACTGGTGCGCGACGTTGCACGCGTCGAGATCGTCCCGGCCGGTCGGCGCGGGATTACCGAATTGAACGGCGAGGGCGAAGTCGTTTCGGGGATCGTCATGGCCCGCTTCGGCCAGAACGCGCTCGACGTGATCGCCAACGTCAAGGCCAAGATCGAGGAGCTGCTACCGGGCTTGCCGGAAGGGACCGAGATCGTTCCGGTCTATGACCGTTCAACCCTGATCGAGCGTGCCATCGACAACCTGAAATGGACCTTGCTCGAAGAAAGCCTGATCGTCGGCGCGGTCTGCGTGATCTTCCTGATGCACGTGCGCAGCGCGCTGGTCGCCATCCTGACGCTGCCGATCGGCATCCTGATCGCCTTCATCGCCATGCGCAGCATGGACATGGGTTCGAACATCATGAGTCTGGGCGGTATCGCCATCGCCATCGGCGCGATGGTCGATGCAGCCATCGTGATGATCGAAAACGCTCACAAGCGGCTCGAACATCTGCCGCCGCACGCGACGCGGCACGATCGCGCGGCGACGATGATCCGTGCCTGCAAGGAAGTGGGGCCGGCGCTCTTCTATTCGCTGCTGATCATCACCGTCTCCTTCCTGCCGGTGTTCACCCTCGAAGGCCAGGAAGGGCGGTTGTTCAGTCCGCTGGCCTTCACCAAGACCTTTGCCATGGCCGGTGCGGCAGTCCTCTCGGTGACGCTGGTGCCGGTGCTGATGATGTTCTTCATCCGCGGGCGGATCATGCCGGAGCAGAAGAACCCGGTGAACCGATTCCTGATCTGGGTCTATCGGCCAATCATCCTGTGGGTGATGCGCAACAAGATCGTCACCCTGGTGCTGGCCGGGGTGGTGATGGCGGTCACCGTCGTACCAGCCAGCCGCATTGGTTCGGAGTTCATGCCGACGCTCAACGAGGGCTCGCTGTTCTACATGCCGGCCTCGCTGCCGGGGATGTCGGTGACCGAGGCCGCGCGCCTGCTGCAGACCACCAACCGGGTGATCAAGACCTTCCCCGAGGTCGAGTCGGTCTATGGCAAGGCCGGCCGCGCCGCCAGCGCCACCGATCCGGCGCCGATCGAGATGTTCGAGACGGTAATCAATCTCAAGCCCGAGAAGGAGTGGCGTGCGGGCATGAATGTCGACAAGCTGATCGCCGAGATGGACGCCGCGCTCAAGTTTCCGGGTCTGGCGAATTCCTGGACGATGCCGATCAAGGCGCGCATCGACATGCTGTCCACCGGCATTCGCACCCCGGTCGGCGTCAAGGTCTTCGGCAAGGAACTGGCGGTGATCGAGAAGGTGGCCCGCGAGATCGAACAGGCGGTGAAGGAGGTGCCGGGCACCTCGAGCGCCTACGCCGAGCGGGTCACCGGTGGCTATTACCTGGACATCACGCCGAAACGCGAGCAGCTCGCACGCTACGGCATTACGGTCGGCGACTTCCAGCAGGTGATCAGCAGCGCGCTCGGTGGCGCGACGGTGACCACTGCCGTCGAAGGGCTGGAACGCTACAACATCACCGTGCGCTATCCGCGCGCCCTGCGTGACGACCCGCAGCGCATCGCCAACGAGGTCTTCGTGCCAAGCAGCGCCGGGATGATCCCGCTCGGGCAACTGGCGAGCGTCGAACTGCGCAACGGGCCACCGGGCATCAAGACCGAAAACGCCCTGCTCGCCGCCTACGTCTTCGTCGATATCCGCGATCGTGACGTCGGATCCTACGTCAAGGATGCCCAGAAAGCGGTCGCCGACAAGGTCACCTTCCCGCCCGGCTACTACGCCACCTGGTCGGGCCAATTCGAGTACATGGAGCGCGCCAAGGCCAAGCTGGCACTCGTCGTGCCGCTGACGCTGGCGATCATCTTCGTGCTCCTTTATCTCAACTTCCGCCGCCTGACCGAAACGCTGATCGTCATGCTCTCGGTGCCTTTCGCGCTGGTCGGCGGCATCTGGCTGATGTGGTGGCTGGGCTACAACATGAGCGTCGCAGTGGCCGTCGGCTTCATCGCCCTGGCCGGTGTCGCTGCCGAAACCGGCGTCGTGATGCTGATCTACCTCGACCAGTCGTGGCAGGAGATCACCGGCAAGCGCCGCGCCGAAGGCGCCGATCCCACCGCCGCCGACCTCTATCACGCGATCATGGAAGGTGCCGTCGAACGCGTGCGACCGAAGATGATGACCGTGGTGGCGATCATGGCCGGCCTGCTGCCGATCATGTGGTCGAGCGGCACCGGCTCGGAAGTGATGAGTCGCATCGCTGCACCGATGGTCGGCGGCATGGTCTCGTCGACGGTGCTGACGCTGTGCGTCATCCCGGCGCTGTATGCGCTGGTCAAGCAGTGGCAGTTGCGCCGTGAGTTGGCGAAGGCGGCGCAACTGCCACTGAATGAAGCTTGATCAGCGCGGCCGCACGCGCGGGCAGGCGCCGGGCGTCGCGCAACACGAGCGTGAACGGGGTTCGGGGCGCTCTATATCAGCGAACCGATTTAAGGGTTAATCAATCGGCCGCTAGTCGCTGCCCAATGCCGAAAAGTCCCCCTTGACGTTGAAGTTGGCTTCAAGGTCCATCCTGAGATCGTGACGCGCTCACTGCATTTGCAGCGTGCCCAACATTCTCGACATGAAAAGAGCCTGGAAATGACTGCCCGATCCTGGCCGCCTTGGTACGGGTCGATGACGACATACAGCGGACGTCATGAAGATCGAGCATTCCACACACCATGTTGCGAACGCTGTGCGATGGCCTTGGTCGGTCTACATGCGATCGCTGCCACGGTCAGGTTGAATGCTCCAAGGCTCGCGGCAAAAGATGCGCTAGCAACCGCTCGTCGATGTTCTTACCCGAGCCTCGTAGCGCCTGGGCTGCTCGTTCCGGGCAGGCTGTGTTCCACAAAATGATGGCGGCCACCAGCAGGTTGAGGCCGCTGGCACGGTAGCGCTGGTTCTCGAAGCTGCGGTCACGGATTTCGCGGAGCCGGTTCAGGAACACCGCTCGCGCCAAGGCGTTCTTCACTTCTCCCTTGGTCAGCTCGATCTGTACCCACCGGCGCAACTCGACTTTCTGCATCCAGTCGAGCTCAATCACTCTCCTGGCGCCACCTTGAGGTGTCGTCGCGCATAGATCGCCTTCAGCGCGAAGGGCGGGAGCGCTGTGGTAAGCGCGATCACGATTAGCAAAGCCGCGTACGCTTCGGTATTCAGGAGGCCGTTAGCCAGACCCACCTGCGTAAAGATGAGCCCGACCTCGCCGCGCGGCACCATGGCGAGTCCGATTACCGCTTGGCGCATTCGGTTCTCACGGATGCAATAGCCGGCAAGGCACTTCCCGACTATCGCGATCACCAGCAAGGTCGACGCCAGTTTCCACACGAACGCAGAACCCCAGTCGACTGTGCGCAAATCCAAGGACACACCCACCATGACGAAGAAGACCGGCGTGAACACCCGGATCAGGGGGCGGATCTGGTCCTCCAAATGTTCTGAGAGGTGCGGTGCGGCGTCCATGGCGCGATTGATGGCGGCAGAAAACGGAATGCGCAGGTGCTGCGCCACGCGCAGTCGAAAGCGCTGCCCCATGGCGATACCAACGGCGAATCCGCCCAAGATCAGTGGCGCCCCGGCCAGATGCGCCAAGTAGCTGAACAGCATGATCAGGCAAACCACCATGGTCACGAGTAGTCCGGGCGACGCGCTCCTTCGGTCGTAATGATCGATCACATAGGCGACTAGCTTGGCCGTCACCGGGGCGAGGGCGACGAACATGAATATGTACAGGCTTACCTGGCCTACCGAGGTTGGCGTAACCTCCCCGATGATCGCAAACTGATACAGGAATGCCAGCGCGAGCACGCCCAGGATGTCGTCCAGCACCGCCGCACCGATGATGATCTGCGCTTCGTCCGAAGAGCCTTGCCGCAGGTCCGCCAGTACCCGCACCGTAATGCCGATACTCGTCGCGGTGAGGGTGCCACCGATGAACAGGCTGGCCATGAGGGGTAGCTCGAAACCGTACCAGCTGACGCCCGCTCCGAAGGCGAAGGGGAGCACAAATCCCGTGATGGCGACGAACACCGGCTTCGTGCCGGTGCGGGCGAGCCGGTAGACGTCGGTATTCATGCCCACCTCGAACAGCAGCAGGATGATGCCGATTTCGGCCAGGATCTCCAGGGGCGCGCTGGAAGAGACCCAACCCAGTAGCGACGGCCCCAGGATCAGTCCGGCCGCTAATTCGCCGATGACCGCGGGAATACCCAGCCGGCTCGCGGTTTCACCTAGTAGCCGGGCACCGAGCAACACCAAGGCAAGCGCGAGGAAGAAATCGTGCAGTTCCATAGATCACCCGCCCTTGGGTCCGACCGCCATTAGGGCGGACGCTCGCTGAGCAACTGACATCGCTCCAAAGAAGAATGCGCTTGCATGCAGCATATCAGCGACGCACCGACTCACGAAAGGATCATCGTTGTCATCCTTGCCGTGCTCCTCGTGCCCCCTTTTATGCCCGAACAGATGTTTGCCGACGAAAACGGTCAAGATCAGAACGAAAAACCAGTTTTGCGATAGCCATTCCATTTGAGCCTCCTCATCCGCCTTGGGCGTGATTGACTACCAACGACGCCGCGGAGCGCCTCAAACGCCTCGGTCACGCAGCCCCTCTGCTTGAAGGACAAGGGAGCTGCCAAAGACAGGCGCCGGTCTCGCCTATCGACCGAGCGGAAGCCGTCTTCGATTCCCAGGAACATCGCGGAGTTTTCGCGTGAGTGCACTTCTGTCCGCACACCGCATCCATCATCGACTCACCCATGTGCCCTGTCTCGAAGCCGCCAAGAGCCCGTTCGACTGGCTGACAACTAGCTTGCACCCCGACATCTGACGAGCCTGTGACGCCTGCATTACAACGGTGTAAGTGGCCAAACGTGCACGTTCCGACGAGGTGCTCACCGATCCGCCCGGTCATGACTCCTCGCCAGGTCGTCGCAGCACAAGGTCGGGGACGAACCCCCGCTGGCGGCTAGAAGTCAGGATCTAGTAGATGGCGACGCTGTCGGTTGCGAACTCGTGCACGACTTGTAGGCGGGCAACCCACTCCACGCCGAGCTGGATGTTGCTCACCCAGTCGAGTTAGCCGTTGGGAAGAAAGGTGCCGGTTGAAGAACTCGGTCCATACGGGTTTCTTCCAGCCCTCCTCAATTGAGGCGCGCCGCGCCGGCGCGAACGGGCGCACCAATCCACGCCGCTCCGCCAGCAAGCCCGACGGCAAGCACCCACAGCCCGTTCGCATCGAACGTTGCGTACAGAGCCCCGCCAGCAAACGACCCCAAGCCCTGACCCAGGCTACCGGCGCCGGTGAGCGCACCCAGAAGCGTCCCACTCGCACCTGCATCATTCAAAGTCGCGAGATAAGCGATAGCCGGTTGAAGAAAGGCTCCGCCGGCTCCGACCAGGACGACTGCGAGCGCCGCGCCGGCAAGCGACCCCGCTTGCCCGAGGAGTGCCATACCGGCTGCCAAAACGAGAAAACCCGCTGCGAGAAACGGACCGCGCGCCACCCGGTGCAGAATCGGGACGAGGAACAAGCCGGTCTGGACGGCGAGCATGACCACCATGCACAGTGCGAGCAGGGCACCGAGGGCAGGTGGATTGAGTGACAGCGCCGTCGGATTGAGAACCGGCAGCACGGCCTCGAATGCGCCGAGGCCGAACAGCACAAGGAAACTCGCGAACAAGGCTGGCGACGCCTGGCGCCAGACGATCCGGTGAGCGCGTCGCGCTGGATCCGCAGCGTAGGCGGCTCCTGTCCAGACACCTCCCAGAGCAACGCTCACGGCGACGCACAGTGCAAATACGGCGGCGGTCGCAGTCGGCAGAACGAGTATGGTCGATGTCATCTCGCTCACGTCCCCCATACGCTGCATTGCGGCATAGACGAGTGCGCTTACGGCAGGGCCTGCAAGCAGGCCGAGCAGCGTCGCCATCGATGCGCTGGCAAAGAGCCGCGCGCGGACAGGACGGTCCGGCACGTTTCCGATCGAAGTGTTTACGACCGGCAATACCGCGCCGCCCGCCACCCCGGCCAGCACGCGCCAGCTGTATGCGCTGGTGAGTGAGCCAGCCATGGCAAAGGCGATGAGCGCAGCGGCGTAGCCGCACATCCCGAATACCAGGAGGCCACGACCGCCGATTCGGTCCGACACGGCGCCCCAGAGAGGCGCCGTCGCAAACAGTCCGAGCATGTAGCTACCCAGCAGCGCAGCAGTATGCCAAGCCACGGCAGCGGGCGTAGCGACGCCGGCCATGTCGTTGAGCATCGTCGGCAATAGTGGGAGGATCACTCCGTAGCCAAGTGCAATGGCGAAGTTCGCGCCAGCGAGCACCCAGAAATCACGCCGGGTCATCTCGCGCCCTGGTCGCGGCGGGTGATAACCTCTTCAAGGAAGCGCGGCGCACGGTCAAAGATGGGTCTGGTTGACCAGTCTCACCACCTTCGCCCCCGCCGTGCAAAACCCCTGGGGTTCAACGCCAAGTGCCGCATTGAATTTACTCGACATGTTCTGGAACGCCACGAGCGCGGTCAGCTCGATGATTGCATCATCGTTGAAATGTGCGCGCAGGCGAGCGAAGTGTTTCGCTGTCGTCTGCCGGTCAGACCACGTCATCGCCTCGGCATAGGCGAGCGCAGCTTTTTCTTGCTCAGAGAACTTCGTGCTGTCCTCGTAAACCGGGAGCTCGGCAAGCTTCCCCGAATCCACGCCGCGTTTCAGCACGGTCGCAGAATTGATATCGACGCAGAAGGCACACCAATTGATCTGTGACACTCGCACGGTCACCAGGGATCGCAAGGCGGGCGCCAACGGCGATGCCCGCCGATCGAGCGCGCCATAGAGCGTGGCGAGCGCAGCGAAAACCTTGGGTGTGCGGCCCCACAGCTTTGCCGGCTCGAGCACCGAGCCATAGCGACGGCGCTGGTTGCAGAAGAACAGCCTGACGTACCAGGGAAATGGATGGCCCTTGGATGTGTCAACGAAAGCCATACAGTTTTCTCCAGATGTCGGCCGAGGAAAACTCGAATCATTCCGGCGACATTGATATCGGTAGATTGTGAGACATCGGCTCGACGCCTTGGTGCGACGTGGCGCAATGCCCGGCGATTACTTGCTCACCATCACCTTCCCGGCCATGCCCGCTTCCAGATGACCCGGAACCAGGCAAGCGAAATCGACACTGCCCGGCTGGTCAAATTTCCAGACCAGACCACCGCGCTGGCCCGGTTTCAGGGTGATCATGTTGGGCTCGTCGTGCTGCATGCCGGGCATGTTTCGCATCATCTCGGCGTGCTCCTTGAGCTCTGTCATCGACCCGATCACCATCTCATGCGGTACCTTGCCAGTGTTACGGATGAAGAAGCGAATCGTCTCGCCCGCCTTGACGGTGATCGCGTCCGGAACGAAGCGCATCGAGTCGTTCATTTTGATTTCGACGGTACGTGTGACGTCCGCCGCCTTCCCGGGCGTGCCGACCGCACTCGCTTGTTGATCGCCGTGCATGGCGTGACCGCCCTGGTGATTGCCCGCCGCTGTTGCCAGCGCGGGTAGAGCGCTCAATAGAAGAAGAATGATTGGGGTTTTCATGGTCAATAGTTTCTTTCGTTGTTGTCGTTAATGGCAATGATCGGGAGGGTCAAGAGCCGGTCGTTGTTTTCATCAAAACCAGAAGCGCAGGCCGGCGACCCACAGGGTTTCGCTTCGCGGGTTACCCTCAGCTTTGGCCAGGTCGGCGGTCTGGCCGAACTTTCTGGCCCATTCGACGCCCACATAGGGCGCGAACTGGCGGTTAACCTCGTAGCGCAGGCGCAGGCCGGCCACGGCGTCGGACAGGCCGCTGCCGATTCCGCGGGCCTCGTCACTCTTGCCGTACAGATTGGCTTCGAGGCGCGGTTGGAGCACCAGGCGCTGCGTGAGCAGCAATTCGTACTCGGCGCTCAGGCGCAGTGCCGTGCGC
Organism: Candidatus Accumulibacter meliphilus; assembly: GCF_036625345.1. Classification (NCBI taxonomy): domain Bacteria; kingdom Pseudomonadati; phylum Pseudomonadota; class Betaproteobacteria; genus Candidatus Accumulibacter; species Candidatus Accumulibacter meliphilus. Next base: position 36,019 of record NZ_JAZKTZ010000003.1, on the reverse strand, counting down.
CCTTCTTCGCCGACGTAGCCGGTCAGGTCCAGCTCGAACCAGTAGGGAGCGAGCCCTTGCACGCCGAAGGCGGCCCAGGTCCGGTCGGGTCCTTCGCCTGAATCGAAGCGCACACCGAGCTGCGTGTCCCAGTAGCTGGCGATGGCGTGTCCCCAGAGAATTTCGGTGCGCGCGTCCTCCAGCCTGCCGCCGGCATACTCGCCTTCCGCCTTGAGTACCAGGCGATCGTAGGTGCGGCCGAACCATGCCTGCCCCTCGTAGGAAGTGGCATTGCCATCGCGGCCGTAGGCGCGCTCCAGGCGGTCGAAGAGCACGCTGCCGAAGCTGTGTTCATCGGCGAGGCGCAGGCGCTCCGGTCCCGGGAGTGCATATTTTCCCGTGTCGAGCGTGTAGCCGTCCGAGTAGGCGTTCGGGTCACGGGCGTCGGCGGGCGCGCTGCCGCCCTGCATGTTCATATCACCATGGTCCATGCCCGACATATCACCGGCAGCCGGTGTCGTCGTCTTCTTCATGCTGCCGTCGGCATCGGGCTTGGCGCCAGATTTCATCGCTTCGTGGTTCATTTCGGACATCGGCATCGCCGGTGCCGCGGCGGAACCGGATCCACCGTGCGTTTTCATGTCGCCGTGGTCCATACCGGCCATGCCACTCCCCGCGTCAGGCATGGCGCCAGACCCCATGGTTCCGTGATTCATTCCGGGCATTGGTATGGCTGGTGAGGCGACGGGCGCCGGTGACGGCGCGCCATGATGTCCCGCGTGTTCGTCCGCCGCCGGCGCTGATTGTGCCCATGCGGTGGCTGCGCCCGACAAGGCGAGGCCCAGGGCCAGCGCGCTGAATTGCTGCATCGTCTTCTCCCTTCTGATTGAAGCGCTCATGTCACCACCACCTCGCGGAACATGCCCGCGTCCATGTGGAACAGGAGGTGGCAGTGCCAGGCCCAGCGGCCGAGCGCGTCGGCGGTCACCAGGAAGCTCAAGCGCTGTGCGGGCTGCACTGGAATCGTGTGCCGGCGGGCCTGGAACTGCCCGTCTGGTGTCTCGAGTTCGCTCCACATGCCGTGCAGGTGCATCGGGTGGGTCATCATCGTGTCGTTGTGCAGGATCACCCGCAGGCGTTCGCCGTAGTTGAAATGCACCGGAGTGGATTGGCCGAACTCGAGCCCATCGACTGACCAGGCGTAGCGCTCCATGTTGCCGGTCAGATGCAGCTCGATCTCGCGCTCGGCCCCGCGCGGGTCCATCGGGCCGCCGATGGTCGACAGGTCGGCGAGCGTCAGAACCTTGCGGCCGTTGTTGCGCAGGCCGATGCCCGGGTCGTCGAGATTGGTACGCGGCATGTCCACGCGCATGTCGGTGCTCGGGCCATACTCGGTGCGGGCGTGGCGAACAATCTGACTGGCCGTCGCCAACCCGCCCATCGCCATGCCGTGCTGGCTGTGATCCATGGCCATTGCACTGTGGTTCATTCCTGCCATGGCGCCATGATCCATACCATCCATGCTGCCAGCGCTCATCCCGCCGCCCATCGCGCCCATCATGTCGGCCATCGTCAGCCACTCAGCAGGGTCGAGTTCGGGCACTGCCGCGCTCACGCCTTCGCGCATGGCCAGCGTCCCGCGGGCATAGCCGGTGCGATCCATCGATTGTGCGAAAATGGTGTAGGCCTCGTCCTTCGGCTCGACGATTGCGTCGTAGGTTTCACCCGGGCCGAAGCGGAACTCGTCCACGCTCACCGGCTCGATATCGACGCCGTCCGCCTGCACTACGGTCATCTTGAGACCCGGGATGCGCACGTCGTAGAAAGTGTTGCCGGCACCATTGACGAAGCGCAGGCGCACCCGCTCGCCGGGGCGGAACAGGCCGGTCCAGTTGCCGGCCGGCGTGGTGCCGTTCATCAGGTAGGTGAGCGTCGCCGCCGACAGGTCGGCCAGGTCAGTCGGACTCATGCGCATTTCGTTCCACATCTTGCGCTTGCCAACCGCCGCCTGCAGGCCCTCGCGCGAGGCATCGCGGAAGAACTCGACCGCCGTCGGCTGATGGTAGTTGTAGTAGTCGCTCTGGCTCTTCAGCTTGGCGAACACCTGCATCGGGTCCTGATCGGTCCAGTCGGACAACTGCACCACGAGGTCGCGATCGGCGCGGATCCGTTCGCCATCACGCGGCTCGACGATGATCGTGCCGTACATACCGGTAATCTCCTGCATGCCGGAATGCGAGTGGTACCAGTAGGTGCCGCTCTGCTCGATCTGGAAACGGTAGGTGAAAGTTTCGCCGGGCGCGATACCGGCGAAACTGATACCGGGCACGCCGTCCATCTGATAGGGCAGGATGATTCCATGCCAGTGGATCGACGTCGCCACAGGCAGGCGATTGGTGACCCGGATGGTGACCTCATCGCCCTCGCGCAGGTACAGTGTGGGCGCGGGGATCGAGCCGTTGATGGTTGTCGCCAGGCGTGGCGTACCGGTGAAGTTCACCGCGATTTCGGCGACGACCAGGTCGATGTTGGCCCCCGACAGCACCGGCGCCGTGGCTGTCGAGCCCTGGCCGGCAGCCGCCAGCGCGCTGCCAATGAAAGACGGCAGTCCGGCCAGCACGCCACCTGCCGCAAGACCCTGAACAAATCGCCGCCGTGGCGGGTGTGGAACGGCAAGCGAAAAAGGTAAACGATTCCTCATCTTTCAACCTAAAAACCGCAGTTAGCCGACCCCATTTGCATGATCCGACAGCAAATGGCGGGTTGGCGGAGGACCGATGGCGGCGAGGGTGAGCTTGAGATGATTGCAACACAACTGCCAGACCGATGTGACATTGAACTGCTCCGCAGCTTCGGTCACCCAGGCGTGAAGCTGGGCGGAGATGTGCATCAGCACCTGCCGGGCTTTGCCAAAGTGGGCATGCAGGCCGGTCAGCGTGATCGTGATCTGGCCGGCATGCTCGGTACGGCGCCCGACCGAGGACATCAACCACGGCCGACTGGTCATGGCCTCGCGTCGCGCTTCGGGACTGGCCAAGCGAACAAATAGACTCCACCAGTTGTAGATCAGTGCCACGGCACGTGCCGACAGTTGACAGCGATGCAGGTCGTGGGTGGTGAAGCCGCCCCAGCCCCACTGGTTCTTCAACTCGTCGAAGGTGTTCTCCGCATCGGCCCGGTCGCGGTAGAGCTGGCCAAGCGAGAGCACTTCATGATCAAGATTGGTCACCAACACAGCATACTCGTAGCCGGTGATGCGCTTGCCGGCCTTGCGATCGGCTTCGATGAATCCCAACAGCTGTTGGCCATTGTCTTCCTGGGCAACGAGCATCTCGCCCTGCAGGGGGCGGCGCAGGACCACCACACGCCGCCTGTCCTCCCAACCGGTCAGCGCCAGCGTGCTGTCCATGCCTTCCCAGCCCTGACCGGCGTCGGTCCAGCCCGAGACCCGGAACAGGCGTTCGATGTGGCGCTTGACGTTCTTGGACAGGCGCAATTTGAACAGATACGGCTGGCTACGTTGTTCGAGCGCGCGCATGATTGCATCCGAGCCGAAGCCGCAATCCCCACGTACCATCTTCGGCCTGCGCTCGGCGGGCAACTCATCGAGAAGCTTCAGCAGCCCGGACAGCGTGTGGCTGCCCGAGTGCTCATTTCCGGCCTTGACCTCGACGCCCATCACCAGCCGCAGCCCAGCCATCAGGTAGGTGTGGTAACTGTGCGAAGGACGACCCGGTTTGTGCGGATTGTAGGACACCACCGCGCCTTCCTGCTTGCCGTACAGCGGCTTGATCGTGGTGTCGATGTCAAGAATCCACGGCGCATCAAGCAGCGGCGCTGTGCTCTCGCGCAGATGCGCATCGAGCCAGGCCATTCCTTCGGGTTCGCCAATGGCCACCAACGCCCGGCGCAACGCATCCTCGCTGATCACCTTGTTCATTCCCAGCAGACCGGGATTGACCCCGTCACACCGAATGGTCGTCACATGCGAGTAGCGCCGATGACCCGACAGGATCGACAGCATCCAGGTGCCCAGCACGTCGGCCTTGCTCGGCGCGTTCGGGCTGGTGTAGGACAGCGGGCAGCGTTCCTGCCAGCCCGACCACAATCCGGTCAGCGTCAGAAACTCGATGAAGTAGGCCAGTTGCCCCATCGGCGTAGCTGCGCTGTCCGCCTCCCAGCGCACCTGCACACGCCCGCCCGCCGTCTGCACTCCAGCGCACGACATCTGCATTTCATCAGCCTTCGAGCGCTTCAATTTCGACTCACCCATCAGGTGACTCCCTCGATTAACGTCAAACCCATAGCCTGCCAGCACTTACGCAATCTTGCACGCCGCGAACTGAGATTTCTAGGTTCAATGGTCTCCAAGCGGGAATGGTGTAGCGGTGCAGCGTGGTGGGATGGCTCATTCGGCAGCCGAGAAAACTGCCCGGGAGCGATCGAGGCTGCCTAGAGCTTAGCGAAGCGGTGCTGTCGCGAAGATGGCCACACCATTACAAGGCTGTCAGTTCTTCCCGCACAGTCAGTCGGCGCTCCCGGCGTCACCTCGCAGCCGGGAGCCACCATTGCGTACCTCTGGCCGGTACACGTCGGCTAACAAGACACTGCCGCCGCAAACCGCGGGTACGAGTTGCGGACGCATCCGGCGTCGCCGGACCAACGACCGCGGGTGGCCCTATTGAATACCTGCCTTGCGCTGTTCAAGCCGCACATAGGCAGTGATCTGCGCAACGTCGTCCGGGGTCAGGCCGGGAACCGGCGCCATGTCGCCGAACTTCCAGTGATGCGCGCGCGAGCCGTTCTTCACCGCCAACTGGAAAGAGGCGTCGCCGTGATGCGAAGGTTCGTAGATCTTGCTCAGCATCGGCGGCCCCTTGTCGCTGCCTTGAAGATTGGCGCCATGGCAGGAAGCGCAGCTTTTCTCGAACAGGGCTTTGCCCGCTGCCGGATTGGGCATCAGTCCAGGGCTCGGCTGCGGCACCTGAATGCTTTGCGCTGCGACGGGCAGGCTGATTGCTGCGGCGACGATCACCAGCGCAAGTAGACAAAGTCGCAGGTGGGTATTGCGATGGCTATCGGAAATCGTCAGGGATTGATTGAATGACTGCTTCACTTATGCTTTTCCTCCATGGTCGTGATGGCTGCCAGCCCCCGGCGGTGGTGCTGAGCAGCATGAATTTGGTTTTGACTTGGCGTGCGCTTCCGCATTGGCCTGCCGCCAGTCACGAAAGCTGGCGAGGAGTCGTTTCAGCCAGGTAACCATGGGTTTTACTTCCCTTGACTACCATGCATTCCCGGCATCATCGGCATCCCTTGCTGACCCTGCATGCCCATGCCACCCTGACCGCTGCCCATCGGACAGCCGGCGGTGCCCATGTCTTTCATCATCGTCTGCATGTCGTCCATTTGCGCCGCCATCATCGGCATGCGCGCTTCGCCTTCAGCCTTCTGCATGGCTTGCATACGCGCCTGCATGGTCTGCATTCGCGCCTGCATCTGATCGTACATAGGGTTCGCTGGCGCGGATTTTTCCGCAGCAAGCAAGGCGACTGGTGTGCTCAGCGCAGTGGCCAAGGTGATCATCAGGAGTTTGCGGGACAGGGTTTTCATGGTCATTCCTTTGATTGGTGAGTGGTTCGTCGCTGGCGATGCGTTACCTTTACGAGTATCGGCGATCCATGCCGACGACGACCTGACGCAGGAATGACATTTTTGTCATCTGCGTTATCGAAGGCTACGCACCACAGCCTAACTGGCGCCTGCTCGACGGCCTTGACGGGCTGCGTTATCAGACCAGCGCTTGTAGCCCGTGATCGCCAAGGTAGAACTGAACGAGCAGGATGAGTGCGGCGGAGAAGTTCGGGCTTCTTTCTTCATGCAAACACGCCAATGCTGCTCCAGAGCTTGGAAAGGTGTTTCAGGCTCAAGGCACGAGAACACTATCGCGTCTTCCAGACGCTCCGTCCGGCGATCAATCAAGCTGGCCGTGCCGCCGAGCCACCTGTGGATGCCAGCAGCCGCGGCACCCCGTTCACGCCGCCGATTCAGCCCTCGGCATTTTCCGGTCCACGACGACAGCCGTTCCCTGGTACGTGACTCTCGACACTCGCCACTGCGATCCGGCCTGGTCGTAGTGGGCATTGCTCTTGCGAAGCCCGACAATGGCATTGGCCCCCATGGCAATCCCCTGGCGCGCCAGATCCAACAACGCTTGTTTCTCCGCCAGCCGGTACTCCCAGTCTGATGCCGCTTCGGTTTTGGACAGTGCCTCCACGTAGCCGACCGTTCTGACAGTCCGCTCGCCAGGAACGGAGTTCGTGGTCACCAGCAAGATCTCATTTGTGATGACCGTGAGCTCGCGCTCCAGTTGATCGAACTGGCGTTTCGTGGTGGTTTTCGATCGCCGATTCCAGCGGAACATGGCGATGATGACCAGCAGCAGCGCCAATAGCGGCAAAGTGCTGAAGATGGCGCTTGGTGGTGTTGCAGCAGCGATAGTCATGGCGGCCTCCAATTCCTTAGTGACCGATCCAGATTCTCACAGGTCCGCAAAACTGCAAGCGTCTGCCTGCATAACGCTCGTCGCCCTCCCAAGCCTGCACGAACTCCCGATTTTCCTGCCGCTCAAAAGCGTCACCGCAGGGCACATTTCCAAATCCTGACGCTTGCGGCGCCGATACAGTGGCGGCATGTCTATCGGTCTTTTCAATCTCCTGGGACGCTGGTTTCCGCTGCTTCTTTGGGTCGTCGCCGCCCATTTGGCGTTTGGTCGCGCCTATCTGCTCGCCTGGAACATCACTGAAAGCCTTCCCGGCACGCTCTTCCTGGTCGAGAAAGACGTCATGCCTGCGCGTGGTGAGCTAATGGCCTTCCGGTGGGAAGCCAACTGGCCCTATCCGCGTGGGAGCCTGTTCCTCAAACGCCTGATCGGCTTGCCCGGCTCGCTGGTTACCGCGACAGGCCGAGCCTTCTTTGTCGATGGCGAGCCGGTCGGTCGTGCCAAGGAGCGCGCGAGGACCGGCGAGTCGCTCGATACCGGCCCGGTCGGCACCATTCCCGACGGGCGCTACTACGTGGCCGGCTCACACCCGGACAGCCTCGATTCACGCTATCGCCTGACTGGCTGGGTGGCTCGGCAGCAGATGGTCGGGAAAGCGCATCGGGTCTTCTGACGTGCGGCGCACTGGGTCTTGCGGAATTCGCGCCGACTGCGCTGTACGCGAGGTTGCCAAACGCTCCAAGCGCCTGTGGATCGCCGTCCTTCATCAGGCGATCGAGGATGCGCAGGGCAACACGCGATCGGCCGAGAAGTCGGCCCGCACCGTCGCAGGACCGCAGCGGGACGCCCTGATCTGGATTTTTTGCGACCGGTCCAGGGCACGCAATTCGTTTCGCGCGATCTGCGACCTTCTCGATCTCGACCCCGATCAGGCGCGCCAGCGTCTTCGCCGAGTACCTGCGATTCGGCGCGCCTTGCGCCAAGCCCGGCTGGATGTGGGCCAAGGGGAGGGCTGACCGATGCTCGGTTTTATCAGGAAAGCGATTCGGCAGGATAACCAAGGCCAACAACCGGCCGCAAGCCTTCCCGTAAGCACGCCGTCGCAGCAGGCCATGGACGATGAGATTCCACGCTACCCGCCGTTCATGAAGGGCCTGCCGGCAACCCACCCCGACAAACTCATCGAGACGCAGCGGGAGCTGATCGGCCAAATCCGCGAAGCCGGCCTCGCGTCTTCGGAGATCTTCGAGCAGTTCTATCGACAGTCGCTTTGCCGCTTTGCCTCCTATGCGCATCTCCTGCCGGCCAGCCAGACACATCATCACCGAGGAGCAGGCGGACTCCTGCGTCACGCTGCCGAAGTCGCCCTGTGGTCGCTCCAGTTCGGCGATCGCGTGCTGCTGCCCGGCGAGCAGGCGCCGCGACGTCGCCGCGAGCTCCAGCCGCGGTGGCATCTGGCCGTATTCCTCGCCGCCCTCTGCCACGACGTCGGCAAGCCGGTCACCGACCTAGTGGTCACCAGTCGTGATGGTGCGCAGCTCTGGAACCCCTTTGTCGAAGACCTCTACACCTGGGCTGGCCGGCATCAGGTCGATCGCTACTTCCTGCATTGGCGCGAGAATCGTGGCAAGAAGCACCAGGCCATTTCCGCCTTGATTGCCGAACGCATCATCAGTCCGCAGGGGCTGGCCTGGATCGCCGCGGGCGATACCGAGCTGGTGCTCTGGATGATGGAAACGATCAACGGCTCGCCCAGCACCGAGAACCCGATTCACGATCTCGTCATTCGCGCCGATCAGGCCAGTGTCGAGCGCGACCTGCGCAGTCTTGGCGTCGCGTTCACCGGCTACGAGATCGGCCTGCCGGTCGAACGCTTTCTGGTGGACATCATGCGTCGGCTGGTCCGGGAGGGGACCTGGAGCGTCAATCAACCGGGCTCACGGCTCTGGCACATCGACGGGCATCTCTACCTGGTCTGGCCGGCGGCCGGTGAGGAAATCGCCGCCCTCATTCATCAGGAAAAGATTCCGGGCTTGCCGAGAACGCCGAACAGTCTTCTCGACATGCTTGTGGAACGCCAGTTGGCGAGTGTCCGCGAGGATCGTGTCGACGGCCATCGCTATTGGGTGATCGCCCCGGCGGTGCTGGCCGAGAAGATCCCGAACATCCGACTGACGGCGATCAGGCTTCGCGATGCGGCGCTGCTTGTGGAGCCCGCACCACCCTCCGTACCGGGGAGGCTCCTCGACCAGGAGGAGGCCGTACCCGAGCCGGCCGACCTTTCGGCGCCAAAGTTGTCTCCCGCCGTGAAACTACGCGCTTCACCTGAACAGGGTCGGTTGCCAGAGACGCCTGCCCAGCCCGAGTCCACGCCCAACGCACCAGCGGCACCCACCGATCAGCTCGATGGTGCTGTGGGTGAAGCGCTGCAGGCGCTCGCCCGGGACATTCAGACCGGCAAGAAGTCTGCCGAGACCTTGATCCACATCGACCCCTCCGGCGTGTTGTGTCTGAAGTGGCCGGATGCACTCAGCAGTTGTGGCCTGGACGGCAAAGCGATTCTCGAGGAGTTGTCGCACCGAAACTGGCTGGCGGTTGACCCGCTGTCGCCTTTTCGGAAGGTGACCGAGATCGAGGTCGGGCACGGCCAATCGTGGAAAGTGATTCGTCTGCAGCCGGCGATCAAGCAGCTCATGGCCATCGGAAGGCTTCAGCAAGCACCTTCCCCGGTAGCTCCTCCAGTAGCCGCATCGGTTCAGAAATGCACCCCGATCACTGGCAAGACCGAGACCCCCGATGAAGACGAGCGGCTGAACCGGATCCAGGGCATCGTCGCCACCTTGCGCGAAGGCGTGAGGGCAGGCGTACTGCCATCAGAGCGTGAGGGTGCCTTCACGTGGATTCCCTCCCGCCAGGCCGAGCCCCTGCTGGTCGAGCGACTGCAGTTGGCGAGGATGCAGATCCTGCGCCTGGGGAGCGTCGTCCCGGACGTGTTCTTGTGTCAAACGAGAAATCGGGCGCATTGCTACCGAATCCCGGTCCCGCCCGCTGGCGACGGCAGCCAGAAGCGAAGCGCGTAGCGCCGCTGACACGCCGGCAACGGTCGCTGAATGCACCGAGGCGAAATGCGTCCGGGAAAGCCGCATTTCGAAATCCACAGCCGCAGGTGGCAGACCAGAATCGGCCCCATGTCGACTCGCGCCCCACTGCCGTTCTTTGCCCTGCTGCTCGCGGCCTCACTGCCCATCGCACACGCCGAGGATCTCGGCGTCGTCGGGCCGACCTACGACATTGCCGAACCGGATCTGCTGGAAGTCATCGATTCACGTCTCAAACACATGGAGAAGACCGGCGAACTCGCCAGGAAACAGAACGAACACCGTGATCGCGTCGTCGCGGCCGTCGAGAAACCAGCACCCGTCGCCGGGCTCACGGCCTCCGTTACCAGGCGCAGTTTTTTTGTCGACCCGACGTGGATTCTCGACCGCGACATCCGCAACGCTCAAGGCGCGATCCTGTTCGCGCGCGGACTGAAAGTGAATCCCCTCGACCATGTTTCGCTGCGTGAACGGCTCGTTTTCTTTGACGGGCGCGACCGCCGACAAGTCGCCTTTGCACGACAGGCGTTGGCGAGCCCCGAAGGCGGCGCCAAACCGATTCTGGTCGCCGGTGAGCCCCTGGCGCTGATGCGTTCGTGGAAGCGGCGCGTCTACTACGATCAGGGCGGCAGCCTGACCCGCCGCCTGGGTATTCGTCAGGTGCCGGCGGTGGTCAGTCAGGAAGGCAAGAGGCTTCGGATCGATGAAGTTCGTCCGTGAGTGCGTCTTCCTGTTGCTGGCGGCGGCGGCGATCGGGCGCCCGGGGCCGGCCTTGGCGACGCCGACCTGCACCGGCCGCTTCGCCAATCCGATTACCGATATCTGTTGGCGCTGCATGCTGCCGATCCGCTTCGGAGGCCTGGAGCTGCTCTCGATGGGACAGGAAGACACGCCGAATCCCGGCGGCTCACCGCTTTGCGCCTGCCCCTCACAGTTGCGGGTCGGTTTCAAGGTGAGTTTCTGGGAGCCGGTCAGGCGCGTCGATGTGGTGCGTCGTCCGTTCTGCCTCACCAGTCTTGGCGGACTCGAACTCGATCCCGGGTTCGATGCGCCGCGCGGTTCGCGCTACAGCCAGGACAGTACATCGACCTCATCTTTCTATCAGGTCCATTGGTACGTCGATCCGGTCATCTTCTGGCTGGAAGCGATCTTCGACAACGCCTGCCTAGAGCCGGGCGGTCTCGATGTCGCGTATCTCACCGAACTGGACCCGATGTGGCACGACGATGAGCTGACCTTCATTCTCAACCCCGAGGTCGCGCTGTTCGGCAACTTGGCGGCCCGCGCTGCCTGTGCCGCCGATTGCGCAGCGGCCACCGCCGGCTTTCCGCTCAACACCCTGTTCTGGTGTGCTGGCTGCCAGGGCAGTCTCTATCCCCTGAATGGCAACGTGCAGGCCCATATCGGCGGCGTCCAGGCGTCCAGTCTGGAAATGACCCGCCTGATCGCCAAGATGCACCGGGAAGGGCTGATGTGGGCGGCCTCCGGCGAGGACGGACTGTGCGGCTACTACCCGCAGCCGATCATGGACAAGACCGGCTACAAGCATCACATGCTCTATCCGATTCCCCAGACCGCCCAGCTTGCCGGGAAATGCTGCCAGCCGCTGGGGCGATCGACGATCCTGTGGGGCGCCGGGCGCGAGTTTCCCTTCGAGGGTGAGGACTTTGCGTACATGGTCTTCCGCAAACGCAACTGTTGCCAGGGCGCGTTCTGAGGCCATGAGCAAGCGGTCGTGGACTTTGCTGTTCAGACCTCCCGGAATCCCCGGGGAACGTGGTCTAATTTTGGACAGTAGGTCGGCGAAGGCCGTCTCATAGCGGAGACTGGCCGACCTCGATGCGCAGCCATTTTCCGCCGGGGATCCTGGCGCCGAGACCAGTGAGCTTACGGCACAGCTGTTCTTGGGCATAACGGCGTGCGGGTTGCTGTAGCGGCTCCAGGCGAACGACCACCCAGTGTTCGTCACTGCGTACCCAGCCATGGCAGTTGAAAATCGCATAGAGCAGGTCCACCCGATCGCTATCCTTGGCATAGCTGTCGTCAAGCCAATCGAGAAGCTGGCGGCGCACGTTCCATACGGAACTCGTGACGAAGTCGAAGAGATTCTTGCCCTCGTTATCGATGGCGTTGAAGGAGCGGTAATCGGACAGCCCCGTGACATTGACGCGCTCGGGCAAGCGAGCCTTGTCAGCCTGGAGTTGTTTGAGTTGCGTTTCGCTCACGGCGATGGCCGCAGCAAGCCGCCGATGCCGACTGTTGTGGCGCTCACTTCCGTCCCGATTGAAGCTGGGTTGAGTCTTGGCCTGTTGCTTGTAAAGCTTGGCGAGATGGCCCTGGGTGCTCGCAATCTGCTGCGCAAGCCCTTTGATCTGGGGATTGGCGATGTCCTGTTTGTCGCTCTCGGCCAAGCCGAAACCCGGATGGTAATGATAGGGATGACGCCCCTTGAGGTGTTTGAAAGTGTTCTCCGAGGCGCCCCAGCGACTGAGCATCGCGGTCAGCACCTCTTGCGGCGACCACTGAAGGTCAGCGTCCCAGCAGAGCACGCTGATGCGGTGATTGGTACGCAAATTCCACAACACCACCCGACGCAGGTCGAACGTATGCGCCAGCTCGGCCATGCCGGTGTCGGGATCGGGATCGGGATCGGGATCGGGATCGGGATCGGTTTTAGGTGGGTAGAGGCACGCCTTGGTCTCTTCGAGCAGGCGATAATCCGTGCCGTTCATCGACACGCTGTGCGTGAAGTCTGCGGCCGGCAAGGCCCTGAGCCGCGCAGGATTGGCGTTCTTCTCCCAAGTGATGAAGGGGGTGCGGCGGCGCACGAGTTCGCTGAAAAAGCCCAGCCCATCGCCCTCACGGTCGAAGACCTGTACCGGCGGGGTTCCCAGGGACTGTTGTCGCGCATACTCGCCAAGCTTCAGAATCTGAGCGCGCAGGTCTCCCTTGCCCTCCTGAATGTCGAAATAGACGATGCGCCCCTGTTCGTCACAAGTGACCAGATTGGTCTGTCCGGGCATCGGCATCCGCCGCTGTGTATTCCAGGCCGCATGCACCTTGTCCTGTCCGGTATAAGGCAAGAGATGACCGTCCGTAAACCACAGCCGGGTGGCGACCAGGCCGCAGCGGATCTGATCGGCAAAAAACGCCTTCAACAGCGCCTCGGCCCGCGACTTGCCGGCGACGTCATGGAACCAGGACCACAGCGTGTCGAGAGCGGGTAGCCGCCCCAAGCCCAGGAGCCGTCCCGCCTCCTCGCGCCGCTCATGTTTGAGCTGCTCAATGGAGCGGATGTTACGCACCGCCATCAGCACGAACACCTGGAAGATGCGCCAACCGTTGCCGAACAGCTGGGAGAGTCGTTGCATCCACTGCCCTTGGCTCATCAGGACCAGCAAGACAGGGAAAATGCCGGCATAGCGGCTGGCTTCCCAGTCATGGTGTTCCGCATAGGGAAGCTCGATCACTGCGGCGGGAACCTGTTCCGGTGAGGCCTGCTCCGCGACTGTCTGGCGGCTCGGCTGATCGACACGCACGACCTCTTCGAGGGGCGCTTCCTCCAGCGCACACCGCGCCGCGGCTTCGCCATCCCACGCGAGTTCCTCTTGTGTTACTTCCGCGGTCAGCCTCTTCTCGGCACGCCGCAAAGCTTCGAGTTCGCGGGCCTTGGAGCCGGGGCGGCGTTTGTCAACATGCAGCCGACCTTGCCGTTCTTCGCTCACGCTGTGGCTCGGACTATAGCCATGCAGCAGGCCGGTCACCCCAAAGAGCCGATAGCACTCGCGATAGTTGTGCAGCGTCTGGCGACTGAGATTGAGCACCTCGGCCAAGCGCGTCTGGTTCAGCTTCCTCTGTAATAACTCAACCACCAGGAGGCGCCGCTCGGCCTTGTCGGCAAGATTCACCCGTTTGCTCAGACTGCCATGATGATAAAGGTCACCCTGGCTGCGAGGGCCACGCGGAAGGTGCAGACAATAGCCTCTGCCCAAGTCGAAACGGCCTTCCTGCTTAACCGCTGGTTCCAATAACTCGCTCTGCGTCACCCCTCACCCCCAGGTCCCCGCTGCCTGACGCGATTCTAGCATGAGATTTATGCTTATTGCACTTGTTATTGCGTATTTACAATAGGATATAAGCATCGTTGTCCAATAAACGTTTTCCGTTCCCGGCGTGACGAAGGTCCAAAAAACGACGATAAGGCTTTTGAATCACGCGGTTAGCGGGGCGTCTGAGTCGCAATTCCGGGAGGTCTGCTGTTGGCGCACTGCCTTGGTGTCAGCGCCTGGGGCGGGCCGGTGACGCCCGCGCTCGCGCAGGTGGTAGTACCGACTGACACCGAGCTGCGTTCACACCGCGAGCGCATGGGTTCTGCCCTGGATGCCGTCGCGGCGCCGAAGGTCACTGGCCGCCCGGTGGTTCCCGATCCGACCAAGCTGCCGCAGCCGGCGACCACAGGCCCCGACATTGGCCGGATCGCAGAGACCTACCGCCACGCCGCGCCAAGTTGGGCTCCGGGCAAGGACGTCCCGGAGCTGATGGTCTTCGTCTCCTTTTCGTTACCGAAGGAAACCCTGCAGCGAATCGTCAGCCAGGCGGAGAAATCCGGTGCCGTGCTGGTCCTGCGAGGACTCAAGGGGAATTCTCTCGCGCGCATGGGTGAGGAAATCGCGGAGCTGGTGGGCGCCCGAAACGTGACGGCGATCATCCATCCACCGGCCTTCAAGCAGTTCATGGTGCGGCAGGTGCCCGCGCTGGTGCTGGCACGGTCGGGCCAGGCGTGGCAGATTGGCGAAGACGGCTGCGCGCCGGCGTCGAGCTTCATCCGCGTCGACGGTGATGTCACGCAGGACTATGCGCTGGATCTCATCGAGCGACAGGCGCCAGCGTGGGCCGATGTGGCGCGCCGCTATGCCTCACGACTTTCGGGACCACAGCGATGAGCAAGCGGCGCTGGCTGGTCCTCGCTCTGCTCCTGGCAAGCCGTTCCTGGGCGCAGGGGGATGCTGCGAGCAACGCGTTTGCCGAGGGCAAGGCGCTGGGCGCCGGCACGATCGACAGCGCCTTCCAAGGAATCGGCGACAGTACAGGCGCAGCGACCGTGCCGGGGTTCGGACAGATTACCCCCCAATCGCAAGTGTTCCAGGCAGGGCAGGGTCAGTTGTCGGGGCCCGGTACGGCCAAGATCATCGACTGCGCCAGCCAGGCTCCTGAGGTGGATTCCTACCGGCGGCAGGAGTGTGACGCCGTCAATTTCGTGGCCCGCAATCCGGCAGTACGGCCGGCGTTCTCGATCGATCGCGCCAACGATCCGCTGATCAGTCGTGCCAGGGCGATTGCCCGCAACCCCACGATGAGCGCCACCGGCATCACCACCGGCAACCCAACCGAACAGTGCCGGGTGGTGACCGACACCCAGCCCGCGTCGTTCAGCCGGGAAACGTGCAATGACTACCGGCCGGTGAGCAGCAATTTCTGTTCGACCGCGCGCCAGATCAGTGTCGATCAGCATCACCGCTACCAGTGTGTCGAGCAGATGCAGTCGGTGAGCAATGCCTCGTGCTTCATTGGCCAACAGATCGCCGTCGATACACGCTACCGCTACCAGTGCAATCAGACCGTGCAGGGCTACGAGTCGCTGAGTTGTCGGCGGGGCGTTTCCGTCACCGTCGGGTTTGGCCAATGCACACCCGGTGTCTGGCTCGGACGCGCGGCGTTTGTCGATTGCGGCCGCTGCGTCGATCCGTACATGGCGATGAACATCTTTTGCGGCAGCGACGGCCGATCGTACGAGGTGGAACCGTACCGTTCCGGCGACGGTGCCAACCGCTTCGACTATCGCCCGCTGGGCTATCCCTGGGATGGTAGTTATGGCCGCTTTCCCGTGGCGGTCGCGCCGGGTCAATCGGTGAGCGATCACTACGTCAGCGATCTCGGCTTTGGCTGCCATCTCTACGTTTATTTTAGCGTCAGCTGCAGCGCCATCACCTGCACGCCATCGGTGCGCAACGTCAGTGCCGGCTGCAACTCTGCCGGCGGCAGCGGCACCGGGGCGGCGCTGCAGCTGCCGATGTCCACGACGGTCAGCAGCTGGCGGTCGAGCGAGTGCGCCAGCTTGCAGCAGCGAGCGCAATGATGAAGGCGTTGCTTGCGATGCTGTTCGTCATGACACTCGCTGGCCGGGCGATTGCCGGCGACTGCCGGCTGGCGAGTTCGACCTGTGTCGATAGCACCGCGAGCAAGGCGATCTCCGGCATCGTGGTGACGCTGGCGCAGGTCGGTGGTTGCTGGGAGTACCAGGACACCTACACCTGCATCAAGCCCGAGGCGATCGACTACTGTGCTGCGCTGACCACGGCCGGCTGCGGTCAGGTCGGTGCCTCCTGCAGCGACGCAGCGTTCAACGGGACGTGCAACACCTATACCAAGACTTTCCAGTGCGGCACCAACCAGGGCGAGCCGAGCAACACGCTGCGCTTGAGCAACAGTTACACGCTGCTCACCGACGCCATCGACGCCAGCGCCTGCAGCAGCTACGCGCAGAACGCGCGCTGTCGTCTGGCGGCGCATACCTGTGTCGATTCGACGCCATGCAAGCTTGACGCCAGTGGGGCCACGGTTTGCCTGGCCGGCGTGACGCCGCCGGAAGGGGGGCTGAACTCGACGGCGAGCTGTTGGCGCTATCAGGACGACTATTCGTGCATTGCCGACGACCCCCTCGATTACTGCGCGGCGATCAAGGCGACCGAGGGCTGTACGCTGGTCACGTCAACGTGCGACAGCACGGCCTTCGACGGTTCGTGCAATCAATACACGCGCCAGTATCAGTGCACCAACGTCACGGCGGCGACGAACCCGCCGACGGTCGTGCACTCGACACCTCCTACACCATCACCTCGAACACGCTCGACACCAGCGGCTGTACCTCGCTGTCGGAAAGCAGCAACTGCGTCCATGCCGCACACACCTGCACGGACAACACGCCGTGCAAGACGATCAACGGCCTGCAGGTCTGCCTGGACAGCGTCTCGCCGCTGCCGGAAGGGGCCCAAAGTGCGGGCGATTCCTGCTGGGCGTGGTCGGAGGACTACACCTGCGCCGCGACAGCGCTGAGCGATGACTGCCAGGAGCTGATCGACCGGGGATGCACCCAGGTGGGCAGCGACTGCGTCGACCGCTTGCCCTCGGGCGCTTGCGACCTGAACGAGCGCACCTATTCGTGCCAGACCTCGCCGGCGGTGCAGACGCAGCGCACGGTCTGCGATCAGGCGGCGTTCTGTCAGGGCGGCAACTGCTTCGATACCAGCCATCCCGCCGATCAGGATTTCGGCAAGGTCATGGCCACGCTGGAGGCGGCGCGCGAAGCGGGGGTCTATGGCGGCGATCAACGGCTGTTCACGGGCGTCACGGAGCAGTGTCGCAAGAAGCTGTTCGGTCTGGTGAACTGCTGCAAAAAGGGCGGCGGTGGCGCGGCGAAGAGCAACAACGCGCTGATGTCGGCGGCGATCCAGGGGGCGTACGCGGGAGGTCAGCTGGCGGTGAACGCCGGCAGCAAGTACGTCTTCGATTTCATGTATCCGCAGTACGCTGGCTATCTCGAAGCGGGCGCGAAGGCGATGATCTCGTCCGAGGTGCTGTTTACGCCGACGAATTTCCAGCCTTCGTTCAGTTTCTATGGGCTCACCTTGTCCACGGGGACGATGACCAGTGGCCTGCTCGGCGGGCCGATTTTTTCCATCGGGTCGCTGGGCAGCTTCAATTTCTACTTCGATCCTTACTCGCTGGCCGTGGCGGTGGCCCTCGAACTGCTCTCGGACCTGCTCTCGTGCGACCAGACCGAGCAACTGCTGGCGATGCACCGCGATGCCAATCTCTGTGTCGCGGTGGGCTCCTTCTGTTCGGCCCGGGTGCCGATCATCAGGACGTGCATCGAGCAGACCCAGTCGTATTGCTGTTTCAACTCTCGCCTGGCTCGATTGATCAATGAACAGGGCAGGGGACAGATCGGCAAGACCTGGGGCAGCGGCAGGCATCCGGACTGTTCCGGATTCACTCCGGCGGAGTTCGAACGGCTCGATTTCTCGCAGATCGACCTGGGCGAGTTCATCGCGGAAGTCACGGCCAGCGTGCGCGTACCCACTGCGTCGTCGATCGGGCAGAACGTCCGCGGCACCGTCGAGCAACGCGTCAATAGCTACTACAACCGGTGATGACTGAGCAGGCCTCTTTTTCCGGGGAAGGACGCGATGCCTTCGGACAGGTGGGTGGTGTGGATTCTCTCAGGGAGATTCGATGAAAGCACCTCCGAAAACTTTTGCGATGGTGTTGTCCGTGCTGGGTCTGCTGGCCACCAGAGATGTTGTTGCTGCGGACTTGAAGCAACATCTGATCGCGGCGATCGATGCGCCCGATGGTCGATCCGACGGGAGCTGAGTGGGCGGATGGCGGAGTTCTTCAAGGGGCAGACGCGGTCGCCTGCGCCGGTGCGGGTTCAGGTCAGAACACTGAGGAAGTTTGCCGAGGCCGGTTGTGCTCGCCTGGAGGCGACGCTGATCCAGGACGACGTGCCGACGAAGGATGGCAAGCGGATTCCACTTGCCGTTCGCTACGAACTCAATCTGTGCCGTGACGGGCAGCCACCGAGTGAAGGGATTGACCTTGATGCGGCGTCGCGCGTGCTTTCGGGTGAGTCGCCGGGGCTACAACAAACCGACCGCGGATCCCAACGCTACCGGGTGCCTCTCAAGGAACGAACGGGAGTAGCTAAGTCACACCGTTAGAGGGCCCGCCAACGCAACAATCTCCGAATTAACTAAGGGCGCGGCTATTGTCGCCATGTGCGCGGTTGCAAGCGCGAAATGGAGCACAAGGAACGCAAGAATGAACACCCGTGAGCTGAGCCATGCTGAAATGACAACACCGGGGAAGACTCTGATCAACCGTAAGCAGTTGCTCCAGATGATTCCGCTATCGGAAAGAACGATCCTCGATATGGAAAAACGTCGAGAATTTCCCCGCCGCTTTGCCATTACTACGCGTTTGGTTGCATGGGACTTGCAGGAAGTGGAGCAGTGGATTGATGCTCGGAAGGCGGCGGCAATCCAGCCAGTCGCCCCTGGCGTTCCGGCCGGATAGTCCAGCGGTCGATCATGTCGGCCCAGTCCTGCAGCATAGCGCGTCGCTGCTCTGCGTACTCTGCCTTGTTGTAGACGGCGCGAACACCTTTTTGCTCATGAGCTAAGCACTTTTCAATCCAGTCGGTGTTGTAGCCAGCCTCATGCAAGATCGTCGAGGCTGTCCGGCGTAGATCGTGAATACAGAAATCCTCCAACGGCTTGCCGTCTTTCTGAGCTGCCCGGTACGCGAGGGTAGTGACTCGGTTCAATGTTGCCTTACTCATGGGGCTATCCTGATCATACCGAGACGGCAGGACATATCGCGATCCGCCGGCACAAGTCTTGAGCGCCACGAAAATATCTAGTGCCTGCCGAGAAAGATGAACAACATGGGGATTCCTTCGTTTCATGCGCTCGCCCGGAATTATCCATATTGCATCCATGAAGTTGACTTCGGTCCACACTGCATCCGTGAGCTCCGACTTTCGCAGCATGGTCAATAGCAGGAGCTTTACAGCTAAGCGGAAGGTGGGAGCTGTCGAAACACGCTCAAGGTACTCGTAAAGTAGCCCAATCTCTTCCGACGATAGCGCCCGATCTTTGGGCTGAAAGCGGGCAATCGAGGTTGGTCGCACCAACTCTGCGGGGTTGTCGTAGCGGTGGCCGCGCTCTAGCGCATACCGAAACACCAGTTGCACGATTTCGCGGGCATGGATCGCGGTGGCCGGAGCGCCTCGTGCGACTATCTTGTCGCACAGACTCCGCAAGTCCTCGTGCGAAACCTCCGCCATCTTCAGCCGCCCGAAAGGCGCCTTGAGATCGCGCTCGTAGACTGATCGCCGCATATCGCGCGTCGATTCCGCCATCGGGTGGTTCTTCAGCCAGAGTTCGGCCCATCCGCCAAAAGAATCTGCCTCGTTGGTCTTTAGCTTTTCGCGCGCCTTCTGGCGAGACGGAGACCGGCCGGACGCCAGAGCCTTCTTGGCCTCCGTAAGGCGCTCCCTGGCTTCGGCTAGGGTCAGCCCGGCCGGACCATAGCGACCGATTACGAGTGTCTCTTGACGGTTGTTGATGCGGTAGTTGTAGCGGAAGGAGACGGTTCCTGTGCTAAGTACAGTTACGTAAAGGCCATCCCGGTCGGTGAGCTTGTACGGCTTCTCCGCTGGCTTCAGATTCCTCAATTTCGTGTCTGTCAGCATTCCTTTACCGGCCTCCGATACCATCATTGAAATACCAGTTTTTTGCGTACAAATTCTATTAACAATCAGTATGTTATATAGAATTGATACCATCATCTACGTGCTGTACAGATGATGGTATGAACCAGTTTACAATGAACCATCGAAAGTTCATACCATTTCTCGGACCATCAATAAGTCTCGCTTGATGATGCCGGATGCTGCCAGTTGCTGCCAGACAAAAAATAGAAACGAACTTATAAACAATAAGTTAAGATCACGAATCGCCAGCTGTTTCCTGCCGTTGCCAGACGGGTGATCATTCCCACTCGATGGTCGCCGGCGGCTTGCCCGAGATGTCGTAGACCACGCGGTTGATGCCGCGCACTTCGTTGATGATCCGGTTCGATACTTTGCCGAGCAGGCTGTGCGGCAGTTCGGCCCATTGCGCGGTCATGAAATCCTGCGTTTCGACGGCGCGCAGGGCGACGACGTATTCGTAGGTGCGACCGTCGCCCATGACGCCGACCGACTTGACCGGCAGGAAGACGGCGAAGGCCTGGCTGGTTTTCTCGTACCAGCCGGCGGCACGCAGCTCGTCGATGAAAATGGCGTCGGCGCGGCGCAGCAGGTCGGCGAACTCGGGCTTCACTTCGCCGAGGATGCGCACGCCGAGGCCGGGGCCGGGGAAGGGGTGGCGATAGACCATGTCGTGGGCCAGACCGAGGGCGACGCCGAGTTCGCGGACTTCGTCCTTGAACAGCTCGCGCAGCGGTTCGAGCAGCTTCAGATTGAGGTCTTCGGGCAGGCCGCCGACGTTGTGGTGGCTCTTGATGGTGTGTGCTTTCCTGGTCTTGGCGCCGGCGGACTCGATTACATCGGGGTAGATCGTTCCCTGCGCCAGCCATTTGGCGTTGGCCAGCTTGCCTGCTTCGGCCTGGAAAACCTCGACGAACTCGCGGCCGATGATCTTGCGCTTCTGCTCGGGATCGGAGACTCCCTGCAGATGGCCCATGAACTGTGCGCTGGCGTCGACATGCACCACCTTGACGCCGAGATTGTGGGCAAAAGTGTGCATCACCTGCTCGGCTTCATTGAGGCGCAGCAGGCCGTTATCGACGAAAACGCAGGTCAGCTGGTCGCCGATGGCGCGGTGGATCAGCGCTGCGGCCACTGACGAATCGACGCCGCCAGAAAGGCCGAGAATGACTTCCTCCTGGCCCACCTGGGCGCGAATCCTGTCGACCGCTTCGCCGACGTAATCGGGCATGTTCCAGTCGTGGCCGCAGGCGCAGATGTCGCGCACGAAGCGGCCGAGGATGTCCTTGCCTTTGAGGGTGTGCGTCACCTCGGGGTGAAACTGTACCGCGTAGAACTTGCGCTCTTCGTCGGCCATGGCGGCGATCGGCGTCGATGGGTTGCTGCCGATCAGCTTGAAGCCCGGGGGCAGGGTGGTGACCTTGTCGCCGTGGCTCATCCAGACGTCGAGCAGCCCGTGCCCTTCGTCGTTGCGTCTGTCCTCGATGCCCCTGAACAATTCCGAGTGGCCGCGGGCGCGCATTTCGGCATAGCCGAATTCGCGCTTGTTCGAGCTTTCGACGCTGCCGCCCAACTGCGCCGCCATCAGCTGCATGCCATAGCAGATACCGAGCACCGGCACGCCGAGTTCGAAGACCACTTGCGGGGCTTTGAAGTCTTCGACGTCGTAGACCGAATTGGGGCCGCCGGAGAGGATGATTCCCTGCGGCTGGAAGTCGCGGATGAAGTCTGCGGAGACGTCGTAGGGATGCAGCTCGCAATAGACCTGTTGCTCGCGGACGCGGCGGGCAATCAGCTGCGCGACCTGCGAACCGAAGTCGAGGATCAGAATTCTTTGGTGGGACATGGCGACGCCTCAAATGAAGCGGGCGGCCCGTAGCCGCCCGTGAATCGTCAATCGATGCTCAATCGACGTGGTAGTTGGGAGCTTCCTTGGTGATCTGTACGTCATGGACGTGTGATTCGCGGACACCTGCCGAGGTGATCTGGACGAAGGTCGCCCGTGCGTGCATTTCGGCGATCGTCCGGCAGCCGAGGTAGCCCATCGACGAGCGCAGGCCGCCCATCAATTGATGAATCACCGCCAGCACCGAGCCCTTGTAGGGAACGCGGCCTTCGATGCCTTCGGGGACCAGTTTGTCGACGTTGGCCGTTTCTTCCTGGAAATAGCGGTCGGCAGCGCCGGCGGCCATGGCGCCGATCGAACCCATGCCGCGATAGGATTTGTACGAACGTCCCTGGAACAGCTCGACTTCGCCGGGCGCTTCCTCGGTGCCGGCGAAAAGGCCGCCGAGCATGACCGCGTTGCCGCCGGCGGCAATCGCCTTGGAGATGTCGCCGGAGTAGCGAATGCCGCCGTCGGCGATCATCGGCACGCCGCAGTCCTTGAGGGCATCATGGACGTTCTGGATGGCCGTGATCTGCGGCACGCCGACGCCGGCGACGATGCGCGTGGTGCAGATCGAGCCCGGGCCGATGCCCACTTTGACGCCGTCGGCACCATGGTCGACCATCGCCAGCGCCGCTTCTGCGGTGGCGATGTTGCCGCCGATCACCTCGACATCGGGAAAGTTCTTCTTGATCCACTTGACGCGGTCGAGCACGCCTTGCGAATGGCCGTGCGCGGTATCGACGACGAGGACATCGACGCCCGCTTCGGCGAGCAGTTCGACGCGTTCTTCGGTGCCTGGGCCGACCCCGACGGCGGCGCCGGCCCGCAAGCGTCCGGAAGCGTCCTTGCTGGCATGCGGGTGTTCGGTGGTCTTGATGATGTCCTTGACGGTGATCAGGCCGCGCAGTTCGAAGGCGTCGTTGATGACCACCACGCGTTCGAGACGGTGCTTGTGGATTACCGCCTTGCCTTCTTCGATCGTTGCCCCTTCCGGGACAGTCACCAGGCGATTCTGCGGCGTCATGATGTTGCTCACCGGCTGGTCGAGTTCGGTTTCGAAGCGCAGGTCGCGGTTGGTGACGATGCCGACGACGACGCGGCCATCGAGCACCGGAACGCCGGAGATTTTGTGCAGGGTGGTCAGCGCCAGCACTTCGCGCACCGACATGGTCGGTGGTACGGTAATCGGGTCCTTGAGGATTCCGGATTCGAAACGCTTGACCTTGGCGACTTCGGCGGCTTGTACTTTTGGGCTGAAGTTCTTGTGCACGATTCCGATGCCGCCTTCCTGCGCCAGGGCGATCGCCAGGCGCGCCTCGGTGACGGTGTCCATGGCCGCCGAAACGAGCGGCAGTTCGAGGCTGATGTTGCGCGTCAAACGCGTCTTGAGCGTGACATCGCGTGGCATTACGGAAGAATGGGCGGGAACGAGGAGCACATCATCGAACGTCAGCGCCCGTTGGATTAAACGCATAGCCTTTGATCCGAGGTCACAAAAACGTATTATACAGCGTGCTCCCTTACCGCTGAACGCCCATGAAGCGCATTGCTCTCGCTGCCGCCATGCTACTTGCCGCCTTCGTTGCGCAGGCGCAAATTTATCAATGGCAGGACGAAAAAAACACGACGGTGATCTCCGACCGACCGCCTCCGGCGAATGTCACGGGCGCGCGGAAAATCGAAGCCGATGCCGCGCCAGGGAGCGACGCCAGCGAGGAGACGCTGGCTGACCACGAGATGGCGTTTCGCAAGCGTCAGAAGGAATCGCAGGAAGGCGCCGAGCAGGCCGACAAGGAGCAGCGCCTGGCGGCGCTGAAAAAGGAAAACTGCGAGAACGCGCGTCGCTCGCTGCAGCTTCTGGAGTCTGGCGAACGCGTAGCGATGCGTGACAGCAAGGGCGAGCGCTACTACCTCGACGAGGCGCAACGCACGCACGAAATCGCCAAGCTACGCCAGGACGTGCAGGCCAATTGCCACTGAGAGAAGTGTGGAGGGTGGAGGGTGAAGTGTGCTGTGGACGCTGCGGGAGCGCCGGCAAGTGCGCTGCGCGAATCCGGCTTTCTCGCCTACTCGCCTTCGCCGGCGCCTTTTTTCATGACCTTGCCTTCGGCGGCACGTTGCTTGCGAACTTCTTTCGGATCGGCAATCAGCGGGCGGTAGATCTCGACGCGGTCCTGATCGCGTAGTCCTGCGTCGGGCTTGGTGAGTTTGCCGAAAATGCCGATCTTGTTTTTTGCGAGGTCGATTTCCGGGTGCTTTGGCAGCAGTCCGGAGGCCTCGATCGCCTCGCGCACGGTGCTGCCCGCGGCAAGCTGCAGGCTGACCAGCTGCTGCTTGTCGGGCAAGGCGTAGATCACCTCGATGGCGAGCAGTTCAGGCATTGGGCAAGCCATGCACTTCGTTGGCGCGTTTCACGAAGGCGTCGACGAACGTGTTGGCGATCTGGCTGAAAACCGGACCGATCACTTTTTCGAACATCTTGCTGGAGAACTCGTAGGACAACTGGAACTCGATCTTGCACGCGTAGTCGGCCAGGGGCTTGAAACGCCAGAGGCCTTCAAGGCGGCGAAACGGGCCATCCACCAGGTGGATTCTCATCCACTGAGGCGACTCCTTGTCGTTCTCGGTGGTGAAGTGCGAAGTCACGTTGCGGTAGTTGATGTGCAGCGTGGCGACCGTCTTCTGCTCGTCGCGAAACTCGCAGCACGTCTGGCTGCACCACGGTAGAAACTTCGGATAGTCTTCGACACGGTCGACCAGGTCGAACATCTGCTGCGATGAACGTTCGATCAGTACCGATTTCTTGACCATGGCCATCCTCTGCCGTACCCCGTGAATCCTGTAGAATCAAATATTCTAGCACTGCACACTCCTACCCACACCTCAATTTCCCGAGAAAAGGCACCATGAGCATTGTCGCCAACAAGAAGGCTTTTCATGACTACTTCATAGAAGAGAAGGTCGAGGCGGGCTTGGTGCTGGAAGGCTGGGAAGTCAAGGCGATCCGCGCTGGCCGGGCGAGTATCAAGGAAGCCTATGTCGTCGTCCGCAAAGGCGAAGTCTTCCTTTTCGGGATGCACATCACGCCGCTGATGGCGGCGTCGACGCACGTCAAACCGGATGCGGTGCGCACCCGCAAGCTGCTGCTGCACGCCAGGCAGATCAGCAAGATGATCGGCCAGGTCGAGCGCGCGGGCTATACGCTGCTGCCGATCGACCTGCATTTCCAGCGTGGTCGCATCAAGGTTGAAATTGGCCTGGCGAAAGGCAAGAAGCAGTACGACAAGCGGGAAGCCGACAAAGACCGCGACTGGGTGCGCGAGAAGGCGCGGCTGATGCGCGCCAAGGTCTAGGCGGCTCGGCCGGCCGCGGGCGTCCGCAGCGCTTGGCCATGACCGCCCCTCTTCCCCCGGCCCTTCTCCCGCGAGGGGAGAAGAGAGTCGTGAGTCGCTTACTTCACATCAACTGAAGTGGCGCAAGGAGCGCTGCTGTCGCTGCTCCGAATCGGCGGCTTCGTCGAGTCGCTGGCGGACGAAATCGATATGCGTTTGCGCCGCCAGGCGGGCGCTTTCCGGCTCGCGGGCGCGAATTGCGTTGCGGATGGCCAGGTGCTGCGCCATCAGTTGCCGCCCGGTTTCCGGACTCACCGCGATGTCACGGAGACTGCGACGCACATGCTCGTGTAGCAGGCGCAGTACACTCCCCAGCAGATGACCGAACAGCAGGTTGTGCGCCGACTCGGCAATCGTCAGGTGAAAAGCGACGTCGGCCGCGACCTGGGCACTGCGATCGTCCTTACGGCGTAGGCGGCGTCAAGTTTCACGTAGGCTTGCTCCAGACGCTCCAGGTCACTTTCGGTTGCCCGTTGCGCAGCCAGTTCGGCAGCCGATCCTTCGATCAGATGGCGAAATTCGAGCACATCCTCCTGCAGGCAGGGGTGTTGCTCGATGAGTTGCTGCCAGGGATCCGAAAAACTGGCTGCGAGCCGGTCGGTGACGTAGGTGCCGCCACCATGACGGCTGATCAGCAGGTCCCTGGAGACGAGTTTCTTGATGGCTTCGCGCAGGGAAGGGCGCGAGACGCCTAGCTCGATTGCCAACTCGCGTTCGGCAGGCAGGCGGTCGCCGGGTTTGAGGGAGCCCTCGAGAATGCGCGTTTCGATCTGATGGGCGACGGCGTCAGGAATGCGCGGGAGCTGGAGCTTGGCAAAATTCATGCTGATCTGTTGATGTCCCTGGCTGGTTCGCCGAAATCATTCCGCCGTTAAAGTGGTCTTACCGGTTCGTTTCGTCAGGAAGTCTACAGACTTTTGGCGGCTTGCGTTGCTGCCCCGCGTATGGCGTGCCAGTTTAACCTTACGGCGCTAGGAATTGCCTACGAATCCCCTACGCATTGCCGCTAATCGGGGCGCAATGGCTGCGCTGAGCGGCAGGCGATTGACAAAGGCAGGGGCTGCAATTAGTGTATTGGGGAATTGGTCTTACCACTTGCGGATTTACCACTTTTCGCCGACAAGAGCACAGGAGACAGCCATGGATGCAGCAGGCCCCCGCCACTACCCGGACAAGCCGGCCAAGGTCTACCTTTTCGGAACCTGTCTGATTGATATGTTTTGCCCGGAGGCGGGCATGGACGCTCTTCGCTTGCTCGAGCGCGAAGGAATCGAGGTCCTTTTTCCGGCCGACCAGACCTGCTGCGGGCAGCCGGCGCACAGCAGTGGTTTTCCCGAGCAGGCACGCGCCGTCGCTCTGGCGCAGTTGCAGCTCTTTCCGGAAGCGTGGCCGGTGATTGTTCCTTCCGGTTCCTGTGCCGGCACCATGCGCCATCATTATCCCGAGATGTTTGCCGATGATCCGCGCTTGCGCGCGCAGGCGAACGCGCTTGCCGAACGGGTGTTCGAACTCAGCGAGTTCCTGGTGCATGTTGCCAAAGTCAGTCTGGCAGACCAGGGTGTGCCGGCACGTGTCGCCTTGCATACTTCATGCGCGGCGCGGCGCGAGATGGGCACGCACGAGCACGGGCGCGCGCTGCTGGCGCAGCTGGGGGCGGTCGAGGTGGTGATGCACGAACACGAATCGGAGTGCTGCGGCTTCGGTGGCACTTTCTCGCTCAAGCACCCGGCGATTTCGTCGGCGATGGCTGGCGACAAGGTCGATGCGCTCAAGGAGACCGGTGCGGAGACTTTCCTGTCGGCTGACTGCGGCTGCATGTTCAGCCTGAATCACACGCTGCAGAAGCGGCGCGATGGTTTTCAGGGGCAGCACCTGGCGACTTTCCTGTGGCAGCGGACGAGTGGCGAAGGAGGGCAGCAATGAGCGCGCGTGACAACATCCTGCAGCGCCTGCGCGCCGCGCCACAAGGCAGGGTGCCGCTGGCACCCGCTGTGCCTGCTTTCTATGACGCCATCCGCGCGGCCACCCCAGCGAGCACGCGTGCGGCGAGAATCGAACTGTTCTGCGAAAAAATGGCGTTCTGGCACGGTGAAGTGGTGCGCGTCACGCACGACAACTGGCCGCAAAAGCTGCGCGAGATCTGTGCCGCCAAGGGCGTGCGCTCGCTGCTCTACGGCGAAGCGAGTGCGCACGCCGAAGCGCTGAAGGCGGCAGGCATCGCCGGGCTGAAGCCTTACGACCGCCCGGTCGGCGAGTGGAAGAAGGAACTCTTCGACGACACCGATGCCGGCCTGACATCGACGCGCGGCGGTATCGCCGAAACCGGCACGCTGATCATCTGGCCGGACGCCAACGAACCGCGCCTGATGTCGCTGGTGCCACCGATCCATTTCGCGCTGCTCGACGCCGACCAGCTCCACGACACGCTGTTCGACGCCATGTGCGCGCAACGCTGGAGCGAGAGCATGCCGACCAACGCGCTGCTCGTCTCCGGTCCCTCGAAGACTGCCGACATTCAGGTCACTCTCGCCTACGGCGCGCACGGTCCGAAGGAGCTGGTAGTGCTGTTGCTGGACAACGAGGTCAACGAACGCGGAACGCGGAAAGGGCAATGAATAATAGCCAGCAGCTCAACTTCGTTCCGGCCAGCGAATTCAAGCAGCGTGCTTCCGTCGCCGTTGCCGATGCGCATCTGCGCAAGAGTTTTCGCGGCGCGATGGACTTCCTGATCAGCAAGCGCGCCGCGCAGTTCCCCAATCCTGAAGCGCTCGAACGTCAGCGCTCGCTCGCCGAACACATCCGCAAGTACAGTCTGGCGCGGCTGCCGGAGCTGCTCGAACAACTCGAGCGCAAGCTGACCGACAATGGCGTGCAGGTGCATTGGGCCGAGGACGGCGAAGAAGCCTGCGCGATCATCGTCGGCATTGCGCAGCGCCATTCGACGAAACTGATGGTCAAGGGCAAGTCGATGGTCAGCGAGGAAGTCGAGCTCAACCATGCCATGGCCGCCGCCGGTATCGACGCCCTGGAGAGCGACATGGGCGAGTACATCGTCCAGCTCGACGGCGAGAAGCCTTCGCACATCATCATGCCGGCGATACACAAGACCAAGGAGCAGATCGCCCGCCTGTTCGCCGACAAGGTGCCTGGCGCCGGCTACACCGAATCGGTCGATGAGTTGATCGGCATTGGCCGCGCCGTCCTGCGCGAGAAGTTCATGAACGCCGAGGTCGGCCTCTCCGGGGTCAACTTCGCCGTCGCCGAAACCGGCACTCTGTGCCTGGTCGAGAACGAAGGCAACGGGCGCATGTGCACCACCGTCCCCGACGTGCATATCGCCATCACCGGCATCGAAAAAGTGGTCGAGAAGCTCGAACACGTGCCGCCACTGTTCGGCCTGTTGACGCGCTCGGCGACCGGGCAGGCGATCACCACCTACTTCAACATGATCAGCGGGCCGCGCAAGCCCGGCGAGAAGGACGGCCCCGGCGAGATGCACCTGGTGCTGGTCGACAACGGGCGCACGCAGGCCTACGGCGACGAGCAGCTGCGCTCGACCCTGCAGTGCATCCGCTGCGGCGCATGCATGAATCATTGCCCGGTGTATACACGTATCGGCGGCCACGCCTACGGCACCACCTATCCCGGGCCGATCGGCGAAATCATCTCGCCGCACATGCTCGGCCTGAATGCCACGCACGTCCTGCCGACCGCTTCCAGCCTCTGCGGTGCCTGCGGCGAAGTCTGCCCGGTGCGCATCCCGATTCCCGAGCTGCTGGTCCGCCTGCGCGAGGAAGCGCAGCACGATGCGCGCCCCGGACATGCAGCGCTGCGCGGTCAGGGCGCTGCCAAGAGCCGCCTGGTCGATGCCATCTGGTCGGGCTGGGCGGCGTTGTACACGCGCCCCGCGCTGTATCGCGCCTTTGGCTGGCTGGCGACGCGCTTTCGTGCGCTGACCCCGCCGATGCAGGGCGGCTGGACCGTCAGCCGCACGCCAATGAAACCGGCCGCGCGAACGCTGCATGAACTGATGGCTGCGAGAAAGAAACGCTGAAACGCCAAGCGTCGCCGGCGAGGTGCGTCAGCAGTACTTCAGCCATGCCTGGCGCCTGGCTCGTGAAACCGCGACACCAGCCCGCACGTCATTGCGAGGAGGCGCAGCCGACGTGGCAAGCCAGTTCCATCGTCTCACTATGTCCCGCCACATTGACCCGACGCTTACCACACTGCGCGCGGACAATGTTGGCATGGCCGAAAAGGCGATTGAAAGCCTGCAACTGCGCTTGGCAGACCGCAGCCTGCCAAGTCGCCAATCCGTTTGCGTGCCGGAACTGATGGCCAGAGAATCGAGCGCGGCACCTTTGCTTGCAACGCGCTGGCAGTCGCCAAAAGCGTCGGCTGGCTTGGTGCGGTCGTCGAAAAGCGGCTTAGGCGTCAGCCAGTCGCGGTTCGGCGATGCCCTGGCTTCCCGGCTGGAACATCAGCAAACGGCCAGCGTAGGGGTCCGTTTCCAGATCCGCTTCTCCCCGACACAGCGACGTCACGAGCATCGTCCGTTGATCGGCGCCGCCGAAGGAACACATGGTCGGTTTTTGCATCGGGATCAGAATTTTCCGGTCCATGACGCCCTCCGGGGTGAACCGCATGATGCAAGCTTCGTCGATCCCACACACCCAGTAGCAGCCATCGGTATCGACCGCCGCGCCATCGGGGCGTCCAACCACGTCGCGCAAATCGGCGAATGGCCGTTTGTTGCTGAGTGAACCCGCATCGATGTCGTAATCGAACACCCATAACATGCGCACATCGCGATGCGAGTCGGCGCAATAGAAACGCCGTCCGTCCGGGCTGAATGCCGAACCGTTCGGAATGACAAAGTCGCCGAATCCGGAACGCGTAAGGCCGTCCTTGCCGGTGAATCGGAACCATTCACCGGCAGCGTCGCCCAAGGTGGTATCCATGACGAAGGTCGACACCCACAACCGGCCTTGCCGGTCGCAGCGCCCGTCGTTGAAGCGCATGCCCGCCTCTGGATGGGTGATCGCGGCGATGCGGGACATCGAGGCTTCGGCACCGTCACCAAGGGCGACATCGAAAATCCCGGTTTCGCAGCAGCAGACCAGCCGGTTATCCGGACGCAGCACCATGCAGCCGGTTTTTTCGGCCAGAGACCAGTGGCGGACCTCGCCACTGGCAGAATCGAGCCGAAAAATCTTCCCCTTCTGGTCGATCCACCACCAGCATTTTGTGGTGTTTTCCCAGACGGGGCTCTCGCCGACGGTATTTCTGACTTCAGGGCAAATCAGCGACCCTGCGTCAACGGTCCTTATGTCCATTACAGCGTCCTTTTTTTAGGGGTGGGGCCGTTCATTGGGCCGCCTGGAGTTTACGGAGTTGGCGTTTAGTCAGATAACTACGAAGCAATGGGTAGAACAACGAGAACAGCGCAAGTGCGAGGAAGGTGACCGTGATCGGTCGGGTATACAGAAAATCGTAGCTGCCCTGGGAGAGCGCGAGAGCCCGGCGGAAGTTGCTCTCGGCCATCGGCCCCATGATCAATGCGAGCACAATCGGTGATGGCGGGAACTCGAATTTCTGCATGAAATAGCCGATGACGCCAGCGACCAGCATGATGCCAATGTCGAACATGCTGTTGTTGATCGCGTAAGTGCCAACCAGGCACAGCGCCATGATCGTCGGGGTCAGGATGGATTTCGGCGTCTGCAGTATTTTGCCCATGAAGCGCAAACAACTCAGCCCCATGATCAGTAGCACTACGTAGCAAAAAAGCATGCCGGCAAACAGTGTAAACACCAGGTCACCGTGCTCCTTGAAGAGCAGCGGTCCCGGCGCCAAACCTTGCAGGGTCAGTGCGCCAAGCATGACGGCGGTCACCGCATCACCCGGAATGCCCAGTGTCAGCATTGGTAGCAGGGCACCGCCGGTGCAACCGGTGGCACCGGCTTCGCAGGCAGCGACGGCCGAGAGTTCGCCTTTGCCGAAATTCTCCGGCGTCTTGCTGAAACGTTTGGCTTCGCTATAGGCGACAAAAGCTGCTATATCGGCGCCGGCACCGGGAATTGAACCGATGAAAATACCCATACCCGCTGAACGGAAAATGGTAAAAATCAGGCTCATTATGGGTTTCGGGTTGTTAGCTGAGGAGCAACCCCAAGAGGGATTCGAGAAGTCGCTTTCCGCGATTTTTGGCGTTGTGAACGAACTCGAAGAAGCCGAGGTAGAGAGGAAGACTTTCCTGGGAGATCCCGCGGTGAGGCCGCAGCCAGGAGCGCAGCAAGGACCAGAAGCCCTCGATGGTGTTGACGTGAACCTCGTGGAAGCCGTCGCCGTCTTCATCGCGGGCGTACTCGCGGGCGCTGTGGCAGACGGTCTTGTGATTGTAGCCCCACTCAGGCAGGCGGCCGTAGATGTCATACTCGTCGGTCAGCACTAGGGTGCCCGGCGCGATGGTGGCCTGGATCAGCGGTTGTATCATGACTTGGCGGACGTTTTCGAGCATGCGGATGACGACTTGACCGCCGCGCTGGATCATGCCGAAAACCGGAGGCTTCTCCTTGGCAAGCGTGCCGCGACCGCGAGCCCCCTTCAGGCGGTTTCTGCGGCCCTTACGGTGTTTTTTTTACTGCCAAAGGATGTCCCTTGTGCCCCGCTGTTACGTCCGCCGCTCTCCAGTAACTGACGGCGTCGCCTATCCCATGAACGGCGAGAGCGAAGGAAGGCGTGCTGCCTGAACGAGGCTG
This sequence comes from Candidatus Accumulibacter meliphilus, assembly GCF_036625345.1. NCBI lineage: Bacteria > Pseudomonadati > Pseudomonadota > Betaproteobacteria > Candidatus Accumulibacter > Candidatus Accumulibacter meliphilus. The sequence goes on along the minus strand of NZ_JAZKTZ010000003.1, from coordinate 4,063 downwards.
GGACGACGTGAACGAAAGATGGGCCGGGACACCTCTGTTATCGTGGGAAGTTATCAAGACAACCGAGATAGAAGAGAGCCCAGCCCATGCAGCGAATTGTAGCCGGCATCGACACGATCGAGCAGCATCTTGAGGCCGTCAGGCAAGCCCCCGAAGTGTATCGGCCGCCGTGCTGCCCGCATTGCGGGCTCAAGATCCTTTGGCCACACGGGCACTATGAGCGCAAGGCCGACCGACGAGCCGGGCAGGTTTCCCTCAACCCGATACCGATCTGCCGCTACCGTTGCTCTGGTTGTCGGCGCACCTGTTCACGTCTGCCGGCGTGCATCGCACCGCGCCGCTGGTATGACTGGTCGGTGCAGCAAGCCCACCTCGAACGGCAGTTGAGCGAACGCTCCGATCGGCGCCGTGCACTCGGCAGCCTGCCGGACCGGCGTACCGCCGGTCGCTGGTGGGACTGGCTACAGAAGAGCAGCCTGCTGTTCGAGTTTCACCTGCGCGCCCGCTGTGCCGAACTCGGGCGGGCCGCCGACTTCGGCGCTTTCTGGCGTCGGGTATTCGAATCCATGGGCCTGGTGCAAGCCATGACCCTCCTTGATCAAGAGCTGAACATCCCGTGATGTCCTGATCCTGAACGAGCGGCGGACAGGGCAGACCCCGCCCGGGCGGGGTCCCCACACAGTTTGCTCCTGTCATTATCCGGGTCCTTCTGGTTTGATCACCTCTCCGATTTATCACAAGGAGTGGTCATGAACCCGATTGATCCGAAAGCCCTGTTTCGCCTGTCCGTCCTGGGTCCGCTGATTAGCCGCGAGCGGCTGGAGCGGGGAGAACTGCAACAGATTCTGCGCGAGCTGGCCAGCCGCGAATACGCCATTCCCGGCACCCGTCGGCGGCATCTGAGCGAGAAGACGATTCAGGCCTGGTACTACGCCTGGCGCCTCCACAAGCTCGATGGGCTGACGCCCAAGGTACGCGCCGACCGCGGGCAATCGAAGCTCTCCGCCGCCACCCAGGCCGCCATTCTTGCCGCCAAGCGCGACAACCCGCGGCGCTCGCTGTGCCAGATTCGCCAATTGCTCGAAGCGGCCGGCACCGTCGCCCGTGGCGGCCTCGCCCGCTCGACCATTCACCGTCTGCTGCAGCAGCACGGTCTGTCACGAATCAGCGGCTCGGCCAGCCTGCCGGAAGAGAAACGCAGCTTTGTCGCCGCGACCGCGGGGGCGATCTGGTATGGCGACGTGATGCACGGCCCACGCGTCCCGATCGGCGGCAAACTCGCCAAGAGCTATCTCGTCTCACTGTTCGACGACGCTTCCCGGTTGCTCACGCACAGCGCCTTCTGCCCTGGCGAGACCGCTCTGGACATCGAAGGCGTGCTCAAGCAGGCGGTGCTCAGGCGCGGCATTCCGCTCAAGTTGGTCGTTGATAATGGCGCCGCCTATCGCGCCGAAACTTTGCAGGGGATCTGCGCCCGGCTGGGCATCCATCTCATTCACTGCCGGCCGTACGCGCCCGAGGGCAAGGGCAAATTGGAGCGCTGGCACCGTACCTGCCGCGATCAGTTTCTCAGCGAACTCGACGAGCGCCATATCGCCAGCCTGGACGATCTCAACGCGCGTTTGTGGGCTTGGCTCGAGCAGGTTTATCACCGCCGCCCGCATGCCAGTCTGGACGGCATCAGCCCTTTGGCACGTTACCAGCAGGACCTGTCCAGGATTCGCCCGCTCGGGCCGTTGGCGGCGAAGCTCGATCTCTTGTTCCGGCATCGCGTCAGCCGTCTGGTGCGCAAGGATGGCACGGTGTCGTATCACGGCAAACGCTTCGAGGTGCCGTTCGAGCTCTCCGGTCAAACGGTGTCTCTGGTGGTCGATCCGCATACCGAGGTAGTGATCGGCGTCGAGGACGAGGAAGGGAAAGCGATCGGCGCGGCGACGCCGCTCGATGCACTGGCCAACGCCACACGTCGGCGACGCCAGCCGGACCCGGCGAACACTGACCCAGCGCCCCCGACGAAGAGCGGCCCGAATCTGATCGAGCTGATCTATCAGCAATATTACGACTGCAAGGGGGAGTGAAATGGACTTGCAACACTTTGGTTTGCGGCATTCGCCGCTGGGCAAGGAAGCGGCCGAGTTGTGGGATGACGGTGCGCTGGGGCTGTTGGCGGAGCGCTTCGCCTGGTTGTTGCACTCGCCCGGAGTCGGCCTGATCACCGGCGAACCGGGAGTGGGCAAGACGGCCGCCTTGCGCCAGCTGACCCGCGGCCTGAATCCGCATCGCCACCTGGTGATCTATCAGGCGGAGACGGATTTCGGGCGGCTCGATATCTATCGCGGTCTGGCGCGCGCTCTGGGAGTGGAAGCGGGCTATCGGCGGGCGCAGCTGTGGCGCGATCTGAAGGAGCGCATCCTGCAACTGGTCGATGGCCGCCAGTTGGTGCCGGTATGGATCATCGACGAGGCGCAGAATCTGCCGCTGGAGTTCTTCCGCGATTTGCCGGCCTTTCTCAACTTCGCTTTTGATACACGCGATGTGATGTCGGTCTGGTTGATCGGCCATCCGGCACTGGCGCAAACACTGGAGCGGGCGCCGTATGCGGCGCTGGCCGGGCGCGTTCAGGTACGCGTGCAGCTCAAACCGGTGCTCGAACGCGAGCGCTTTGCGCAACTGATCCAGCACAGCCTGAAGAGCGCCGGTTGCACGCATACGCTGCTCAGCGATTCGGGTCTGGAGATCTTGCGGCAGGCCAGCAAGGGGCTACCGCGGCACGCCGGGAGAATTCTGCGCACGGCGATGCGCCTGGCGGTACCACGCGGCCTCAATCATCTGCCGGACGATCTCTTGCAGTTGGCGATCGAGGAATTGCGATGAGCCGCCGCTCTGCTCTCCCGTTGTTCCCCGATGGGCTCTCCGATGAAAGCGCGGCAGTGCTCAGTGAATTCCTTAACCAGCTCGCCGTCGCATGCGAAAGCCGTTACTTCGTACAGCTGCGCCGCTACCACCAGCGGCAGATGAATCTGTACGATCCCGAAGCCCCCTGGCGGACCACGCCGCTGCCGCCTCGGTAGCGCCTTCATCCCACGCTGCCGCCGGGATAGATGTTCCCGTCGCAGCGTGGGACTCGGCCAGCGTTTCAACCTCGAAAAGCTTGGGCCGAGGGCTCTAAATCAGCGCAGGACGTAACACCCGCCACCACATAGACCTCGTCACACTCAACGGTTCCCTGGAGCGCTGGGGCGGGCTTGCGACTGACTACCCCTTCTCGAAGTTGGGTCGCCATCTTCTGAACGTCGTCCTTGTTGAGGCCCAGTTCCTTGCCGATTTGCGTGTTCGACAGGTTCAACCCCATGAAATACAAACACAAGATCCAAGTGCGCAAGGGTAGGTGATGCCCTTCGAAGATCGTGTCGGTTAAGTCGTCAAAGTACCTTTCACAGGACTTACAGCGGTACCTCTGGCGATGTTCCTGAGTCTCATCGCGACCAAACTTGATAACGTGCTCGTCCGCACAATGCGGACAGCGAACACCCGCTGGCCAGCGCAGGTCCCGAACGACTTCGAAGCACTTGGCATCGTTGATAAGGTCTTGGATTTTAACCAGCCCAGTGCTGGCAGTGTGCGTCGTGTACATGCCCCTTTCTCCTAGGTGTTCCTTCCCAGGAGAGCATACGGAATTCCTTGGGCGTTGTCTAGTGCGCCTCTAGCCTCGCTTTCGTTGCGCACCAACCTGGAATCCATACTGAGCCTCCGCGATTTTTGGCGTTGTGAACGAACTCGAAGAAGCCGAGGTAGAGAGGAAGACTTTCCTGGGAGATCCCGCGGTGAGGCCGCAGCCAGGAGCGCAGCAAGGACCAGAAGCCCTCGATGGTGTTGACGTGAACCTCGTGGAAGCCGTCGCCGTCTTCATCGCGGGCGTACTCGCGGGCGCTGTGGCAGACGGTCTTGTGATTGTAGCCCCACTCAGGCAGGCGGCCGTAGATGTCATACTCGTCGGTCAGCACTAGGGTGCCCGGCGCGATGGTGGCCTGGATCAGCGGTTGTATCATGACTTGGCGGACGT